>PSLO01000037.1:0-38813 GCA_040289665.1 Leptolyngbya sp. ERB_1_1 | reverse complement strand
CCCTTAGCAAGGACATCCGCCCTTGGGGCGGTCACACTCATCAAGCCACCAGCTTTGCTGGGGGTGTCTGACTCTAGCCGGACTTTGCCTGCGGTATTAGCAAGTTGTGAAACTTCGATCGAATCCTGTGTGCAAGTTCGTCTCGCTCATCATCTGCCGGACGATTCTTGGGCAGCACTGTTGCTGTGTCAGAACGGCGAACCCTTTGCGTGTGGATTGCGATCGGGAATGCAAATCCAATTCAGTGAGCAACTCTCTGCAACGGTTGGCGATCGCGATACTCGCATTCCGCGTCTCTGGAATCTCCGTTTTTCTCAATCCGGGTCTGAACTGATCCAATCGCTGTACCGGATTGGACAACCGATTCGCTATGAGTATGTGTCTGCACCGTGGGCATTAGATGCTTATCAAACTGTGTATGCTCGCGAACCAGGTTCGGCAGAAATGCCTTCAGCAGGACGCGCCTTTACCTGGCAATTGCTATTCGACCTGAAGCGACAAGGCATCGACATGGCTCACATTGTTCTGCACACTGGACTATCTTCTTATCTGGATGACGACCTGGATGCTCAACATCCTGCCTCTGAAGAGGAATATCTGATTTCAGAGGCAGCAGCGACGAAGATCAATCAAACTCGTCGATCGGGCGGACGAATTATCGCGGTAGGCACAACGGTTGTGAGGGCTTTAGAATCAGTCGCAGATGATCAGGGAGAAGTCACAGCAGGAGAGGATTACACGCGCTTACACGTCACAGCAGACCATCAATTAAAAGCCGTTGATGGATTACTAACGGGGATGCACGAACCGGAAGCAAGTCATCTTGACTTACTGACTGCCTTTTTACCTGCTTCAGTGATTCATGATGCTTACGAAAACGCGGTGCAAATGCAGTATCTATGGCATGAGTTTGGCGATCTGAACTTAATTATTTAGAGTCCGGATCAGGTTTTCTCGAATTTTATTAACCACTTCAGGTCTTCAGTCAAGTTCGTAAAAAATCTCGCATCATCGATCGCAGTCGCAATCCAGGTATTTGCAGGTTGTTTTGCAAGATTACGATCGTCAATCAAGGTTTGTCCTCGTGTCCATTCTCCTCGTGTTTCGATTTGCACTTTTGCCCGCTTCCACAACAAGGTTTCTGGATAAAACAAATATCCCAAAGTTGCCGCATCATGCACAAGAAAACCTGAAACCCCGTTGGTTTCTCGATACTCTAGTGCAGTGCCAATCATAAACTCACAGAGCTTGAGCAGAAATTGAGCTAGTTCGCTTTCGGGATTGGTTTGAGCGATCGACTGTGCCATTTCTCGCGTGAAAATTAACTGTCGTGTAATGTCGAGCGAGGTGATGACCAAATCACACCGACTCTCTAAAACAATCTCTGCCGCTTCTGAATCGAACCAGAGATTAAATTCTGCATGAGGGGTCACATTCCCTGGACAGGTGAACGCACCGCCCATGATGATAATTTCCTTTGCTTTTTTGAGAATGCCAGGAGATTTCTTCTCTGCTGCTGCCAGATTTGTGAGAGGTGCGATCGCGATAACTGTAATTTCTCCCGGCATCTGATTCAGTCGCTCAATCAGAATGTCCTCAGAATACCGAGTCGCTTCGTAGCTGTGAATCGGATTCGGAAGCTGCGATGATAAATTTCCCATCCCATCACTGCCGTGAATGTGGGCTGCATCATCGCGAGAATGTCCAACCGCAACTCCCCGACCCACTTCCACATTTGGCAAACCACCCAAGCTTAGAATCCGACTGGCACTAGAAAACGTCTTCTCGACTGACACATTTCCGCCTGCGGTTGTCACGGCAATCAGTTCTGCAAGTCCTTGCTTTACCAAACTTTGTAGCCAGAACAGCGCAAAAATATCATCACCGCCTGGATCAGTATCGAGAATAATTTTAGGAATGCGATCGAACTTAGCCATATTTGCCATAATGTTAAGAATTTTGAGAACCTCAGAATCGTGTCACCCTTCACAGGTACATTCACAAGTGGAATCATCTAACGAATAGGAAACTTTTCTTATGACAGGTTCATACGCAGCTTCATATCTGCCTTGGATTCTCATTCCCGTTGTCACGTGGTTACTTCCCACGGTTGTCTTCGGTTTGTTGTTCTTGTACATCGAACGTGAAGATCCAAGCGGCATCTAGTCTATAGTTCCAAACGCATTAGCATTTAAAAACCGCCCAACTTTTCACGTTAGGCGGTTTTTCTTTTGTAACGCTCGATCAACTTAGAGCGACGAACCCACGCTCGTGTAAGAACCGTAAAAGAACAGTCCCATTACACCGATCACGCCCAAACCTGCGACAGTTGCCACAAGCCACAAGGGAATTCTTCCACCAGTCTGCACGGTCTTATCCTCCTAAACACGCAAACATCAAATCGAAACTTAGTTAAAGAAGTAGCTAGAGAACAAAATTCCCAGCGTAAAAATCAGCAAAAGACCCAAGTACAGCGAAGTCCGGTTGAGTTCAACGGGCTGCTTATTCGGGTTTGGAGAACCTTTGATTCCTGCCACAGTTCTATCTCCTAGCGTTGAATAAACTGCATTGCCGCGATCGCGCCAATGAAAAAGATTGCCGGAACTGCCAAGGTATGCACTGCCAGCCAGCGGACGGTAAAAATCGGATATGAAATCGGTTCGTTCGGAGTGTTGCTTGTCATTGTTTTTTAACCTCGTTAGACACTAAAAACTACTTGCCAACCTGCGAGGCAAATTTATCCACTTGCTGCTTCGCTTCGGAACGGTTGCTCACGATCGGCAACTGTTCTTGGCGAGCAGTGGGATAGTATTCATTCGGGCGAGGCGTGCCGAATACGTCGTATGCCAAACCTGTGCTGACAAACAACCAGCCTGCAATGAACAATGCAGGGATTGTGATGCTATGGATAATCCAATAGCGAACGCTTGTAACAATGTCCCCAAACGGGCGCTCTCCAGTACTACCTGCCATGTTAGCTCTCTCCAAAAGTCAACGAACAAAAGCCGTATCTGTATCATACGGGACGGGAGATACCCCCACAAGTCGATTCGTGAAAATTGATCCCCTCATCCCATTTCGCTACTTTGAAACATCAACGATTACGCAGTTTGCGCGGTTGATTCATACTTCAATAAAGTCCCGCGCTGACCCATGATGAAACCCGTCTTTGAGTCAAAGAAAACAATCTTGTAAAGATTGGCGGGAATGTCCTCAACATCGTGATCCTTTTGCCAAGTTTTGCCTCCATCAAAGCTCACTAAAAGATTGCCACTTCCCCCGACAACCCAAAGTTCTTCAGGGGTGCGATATGCCAGATCTAACAGTCCCCAGCTTGTTGAAAACTCAGGATTTTGAGGTTCTAACCAATCTTCTGGACTGTCTGAAGCCGTGAATTGAATTTGTCCGCCTCTCGCTAACATCCACAAATGACCGTCTGGCGTAAAGCCCATGTTTTGCAGTTTGCGTGAACTATTGCGATTAAACGGCTGCCAAATGTTTTGACCGGGTTCCCAAGTGGAGAAGAAGTTTCCGGTCGAAGACACTGCAAGGTACTTGCCATCGGAGGTACGATCGATACTCCGCATCACCCCAAAAGCCTCAGCCACCAGCGCTTTCCAATTCTTTCCGCCATCTGTCGTACGATAAATTGCGCCCACATCTGTGGTCATTTCCGCATTGTTATTCCCCAGCGAAACAATCTTTTCAGGAGATCCGGGAAGTTTACTGCTGAGAGGAAGACGCGCCCAAGCCTTACCACCGTCATTCGTGTGTAGCAGAATCGAGGGTTGTCCGGCGATCCAGCCATCATCGCCTGAGAAACTAACCGAGGTGAAACGATACTTTTGTTCACCCAAGTCTAAAACTTTCTGCTTCCAGGTCTTGCCGCCGTTGGTGGTTTCGAGCAGTGAAGAATTTGTGCCGACCATCCAACCGTGTTGCTTGTCCCCGGTGAAGCTGAGGTCGAGCATATTTTCTTCGATCGGTAGCGGTACTACCTGCCACGGATTACTCACAACACCGGGTAATCCCCCTTTACAGCCAGTCGCCAGGAAGACAACCGCTAACAAAATCACAAACTGTTTCCAGGCTTTCAAAATCCGATACATCGCTCTTGATCTCAGTAAATAAAGGGTTCAATCCGTTGCACTAATGGTTGTACTACTGCAAACCGTAAAGACTTAAAAAGAAAATAAATGCCAGAATCAGTCCACCAAAAATGAGAAGGTTTTTCTGCCCTGGAGTCAAAGTGTTAACTCCTAACCCGTAGCCTAGATTCTGCTTAAATCCAGATGGCGCATTCAACGGTCCTACATTTTGAAAGCGCTTTTTCGGCACACCGCAGACCGGACACTTCCAGGTCAGCGGCAAATCTTCAAACGCCACTCCAGGTGGAATTCCATTTCGATCGTCGCCTTTGGTTGGCTCATAGGTGTACCCACAAGCAGCACACTCATGACGATCGAGGTCTTTCGGATCAACAGGCTTAACCTCAGTCTCTACCGCATTTTCTTGGGAATCAGCAGCTTCGGTACTCATGGCAAAACGTCAGGGAGTGACCCAAACCTTAAAGTGTTCGTTAATTATTATGACATTATGAGATCCTTCTCAAACATCGATCGTCGAAACCGCACGTCGAATAATTTTCGCGATCGACATATACTTTTTTCAGAACTCGTTGAAACTTCGATAGACTTCAGTTGATGGCTTCGATACGGAAGCGATCGGGTTGAAGTTCTTGATTTGGTAAGTATTTCAGCGCACCATGATAAAGTGCAGCACACTATAATAATGAAAGTGTGAAGCGACGTAAACCAGTCCATTTTGTAGAACGAGAGGCGGCGAATACCTGTGTATGTCCTAAGCGGCTATGAGTATCTATTAGGCTTCCTGCTGATTTGCAGTTTGGTTCCGGTTCTGGCTCTTCTGGCTTCTAAGCTAGTTCGCCCTAGCCGTCGAGGACCTGAACGCCGTACCACATACGAATCGGGGATGGAACCGATCGGGGGTGCATGGATTCAGTTCAATATCCGTTACTATATGTTCGCGTTAGTCTTCGTGATTTTTGATGTAGAAACGGTGTTTCTGTACCCTTGGGCAGTCGCTTTCAATCGCCTCGGATTGTTGGCGTTTATTGAAGCCTTGATCTTTATCGGAATTCTAATTGTCGGTCTGGTCTACGCTTGGCGGAAAGGAGCATTGGAATGGTCATGAATCCAGAAGCGACTGCGCTTGAGAGCGGGTCGATTATTAATCCCATTGAGCGTCCGGGTGTGACGCAAGAATTATCCGAAAACGTCATTTTGACGACAGTAGACGATTTGTACAACTGGGCGCGACTGTCGAGCTTGTGGCCCCTTTTGTTTGGAACGGCTTGCTGTTTTATCGAGTTTGCAGCTTTGATTGGTTCGCGGTTTGACTTCGATCGCTTTGGACTCGTTCCGCGATCAACTCCACGCCAAGCTGATCTAATCATCACAGCAGGCACAATCACGATGAAGATGGCTCCAGCGTTGGTGCGTCTCTACGAGCAAATGCCCGAACCGAAGTACGTCATCGCGATGGGTGCCTGCACAATCACAGGCGGAATGTTCAGTGTTGACTCTCCGACTGCGGTTCGAGGTGTAGACAAACTGATCCCCGTGGATATTTATTTGCCGGGATGCCCACCGCGACCCGAAGCGATCGTCGATGCGATTATCAAACTTCGCAAGAAGATCTCAAACGAATCGATTCAAGAACGAGGCGAAACGCGGCAAGTTCATCGCTACTACAGCACGACTCATAGCATGAAGCCTGCAACGCTCATTCACGATGGCAAATATCTGCAAGCGGATAGCCGAATTGCGCCGCCGCGTGAATTGGCAGAAGCGATGGGTCTAGAAGTGCCAGCGGTTTTGGAAGCAGAAAAGGAGAAAGTCGATCGTGGCTGAAGAAAAACAAGCGACAGAATCCCCGATCGTTGAAGCGGGCAAAACTTCCAAGTGGCTGACTCAAAACGGCTTTGATCACGAGTTCATGGGACTTGATGCCAGTGGAGTCGAAATCATCAAAGTTGAACCTGAATTGCTCATTCCGTTTTCCACTGCCCTGTATGCGAATGGCTTTAATTGCCTTCAGTGCCAAGGCGGTTATGATACAGGTCCTGGTGATCAGTTAGTGAGCTTTTATCACCTGATCAAAGTGTCCGACAATGCAGATAAGCCGGATGAAGTTCGATTGAAGGTCTTTTTGCCGCGTGAAGATCCGAGAGTGCCTTCGGTGTTCTGGATTTGGAAAGGTGCGGACTGGCAGGAGCGGGAAACGTTTGATATGTATGGGATTGTCTACGAAGGACACCCAAACCTGAAGCGATTGCTGATGCCGGAAGACTGGGTGGGGTATCCACTGCGGAAGGATTACATCTCTCACGACTTCTTTGAACTGCAAGACGCTTACTAAATTGAAAGCGTGGGCAACTTTGAAAGCTCTCTTGGAATTCCAGGAGAGCTTTTTGGTATTGATAGGGTACTCGAACTCGTTTACTGCGTTTTCAAAATTCTACTGTGCGTAGTTCGCATCTTTGAGGAATTTCCGTAGCTTGGCAAAGAAGTCTTCTCGATCGCTTTCCTGATAAACGCTTTCCAACTGCTTCCATCCATTCTCTTGCTGACCGAGCAGGTATTTATCTGCCAAATACGCCGCCAAAACACCCTTTACCTCTGCGTCTTCTTTAGCTTTCACTTCCTGATAATGCTGCCACAGTTGATAAGCATCGCTATAAACCTGCTTCGGATATTGCCGCGTGACATCGACCATTTTTCCATTCTCAAACCGCAGAATTTGGATTGGAAACGCTGAAGCAGCATAGCTTGTAAATGCGTAGGCGAAGCGATCGTCAGCACTATAAAACTCAGTTTTGCCATCACGATCGAAATCCCGCAGTCGATAGCCCAAATCCCCCCAATCTGCACGGGACTCAATATACTGTTGCTGATCGCGATCGTAGTGATAAATCAGCGAATATCGACAGCAATGCGCTCCACCTGTGAACATATCTGCGATCACTTCTGGATCTTTGTCACCATTGAGATCGCGAACGAGAAAACCACGATCGTCTTTCTCATTTCCGAGAAGCTCAATCATTGGGCGATCGTACTCGTTCACGCTTGGGGATCGATTGAATACCGATTGTCCCGTTCTATAAATTTTCAATCGCACATTTCTCGTCTGTGAAATGCCATCGCTTGAGACTTTCTCATACGACAGTTCAGCTTTCACACTTCCTTGCTGTGCTGTCTTTGTCACTTCCTCCGCTTGAACTGGCAACGCCACAAGACCCAACACTCCCAAACCCACCAAAGCGACCGCCCGAATGCTCATCATCGCAGTAATCCATTACTGCATTTAACTACGCATCAGGAGTTTGGCATTACGAAATTTTGTTGGTCTCGTTTCGGACGAAATTTCCAGTAGTTGGACAGCGCTAGATGAACAGGCTTCATCAGCGCATAAAGCACCGTCAGAATGATGAATGTTAGCGCGATCGTCATCATTGGTTCTTTTGCCAGCACCGCCTCAACTACACTGTTCGCCACATCATTCCAATGCGTCAGAATGTTCCAACTGTTGAAGCGCAGAAATCGACCCAAATAGATTCCGATCGCGCTTAGGGCATGAAGCGATAGTTCCATTGCAAAAATGTATCGTCTTAGCCCCCGCTGCTTCAGGTAATACCCCACATTCAACAACGACATCGCGTATGCTTCAAATCCAGCTAAGAGAAATAGAACGAAGAGCGGAACATAAATTAGCGTTACCGTCCAAACCGATGCACCACGTTGCACCCACTCAACAAAGTGAATAATATCTGTGAGAATGTAGGGTGCATTCGGTAGAAAGGCAACGAACACCACAACACCAAACCACCAGAGTAAAGAGCGATGGCGTTGCTCGATCGCCATTTGCGGCACAGTCACGGTCGAGTTTCCAATCTGCAAACGGCGAAATAGGAACATGCTCAGCACCAGTGGAACGATCGCAAGGAACAAGTTCCAGCCCATCCAATCCGCATTGTGATACACCGTATGAAGCGCCTCTACAATCAGGGATCTGAGCGATAAATCCACCATTTGAGATCACTCCTCTAAACAATTACAACTACTTTCCTGCAAATCTACTCATCCCGTTTGTCATTTGTATGACAACATCATCACTATTTAGAAAAAAATTGCCCCAGAAAGAACTTTCTGAGGCAATTTGCAACAATAGCAAGCAAATTAGAGGTTCAGTTGATTTCCACGACGGTATTGGGTATAAGCGGCAACAAACAGACCTGCTAAGGTAACGGGCACCAGTCCCAATACGATGCCCAGCAGAATTGGCTCGACCATGTCTGAATCTCCTTGGTTTGTAAGATTTTGATACTTAAATCATGAAGGTATCGTTATCTAATATCTTAGCCGTTCTTGTCCGCTCAGAACCAAACAAGGCTGACGATGCAACGAATTGCGAGATTTTTTTGGCAAGATTAAAGAATTTGCTTCGGCAGGAGTTCCCGAAATTTGTTAAAGTCTGTTTAGTATATGAGTGAACAAATTTTACAGTCCTTTCATACATAAGATCTTCTTTTGAACCAGCAGCTTGTCAAATCTGAAGGGTCGTCCCAAAAATTCCTCGCGATCGTGCTTGTAGTCTGTTTCTCGATCGTGTTGTCGATTTTGGCTGTAAATCCATTTCATCGCGCTGATCCTTATGTACAACAAGTTCTGACACTGCCAGGAGATCCAGTTCAAGGTCATGCGATTTTTCAAATCAACTGTGCAGGCTGTCATGGCATTATGGCAGACGGCAAAGTGGGACCGAGCTTGAAAAATGTGTCTAATCGGAAGTCGCGCGTTCGCCTGATCGAGCAGGTGATCAGCGGACAAACGCCGCCGATGCCCAAATTCCAGCCTAGCCCCCAAGAAATGTCGGATTTGCTGGAATATTTAGAGAGTTTGTAATTAGCCTTTTGGAAGCTTGCGTGCTTCTGCATCAATTCGTTGGCGGACTGCTAAATTTGCAATTCCATTCACCCGTAAACCGTAGCGGGACTGAAATTGCCGAACAGCGGCTTGAGTGGCAGCATCATAGTACTGTGCGATCGCAAAATCGCTTTTCAACAGCAACCTCAGATTGTTCCGCAGATTTCGCATCACGCTAGAAAACTTGTCTTCAGTTGCACGATCGATCGCACCCGTTACAGAAAGCCCATAGTTCTGCTGAAGTGATCGAATTGCACTTACCGTGGATGGATCGCTTAAAGGCGCTTGCGGATTGATGTCATAGCCCAAGCCTGTCAAAATCGCCTTGATCTCAGGTTCGGTGTAAATGCTCAACTCAGATCGGGCAGAGGGATTAGCTCGTATCGGGGGATTCGATTGTGCAGGAGGATTTGCAGGAGTCGATCGAGGTTCTGCATCCGTGAGAAGATTGGTCAATCGCTGTTGAGTTTCGAGCGTTGCAATCCCCGTTTCAGGGAGACGATTTTGTTGCTGAAATTGTCTCACCGCTGCTTCAGTTTGCCTGCCGTAAAACTGAGTAACGGGGAGTTGAGGAGATGGTTTCACAAAGCGATTTAAGGCAGATTGCAGCGATCGTACAATGTCCGCTGCTCGATCTTGCGTTGGAATATTTAGCGTTCCATCCACAGGTAAGCGAAACTGAGTTTGAAAATCTCGAATCGCTTGCTGGACACGCGGATCAGTGATCGAAGCATCCAAGGGCACAGCATAGCCCAATCCATTCAGAACAGAAATAAATTGTGCAGGAGTATAGTCTTGCGATCGAACTGCATTTGCCGATTGACAACACGCGACGATCGCGACACTTCCCCACACCACCCCAGAGATTAATCTTGCGTTCCACATACCCACTTCGTCACACCAAATTCGGCACTTTGTCTGAGGCAATTATCGCGCGTTCTGGGCTGTCGCGTTGCATTTGCTAGAAGGGATTAATGGAGAAACCAAGATAATTTCGCTGCTTTATGACTTATTCGCTCCGTATCGCTGATTTGCCCGAAAGCGAACGTCCCCGCGAACGATTGATCGCTCAGGGTGCAAAAACGCTCTCTACCGCAGAACTCTTAGCCATTCTGCTCAGTACTGGATCAGGAAAGCTTTCAGCGGTTGGATTGGGGCAGCATATTTTACAAGAGTTGAGTCAGCATCAGCGCGATCCGATGAGTGCATTGCGAGAAGTCAACATTCAGGAACTCACGAAAGTTCGGGGTGTGGGAACGGCAAAAGCGACGACAATTCTCGCAGCGATCGAGCTTGGCAAACGAGTGTATCAATCCCGTCCACCAGAGAGGACTGTTATCGATGATCCGAACGTTGCCGCCGCTGCTCTGAGCCACGAATTGATGTGGCAATCGACCGAGCGATTTGCGGTTCTGATTTTAGATGTAAAAAATCGGTTAATTGCAACGCAGGTAATTACGATCGGAACTGCGACCGAGACGCTGGCACACCCGCGCGAGATTTTTCGAGAAGTGATTCGTCAGGGGGGAACAAGAGCGATCGTGGCGCATAATCATCCTTCAGGAAACACTGAACCGAGTGCCGAAGATATTACACTCACTCATCAACTGCTCGAAGGCGCTCGGTTTCTCGGCATTCCAATTCTGGATCACCTGATTTTGGGAAATGGCACACACCTAAGTTTGAGACAAACGACTTCGATTTGGAACGAAGTGCCGCAGGGTGTATAAACCGTGTACACACAACATTCTTGTACGTACACGGTAAGTTCTCCTACAGAACGCCAGCGTTACTTAGTCCGAGAATGACACCCGCACCAAGAACGTGACCAAAGCTCATGGTTCCAAGCAGTTCAGGCACTCCAAAACCTTCAAACAAGGCGGGAGATTCTAGCGGTAACTTGGGTCCGACTCCACGTTTTTTAATGGCAAAGCGCCCGATCGCAACCGAAAATAAGCAGCAAAGCGTCATGGTTAAACCGACCGCTGGCGACCATTCGATCGTCCGGGGAGTAATGGCAAGTAGTGTTGAGTAAAGCAACGTTTTTCTCCTGAATCTTGCTAAATCGAAACAATTCACAGATCCATAGATACCTGCTCACTGAATTCTCTGCTCAACATTGTTGAAAGAGTTTACATCAAGTGCAATCGACCACCGGAGCCGCAACGATTCCCTTTGCTTCTAATTCCGCTGCAACCCGCAACACGATCGCTTCTTGATACGGAGTCGCAATCACCTGTACGCCTAGTGGCAGTTGTCCCGATCGCTTCACTGGAACCGAAATAATCGGCAATCCAATAAACGACAGCGGCTGTGTAAATACGCCCAAATTGGGACGCACTAACATTTCTCGTCCATCTAACGTCATCATTTGCTGTCCGATCCGAGGCGCAACACAAGGCGTAGATGGAGCCAAAATTACATCGACTTGCTGAAACACTTCACGCACTCGATCGCGAAACCACTGTCGAAATCGTTGCGCCTGTAAGTACCAGTGTCCCGGCATTAATGCGCCTGCTAAGAGTCGATCGCGCGTTGCCGGATCAAAATCTTGCGGTCGGGTGCGTAACTCCTCGAAATGCAGATTTGCGCCTTCGATGGCGGTGATGATAAATGCGGCGGCTCGTGCCCGATGTGCTTCGGGTAAAAACACACGTTGAGTCACGCCTAAAGCTTGTGCGACTTGTTCGAGCGCGGCGAATACTTCTGGATCAGCCCCTTTTGCAAAATAGCCATCCGCGACCGCAATTCTCAATCCCTCACTGCCCTTGGAAAGTTCCGACGAGCAGAATTCTGGCGCTCGGGCTGTACAAACTGGATCATTCAGATCGTATCCCTGCATCAGGTCAAACAGTAAGGCAATGTCGCGCGTCGATCGAGCAAACGGACCCACATGATCTAAGCTGCCAACGAATGGGTATGCACCTGAGCGCGATAATCTTCCATAGGTTGGTTTCAAGCCAAATATGCCGCAAAACGAAGACGGGACACGGATTGAGCCATTCGTATCAGAACCTAAGCTAAACGGAACCAATCCTGCGGCGATCGCGGCAGCCGATCCGCCTGATGACCCGCCTGCAGTGCGATCGAGGTCGTGTGGATTGCGACTAGCTCCATAATGCGCGTTCTCAGTGGTGAAGCCGTAGGCAAATTCATCCATATTGAGCGCCCCGACTAAGATGGCTCCTGCTTGTTTGAGGCGTGTAATCAGTGTGGCATCTTGGGTTGCAGGCGGTTTCTCGGCATTGATTTTAGAGCCTGCTAAAGTCGGAATTCCAGCAATATCAAACAAATCTTTCACCGCAAAAGGAACGCCCGCTAATGCACCCGGATCTTCACCTGCGGCGATCTTTTGATCAATTCGATCGGCATCCTCTAACGCCGACTCTGATAAAACGGTGGTAAAACAGTTGTGAGTCTGGTTCTGCTCTGCAATTCGAGCTAGGGTTGCTGCTGTGACTGATTTGGCTGAAACTTCTTGATTTCGGATCGCGATCGCGGTTTGGGTAGCATCAGGAATGGTCATGGTTCAAATACCGGAGCGGCTTCGATTTCTTCAGACAAGGGAAATTCTAGAACCAACTGCGCGATCGTGTGAATGCGTTCAATGTTTGCTACAACGTTTTCGTGATACTCTACCGGAATCGGCAAAGCGACAACCTCAGACATGACTTCGACAAACTCGCTTGCGTTATCCATTTATTTGCTCTCGATATAAGCTCTCCAGCCACCATATTGAGTAATTTCGACCTGCCCTTCGCACAGAAACGGCTCACCCAGTACACCTAAAACCTCTGCACCGTCTGCCAGTCGAACTTTTCCAATACTTAATCCAGGCGGTTCTTGCATCAAAAGAGTGGCTAATCCACTCGCTGGAACCGCCCACACTTCAACCGCGATCGCGACTCCCCCTGTTTTCACTTTCAGCATGGCGGGATGTCGATCTCCAATTGACCAAATCCGATATTTCGGTTCTGTCTGAGCTTCACAGAGAAATTTGGCATCGATCGCCAATAAATTCTGATTCAGTTCTAAGCCCCGCATCAACGTACCATTGACCGCCAACTGTACCGCACCTTCCATAGAGTCACGACTTAATCTTGCCTCAAATAGTGTACAAGCGCGTGCAGCCCTAAACGATAGCTCTCGGCTCCAAATCCGCAAATTTGTCCGATTGCAACAGGCGCAATGTATGAATGATGCCGAAATTCTTCTCGCTTGTGAATATTGCTAAGATGTACCTCAACCGTCGGGAGATTGACCGCCGCGATCGCATCCCGAATTGCCACACTGGTATGCGTGTACGCACCCGGATTAATCAAAATTCCCTGGTGTTCGTTAAGGGCAGCTTGAATCGCATCAATTAGCACACCCTCGTGATTTGATTGCAGCACAGCAATTTCAACCTGTAGCAGTCGAGCTTCTTGTTTGAGCCGCTGATTAATTTCTTCCAACGTAATCAGACCGTAAACTCCAGGCTCTCGTTTACCTAAGAGATTAAGGTTTGGTCCGTGGAGAACCAAGATACTGCTCAACCTACTTGCCCCGCAGATCGTGAATTAGGACTATCGCAGATTAAAACTAACGGTGACGATCGCGAACCGGGATCGGAATGAGTTCCGCTTCTGGCTCTTCTTCAGGACCCAACAGAGTCTCGATGACGCGCCGTGCCCATTCTTTGAGCTTTTCCAATACCTTTTCAATGTAATCCATCGGTCAGACGGCTCCTTTGATAGGGTCTAAACTTTACTAAATCCAGAAATAACCAGTAATCGGATCGGATTAATCAAATTACATTCTGATTTTAGCAGCGAGCTTCTTGAAAACCAATGATCCCCAAGGCGGGGAGTCGGTATTTATTCATCATACCGAAAGATAGATTAAAATCAAGCGACAAAACTTAAGCCTTGCTTAATAATCTCCGACGAAGCTGGTCGAGGGCACTGCAAGCACTCACTTGACGAATCCAATCTCGTCCCCGATCGCCAAATCGATATTGCTGACTCACCGCACCTTCCGCATTCGCTAACCCAACATAGACCAATCCAACTGGCTTTTCGTCTGTGCCGCCGCCGGGACCAGCAACGCCTGTGATACTGATGCCCCAAGTCGTGTTGAGTCTCGATCGTACCCCCATTGCCATTTGTTCTGCGACGATCGCGCTCACGGCTCCTTGAGTTGCGATCGCGTTTGGATCAACGCCCAAAAGATTCTCTTTCACAGAATTGTCATAGGAAATGATTCCGCCCCAGAAGTACGCTGAACTTCCAGAAACGCGCGTTAGCATTTGACCCAAACCGCCACCCGTACAGGATTCTGCTACGCTCAAAGTAGAATTGCGCTCTTTTAGAAGGTCTCCCACCACCGAGGCAAGTGAATCCTCATCGGCTCCATAACAGTCGGTTCCTGCGATCGCTCGAAGTTGCTGTTCTACAGGCGCAATCAAAGCCTGAGCAGCTTGCGCTGAAGTTGATTTCGCTGAAATGCGTAACTTGACTTCTCCATAGTTTGCGTAGGGTGCAACAGTTGGATTTTGCAGGTCGAAGAAGGTTTCAACCTTTTCAGCTAGGGCAGATTCTGAAGTTCCCCAGAAGCGCAAGATGCGACTGACAATGATTTCTTTTCCCCACCCTTGCTTTTTGAGATACGGAACGGCAACTTCATGCCACATCTGTTTCATCTCAGTCGGAACCCCTGGAAAGGTGAGGATTGTTAGATTCGGACGCGGTTGCCAAATCATGCCGGGAGCGCTCCCGATCGAGTTGTACAAAATTTCTGCACCTTCGGGAATGAGGGCTTGCTTGCGGTTATTGTCGGTCATTTTGCGACCGCGCTGAGCAAACTTTGTGGCGATATCTTCAACGATTTCGGCTCTTTCAATCAAAGGGGTGGCGAAGAAATCTGCGATCGTTTCAGTCGTCAAATCATCCGGGGTCGGACCTAATCCGCCTGTGAAAACAATCAAATTCGCGCGATCGCTGGCAATTTGGATTGCTTGCTTTAAACGATCGGGATTATCCCCCACAACCGTCTCGAAATAATGAGGAATTCCAAGTTCGGCAAACTGTTGCGCGAGAAATTGAGCATTCGAGTTGAGAATATTGCCTAATAGAAGTTCAGTCCCAACGCTAATGATTTCCGCATTCATCTTGCTGTCCGCCACACTTGCCAACTGGTTACACTCAAGATGATTGTAGCGGCGATCGCATATCCCACTCCGCTCGGCATTCCCGACACTGCCATCGCCAAACTTCCCGCCCACAGCGTCAGCGAATAGATAAACAGCACCGCTAAACGTTGTGAGAGTCCAGCTTTGAGCAAGCGGTGATGCAAGTGGCGTTTATCCGCAACAAACGGGGATTTTCCGCGACGTAAGCGATCGAGAATCACCGCTGACATATCCAAAATCGGAACCGCCAAAATCACGTAAGGCAATAAAACTGCAACCGTCGTCACGCTTTTCACCAGCCCAATTACGCCCACACCAGCGAGTGTGAACCCGATAAAATACGCACCGCCATCACCCATAAAGATTTGCGCTGGATTGAAGTTGTAGCGCAAAAATCCAAAGGTTGCCCCCGCGAGTGCTGCTGCAAATAACGCGGCTTGGGGTTGCTGCATAAACAGGCAAGTCCAGAACATGACAAAGGCAGCAATTCCCGAAACACCCGCTGCTAATCCATCGAGTCCATCAATCCAGTTGATCGCGTTCGCCATGCCAACTAGCCAAATCACCGTAATTGGCAAACTTGCCCATTCTGGCAGTGAAAATAATCCCGCGATCGGGTTGGTCAAAAAGTCGATTTGAACGCCCGCCTGCCAAGCTAACCCCGCAACCACAGTTTGCAAAACTAGCCGAGTCCTGGGGGAAAGGTTAAATAAATCGTCTGCGAGTCCAATCAGGAAAAAGGCAATTCCGCCGATCGCGACTCCCCAGACTTCCGATTCTTTTCCCGGTTTGAGCAGTCCAAATCCGCCTGCCCACCAAACGATCAGCAAAGCAACCACCACACCCATAAACATCGCCACGCCCCCTAATCGAACCATTGGGCGCTTATGAACTTTGCGGTGATTTGGTTTATCCACCAATCCTACGCGCTTACCAAGACGGTTGATGATCGGGGTTGCGATGAGAACAACCAGGAATGAAATCAGAAATGCGGCAAGAAACGGCATTAGAAATCGCAGATAGGAAGGACAAAAGCTTCAGGCAGAGTGTACTACAGATTCGAGAATCCTCAGCAAAGAATTATGAACCATATTTTCTGTTTCATTCACAAATTTATTAGGACGATCGTCATCTGTCCAAAGTTAGTTGTCTGTAATTCCAAAAACAAAGGCATCCGTTTCGGGATGCCTCGTAAGGTTATTCGCTTGTTTCGAGTTGGATCAGGAGAATTGCACTCCTTTACACTAGTGCTGGAACTTGGGCACTCAGATGCGGGTAAAGCGGGAAGCGATCGCACAACGCTGCAACCCGACGACGACAATCTTGAGCCACACTTTCATCTTCAGGATTGAGTAAGCGATCGGCAATGATGTTTGCAATTTCCGTAAATTCTGCTGCACCCATTCCGCGTGTGGTCATCGCAGGCGATCCGAGTCTAAGACCGCTCGTGACAAACGGAGATGCCGGATCAAACGGAACTGTGTTCTTATTCGCGGTGATGTTCACGCCGCTGACGAGTTGATCTGCAACTTTTCCGGTCATGTTGATCGATCGCAAATCAACCAGCATCAAATGATTGTCTGTACCATCTGAAACCAGTTTAAAGCCGCGATTCTGAAGCTGAGATGCCATCGCTTTTGCATTTTCGATCACTTGACCTGAATACGTTTTAAACTCAGGTTTCAGCGCTTCTCCGAATGCTGCTGCTTTTCCGGCGATGACGTGCTCTAAAGGTCCGCCTTGGCTCCCTGGGAAGACTGCTTTATCGAACTGCTTACCGAGTTCAGCATCGCGAGTGAGAATCAAGCCGCCTCTCGGTCCCCGTAGCGTTTTGTGCGTTGTAGTCGTTACCACATCACAGTAAGGAATTGGATTCGGATGATGTCCGGTTGCAACTAATCCGGCAATATGAGCGATGTCGGCTAATAAGTAAGCTCCGACTTCATCAGCGATCGCTCTAAACTTCTCGAACTCAATCACGCGCGGATAAGCAGAGTAGCCACAAATCAAGAGTTTCGGACGATGCTGAAGTGCAAGATCACGAATTTGGTCAAAGTCTAAGCGCTCAGTCGTTTGATTCACGCCGTAGTGCTGCACTTTGAACCACTTACCGGAGACATTCACAGGCGATCCGTGAGTTAAGTGACCACCGTGGGACAAATCCATCCCCATGATCGTGTCACCGGGTTGAAGCAGCGATAGAAATACCGCAAAGTTTGCTTGTGCGCCAGAGTGGGGTTGCACATTTGCGTGTGCCGCTCCGAACAGTTCTTTGGCACGATCAATCGCGAGTTGCTCGACTCGATCGATAAACTCACAACCGCCGTAATAGCGTTTTGTCGGCAAACCTTCTGCATATTTGTTGGTCAAAACTGACCCTTGAGCTTGCATCACCGCAGCAGAGGTAAAGTTTTCGCTGGCAATGAGTTCAAGGTGATCTCGCTGACGTTGCAGTTCTTGTTGCAGCATTTCAGCAAGAGCGGGATCGGACTGAGCGAGAAAGTCTGAATGCGTCACAATGCTTATTCCTCTAATTCATCGATCGGAGTTTCGTAATCTAACATTGACACGATTGAGCAACAGACTAAAACGCAATCAAGGTACGGCAATCTGAGACGACTCAATCACAAATTACGAATGGGGTATCCGGGAGTTTTGATCATAACGCTCTTCGATCGAGACTTTAATTCAATGCCTAAATTTTCGTAAAAACTTTGAAAACGCTAAAGTGAATGATTAAATCATTCCGTTCAGTTGCAATTTTTCCTAATCAAATTCTTAGTAGAATCATGATGCCAAAAATAAAACTGAGTCAATTGTACTATTATGTTTGATTAAAAATTAAAATTTTCCGGGGCAAGACCGTTGAGAGATGAAGATGAAACTGAGAGATGAAGATGAAACCGACTCACGGTATACTCCCTCTCGTATTATTAAGAAATGAAAAACGTATGGTAGCGGTGGCAATTCTGGCAGCAGGTCGTGGAACACGGATGAAATCGGAGTTACCCAAGGTGTTACACCGTTTGGGTAGCCGATCGCTGATCGAACGAGTCTTAGGCAGTACAAGCGCGATCGCACCGTCGCGCCGCTTAGTGGTCGTTGGCTATCGTTCGGACTTAGTGCGTGAGTCGTTGGTCGATTATCCAGATGCGATCGAGTTTGTTGAGCAAACTGAGCAGTTAGGCACTGGACACGCGATTCAGCAGCTAATTCCGTTTCTCGAAGATTTTGACGACGATCTGATCGTATTAAATGGCGATCTACCACTGTTACGCCCTGAAACGCTGACTTTGTTATTAGAAACGCATCGGGCAAAAGGGAATGCGGCAACGCTGCTCGCGGCTCAAGTGCCTGACCCAACCGGCTACGGACGAGTATTTTGCGATGAAAGTCAAGCTTTGAATGAGATTGTTGAGGATCGTGATTGCACGATCGAGCAAAAACAAAATCGTCGCATCAATGCCGGAGCTTACTGTTTTCGTTGGAAAGACTTGATTCAAGTGCTACCCAAGCTGACCCCAGATAATAAACAGAAAGAGTATTACGTCACCGATGCCATAAATCATTTCGACGCGGTTACAGTGGTCGATGTGCCACATTATCAAGAAATTTTAGGCATTAACGATCGCGCTCAACTCGCTGAAGCCTACTCAATTTTGCAAACCCGGATTCGCGAGCGTTGGATGAAAGCAGGCGTAACGATCATCGATCCTGCGAGTGTGACGATCGACGATACGGTAGAACTTGAAGCGGATGTGACGATCGAGCCACAAACTCATCTGCGCGGCAAGACGGTGATCCGAGCAGGAAGCCGAATTGGTCCGGGAAGCTTGATCGAAAATAGCCAACTTGGAGAAAACGTTACGGTTCTATTCTCCGTGGTGATGGGGAGTGTGATTCACTCAAATGCTCAAATTGGTCCGTATTCCCACCTTCGAGCACCTGTTGAGATTGGTGAAGGTTGTCGAGTCGGAAACTTCGTCGAACTGAAAAACTCAAAACTCGGTGAACGAACAAACGCGGCTCACTTGTCATATTTAGGCAACGCCACGATCGGTAATCGCGTCAATGTCGGAGCGGGAACGATCACAGTCAATTATGACGGTGTGAAGAAATATCCAACCATCATCGGCGATCGTACGAAAATCGGCTCCAATAATTGTCTGGTTGCGCCAATCACGATCGGAGAAGATGTCACGACTGCCGCTGGTTCAACGATTACCGAAGATTTACCGAATGATTGTCTCGCGATCGCCCGCGCCCGTCAGGTGGTGAAACTGGGATGGCGTAGAAAGGACAAGCCAGTGGAATAAAGTCATGTAATGTTGACAATTCGCGATCGCCAACGCGAATAATGCACCGATTTCCGTCAGAATAGTATTCATTAATACAGAATCTTGGAGGGATTGAGATGCGTGTATTACATTTGCCCTCGCTGGTTTTGAGTTTTGCTTTACTCGGAAGCCCGAATGTAATGGCAGCTCAATCCGATCAGAACGTACAACATCTAACTTGTACGAGAGATCCGCAAGGGTTGATGTGTACGATCGATGAAACTCAAGAAACCGTTTCACTTAAAAATACAAAACACTCAGCGAGTGCTCAAAACGAAGATGTTCAGACAAAATATTCTGACCAACTCGAACAGATTTCAAATGGATTACTCGGGCTGATCTTTATTGGATTACCAATCGTGTTAGTTGCAGCGATCGTGGTTCAGGACAAACGGGATATCGATCGTACAAAGCGCCTAGAGCAGCTAGAAAGAATTTGGCATCAAAGCTAAGCAAACATTAGTAGAGAACTAACGTTTTCTCAGGAGTTTTTCGCCTCTCGCTCCCGCTCGTGAATGCAATTCCTTTCAATCTGGGGCGGAATAGCAACGTAGACAAACCGTTCACCAAGTTGACATTTTTATCTTTTCAAACACCCTCTTACTTCAACTTCTGTTTCACGAAAGTCAATAACTGACCCATTTGCTTCTTCAACCCATCAATTTCAGCCTGCATCCTCGCAATCTTCTGATTCAACGCTTCGATCTCAGACGCATCCGCAGAACTTGTCGCAACAGGAGCAGAAGTCGCAGGTGCTGAAGGAATCGCAGCAGGACGACGCTTCGCCTTTGTCATCGCTGCTTTAATCGCCTCGATCAAGCCCTTTTGGTCAAATGGCTTCTGCACAAACTCAAAATATTCAAACGGCTCTTGTAGCTTCTCTGCAACTTCTTCCTTGCGCCCCGACATCAGGACCAAGGGAATCGTTTGCAATTCGGCAGTGCTTTGAATCTGCTGATACACCTCCCAACCACTCATCCGGGGAAGCAAGAAGTCCAGCATAATCAACGTCGGACGCTCTTGGCGAATCAAATTGATGCCTTGCAGACCATCCTTCGCCTCCAAAACTTCAAAATTACCTTTCGGCAACATATCTCGCACCATGTTCCGAATCACGGCGCTATCATCGATAACTATGACTTTGTGACTTGCCACAACTGAACTCCTTTAGGGTGATCTGGAAAATCGCAATTGAATCAGTTAGAGCCGGAAAACGATGCGACAGAAACATCACTGTACCTCTGACCGAATCATCAGGAAAAAGGATCGTCGCGATGCCTTCGACACTTATGAACGCGATCGCGCTCTTCCGTGCTAAATGTTACTCGATTTATCAAAATACGCACGGATTTAGCATTTAACTCCAGTCAGCCTCTCCCCTTATAATGGCGATAAGCAAAGAAACTTCATACTGTCTGCTTCCGGCTTGCGACCATCTTCATCGAACTGACCCTTAGCATTCCCTCGTTTATGTCATCCCAAACGAATCGATCTGCAATTTCTGAGCGTCGCGCACTTGTATCCGCCATGCCCGATTGGCTGCGCCGCTCGATCGGAAATGCCAGCGAGATTTCAACCGTGCAGCAAATCATCAAGCAGCGACAGATTCACACGATTTGTGAAGAAGGGCGCTGTCCAAATCGAGGTGAATGCTACGCCCAAAAGACGGCAACGTTTTTACTCATGGGTCCGACTTGCACGCGATCGTGCGCGTTCTGCCAAGTCGATAAAGGACACGCACCGATGCCGCTCGATGCAGACGAGCCGCAAAAGGTGGCTGAATCGGTGCATCTCTTGGAACTGCGATACGTAGTATTAACATCGGTTGCGCGTGATGATTTGGCAGATCAAGGAGCAGGATGGTTTGCTGAAACGATGCGGCAGATCCGATCGTTAAACCCGCAAACTCAGATCGAAGTGTTAACTCCGGATTTTTGGGGCGGACGGCAAGACGGCGTTTCACCCGAAGCATTACAACAGCAGCGAATTGCAATGATCGTGGCTGAAAATCCTGCTTGCTACAACCACAATATTGAGACGGTGAAACGATTACAGGCTCCGGTACGACGCGGAGCAAAGTACGATCGCACCCTACGAGTGTTGCAAATCGTTAAAGACCTCGATCCAACCATTCCAACCAAATCTGGCTTGATGCTAGGACACGGAGAAACTGAAGCGGAAGTGATCGAAACGCTACAAGATTTAAGAGCCGTGAAGTGCGATCGCGTCACGATCGGTCAGTATATGCGTCCGTCGCTTGAGCATCTTCCAGTGCAGAAATATTGGCACCCTGATGAATTTGAGCGCTTGAGAATCATTGCTAAAAAACTTGGATTCTCTCATGTGCGATCCGCTCCTCTAGTCCGAAGCTCATATCATGCAGGTGAGGAAACCTAGATAATGCGAGGCAATCCCTATCATTTGATAGATGTGATGAACCTGAAGCGCTTTTAACTTAATGAGTAACTAGAACTTTACGAGGCGCGGAAAATAGCAGGGTGTAGAAGGAAGCCGCGAGGGAAGGGTCTAGGTTATCAGGAACCGGATTGCTTTGAAGTTGATATCGTCATTCAACAGGCGTAGGTTCCTACCTTCTTCATGGGTCTTCATGGGTGGGAAGATCAAGTGTATCTTGCAAGGTTTTGCACCGATTGTAAAATGAAGAAGCTGCAAGGAGAGCGATCGCTCTCAGGCAGTGTTCCACATATCGGCACTTTAGCTCTGCTATTTTGGCAGCGTGGTTCTAATTAGCTACTCAGATTTGACGGTATAGTGCCAGCGACATAACTCCCGCCAGCGTTCTGATCCCCCGAAGGATCGATGCGACTTTTGCATAAAGATTTTTACACTGAGCGGAAAGTAAAATCGCGCTCCTCATAGCTCCCTTGGCAAATTGAGCTTGCGGCAGTTGTCGCAGTGAATGCGCCAAGGCGTTAACTATAGTCCTTTCGTAGAGTCAGCTTTAGATGGTGCCAGAAGAAAGTCCTACTTCAAGGAAGTGTGTGAGGAGACAGCCTTTGTTCCGCTGTACTCCATTGAAGAACCTTAAACAATTACAGCGTGAGCATCGTTTTTCAACGGTCGCGTTTACGCTTTCTATTGGTTGGTTGACCAGCAGCTTAGTGCTCCCTGTACGTGCTGCGGATATGTCGATCGGAAACGAAGGCATCCGGATCAATCGCGATACAACTTTACAAACCGATTTTGTTGAGTCTCATGGTGCCTATCAATCAACATTCGGGGTGATCAATCTAACTACTAAAGAGAAAACGCCCCTTTTAATTGAAACAAAACCGTCAGATAATCCAGAATCGATTTTTAAGCCGTCGATGAAACGAAGCAGTGTTGGAAGACAGGAAGATTTTTTAGGAACTCCTGGTAATGCCGTACCACAGCCAGCCGGACGGTACAATTTCCGACCGAATAACGATTACGTTTTTTACTTAGAATCTTCTTTCAACGGGCGACCAACTGGAATTTTGTATTCCACTGATCGTTTGAATCCCGACGCAGAGCAGCACGTCAAGTTCACAGGCAACATTAACAGCCTGTGCCAAACGGGAGGAATGCTAATCGGATGGGACGATACCGGGTCGAGAATTGTCCGCAATCGTCCAGCTCAAGACCGCGACTACGACGACTTTATCGTGCGCCTTCGGGACACCGCCTGTCCGGTTGGGGAAGGTGAACCCCCGCCTGTGGTGTCACCCATCTCGCCAGGAACTCCAGTCGGTCAGGTTCCACCCGTTGTTGCTGCACCCGCTGGTGGTGGCTCATTCCTACTCCCCGCTTTACTCGGTGCAGGCGCGATCGCAGGATTAGCGATCGGACTCAGTGGAAACGGAGACAGTGGTGATTCTTCTTCCTCGATCGGAGGTGGTGGCGCTGGCGGCGGCGGTGCTGGTGGCGGTGGCGAACCGATTCCCGAACCGTTTACGATTCTGGGGTCTAGCGCGGCAGTTGGATTTGCAGCACTGATGCAGCGCCGTCGATCAAAGAAAAAGAAAAAAGATTAGCGATAATTCCATTTGCAGATGCCGCTTCTAACTTGATTTAGAGGCGGCATTTTTTCATGGCTAAATCTACACCTTGGAAGCTCAAATTATTGCCTTGATCGCGTTTGAAGCTTTCATCAAGAAAGCGGAATTTTGTTCATAGAGCGATCGCTCTATGCTAGAAAGTAAGCCATATCTCAGCTAGGAAATGTGCAATGTTTGGCTTAACGAAGTCGCGCGCGACCATTTACGGAGTCTCTGGAATCGTTCTAACGAGTGCATTGATTTCAGTTATCACGCCAGCGAGAGAAAAATGGCTAATGGCACAAGTGCCACCTGCCGCGCCTGCTCCGGTCACCCCTGTGCCTTTTGTTGCTCCGATCGCTCCTGTGCCTGTTGCCCCGCTTGTCCCTGCTGCACCTGATCCATTCACCGCGCCAAGTCAGGTTGGGGTGCCTGCCGTACCCTCTGGACTCGCTCCTAAAACTCGCACTCGTCCCACTCCTCCCACTCGTCGCATTCCGATCGAGCCAGTACCGATGCCGGGAGATGTCCGCCCACCCCTTCCTGCATTACCTGCGACTCCAGATATTCGCACAATGCCAAATTCGGATGCATCGGTGCTCAGCGGCATTGCAGGCAAAGTGATTATTACTCCGATTTGTTCGTTTACGGCTCCCGCCACGAGTTGTGTCGCTCGTCCTTACGCTGGACCCATCAAGATTTACACTGCTGCTCGCGATCGCGTCTATCGCACCTTCGCAGACGACCAAGGCGCGTTTCGACTCCGCTTGCTTCCTGGACAGTATGTGGTTGAACCTGATTCCCCTAATTTTCCGATCGGAACAACTCAAACATTTAGTGTGATCAGTAGCGTTGTGCGGCAGATGGAGTTTAATTTCCAAACCGCAACTCCACCAACTCCGCCTCGCTAAGGATTCACTTCCTCCACTGTCCAATCTCCTCCATGCAGGTGATACTGATAGCGGTTTTGGGGTTCGCCTCGTAGCTCTAGATGATCCACCTCGGTTGGATCAAGTAAAAGCAGACAAAACTGAGGCAGTGGATCAGCTTGGCTTGGCATTGGAGGTGAAAAGGTTTCAGTCGCTGCGCGAGGCTGTCCTGGATGCGCCCAAGCGAATTGAGTTCTGGCACTATCAGACAATTCTTGCCATGCCGTTTGTCTCGCTTTTTGCAGCAGTTCACTGAGACTAGCGCGATCGATTAAGCTGAGTTTCCCTGCAATCCGAAACTGTTCGCGTGTATTGGGAAAATACCAGCAGACCTCTGCCCAAGGACAATGCTCAATTTGCTGAAGTTTCTCGCTGCGATCGTCCACAACGAATTTAAGCTGATTCGTCTCATCGAGAAATCCGCGAAAGACGATCGTGCGATTTGCAGGTTTTCCATTCGATCGAACAGTTGCAAGCTGAACATATCGTGCATAAGGTAGTGAACGATTGCGATGGAGGGCACGAGCCAGAACAGAACGCCAAGGAGCTAAGGACATACGGGGGAAGAGTTCGATCGATAAAATGCTTTAAGATCCTACATGAACTATTTCTACTCTTTGCTTTATGGCGTTGCCGACTGTGATTTTGCCGGGGTATCTTGCAGGTGCGAATGATTATCGCGAGATGCAGCAAACCTTGATCGACCTCGGAATTTCAGCAGTGACCGTTCCTCTGACGAAACGGGATTGGCTTCCAACATTAGGCGGGCGATCGGTGCTGCCAATTTTGGAAGCAATCGATCGAACGGTTCAACAAGTTCGGCAAACTTATAATACAGAGAAAATTAATCTGGTTGGACATTCCGCAGGGGGTTGGATTGCGCGGATTTATCTGGGTGAGAAAGCTTACGACGTGCATGGTATGGTGAGCGATCGAACTTATGTTTGGCAAGCCCATCAGTTTGTCTCAACGTTGGTCACACTCGGTACACCCCAAACAAGCTACGAACGCTGGACATTGAAGAATTTGAACTTTGTGAATTTCACATATCCTGGTGCATTCTATCCGCAAGTGAAATATGTGTGTGTAGCGGGGAAGTCGATTTTCGGAGCGCGTCGGATGGGAAGCTGGCTGGCGTACAGTAGCTATCAGCTTACAGGAGGACGCGGTGATACTTGGGGCGATGGCATTACCCCGATCGAAGCGGCTCACCTAGAAGGGGCAGAAAATCTTACATATGAGGGGGTGAGTCATTCTCCTCGATCGATCGGTCGATGGTATGGTTCTGCTGAAATCGTCAAGCAGTGGGCAACACATTTAAGTTGAGCCACAAAAAAAGGGATGCGTTTAACACCCCTCTTTACCGTTCACATCACTCTACCAAAGTGCGCGAACGCCGCCAGAGGTTCCACTGCCATCCGTACTGGAAGGGGTTGTAGTGGAAGGAGTTGTAGTGGAAGGCGTAGATTCTGGTGTCGTTGTTGAAGGGGTTGACGAGTCAGGAGTCGTCGTGCTTGGTTGAGTCGAGGGCGTTGATGAGCTAGGAGTCGTTGTACCTGGTGTGCTGCTGGGTGAAGTTTGAGTCGAGTCGGAGGGTGTGGTCGGAACGACGACATCTCCTGAAGATCCTGCAGGTGTCCTGCTGGGTAAAGTCGGGCTAGTCGTCTCTGGGCTTGGAGTAGCTTGACCAGGAGTTTGAGTCGTGCCGGAAGGAGCACTCTGAGAAGAGCTGCCTGCTTCGCTGGGGCTAGCTTCAGTTGGAACCGTCGAAGGGTTTGATCGAGGTGAAGTCGGCTGCTGCGAAGTTGTACCGCTTGTCGAGCTATCGGGTGTCATTGAGCTTCCAGGAGACATCGAGCCGCTGGGAGTTGTGCTACTTGGAGACATCATTGTTGAGGATTCAGTCGAAGCAGCTCGATTGTAGGGTGCTTCGTTAAAAATGCTGGGGTTCGGATTGACTTTTGACAGCGATGGGCTTGAGTTGCGGGGAGTAGTGCTCGATGGGGTACTCATCGGCATCGAGCGATTTGGCGTTGCTTGAGCCAGTGTTCTGGTATGAGGTGCTTCGCTGAAAATGCTGGGATTCGGATTGAGGGGCGATTGTGCCATTGCAGGCAGCGAGAGCAAAGAACCAAAACTTGCAATGCCGATCGTTCCTGCTAATTTCTTGATCTTTCCGTTCATCGGTATCTCCCTTTTGCTTAATGATTTACAGCTTTATCGCTTTTGGGCAGAGTGAAACTCACCGAATGGGCGGAAGCGAGAATCCGAATTTGGACTCACCACCACAGGTGCAGTGTAGAAATTGTCGATCGCGAACAGTCTCTCCCTGTGGTTCGATTTAACCGTAGGCACAATCTCCTACTGTGTTCAATTTTTTACGACTACTTCTGTCCCTAGGCTGACTTTGTTAAAGAGTTCTTCAACATCATGGTTGTACATTCGGATGCAGCCATGAGAAGCCGCAGTGCCGACGGATTCAGGATTTGGCGTTCCATGAAAGCCGATCCAGTTTTTCCCGTCTGTCCAAAATCCGATCCAGAATCGCCCTAATGGATTTTCAGGATCGCCCCCCGGAATCTTTTCGCCATTTAGAGGATGAACCCAGGCTGGATTGCGAATTTTTTGCTTGACCGTGTAAGTGCCGATCGGGGTTTCCCATCCAGGGCGACCGACTGCGATCGCGTAGCTTTTCACTTGTTTACCGTCTTGGTAGACATTGACGCGGCGCTGTTTTAAGCGAATTTCCAGTCTCACTGGTTGGGCGTTGGGCTGCGCTTCTCGAAGGGGTTCGGTTACGGGAGCTGACAAACTCCGTTGGGGAATAAGTAGCGTGACACAGGTTAGCAATACTCCTACACACCAGACTGATTTTCGCTGCATCGCTTGTTAGGACAAAACTACATCCAAGACGAAACCAGATTCGGAAAGGCAGGTTCATCTGTCGAAAGCAGGAAATCAATCAACATAAGCCAACTCGCTACGGATTTCTCCTGATTTCGGATTACGATATCATCGGGATCAGTGCATGGGAGAGAATTTATGTCTGAGTCCGTCAGTGAAGCTTTTTCGCCTGCTGTTAGCGATCGCATTTGCAGCCATATGAATAAAGATCATGGCGAGGCGGTACTGGTTTACGCGCAATATTTTGGCAAGGTGAATAATGCGACTGCTGCCGAAATGAAATCGATCGATGCAAAAGGCATGGATCTTGTCGCACAGGTGAACGAAGAAACGGTTCCGGTGCGGGTGACGTTCGATCGCACGTTGAAAGATGCAAAAGAAGCGCACATTATTTTGGTGGAAATGCTGAAGCGGGTTCGACCCACTGATTAGATCGCGGATTCAGAAGCGCTCTGAGAATTATGATTGTGCGATCGCTCGATCAATTTGGGCATTAAAGGAGAGGGTAATCTGATGCTCTTTTGGGCGGGCTGCGGTTCGCCCTTTTTCCTGCTTATGCCGCTAACTCATCACGTTTTTGTTTTCCTTGAAATCTTCTCTTGCGAGGGTGGAATCCAGTCTTATGTCAAAGACATTCTGCAAGCCTACTCGCAACTTGATACAGTTGCCGATGTTTTCCTGCTGCGGGATGCTGCTGTCGAGAATCCTTTTGCATCAGCGCAATTAAGATTTCACTACTGCAAAGCGAAATCGCCAATGATTGGACGAGCAAAGTTAGCGATCGCGCTGCTCACCCATCTCTTAACGCATCGTCCACAGCGAGTGTTTTGCGGTCATATTCTGCTTGCTCCACTAATTCAAAGGCTTTGTGAACCGCTCGGAATTCCTTACACGGTGTTGACTTATGGGAAGGAAGTTTGGGAGCCGCTACCGAGTCGAAAACAGCGTGCATTGCAAAATGCCGATCGAATTTGGGCAATTAGTCGATATTCGCGCGATCGCGCTTGTGCGGCAAATGGAATTGAGCGCGATCGTTTTGATTTCCTCTACTGCGCTGTTGATGGAACAGTCTTTCAATCTCAAGCAAAAGATTTAGAACTGCGACAGAAGTATCAACTTGAGAACTGTAGAGTTTTGATGACGGTTGCACGGCTGTGGTCAGGAGATCCTTATAAAGGCGTAGATGTAACGATTCGCGCTTTGCCGCAGATTCTCCAAACTTTCCCAGATGTGAAATATTTGGTGATTGGACGGGGAGACGATCAGCCGCGATTGGCAAGCCTTGCAGAAGAATTGGGAGTAAGCGATCGCGTCGTTTTTGCAGGATTTGTTGCGACTGAGGACTTACCGAAGCATTATTGCCTTGCAGATGTCTACGTAATGCCGTCACAAGAAGGATTTGGCATTGTCTATCTAGAAGCAATGGCGTGTGGTGTACCTGTGCTTTCAGGAAATGCAGATGGTTCGGCTGAACCCTTGCAAGATGGGCGTTTAGGTTGGCAAGTTCCTCACCGTGATCCGGATGAAGTGGCGATCGCTTGTATTGAAATGCTCAAAGGCGAAGACCAACGGTGTGAGGGTAAGTGGTTACGACAAGAGAGCCTTGCAATTTTTGGTAAGCCTGCGTTTGTTCAACGTTTAAAGGAACTGATTTAAACGTATCGTAAGGCACGAACCGCCCTCAAAAAAATGTGATAAAGCTGACACACAAACAGTCTTGAGGGCAGGATCATGAGTGGACTCGGTGGACTAAACAAAGCTCCAAACGGCGTTGTTTTAGGGCTGGTGCAGCTACAGCTTCCGAATGTGGTGACACCCGATGATCTTGCGGCCCAAACCGATCGTATTTGTCAAATGGTCGGTAAAGCGCGGCGGAATATGCCCACGATGGATCTGGTTGTGTTTCCAGAATATTCGCTGCATGGATTGTCGATGGATACGAATCCAGACATCATGTGCCAATTAGAAGGGAAAGAAGTCCAAGCGTTTCAGAACGCCTGTCGAGAACATCGGATTTGGGGATGCTTCTCGATTATGGAATACAATCCCCACGGCAATCCTTACAACAGTGGCATCATTATCGACGATACAGGCGAACTGAAGCTGTATTACCGCAAACTGCATCCTTGGGTTCCGGTAGAACCTTGGGAACCTGGAAATCTAGGGATTCCAGTATGTGAAGGTCCGAATGGAAGCACGATCGCATTAATTATCTGTCATGACGGAATGTTTCCCGAAATGGCACGCGAATGTGCTTACAAAGGGGCAGAAATCATGATTCGTACCGCTGGCTATACCGCCCCGATTCGGCATACTTGGCAAGTCACAAATCAAACGAATGCGTTTTGTAATCTGATGTACACTGCCTCTGTGTGTATGTGTGGGACAGATGGCACATTTGATTCGATGGGTGAAGGAATGTTTGTGAATTTTGATGGAATGCCTTTGGTGATGGGCAGTCATCGACCGGATGAGATTATCACAGCGGAGTTACGCCCGGATCTAGTGCGCGAAGCTCGCAAGCATTGGAGCGTGGAAAATAATATCTATCAGTTTGGACACCGGGGGTATGTAGCGGTGAAAGGCGGAGCGCAAGATTGCCCTTACACGTATATGCAAGATTTAGTCAATGGCAGTTACCGTTTACCTTGGGAAGATGAGGTAATTCACACGGATGGAACGTCTTGCGGATTTGCTGCACCAACTCGATCGTATCGCGGTGAAGAACTTCCCACTTCAGTAACGGGAGGCTGATTGATGTTTGTCAAGGCTGAGCCGTATCCCTATCCGTTTAATGGCGATTTGCGTCCTGAAAATACGGCACTGATTGTAATTGATATGCAAACGGACTTTTGCGGTAAAGGTGGATATGTAGACAAGATGGGGTATGACTTGTCACTGACTCGCGCTCCGATCGAGCCAATCCAAAATCTTCTGGCAGTGATGCGATCGCTGGATTACACGATTCTTCACACCCGTGAAGGACATCGCGCCGATTTATCTGATTTGCCAGAAAATAAGCGATGGCGATCGCAGCAAATCGGGGCGGGAATTGGTGATCTCGGACCTTGTGGACGGATTTTGATCCGAGGTGAAGCAGGATGGGAAATCATTCCTGAACTTGCACCCTTGCCCGGAGAAGTCATCATCGATAAACCGGGAAAAGGATCATTTTATGCAACCGATCTCGATCTGATCCTGAAACGTAAAGGAATTCAGAATTTGATTCTGACGGGGATTACAACCGATGTCTGTGTGCATACCACGATGAGAGATGCGAACGATCGCGGTTATGAATGTTTGTTGCTATCGGATTGCACTGGCGCAACCGATTATGGAAACTATCTTGCAGCCCTCAACATGGTCAAAATGCAAGGTGGTGTTTTTGGTGCAGTGACGGACTCGATCGAGCTAATCAGCGCTCTAAAATCGGCATTGTGATCAACAATACAATTTGATCGAAGAAAACAGACTTCAATCGATCGCGAGTTTATCAATATCCGAAAAAGGAACCAGCGATGAGTAAGAATGATCCCCGCAGTTCGCGACTTTCCCGCCGTCAAGTGGTGCGGGGTCTACTGGCAACCGGAGCCTTTGGTGCAACCTCAAAACTCTGGACAGGATGTACATCTGCAAACAACACTTCAAGCTCTACAACAGGCGCAAGTCCCGTGTCAAGTTCTGCGTCAGGAAAAGAACTGGTCATGGGATTCATCTACGTCGGACCGAAAGACGATTTTGGTTATAATCAAGCGCATTTTTTAGGCAAAGAAGGTTTGAAAAGCCTGAACATCAAAACGGTTGATCAAGCAAGCGTTCCTGAAACCACCGAAGTCCAAGAAGCGATGCGGAACATGATCGATCAAGATAAAGCAACGGTTTTGTTTCCCACCTCATTCGGCTATTTTGATCCGCACATTCTGAAAGTAGCAAACGACTATCCTGATGTGCAGTTCTTCCACTGTGGTGCCATGTATGATGCTGCCAAGCATCCTAAAAACGTGGGCAGCTACTTTGGATACATTGACGAAGCGCAGTACGTCGCGGGTGTTGTTGCGGGTCACATGAGCAAATCAGGCAAACTCGGTTTCGTTGCGGCAAAACCGATTCCGCAAGTGCTTCGTAACATCAACAGCTTCACGCTGGGCGCGCGCAGCATCAAGCCGGATATCAAAACTCAAGTGATTTTCACAGGAGATTGGTCGCTTCCAGTTAAAGAGGCAGAAGCCACAAACAGTCTGATCGATCAAGGTGCAGATGTGATTACTTGCCATGTGGACAGTCCCAAAGTGGTGATGGAAACCGCAGAAAAGCGGGGTGTGTTTACGTCCGGATACCACGCGAATCAGGCATCACTCGCACCGAAAGGCTATCTAACCGGAGCAGAGTGGGATTGGACAAAGGTGTATACCGACTATGCCAAGATGATTCAAGAAGGCAAGACGCTGATGAATGGGGGCATTCCGCATTTGCTCAGAGGGGGTTATAAGGACGGATTTGTGAAAATTTCGGCGTTTGGTCCTGCGGTTTCAGAGGTAGCGAAAAAAGATGCTGAGGCGGCAAGAGACAAAATGAAGTCTGGCTCATTGGTGATTTACAAAGGCGGACTGAAGGATAACACCGGAAAGACAGTGGTTCCAGCGGGTAAAGATTACGGCGCGACTGCGATCGAGCTTGAGTCGATGAACTGGCTGGTTGACGGCGTGATTGGTAAAACTGCTTAAAGAAGATTCTCCCGCCAAGTTTTAGAGCTTGACGGGAGTTTTTTAGAAATTTCCACTGAGCAATCGAACTTTAAAGCCTTGTCCGCTCGCATTTCGATAAAGCGGGCTGTCTAGTGTCCACAGTTCTGCATCAAGCATTTCGGCAAGAGCAAGGTAAGCGGCGTTGAGCTTCTGCTTCCAGAAAAGCACTGTCTTGGGGAGATAGCTGGATTGTTAGCGTTTTCATCCGAATTTTAGAGAAGTCTCAAGCATTATCAGAAGCATAGCATTTAGAGTGATAGAGACTTTTCTTATTGCAAGCTGAAACGATGAGTTGGATGAATTTAGTTTGGTTAGTTGGTGGGTTGGGAATTGGGTTTGCTGGCGGTTGGTGGGCGAAGCGATCGCCAAAAACTAAGCCGTCTCATTCCAATCAAGCTTTGGAGTTAGCGTATCGATCTCTGCTCGAACTGAGTCAATTTAAAGCGGGATTTTTGGCGCGAACTTCTCACGAACTGCGATCGCCCTTGAATGGCATAATCGGCGCACATCAGCTTATTCTTGCGGATTTGTGTGAATCATCGGAAGAAGAACGCGAATTCATTGCACAAGCGAATGAGTCTGCATTAAAACTAGTGAAGCTACTTGATGAAGTGATTCATGTTTCTAAAGTTGAATACGGAACGGGTAAATTAGAATTACAAACTGTATCCGTTTCTGATGTGTTTGATAATGTCTTTTGTTTGACACATCTGTTAGCTGAGAATCGCAATTTACCATTTCATCTTGCATTACCTGATCTAGATCTTGATGTGATTGCCGATCGCAAATCGCTAGAGCAAGTTCTCACTAGTTTGATCAGTGGTGCGATCACTACAATGCAAGAAGGTTCTCTCAAACTCTCCGCACACGCTGATCCGAATTTTGTGTATCTCGATCTCGAAGATGAACGCCCGCTCGAGGTTTGGCGAGAAGCGATCGATTTGCTCAAGATGGAAGCGCCCCCCGATTTAGAACCGCCTTCGCTGGGATTTAGTTTATTGCTGAACCAGAGCTTAATAGAGTTGATGAACGGTCGGTTAGAATGCGTGAAGATGCCGATCGGATCAGCGGAAACCGTCACACAAATCCGATGCACTCTTCCTCGAAATGCGGTTCAATCATAGGCATGGATTCCTTCATCGGTAAAACGCTCTCAAACGGCAAATATACCCTGCAAGAAGAAATTGGTCAGGGCGGATTTGGTGTAACTTATAGAGCCATTCATCACTTTTTGGATCAAACGGTGGTGATCAAAACGCTGAATGAATCTTTGCGATCGGAGCGCAACTTTGCTGAGCTTCAGCGCAAATTTCGAGATGAAGCTCGTCGTCTTGCTTCTTGTGTACATCCCAATATTGTGCGCGTCAGTGACTTCTTCATCGAAGACGATCGCGCTTATATGGTGATGGATTACATTCCAGGGAAGACACTTGAGGATCTTGTTTTTCCGGATCGACCTTTACCGGAATCGATCGCGATTCATTATATTCGGCAAATTGGCTCAGCGCTGCAAGTCGTTCACCGCAACGGATTACTGCATCGAGATATCAAACCACAAAACATTATTTTGCATGAGAAAACGCAAGAGGCAATTCTAATCGACTTTGGGATCGCGCGAGAATTTACACCCAATTCAACGCAGACGCATACACAAATGATGTCGGTGGGATACGCACCGATCGAACAATATTTTGCCCAAGAAAAGCGCAGTCCCGCAAGCGATGTTTACGGTTTAGCAGCAACGCTATATGCATTGATTACGGCAACGGTTCCAACTGCATCGATTCTGCGTGATCATGAACGAATGCCCGAACCGCGAGAACTCGAATCCTCAATCAGTCCAGGCGTGAATCAAGCGATTCTGCGCGGCATGGCGATGAATGCGATCGCGCGTCCCTCAACCGTTGAAGAATGGTTATCACTCTTGCCGCAGGATTTGCCCTCGTTGCAGATGACGCAACCTCCTAAAGCTTCTGCTGCAACTGCTGAAACGATCGTCTTTGCACCAAAGCACGAACCGACTGTCACGACAAAGCCCGGATTGCGGGTGATTTGGCTGCTTGCGGCTTTATCAGGATTAACGTTAACCGGGGTCGCGATCGGGATTCTCTGGCTCCAGTCTCGTCAAACTCCGAATCCAGGGGTCGCGCTGAATTCTCCGAGTCCATTGCCTTCGCTTCCACCTTCCCCTTCTCCGTCTGCTTCCCCTAGCCCGTCACCTGTTGAGAGTCCTTCTCCCCGTCCAAAACCAACTGTTTCTACCACACCTGCCCCCGAGCCAATTCCGGTCGATCCGTCTCTACCTGCTCCAGAGATGCCGAAAGCCACTCGATCGACCAACCGCATTCCCGGCTTTGCCGTCGGTACACCCGAACAAGAAGTTCGAGCGACACTCGGAGAACCTGGACAAACAAAACCGGGCTATTGGCAGAATACTCGAAGCGTTTTGTATGAAGCTGTGCCCGATCGCGTTACTCTTGGCTACCTTTACGATCGATCAACCAACGAAATTCGGCAAACTGAAGCATCTTTTGCTCAATCGGTTGATGATTTAACGCTGCAAGTGACTGTGAATGGAATGTTGAGCAGTCGTGCAACGCCAGAAGTGATTGATGGCTTGAAACAGGTTTATCGAAGACAGCGCGATCGCTACACGTTTCAACAAGGCAACCTCAAAGGCGTGATTGAGCGCAACGACCGCGATCGAATCTATGTCGGAGTTTGGGATGCAAGCTTACATGATTGAACCTCAATAATTGCGACAAAATAGAAGAAAATTATCTACGATCGCTCGTATGGTTGGAGAATTTGTGAGTGTGGAAACCGATGTCGATCGTGATATGTATTCTCATCAATACATGAGCGCTCAGAATCAGCTAATTTTCCGCTACGACAACACCGGACATCACAAAAAGCTGAATCTACTTACGTATCCGCATCATAAACACTCAGGAAGCGAGGAGAATGTTGTTGCTTCGTCGGCTCCAGCTCTGTCGGATGTGCTCAATGAAATCTCTACAATGATTCAATCTAGTTTATCAACACACTAAACGGCATGAAAGGTGTTTTGCTTCCATGCCGTTTAGCTTCTAGATTAATTTTTCCAACGCAGCTTAGTAGCGATCGCGGGTTCCGGTTCCAGTCACATCTGCCGGATCACGATAAGCGGTTCCAGTAGACGAATACTCATCGCGACAGCTCTTGCGTCCCATCAAACCAAACAAACCGAGCAAGCCCAACAAACCCCAATAACCGTTGCGTCCTTCTTGATGGTAATCCGCGTCTTGAGTCGTCGTTGCGGTTCCGCTACCGGAGGTTCCCGGTGCAGCAGTTTGGCTCATTGCAGGCAGCGACATCGGAGCCAAAACCAAAGCAGAAACGATCGCCAATTTTGCAGCAAATTTAGTCATTGTTTTACCCTCTTTTCAAATTTAATGTGAACTCAAGCTTCAACGGTTTGAGCATAGAAATTGCAAACGATAAATTAATCCGACTAAAGCTTGAGAAGTGTCTCTGTTTTTAGAACCATTCCGTGATTACGAACAGCACCTCTCGGTAGATAGAATATTTCAAAACCGTTACATTCATTGGGTTTGCGGCGAAACGAGAACCCGGACAGTGATAGGCTAAGAAACGTAGAAAACGAAAGGTTTTATCAAGAGGCTTCTCCATGACGGGTTCTTCGCAACTTCCACTTTTGTTACGGGCAGCGCGGGGCGAGGTATTGGAACGTCCCCCAGTTTGGATGATGCGGCAGGCTGGTCGCTACATGAAAGCCTATCGAGATTTGCGCGATCGCTATCCGTCGTTTCGTGAACGATCTGAGATTCCAGAAGTCGCGATCGAAGTATCGCTACAACCGTGGCGTGCATTTAAACCGGATGGAGTGATTCTGTTTTCCGATATTGTGACTCCGCTTCCCGGATTGGGAATCGAGATGGATATCGCTGAAGGCAAAGGTCCGATTATTGCTGATCCGATTCGATCGCAACCCCAAATCGATCGACTGCATCCGCTGGTTCCCGAAGAAACGATGCCGTTTATCAAAACGATTCTGAAATCGCTGCGCGAAGAAGTCAAAAATGAAGCAACGGTTCTCGGATTCGTCGGTGCGCCTTGGACATTAGCAGCTTACGCAGTCGAAGGAAAAGGATCGAAAACTTATTCGATCATCAAGAATATGGCGTTTTCTGATCCCGCGATCTTGCATCAGTTGTTGTCGAAACTGGCAGATGCGATCGCGACTTATGCCTGTTATCAAATCGATTGCGGCGCGCAAGTTGTTCAAATGTTTGATTCTTGGGCAGGACAACTTAGCCCACAAGATTACGATACGTTTGCGTTACCGTATCAACAGCAAGTGTTCCGCAAGATCAAACAAGTCCATCCCGATACGCCGTTAATTCTGCTAGTAACCGGAAGTGCTGGACTTTTAGAGCGGATGGCGAGAGCGGGAGCAGACATTTTGACGATCGATTGGACGGTTGATATGGCAGATGCCCGTACCAGACTCGGAAAAGACGTGAAAGTTCAGGGTAACCTTGATCCGGGCGTGCTGTTTGGCTCGAAGGAATTTATTCGCGATCGCATTCTCGACACGATCCACAAAGCTGGCAACCGAGGTCATATTTTAAACTTGGGTCACGGTATTCTCCCCAATACCCCAGAAGAAAATGCGGCTTACTTCTTTGAAACGGCAAAGCAAGCGGATCAGCTTTTAGCGACCAGTCGCTGATAAAGATTGGAGGATGAAAGGCAGTTAGCGGATCAGAATTGAGCAGAACCGTTTATTCTGTTAATTCATAGGGATTCTTCACACACGTCTTATGTCTTTCATCCTTCATCCTTCACTTCCTCAATGACCAAGCGAATTTTCGTGACGGGTGCAAGTGGTTGCATTGGTCACTATCTTGTCGAAGCGCTCATTCAAGATACTCAGCATGAACTGTTTTTGCTCGTTCGGGATGCAAATAAGCTGAAGATTGATGTCACGGCTCGATCGGGCATTACGGTGATTCAGTCGGATATGTGTGAGATTGAGCAGCATCGAGAACTCTTGAAAACGATCGATTGTGCAATCTTAGCGGCAACGGCTTGGGGCGGAGAAAGTGTTCAAGAAGTCAACGTGCAGCGAAATTTGCAATTGCTCTCGATGCTGGATGTTGATCGAACTGAGCAAGTGATTTATTTCTCGACTGCCAGCATTCTCGATCGCCAAAATCAACTGTTACCCGAAGCGCGTGAAATTGGTAATGATTATTTGAAATCGAAGTATGACTGTTATGAGAAATTGGCAGAGTTAGCGATCGCGCCAAAAATCACCAAACTTTTTCCAACGTTGGTGATTGGTGGGGGAGAACGCTATCCTTATTCACATTTAACAGCAGGAATCCCAGAGGTGGCGAAATGGGCAAAACTGTTTCGCTTTTTCCGCGCAGATGGTAGCTTCCACTTTATTCACGGACATGACATTGCTCAGGTGGTGCGGTATCTCGTAGATCATCCGCCCTCTGAGAAGAGCTTAGTGCTAGGTAATGAGAAAATTACAGTGAATCAAGCGGTCGAGGAAATCTGTGATTACATGGGTGTGAAGCCACTTTTGGGAATTCCGCTGTTGTGGTTGGCGGATGTGATCATTGTTTTATTTCGGATTCAGATGGGCGAGTGGGATCGGTTTGCTTTGAAGTACCGCCACTTTACGCATCAGAATCCGATTAGTCCAGCCACATTTGGCATGGAAAATTATTGTTCGACGATGGATGAGGTGTTGAAGTTGAGCGGTGTTCGGAAGAAACCGTGATCCTTCAACCCTGAGTTGTTCGATCAAATATCCTCCAACAAACTCAGTAGCCGCTTTTCGCTCAGTCCTTTGATTCGCTTCCTAACTTCTGCAAGTGAGGTGAATTCGCCATTCTTGCGCTCGGATTCGATCGCTGAAATGACTTTATCCGCAGTCTTTCCAACTAATCCAATTCGCTTAAATTGGGAATATAGCTCTTGAATCGATGCTGTGTTAAAGAAAACAAGCGGTTCGAGCGGTTTTGGCAGATAGTCTTTAATCTCTCGGACAAGCGACTCTATCCTTCTCTTCTCTTCAAGATGCTTTTGGTTGAGTTCAGTGAACTGCTTTTCAATAAATTTCTCCAAATTTGTAATTCGGAAATCGGTGCTAGAGGTCTCTTGTGGAGATTTCGCTGATGATGTCTCAATTGGAGTTCTAAGAAGCTTAATCTGCTCTAGAATCGCAGCTTCATTTTCAGGTTGAACCACGATCGCATCAATCATTTCACCTCCAGCTAGATCGAGTTCTTTCGCACGTATCGCAGCGTAGTATTCGAGATGTCCATCAATGACTTCAAACTCTTGAAAACTAAGCTGACGAACCACGATCGGATTAATCGTTCCTTCTGCTCCGAGAATTGCTTTTGCTGCTTCCTCGATGACTTCGGGTGGAAAAGTCGATCGAGCTTGGCTAGACGTGATCTTCTTAACGGGAATTAACGATGGGTTTAAGCTCATGGCATCATTCCTATTTTTTGTAGCACTTCGATCGCTAGCCGATCAAACTCTTGAGCAGCGGGAGAATCTGGTTTAAAGTCAAACACAGATTTTGGATCTGGAATTTCTTGATCGCCGATCGTATAACTGAATCTTTGGGGTAAGCCACTGGTTCTACCAGTGCGACTCGATGAGCTTTGAGCGATA
>PSLO01000180.1:0-4132 GCA_040289665.1 Leptolyngbya sp. ERB_1_1 | reverse complement strand
CGATCTTGTCTATCACAGGACGAGCATCTATTCTGGAAGCACTATCTGTAGCGGGAATTTAGAGAATTGGTATAATGTCTCAAATAATTGTTTAGAAAATTCGTCGAAGGGCTGGCGCGTCATTAACTAAACTAGAATAAACGCTCTCTACTTTATCGTGCTTTGAGAAATATTTTCTAACTGATAAAAATTAAGTAGACCGATCGACAACCCTAAAATTACGCAAACTGAGAGCGCTGAATTTTTAGTCCCCTAGAATTGCGGATTTATGAGTAAAATAAGGTCACAAGCCGTAAAAAAACTTAACCTATAGCTTCTGAGTCGGCAACTACATGACCTCAGCCACATCCCTCTTTTCTCCGGTAGAAGCGGATCTACGTTTACTTTCCGAGAATCTTAAAAACCTCATCGGGGCGCGTCATCCCATTCTCTACGCTGCCGCAGAGCATCTCTTTAGCGCCGGAGGAAAACGCATTCGCCCCGCGATTGTACTACTCGTTGCTCGCGCCACCATGCGAGGACAAGAAATTACTCAACGCCATCGCCGCCTTGCTGAAATCACCGAGATGATTCATACCGCAAGTCTGGTGCATGACGATGTGATCGACGAGTCGGAGATGCGGCGAGGGCTTCCATCTGTTCATAGCCGATTTAGTACTCAAGTGGCAGTTTTGGCGGGAGATTTTCTGTTTGCTCAGTCATCTTGGTACTTGGCAAATTTAGAAAATATTGAAGTGATCAAACTCTTGTCTGAGGTGATCAAGGACTTCGCAGAGGGCGAGATTCAACAAGGATTGCTTCGTTTTGATACCGGATTAACGATCGAGTCTTATCTAGAAAAGAGTTATTACAAAACTGCATCGCTGCTTGCGAATAGCTCAAAAGCGGCTGCATTGTTGAGCGATGTGACTGATGCCGAGGCACAAAAGCTTTATCAATACGGGCGACACTTGGGGTTAGCGTTTCAGATTGTCGATGATATTTTCGACTTTACTAGTTCGACGGAAGGGCTTGGAAAGCCCGCTGGCTCTGATCTTAAGAGCGGAAATCTCACGGCTCCAGTTTTGTACGCCTTAGAAGAAAAGCCTTATCTAGAAGAGTTGATCGATCGAGAATTTGTTCAAGAAGATGATTTAGAACAAGCTTTAGCACTCGTGAGAGATAGTCAGGGAATTGAGAGAGCGAAAGCATTAGCGACACATCACGCGAAATCTGCGATCGATTATCTCTCAGAGCTACCGCCGTCTGATTCACGACAGGCTTTGATCAAGCTGACGGACTACGTATTGAATCGATCGTACTAACCGTTGAATTTTGAATTTACTATGCTCAGGCAGGATATCCTGCCTTTTTTTATTACAAAAAATCTATCTATAGATGGAGTATTTTTTCTTCTATTACTATCCAGCGATAAAAAGATGGTGAATTTTAGTGGGCGATTTACAACTCGTGAAGGATGAGAATTAGGAGGTTTATTACTACTCTTAAACACAGGAGTTATGAAAGTTTACATTTTTTAGCGTTCATTTATCGTGTTTTGGTAACAGCACTATGGCTATCTCAGGTCAGCGTCCCCGGATCGCATTAATTTCAGTTCATGGCGATCCGGCGATCGAAATAGGTAAAGAAGAAGCGGGTGGGCAGAATGTGTACGTGCGTCATGTGGGCGAAGCGCTTTCGCGTCAGGGCTGGCAAGTGGATATGTTCACTCGTCGATCGACCGTTGATCAGCCTGAGATTGTGCAACACACGCCGCACTGCCGTACTATTCGCCTGATTGCTGGACCTCAAGAATTCATTCCCCGTGATGATCTATTCGGTTACTTGCCCGAATTTGTCGAAAACTTCCGGCAGTTCCAAGCAGAGTCTGGGTTTCAGTATCCTCTAGTCCATACTAATTATTGGCTCTCGTCTTGGGTGGGAATGACATTGAAAAAGCTTCAAGGATCGAAGCAAATTCATACGTATCATTCGTTAGGAGCCGTAAAGTACCAAGCGATTTCTGCGATTCCGATGATTGCAAAGACACGACTTGCAACTGAGAAACAGTGTTTAGAGACGGCTGAGCGAATTGTTGCGACCAGTCCGCAAGAACAGGAACATATGCGATCGCTCGTTTCGACGCATGGCAACATTGACATTATTCCTTGTGGCACAGATGTTGAGCGATTTGGCAGAATTTCACGTGCAGAAGCTCGTCAGGCGTTGGGACTTGATCCAGATGCCAAGATTGTGCTGTATGTGGGACGGTTCGATCGTCGAAAAGGGATTGAAACCGCAGTACGCGCGGTCGGGCAACTGAAGCGGGACAACCTGCAACTGATCATCGGGGGCGGTAGTCGTCCGGGACAAAGCGACGGAATGGAGCGCGATCGGATTGAAGGCATCGTGAACGAGCTAGGGTTACAAGATTCTACGCTGTTCCCAGGTCGCTTAGGAATTGAGAATCTTCACTTGTACTATGCGGCAGCGGATGTATCGGTTGTGCCGAGTCATTATGAGCCGTTTGGATTAGTCGCGATCGAAGCGATGGCAAGCGGAACTCCGGTTGTTGCTTCGGACGTGGGTGGATTGCAGTTCACGGTGATTCCTGAAAAGACAGGATTGTTGGCTGCTCCGAAAGATGATGCGGCGTTTGCGACGGCGATTGATCGAATTTTGGCTGATTCAGAGTGGCGCGATCAGTTGGGTCAGGCAGGGCGCGATCGAGTTGAGGAGATGTTTAGCTGGGATGGCGTTGCTTCTCAGTTAGGCAAGTTGTATCAGCAGGTGTTGAAAGTGCCAGTTGAGCAACCAGCAGCAGTTAGCGCGTAATCGTTAAAATCTGGGTATTTAGGACTCCGACTTCTCTGAGAGGTTGGAGTTTTTTAATAACGAAATGTGCGCGGCTACGACTTTCCAGCCGTCAGAGGTTCGCATCCAGGTTTGGCTTTGTCGTCCTGATTTGCTCGGTAGCTCCGCTTCCCAAAGGGTTCGTACAAATTCCGTATTGGCTGTGGCGAAGTCACGTCCATACGTTGTAATCACAGTCTTGCTCAATGTGCGATCGAGTCCGACAGGCGATCGACCCACGCGAAATTGTGCGATCGCTTCATAGCCATATAGATTCTCGGTTGCACCATATCGAATCGTGTGCGGACTTTGCCAGAAAAGCTGATCTAAAACAGTGACATCATTATTTACTAGCGCCTTTTCGTATTGCTCAAAAACGGCAGTCACTTCTGCTAACACATCAGGAAGATTAATTTCCATTGCCTTTACGTCTCAACCTTTAAGACTATACTTCGTTGCAGATTTCAAATCCCGTTGATTTTGATACGGTCTAACTATTAGAATTCGCGCGATTTAACACTATGACTTTAGCCGTCGAAGAGCTTCCTATCGAAACCCCAACTGATCCGATCGAATCAGCCGAAGCGGTAGGATTACACTACGTTAGCGATGATATTCCGGGAATTCGACGGAAGCGATCGGGAAAGAGCTTTATTTATTTCGCTCCAAATGGCGATCGAATCAAGGATGAGAAAACGATTCAGCGAATTAATTCTCTTGCCATTCCGCCTGCTTATCGAGATGTTTGGATTTGTCCGATCGAGAATGGACATTTGCAAGCGACAGGACGCGATGCCAAAGGACGAAAACAGTATCGGTATCATTCGTTATGGCGAGCAATTCGTGATCAGACAAAGTTCTCGCGGATGATTGCTTTTAGTCAAGCACTACCTGATATTCGTCGCCGATTAGAGCAAGATTTAGCATTACCCGGATTGCCAAAACAAAAGGTATTAGCAACCGTGCTAAAGCTCATGGAATTAACTCGAATTCGGGTCGGAAACGAAGAATATGCAAAAACAAATGATTCCTATGGGTTAACGACATTACATGATGATCATGTGAATGTTAAGGGATCAAAAGTTCAGTTTCAATTTCGTGGAAAAAGTGGTGTTGATCACGAAATTGAAGTGAGCGACAAACAACTTGCAAAAATTGTTAAGCGCTGCCAGGATTTGCCTGGTCAAGACCTTTTTCAATATTTAGATGAGAATAAGCAAACACAAGATATAGCGATCCTAAATGAGTTATGAAAATGCGCCGTACATAAAAACCTTTGAGAAATTGAAGGTTTGCCGAT
>PSLO01000179.1:0-4137 GCA_040289665.1 Leptolyngbya sp. ERB_1_1 | reverse complement strand
GCTGGGTTCAGAACGTCGTGAGACAGTTCGGTCCATATCCGGTGCAGGCGCAAGAAGATTGAGAGGAGCCTTCCTTAGTACGAGAGGACCGGGAAGGACGCACCGCTGGTGTACCAGTTATCGTGCCAACGGTAGACGCTGGGTAGCCAAGTGCGGAGTGGATAACCGCTGAAAGCATCTAAGTGGGAAGCCCACCTCAAGATGAGTCTTCTCATCGGGTCAACCGAGTAAGGTCACCCAGAGAACATGGGTTGATAGGCGGTAGGTGGAAGCGTAGTAATACGTGCAGCCGAGCCGTACTAATAGACCGAGGGCTTGACCTCAAGTTGAACTTGCTCAATCCGCGTCAATTCCAATACAGGTGTTTGCAAGTTCTACAGCAAAACTGACAACGAGCCATACTATGCAGCCTTCTGGGTTCTCAGCCTCAGGTCAATCTTGAGTGAATCCAATCGAATTCCTGGTGGTGATGGCGGTGTGGACCCACGCTCATCCATCCCGAACTGAGTGGTGAAACGCATTTGCGGCGACGATAGTGAGTCGGTAGCGACTTGTCAAAATAGCTAGCCGCCAGGGTACTTTTGAAAAGAAACGGCGCTCTTCAGATGGTTGGAGAGCGCCGTTTTTGTTACGCCTGTCTGATACACAAAAGGAACGCAAAGTTCTCATCAATGCTCTTCGTTCTTCACGATCGATCTTGCTGCAAGGCGCTCAAACTGCCAGGAGGCTTCATGTCTCCACAAGCACCGTCTTCTGGAAGTTGAGTATCAATCTGAATCGTTGTATATCCTAGCTTTAGAAGAACATCGGTTAGCAGTTGTTTTGCACTGCGATTTGCAGCTTCGAGAATGTTGCTTTGACAAGCTTCTTGTCGAATCGCCGCGATCGCTTTGAGTTGCGCTTCTTCTTGCAGTTCGGGTGTCGCTTTTGGGGCAAGCCATTCCGTGTAGTTTGCCAGAATGGTCGAATGCCCCACATTTAACCCGATATCTCGAATATAAGGTGGAGGCAAAATTAGATGAACCTTGTGATTGTCTGCGCTTACAGATTTCACTTGCAATTGTTTGAGGTTGATGCCTGCTTGAACTTGGCTCACGCCTTCATACACAAAATTAGTTTGTCCAATTTGCCAGCCCAAAAGTTCGCTCGGTTTCTCAACTCGAACTGTTGCTTTTGCGTCCATTGTTACTGCCGTCAATTGATCAACGTTTTGCAACCCAGCAAAGATTAGACTTCTCACCTCAACAGTCGTCGTACTGGTATGGAAAAGAAACGGCAAACTGAAGAACAAACTGATCATCAAAAGCGCGATCGTGGTCACAACTTTCAATCCGACTTTCCCAAATACCTGATGAATCGCAGCCTGCGTTCTCTGTCCGAGCAGGGCGCTCCAAGATAGCATGAACGTTCTCCTAAAATAGAGGATTTTCATTGATTTATATCCTGCCAGTTTAGCGCTCATTCTGTCTGGTGGAGGAATCAGGATTCGTCCGAGCGGTATAAGCCCTTGAGACCATTGACTTAGTAGAATAGCCAGCAATGTTTTAAAACCGATCCTTTAATGGCAAAAACTGCGTTAGTAACTGGTGCATCACAAGGCATCGGCAAAGCCACCGTAATAGAACTGGCAAAGCATGGATATGACATCATCCTGGTCGCCCGTGAGCCAGATCGTCTGGAAGCGGCTGCAAACGAAGTACGAGGCTTAGGTCGGCAGGCTTACGCGATTTCTACGGATGTGCGCGACTCAGTGCAGGTCGAACAGATGATACAACACGCGATCGCTCAAGTCGGCAACATTGATGTTTTGGTGAACAATGCCGCCGTTTACTACATGGGTCCGGTTGAGGAAGCATCTTTGAGCGACTGGCACACCATTCTAGACACCAATCTCTGGGGCTATATATACACCATTCGGGCGCTGCTACCTCACTTTCTGTCACGAGGAAACGGCACGATCGTCAATGTTGTGTCGATCGGTGGACTCGATCCGATTCCATATCAAGTTCCTTATACTACTAGCAAACACGCGCTTACAGGTTTAACGAAGTCTTTGCGCTCAGAGCTAGAACCAAAAGGCATTCATGTTTGCGGTATCTATCCTAGTTTTATTCGGACGCAGCTTTATGAGCGGGCGCTGTTTCGCGGTAAGGATGCGAAAAATCGGTTTGAGTTTATGTACAAAGCGTTCCATAGTCCAGTTCTGGAAACTCCAGAATATGTTGCTCAGACGCTGCGCCACGCGATCGAACATCGGCAAAAGGATGTCTTGGTGGGAACCGCACACTTCTGGACAGCAATGTTTCATTTCGTCCCAGCAGTAATGAAGCCGATTATTCGACGAGTGTTTGGTATGGCAGATTCGCAGGAAAATTTGGTGCGTTGAGTGAATTCTTTCATGAAAAAAGCGATCGCGCCCCTGAAGGAATGCGATCGCTTTTTTCAGCGTAGGAGTTATTTACTGTTTAGCAGGAAGGGTACCAACCCCTTTTTCTGCAAAGTATTTGTTTAGGAATGTCGTTGCGAGAGATAGCACGACTGGACCTAAAATAAACGCCAACAATCCGTGAACTGCAAAGCCAGGAACGAGGAGTGAAGCCAGCCAGAAGCAAGTTCCATTTACAACCAGCGAGAACAATCCTAATGTGAGGAAGTTAATCGGCAGAGACAACACAGAAAGCACAGGTCTGACTGAACCATTTACTAATCCAAGCGAAATTGCGGCTAACAATGCGGCGGGAAAGGTTGCGATCGTCACACCCGGAATGGCAATATCAACAACCAAAAGACCGAGCGCCGTAGCGAGTGTCGTTACCAAAAAGCTAAGCATATCTATTTCTCCATGATGAGTTGACGGTGTAGGTTAGACAGAATCAGCAGACTGGTCGAGCTTTTCTTGGTACTTCGAGATTGCCCAGAGTGCATGAATGATTCCAGGTACCCAACCCAACAGAGTAAGCCCGATGCTGACTAATAAAGTGAAGCTAAAGCCGTAGGTGAGAAAAATCGCAACCGGAGGCAGAAGAATTGCGAGCAGTAACCGAACGAGTTGCATAACATTAACCTCAAGAGTAAATTACAAAAAATTCAGTGAAAGGCAGAACAGAACGAACCTTACCGCTTCGAGATCGTCGTACTCAGAAGCTCCTTCACCTGTTGCCGGATCTGCTGTTCTTTGCGGGCAACAAATGCACCTTGGTTTGCAATCTTAAGTTCGATCTCTGTTTGCTTTTGCTGCACCGGAGTGATGCCAACAATCTCAGCATTTGCTTTGGAGTTGTCATACCAAACCTGGAACAGTCCTAAGCGATGCTTCACGGTTTCGTAGCGATCGCCATACCGAGCCGCCAACTTTGCATCTAGGTTAAAAAGCTGACCTCTCAATTGGCTCATTAACCGAGTCCGAGTCGAGTTGAACGCTGTTGAAGGTGCTTCAGAACCTTCAGTCTCGGGATCATTCAAGGTCTGCGTAATGCTAGAGACACTTTGACTTGCGGTAGAGCGAATCTCACCGATGCCTTCTTTCAGTTCGGTCATGGACTGAGTAGCAGCAGCTTGAATGATTTCACGGATTCTAGTCGTTCGGGTTCCGCCTTCTGCTTTGATGTTTTGCAGATCCGTTTTCAGGCGATCTTTGAGAGAGTCAGTCATAGTTAACCTTCCGCATGAAGTAATTAAGTGGACGATCGACTTAGTTAGTTACGACTGCATCAGAATCGCTAGTCTTAGCTTTACGATTTTTGAGTTGCTCAGCTAGGATCTGAGAGAATTCGGCTACGAGTAGAGTAACTACAACACCATCATCAATCCAACCTAGAACCGGAACGACATCAGTTGCAAAATCAATTGGGCTAACCAAATAGAGCAAACTACCGACAATTACAATCCAACGATATTTGGAATTGCGTAGAAGTGCGCGATACCAGTTGTAGAGGGGCTGAACGATGAACTTTTTCATTTGAGGTGTTCTTTCAATCGACAAGTTCATCATGTCAAACCTAGAAGGAAATATCTGGTGTGGAAAACCCCTGTTTTTGGTGTACTTCTACTACCGTTATCTGGATAAAGTCAGACACCCCCAGCAAAGCTGGTGGCTTGATGAGTGTGACCGCCCCAAGGGCGGATGTCCTTGCTAAG
>PSLO01000178.1:0-4155 GCA_040289665.1 Leptolyngbya sp. ERB_1_1 | reverse complement strand
CCTTAGCAAGGACATCCGCCCTTGGGGCGGTCACACTCATCAAGCCACCAGCTTTGCTGGGGGTGTCTGACTTGATCGCGATCGGAGATTCGGTGTGTGCGCTTTGCCCAATTTATGGACAAGGAATGACTGTGAGTGCATTATCATCACTTGTGCTTCGACGCTGGCTTGAGCAATCTCGAACAACCTTGAATAATGCAAAGTTTCAAAAACAACTTGCCCGTAGTAATGCATTTCCTTGGTCACTTGCGACGGGATTTGATTCTAAGTTCCCCACCACAAAGGGAGCGATTCCGCCTAGTCGGGCAGGAAAATTGTTTCAGTCTTATGCAGATCGCCTCGTTGTTCTTGCTCAGAAAGATGTTGAGGTTCATCTACAATTCTTGCAAATGGCTCATATGTTGAAGTCTCCTGGCATTCTGCTGCATCCTCGATTGATGTTGAAAGCACTATTCTAAGATTTGATCCACTCCTAAATGCAGCCTAGAAGGATAGTCTTCTCCAGTATGAATCACGATCGTCATAATCTGAAAGTCGATCGCTTTTGCTTCTCCCGGTTTTGCCCCAGTTCCCGCATTCACCGGATATGCTGGAAAACAAGCTCCGCTTAAACTTAATCGAATCGCACTTCCTTTTGGAATCTGAATACAAATCGGTTGGAGTGCAATTCGATAAGCTGATAGTTCAGGTCGATCACTGCTTAAATATCCTTGCGAAAAGTTCATCACACTGCCGTTTGCTTTCACTTCCGATAGCACCGCACACAGATCAAAACTAGCTGAATCTGAACTTGCATAGATTTCAGCAACAATTTCACCCACTAAATGCACATCAGCTTCTAACGGTGCGGTCGTGTAAGTCAAAACATCACTCCGAGCATCGATCGCACTTCGATCGAATGATCCACAAGGATAAGCCACATGACCCCCAGAAGCCGGAACAGGTCGCCAAGGATCATGAACAATCACATCTAACGCAGCTTCGGAAATTTCAGAGCTTAGCTGACCGTCTCGATCGTTCATTCCTGCCAGTCCAGTACTGTTCAGATGCAAGATAGTTTGTTCACCCTTCGGAAATTCAGAAAATGATTGCCATTGATTGCTTCCCATTTCAAACAATTGCACAGGCGGATCAGATAGTTTTGCATCTTTGAGCCAATGATCAAACCAGCGAATCTGAGCGCGATCGCAAAAACTTACCGCATCTGCTCCGTAGTCGATTGCTCCAACCTTACGACCCCAAGGGAGATGTGCCCAAACACCAACAATTAAATGAGCTTGTTTTGCAGAGAGATAGGATCGCAAAGTTCCCCGCAGATAAGTATCAAACCAACCGCCGATGTAAAGCATGGGAATGTCGATCGCGCTTAAATCCGGTGTGAGTTTTTGCCAATAAGGATCAGTTGCGTTAGAGCGATCGAGCCAAGTTTGATAGTAAGCATCATAGTGAGCAAATTTCTGCATGATCTCTGGACGAGCGGGAATACGATCGCTCAAAGGCATGCTTTTCGCTGCTCTAGAAAGCTCTAAAAATGCAGATTCATCTTCTTTTAATCGTGCGGTTTCTGCTGCAAGTTGAATCGCCCATCCTAAATTTGCAAACAGACAAAACGCACCGTTTTCATATGCCCAATCATGATAAAGATCCGGAGCTAACATCGCCGGACAAATCGCTTTCAATGCCTCAGGACGATCGATCGAGGCATAGAGCTGCGTCATTCCCTGATACGAAAAGCCATACATTCCAACTTTGCCATTACTGCGGGGCAAACCTGCCGCCCAATTTACCGTGTCGAACCCATCCTCAATTTCGTTCTCAAACAGCTTAAATTCGCCCTCTGACGTGCCCCGCCCCCGCACATCCTGAATCACTACGATATAGCCCTGCGCCGCGTACCAGAATGGATGTGCATAGACCACCGTAGACGCGATCGCACGTCCGTACGGTTGGCGCATCAACAACACCGGAAACGTTCCTTCAGCATCCGGATAGTACACATCCGCATCTAACCGAATGCGATCGCGGGTGTACATGGAAACGGGTTGTTTCGGTAAAACTTTGAGCATAGATGTCAGTCAAACTCTGGCGACCACAGATCTGCAACCTTGACCTCCCAACCTGGAAGCAAGTCAGGCAGGCTTAGCACATCACCATCGGTTAACATGATCACTTCCTGCCCAAGCCGTCGAATTTCTACCGATCGCTTTTCTGGATCAATCAAAATTCCGATTCGTGTTCCTAAGCTCAAAAAATCATCAATCTTTTCCCTTAGCTTTGTCACGCTGTCGGTTGGTGATTTCACTTCGACCATGAGATCCGGAGCCAATTCTGCAAAGCTGCGAGGGCTTCGGCGCATTCGTTCCGCAAAGACGAAAGAGACATCAGGGGCACGAGTATCAGAGTTTGGCAGTGTGAATCCCGCACTCGAACCCGTCACACGTCCTAAACGACGCTCATCCACCCATCCTCCCAGTTTGATCGTAAAACGAGTCGCTACCTCGTCTGACTCATACCCGGATGGACTCATGACTACAATCTCTCCATTCACCAACTCCATCCGATAGTCTGGGCAGTAAGTTTGCAGCCGCTCCAAATCCTTGACGCTTAATGACATAGGCTCTCCTGCGATCGATTTAATTTCAATGTACTATCTATCCATATGACAGTTGCGGAAGGGGTGAACGTCGCAGCACTGCTAAATCTTCTTCATCGAGTTCGACAGGTGTACCGCTGCGAATCAGTTCTGCAAAGTCTTCGTTTGGAATCATGATGCACAGGGCGTAAAGTCGGTCAGAGCCAGTGTTGCAGACTTCGTGAATACCCGTTGGAGGTACAAGCAAACTATCGCCTGCTTGAATCGCTACTTCTTTGCCATCACAGATTGCAATCCCTTCGCCTTTAAGGACAAAGAACATTTCGATCGCAAGTTGATGTCGATTCGGAGGCGTTTTTCCTCCCACATCGAAGATTTCAACACAGAGCGTGAGCGAAAAATTTGCGATCGTGGGGTCAAAGACGATCGCGAGTCGGTTGGTATCGTGTGGGCTAATGCGATAAGCCTGATACTCGGTCGGAGATTTGATAACCGGAATGACGCAAGACTCTTCCATCGATCGATCCTCAGCTTGAAGGTCATTCGTAATTTATAGTTCGCAATTCGTAATTGCTGTTTATTTATTACGAATTGCGAATGCCCAACATTAATTCATCGAGTTTACAGCCTTAATTCCGTTGATCAATTGAATTGAATCTGTGACAAATCCGAAGCATTGTTTGACGTTATATAACGTTGCTTGAAGACAGAATTCTGGTGAAGTTGTCGCAGTACAATCTTCCAGCAAAATACAGTCATAACCAAGAAAATTAGCATCTTGTAGCGTCGTCATCACACATTGATCTGCATTCACACCCGCGAAAAACAGCGTCGTTTTTCCTAAGTTCCGCAAAATACTATCTAAGGGAGTATCCCAAAATCCACTCATGCGATATTTATCAATTTTGATATCGGTTTCAACGGGTTGCAGTTCATCGACGATCGCTGCTGCCCAACTATCTTTCTGAAGCACTGGAGCCTGATTTTTTGGCAACGGATCACCCAACCCGACTCCGGTTCCGCTCGGATTATACACATGACGAGTGGCAGGACTAATGTTGAGTAAATCCGGGCGATTTCCCCAATTGACCCAAACGATCGAAACTCCAATCTGTCTCAAAATCGGAAGTAACTGCTGAATTGGAACAATGGGCGATCGTGCTGGAGTAACATCGACTCCAATATGAGATAGCCATCCATCGGGATGACAAAAATCATTCTGCATATCCACAATGATCAGCGCAGATTTGTTTAAATCTAGCCGCAAACTTTTTGTGGCAGTTTCGAGTGTAATCGATCGAACTGGCATTTCTGGTCGAGTGAGATCTGCGATCGATTGATCCACATACCAAGCATTTGGAGGGACACCAAGCGAGTGAAGCGATTGACTCATAAAGTGGGGAACTCTGACTTCAAATTGTTCTTCAATAGGTACTACAACTGTTTCACATAAAGCTGTTCAGGAGAACACGAACTGAAAATTGTGATTCTTTTTGGCTTTGTTGCATGAATCATAAACGCTAAGAGATTTCCGACAGATTCAATGACTTAACGCACAACTC
>PSLO01000177.1:0-4162 GCA_040289665.1 Leptolyngbya sp. ERB_1_1 | reverse complement strand
GAGGAATACTTGACATAGGAGATGAAGATAGCAGTCACCCCTTATTTTATCTACCCTTTACGAAAAGGCACTACCCGTTTCCAAATAGTCCAAAGCATCATGCGCTTTATCAGAAATTTGGGTTCTATCCCCGTTTTCTGACCTTCATTATGGCAAAACCGATTCAGGCAGATCAGCAGAATTTATCCGGAACGAAGTATTCTGATCTCAATCCAGAGCAGCGATCGGATTGTCTCAAAGCCTGTTCTAACCTCACAGATGCCATTTACTCAGGGCTAGAGCTATCGCGCGAGATTGAAGCCGTTCATGCTCAAAATTTAGGCGATACCGTCTTGGTACAAACTGAAACAGGTTTAGCAGGATTCGCGATTTGCCATTGTGGTGCAGGCAGCGAAGCAGGAAGTAATGTCTGCTATGTCAAATTTGGAGCAGTGCGCCCAGGAATGCGAGCAGGAGAGGAATTTGAACAATTACTCGATCGCTGTGAAGCGTATGGTGCGTCTCAAAAAATGTTACGTCTCGTTGCTGGAGTCAATACGAGCCGTGATGCAGCATACCGTAGGATGGTGGCTCGACGGTTTCGCACTGAGATCATCGGTGTCGTCATGCACAAGCCGAATGAACCTGGTTACAATCGACCCGATGTTTTTGTATTAGATGATTGGCGCTAATCAGTCTAGGACAAGTTGCGATGTCTAACAAGGCACTCGCTGAAAGTGGGGAATTGCTAAAATAAGAGATAAGATTCAATTGGGATTTCGTAGGAGCGATCGCATGACTCAAACCACTCAAGCTACACAGCCGCAGCGCGGTATCCAAATGAGCGAAACCGCTTTGAAGCACGTTATGATGCTCCGAGAACAGCAAGGTAAAGATCTTTGCCTACGGGTCGGAGTGCGTGGCGGTGGTTGCTCTGGAATGTCCTACACGATGGACTTTGAAGACCCAAGCAATATTCGCTCTGACGATCATGTTTATGATTACGAAGGGTTCAAAGTCGTCTGCGATCCGAAAAGCTTACTTTATCTATACGGTTTGATGTTGGATTACAGCACAGCGCTGATCGGTGGTGGATTTCAATTTACAAATCCTAACGCCAATCAAACTTGTGGCTGCGGCAAATCATTCTCAGCGTAAGCGATCGTTCTTTAAGGATCGTGGACTAAATCAGAGCGAATTGAACGAGTCATTTCACTCCGTTGTCAACCGATAGTTGATAACGGAGTAGGGCGAATGCATACGTTTCTTAACAAGTTAGAGTGAGGTGCGGTGAGAAGGCTTAGGATTCACAGCAAGTCCTGCATCTGAGCCGAAGTTTCTCATGACTGAATCCTCCTTGAGCGATCTCAAAATCCATTTCAGCGAGTTGCCTGACCCGCGTGTTCAACACGGCATTGAGCATTTATTGATTGATATTGTGATGCTGACGATTTGCGCGGTGATTTGTGGGGCCGAGAGTTGGGTCGAGGTCGAGAACTATGGGTTGGCGAAACAAGAGTGGTTAGAGACGTTTTTAGACCTGCCCAACGGCATCCCGTCACATGACACGGTTGAGCGCTTGTTTGCTCGACTACGACCGGAAGCCTTGCAGCAGTGTTTTCTGAACTGGGTACAGGCAGTGTTTGAGATCAGCGGCGGCAAGTTGATTGCTGTGGATGGCAAAACATTGCGAGGCAGCTACGAGCGCGGCGGCAAGCAGGGCATGATTCACATGGTGAGTGCTTGGGCGGTGCAGCATCGACTGGTGCTAGGACAACGTAAAGTGAATGAGAAATCGAATGAGATCACAGCCATTCCAGAATTACTAGCGGTGCTAGACCTTAAAGGAGCAACTGTGAGCATTGATGCGATGGGCGCTCAAACTGCGATTGCGGCTCAAATTGTGGAACAGCAAGGCGACTATGTGCTTGCCCTCAAAGGCAATCAAAGCAATCTGTTTGAGGATGTTGTGCAATTGTTTGTCCATGTCCGTCTGTGCCGCGTCAATTACAAATCGGGTTCGCGTCAATTATACTGAGATGAGATCGCTGAATGTTTGCAAGGATTTGAGCATTTGTTCTAATTGTCGCGAAGCCTAAAAGTAATTGACGCGGCACACCGTCAGCAACGGTTTCGCGGCATTGAGCACGACTGCTATGAAACGCAAGACCAAGGACATGGGCGCAAGGAGATTCGCCGCTACTCGGTGATGGGAAAAACCGAGCATCTCATTGGAGCCGAGAACTGGGAAAAGCTGACCACCATTGGCTGTGTGGAAGCGGAACGTCACATCAAGGGCAAGACCACCTGTGAACGTCGCTACTACTTGCTCAGTTTGCCGCTGGATGCTCGGCGCTTCGCTGAGTCAGTGCGCGGTCATTGGGGCATTGAGAATCAACTGCATTGGATGCTGGATGTGGGATTTCGAGAAGATCAAGCCCGCTCTACCCGTAGCTACAGTGGTGAAAATCTAGCAGTAATTCGTCATCTAGCACTCAACCTGCTCACTCAAGAAAAATCAGCTAAGGGGGGCATCCACGCAAAGCGGCTCAAGGCAGGGTGGGACAACCGATACCTCCTCAAGGTGTTAGCTCAGTCATCCCAACCTACTCGTCAATTATGAAGAAACGTATGCATTTGCCCTAGCTTTAACCACTCACTGCGTGACAATACTGCACCAGAAAAATTGAAATATAGCTCATTACCTTAAGCCTGATACTCTTCCAGCACCTCTGAAACTAACCGTAAATCTACTTGCAAGTACCTCAGGATTGAGCAGTTGGCGTGATCCTACAATCATATCTGTAGGGCTGGGGGTTGATGGCGCATCACAAACAATACGTTGAGCAATTAAAACTGTTTCTAGATTTGCTTTTGTTATGACACTTAGTCCAATAACTGCATTCGAGGGTGTTACAAACTCTACGATAGGCGTTGGACGGAGGGTTGCTAAGCTAGCAGGAACAACTCCTGCGGGACTTCTACTAGCCACATCAATATAGCCAATAACCTGATGGTCAAATGAGCTTAATTGGATGTCGCCTGTCGTAAATTTCATCTCAACAAAAGAGCTGTTGCTATAGCTTCGGAAGTAGGACAATTTGCTCTTAATTTTTACGAATGAAGACTAATAACTTCTTGTCTTTTGGTCTCAAGAATTGTTGCCTAATCACATGAGCGTTGGACTTGTTGGATAGTTTCAGAATTCATGAAATCTGCGTTTAGCAGAGGTTGTAGCGGTTTTTGCTCTGATATATTTGAGGCACAGCAATTGCAAGAATTACCATACTTTTTCTGCCCTTTTCAGCAGGTGCACTACTGTAGAGCAGCGAAAATCTTATTACAAAAAATAAACTTAATATCAGCGAGAGGATTAAGCAACATATACATCGCTTAATCCTCTCGCTGAGATTAACTTAATTCGCCCTTTTCCTATCAATTCTGCAAATCGTCCATTGATTAATCAGCATGGGCAAAATCTCTTGCCTCACCTGCAATCTCAATTGCATTAATAATTCGAGGCAAGTGCATATCAGAGTGTCAGAAGAGGCGGAATTTAACTGTGAATAGGACTACTCTCTCTGTCGCTTTGCTTTTAGTTCATCAAATATTTTGATAGCTCTCTCGTCCTCTCGCTTAAGCTCCTCTTCCGTTCTCCTCTCTGGGGCATACTTATTGTCCCGTACCCTTTTAATCTCCTTCTCCATCTCCTCTCTCTCTTTTGGCGTTTTTCTTGCCATCTCTTTTGCAAACGCTTCCTCTCGGTCTTGCTGATCTTTCTTGCCTATCTCTCTTTCCATATCTTCTAGTCGCTTCTGCACCTTGTCAGGCAATCTAACCCCATTTCTGCCTGAATCGTTGTCTGAGTTTTGCGTCATTGGTTTCGCTTCACTGTCTGAGTTTTGTGTCATTGGTTTCGCTTCACTGATTGCAGTTCGGTTTGCAGTTGAAGAGCTAGAGAGTAGTACAACCGTAGCTAAAGCAATCGCCGCCGGTAAAACTAGATTAACTGATTTTAGAATTGCCATACGGTTTACAACTGAAGGACTTATGCATCATCTTCTCATGTCTACCTCAAATCTCTTTGCTTGTCTAGAGACTTAATCCCACTATAGCAATCCTAAATGATATGTGAAAGCGAACAAAAGTGATAGACTGCTTTACATTCTCCATTCAGTTCTGT
>PSLO01000176.1:0-4192 GCA_040289665.1 Leptolyngbya sp. ERB_1_1 | reverse complement strand
GCTTGGGCGAACGCAGAGGGGCGCAAAGCGTTTGCAGACCAACCGCTTAATGTTTAGTTTATAAATGCGCTCTCAGCCTTGACTGGATGAGCGTAGTTTTTTCGGGCTTGTTGAATTGCATATTTAGCTGAGCTTGTCTCGACGGTTATAGTAGCTAACCGGGGTGAAGGTGAGACTATACTGCGTATTCTTGCTTCTGCTTGCTCGATATAGACAACTGCCGACGACAGTGCTGCATTGAAATCTCTGCGATTGTTATCTGCTAGATGCTTTATCGCATTATTGATCATTCGTTGAGCTTTAGTAGGTTTTCCAGACCAAGACTTAGTAGAAGATTTTCCCCACTCCAGCATTGCTTCTGCTTCATCTTGTGGCGCTTCAGGTAAGGGCATCTGACCATTTCCACGCAACGTAAATTGCTGAGACAGGGTTGGAGCCGTTTTTTGACGAACTAATAGATTTTGAGCGATCGCCTTCTCTAAAAGCTCCGGATTGTTCAGCACACGATCAGTCGCAGCTGCCATTGCTTTAATCGCAGTTGCACTATTGATCGGTTGACCTGAGCGAGCAGCTGACTTCAGCGCTGCGATCGCTAGACGATCGAACATTGGAACAGCGCGTAAGAGTTGTTGACCCATTGTTCCTTGTTGTGTCAACAGGCGGGTACGGTAAGCGCTGGCTTGTGCTATCGCAGGCATCACCGATCGCAATCCCCGCTTTGCTCCCATGATCGAAGTTGTCATCGGTAAAGTCGCACCAATCAGAAATTCTGCTTCGGATTCCGTTGCGGCTTCTGCGGCTTGATCGGCAAAAAACTCAGTTAGCGCTGCTTCGTGAGCCACTTCATGATCGCTGACTTCTACTTCTAGCTCGTTGCTACCAAAGAATTCAGATTGTTTTTGAGCCACTTCCATTTCGCCTTCTTGAATCATGGCGTAGGAAAGCTTTCCTGGTGAGGCATCGGGACTCAGTGTTTTTGGAATGAGCTTTAGCAAAGCTTGTACCACACTCGGCGCATAGCGTTTTGCCTCTTTCGCGATCGACTTCGCTACTTTTGCAATTTCTCCAATAAAGTAGGCTCCTTGTTCATACTCGGAGTTCGAGAAAGCTTCGTTTTCTTGCTCCCGCTCATCTTCAAACTCAAAATTAGAGAAGAATGTAGGGGCTTCAGATATGGATTGATTTGGCATGGATGAACATCTCCTGATCGGTGTAGTGCAAGGACGGATTGATCGATGCATTGATCGTGCAATGAGATGAGAATGATGGAGGAGCTACCTCCTCCAAATCGGCTCTATCCTTCAACTCGTGCGCTTTTCAGATCGGCTCTACCACTGCGCTGTGGCTCAAACGGAACAACGCGCTGCGGACGACCCCGGAATGCAATTCCTAAGGTTTCGGCACTGGTAAGCCACTCTTCTACCGGATCAGCGACCTCGCGCAACAAGGCTTCAAACTCCGCACGAGAGTTATTGAGAATATGTTTGTGAGCCAGCCAGCGCAGAATTGATCGACCTGAAGTCGCTAAGCGATGACGCTGCGAAGCATTCACTTGTTCTTGGAAATAGCGCAGCATCACTTCTTCGATCACATCCCAAGCATTGTCTGCACCAAACAGCTTTTTCACATCATCCGCGCCTAAAATCTTAAAGGCTTCATCCAGCAACTGTAGAACTTCAATGCGGAAAACATTCACATGACCGTAGGACGACCATTTGAGGTTATTTCGCAGATCCAATCCTGCCCGTCGCACTGTTGCAATACTACCAAAACTCGGATCATAAGCACGTTCGCGAATCACATCAGAAATGCGCTTATCTCGCCAAAAGTCAGCAACATTGTTGATCAACTGCGTGAACAATCCATGAAACTGGGTATTCGGCTTTGCATCGCGCATCGGTGGAACTGTTGTATAGCCAAACACTCGACGATAGGTTTGCATACGATCGCGTTGCGTATACCTTAAAACACTTCTACGATCAAAGCGATACAATCCATAAGCCCCATCTCCCGTCGATAAGCGAACTGCACCCGCTTTGAATAGCTCTTGCAGCTTGCGTACGGCTCGAAAGACACCGACTCGCTCGTGTTGATACAGATAATATAAATCTGCAACGGCTAAAATTCGATCTGAAGCAACTTGCTCATCATAGTTCTCGACACCTTGAGGTAAGCGAGTATCACTGACTTTAGGAGCAGCTTCGTTGCCCAGTCCGATGAGTCCGGCAAGTCCACCATCGGCGGGAGCCGAGGACTGTGTATCTTCGGCTTCGACTTGATCGATCATGTCCTCAATTTGCTGCGTCAGTGCATCAGCAAGCTGTGGATTTTGAATCAATTGAGGTCCGAGTCTATCGACCAGCGCTTCCTTGAGGGCAGCAATGCGATCGTATAAACCTTGATTTTCTCCTGCTGTTGACATCGTAAATCTCCAATCTGAATGAGGTTAACGCGGGGAAGGCTGATTTGGGCTACCGCTTAGCACCGGAGTATTTGCTCCAGGTAAAGCAGGTGGAGCGTTGAGAGCTTCCGCTAGACGTTTGACTTCTGACAACTGAAACGCTAAATCTTGCAGTGCTCGCTTCACGCCTGCTCGACGAAAGGCAGTATTAGGAACCGGAACGTAAGAAGCGGCTTGCGTCAAAACCATTAGCTTATCTGCCGATTCTGTGATCGTTTGTGCAATGCCGATCTTGCCGCCTTTTTTGGCGAGAATCCGCCATTCTTTGGTTGCGGCAAGATACGCCCAAGATAAAAGCGCTTCGACAGACATCCCTGGCTTTAATTGGGCACTTTCTTCAAGGGAAACGCCAGTTCCATCAGGCAACAGAAAAGCAAACTTGGTGTCTGTTCCGGTTAATGTAGTGTCTCTTGCGCGAGTGAAATCGATAAAAATTGTTTGCCGCTCTTGAGGTCCGAGGAAGAAGAGTTCCATGATGCGGTACACTTCCTGAACTGTTTCTTCTACACTCAACATTGCTCGTGAGAGTAAAACAAGTTGAGTTCCTACATATGCACCCTTGCCAGAGTTTGCAACAAAAGCATTCCAGCTTTCTCTTAACGAAACGAGGTAGTCTCGAATGATTAAGAAGTTACTGTAGTTTTGTTCTTCTTCGACGGTGTTGATGCGCGATCGCGTTAACCCAAATCGATCAGCAAGATCTTTGAGTTGCCCGCTCACTAGTTCAGTATTGATGCTATTCACATCTCCGAGCAGCAATTGAAACAATGTTTCAACTCGCTGTCCTCTAGGACCCCCTTGAGTGCCCATTTCTTCGACAACTTCGGTGATCTCGGTACGAACGATCGCTCTTGCGGCTTCTAAGTTCTGTGGATCAGAACTCACATCGAGTGGTTGAAGCTTGTCCAGCAATGGCAGCATTTCATTTAAAGCAGCTTTCGATCGATGATAGAGGCTTGCTTGTGCGCCGCTGAGTGTTCCTCCTAAATCGGTCTGCGTGGCTGCAAAAGTACGCGGCGTTAGAACATACTCGATATGTCCGTTTGCTTGCTTTGCGGTGAACGATTGAGTCAGACTGGAGCGAAAAGCTTGTCCATCTTTGGGCTTCAAGTTCCGTCCTAGCAAATCCCCAAGTGCGCCATCTACAATCTGTTGCAGCGAACCTGTACCATTTTCAGAGATTGGAGCCACCGTGTTACGAATGCCAGCATCAGTAATTCGATCGAGCGTTGGCAAAACATCCATCACTGTATCGCCAGATCCATTCGTCGATCGATTCACAACAACCCGTTCAGCGCTTGAGACAACTTCTACCTTAGACAAATCGGGGCTGGGTGAAATCACCTCTGTTTTAATGCTCGTCGTAACAGTCATTTTCATACTACTCTGACTGCCATCGAGGTTTAAAAGCGTTAAAGTCGCTTTGGTCAATAGGTTCGGTGGAAGCTGAACAATTCCGCCATTGCTATCAGGAGCCTGATTGAGAGTGCTGCCAAGCGGCACTTTACCGCGAAGCACTGTGAAAAAGATGGCTGGGTTAATGGCTGCTTGAGGCGGCTCGACTTGATAAACCTGATCGCTGAATTCGATTTCAAAAGCGCCATCAGAATTGGTTTTAGCACTTCCAAGGCGATCGTCAATGCGATCGTCTTTGTCCTATTAGATGTCAAGCATCTGGGTGAGTCGCGACAGTGAAAAAGACGAGTCAGTGAAAATAAAAAACAGCATTAC
>PSLO01000175.1:0-4322 GCA_040289665.1 Leptolyngbya sp. ERB_1_1 | reverse complement strand
AGATTCGCCTGCAACTAGCAAACGGTTGAAAAGATGTCCTATTTTTACTTATCCTTTACTAAAAAAGACTACCTGGAAACGTAAACAATCCAGCTTGTTGTGTCCCCCATTTCGCAAACTGAGCGATCGCAGCTTCGATGAGTCGTTGAGCGATACCTTGATCCCAATAATCAGGATGAATCGTGAGCGGACCAAAAGTACCAACGCTGCCCCAACAAGCAGCAATGTTAGAACCTACCAGTTTTCCATCAATTTCAGCCGCAAACGCCGCTGTTGGATCAATTTTCCACCGGGGCTGAACATAGTTCGCATCACCACCAAAATCGGTAGGTTGAGGCAATCCGATAAAAGTGCCAAAGGCAAGCCGGAAGATATGTTCAGCAGTCGATACTTCATTTTCTTGAAGGAGCCGAATTGAGAGATTCATCGTGGTACTCTCCGAAATTCAGTGTGGAAAGTCTAGCAAACAATCCTTTCAGATTTGGGGCAATGAATTCAATCTTTACTGAGAGCGATCAGGCTTTTAGAACGGACTAGACCAAGGATGACACTCTTGCTTTGAATCCAGCTTTCTCTAAAGCGGTCACAGTTGCTTGCTCATCTTGGACACGGAACTGTGAACCAAAGCGGACAATTTGACTGCGAACAGATGTCCCGACGATCGCAATCACCGAAACTTTAGACGTATCTCGATCGCCTTGTTGCTGCAATACGGTTTTGAGCCGATGACGTTCCATTGCATCATCTGCCACTTTCGGATCGAGTTCGACCATGACCATTCGCACGTGATCGATCGGTTCTGCATCGTCCACAATAAACTGAAACTGATCTTCATCGCGCTTATCAATTTTGCCCCAGATCATCAGCCGCGCATCGGGTTCGATTAGACTCCCAATTCGCTCAAATGATTTCGGAAACACAACCGCTTCCGATCGACCCGTGAGATCCTCGATCTGAATCACTGCCATTGGATCACCTTTCTTGGTGGTCACTCGTTTTACAGCCGTAATCATAATGATGGCACTCACCGTTGAACCTTCTCGACAGTGCTGCAAGCTTCCCAAACTGATCGGTGCTAACACTTTCGCTGAGTCTTGCAATTGCTTCAGGGGATGATCAGAAATGTAGAAGCCAAGCACTTCTTTTTCAAGACGGAGCTTTTCTTGAGAAGGATAGTCTGGCACGATCGCACTTTTTGGAGCCGTTTCAAAGCTGCCTCTTTGAGTCGCTGCACCCAAGAGATCAAATAAGCTACCTTGTCCGCTGGCTCGATCGCGTGCCCTCGATTGCGCCCAGTCCATCACTAATTCCAGATCACGGGCGAGTTGGTGACGATTGGGTTCGATCGAGTCAAAGGCTCCACAGTGAATCAAGGCTTCTAATGCACGTTTGTTCAATGCACGGGAATCAACACGATCGCACAAATCTGCTAGTGATTTGAAGTTACCGCCTTCGTTGCGGGCTTCGAGAATTGCTTCGATCGCGCTCATTCCGACATTTCGCACCGCAGACAATCCGAAGAGAATTGCATCTCCGATCGGCGTAAAGTCAATGCCCGATCGATTCACATCCGGTGGCAGCACTTTGATCCCAAGACTGTGACAAGTTGCAATGTATCGCTGAACTTTGTCTTGTTCGCCGCTATTAATCGTAAGAATAGCTGCCATGTACTCAACTGGATAGTTCGCCTTGAGATAAGCAGTTTGAAAGGTGACATAACCATATGCCATTGAATGTGATTTATTGAAGCAATACTCAGCGAATTTAACCATCTGTTCAAACAGTTCTTCTGCAACTTTGGCAGCAACACCGCGCTCTTTTGCACCTTTCACAAATAGGGCTTGGTGCTTTTCCATTTCAGACTTTTTCTTTTTACCCATTGCACGCCGCAACAGATCCGCTTGACCAAGCGAATAGCCTGCCATGTCCTGAGCAATTTTCATAATCTGCTCTTGAAACACCATAATTCCATAGGTTTCTTTCAGAATTGGAGTTAGGATTTCGTGAGCGTAATCGATTTTCTCGCGTCCGTGTTTGCGGTTGATAAATTTAGGAATGAGTTTGGCATCTAACGGACCGGGACGGTAAAGCGCGAGAACCGAGGAAATATCATCAATGCCATCGGGTTTAAGATCGCGCACGATCTGACGCATTCCAGACGATTCAAGCTGGAAGATGCCTTCGAGTTCGCCTCTGGATAAAAGCTTGTAGACTTCTGGGTCGTCGAGCGGCAAACTGTCGAGATCAAGCTTCACATTGCGGCTTTGTTCGATTAGCTCGATCGTCTTTTCAATCATGGTGAGGTTCTTCAACCCCAAAAAGTCCATTTTCAGCAAGCCCAATAGCTCAATGTCTTCCATTGCATACTGGGTGACAATGTTGCCGTCTTTGGTCATTTCTAACGGCACCAATCGATCGAGCGGTTCTGAAGCAATCACGACCCCTGCCGCATGAACTCCGGTCGCTTTGTTTGTGCCTTCAATCCGCATTGCCATATCGAGCCAACGACGATAAGTAATCGGCGGCGTGGTGTTCGGAATGACTTGATCTTGATGGTATTTTTGGCTGAATTCTTTCGAGGGGGTTTCAGTCGGAGAAACCATTACTTTGAGCTTGGTTGATTTGCCGCGAAACACTGGAATTTGCTTCGCCATACGATCGGCTTCACTCAAAGGAATGTTCAGCACTCGCGCCACATCTCGCAGAATCGCTTTTGAGTTCATCCGGTTGTAGGTGATGATCTGTGCGACTCGTTCTGTACCGTACTTTTCGGTAACATATCGAATCACTTCATCACGTCGATCGATACAAAAATCCGTATCCACATCCGGCATCGATTTCCGCTCTGGATTCAAGAATCGCTCAAACAATAAGCCATGATGCACGGGATCAATATTGGTGATTCCGAGTGCATAAGCCACTAATGATCCTGCTGCGGAACCGCGTCCAGGTCCGACTGGAATTTTATTGTCTCTTGCATATTTGATGTAGTCCCAAACGACTAGAAAGTAAGTTGAGAAGCCCATCTGCTTGAGCATATTCAATTCGTAGATTAAGCGATCGCAATACTCCTGAGAAATTTCATCCCGCGAATTCCGCTTCTGACGCTGAATTAAGCCTTCCCAAGCCAGTTTCTCGATGTAAGTATCGGCTGTAAACCCAGGTGGAATCGGATAGTCGGGTAGTCGAGGTTCACCGCCAAGCAGGTCATAGTGTTCAACTTTGTCCGCGACTTCTACAGTGTTCTGGATGGCAGTTTCGATGATCTCGCTCGGCAAATGATCGCGGAACAGCGATCGCATTTCATCCGCCGATTTTAGATACTCAGTTCCGGTGTAGCGCAATCGTTTCTCTTCAGAAATCAGCTTGCCTGTTTGAATACACAACAATGCATCGTGAGCTTCCACGTCATAGCAAGAAACATAGTGAGAATCATTTGTAGCAATAATTTTAATGTCCAGTTCCTTAGCAATCTTGACAATCTCAGGATTCACAATTCGCTCTTCTAACAGTCCGTGATCCTGAATTTCAAGATAATAATCATCACCAAATAGCTCTTTATACCAAGCAGCAATTCTCCTCGCAATTTCCGGCTTTCCTTGCAGAATCGCTTGCGGCACTTCCCCACCAAGACAAGCACTCGTCACGATCAAGCCTTCGTGATATTGGGCGAGTAAATCTTTGTTGACACAGGGACGAGAAAAAATTCCTTTACCCTGAACGCCTTTGAGGTGCGAAATCGTCGTCAGCTTAACCAGATTCTTATAGCCTTGAGTATTCTTCGCTAAGACCACTTGATGATATTTCGGGCGGCGTTCTTGCTTCGTGATGTCGCCGTTGATGACATACATCTCGTTACCGATGATTGGCTTAATCTCTTTGCCTTGACAAGTCTTGATTAGTTCGATCGCACCATACATCACCCCATGATCCGTTAGCGCGATCGCGGGCATTTCGAGTTCAACGGCGCGATCGACCAATTTCGATAACTGCCCCGCACCGTCAAGCAGACTGTAATCACTGTGAATGTGCAGACCGACGAAAGACATAATCACTCAACCCACGCGAAGGAATGAGTCTTACAGTAACCGATTCTGAGCGCTATATCTACAAATTTTTTGAAAGATTTTTCCCAATTGTCCCCAGATATAGAGTCAAGCTCAGATACGCAAATCAATTTCACTCCAATACCAATGTACCAAATTCAGTCGAAATCGGACGCTGTACCCGTTACCGTTTACGCTGAAACATATAGCAATCCCAGGTCAGTTGTGAGAGTATAGAGAGGACTAAAACAGCGTTAAAAATGACTTTATGCTAGC
>PSLO01000174.1:0-4357 GCA_040289665.1 Leptolyngbya sp. ERB_1_1 | reverse complement strand
GCCTGTCATGACTGCGAACAGAATGCAACACTTGAGTTATATCATCTGTAGTCTGGTTTTGGAGATTTGGTATAAGCCCAATTGTTGTGCTGATCAGCGCGATTGTTCATCAATCGCGCTTTTTTTGCGATCGCAAACCTTTCTATAGACCTAAATGAATTATTTAGTTTTATGTACAAAATATAGAAATACTTCGCTTTTTATCGAATCACACGCTGAGCCGTATTTCTTCAGACAGTTGCGTAAATCTATCTATAGAAGGATGAAAGCGATCGGTTGACAGAATTAATGACTTTGACATCTGAAGCCGTACCGTAGCCGAACTGCTGCATTCTACCCGCTTTCCTTGCAACATTTGTCCTGCATTCCCAAGGGTTTCCGGTTATGTCTATGGTTTCGATATCTCAGCTTGATTACGTTACTACTGATGCTGCTACATGGAACATTCTTGAAACAGAATTTAATCCATCTAAGCTTCACGCTCAAGAAACAGTTTTTACAATCGGGAATGGCTATCTAGGGACACGCGGTAGCTTTGAAGAAGGATTTCCGGGCGATCAAGCCGCTACATTGATTCACGGAATGTTTGATGATGCACCGATCGTACAAACCGAATTAGTCAATTGTCCGAATTGGTTGCCCTTGACGATCAAGTTAGACGGCGAACTGTTTCGGCTCGATCAAGGTGAAATTCTGAAATACGATCGACAACTGAATCTCAAGCTTGGATTGCTGACCCGTACAGTTTTATGGCGCAGTCCGAACGGGCACTGTTTAGAGCTTCGATTTGAGCGGTTTTGCAGCTTTGCCGATCAGCATATGATGGCAGTTCGGTGTCATATTGTATCGATCGACTTTACTGGAGAAGTTGAAATCGAAACCGGATTCGAGCCGCATCCAACCACAGTGACAATTCCGCATTGGATTACGCTGAAATCCGGCAGTTTGGGAAATCTGATATGGCTCTCAAACCAGACGCTTCATTCTGGACTAGAGCTAGGGATAGCTGCAAAACTAATGGTTACGAAACGCGATCGAACTCTCAACGTTAACAGCAACGAAGATCATACAGCACTGACTACTTCAACACGAATCTATCCGGGTGAAACGATTACCGCTGAGAAAATCACCTCGATTTATACTTCGCGCGACACAGAATTTCCACTCACGGTAGCACTCCGAAGATTGACAAAATCTCCAAGTTATACAACGCTGTTTGCGGCTCATATGACCGCTTGGGCGATCGCTTGGCAAAATAGCGACATTACGATCGAAGGTGATCCCACGGCTCAACTCAGCATCCGTTACAATCTGTTTCAGCTTATGATTGCGGCTCCACGACGAGACGATCGTGTGAGCGTTCCAGCAAAAACCCTTTCAGGATTTGCGTATCGCGGTCATGTATTTTGGGACACCGAAATTTTCATCGTGCCGTTTTTCGCGTTGACACAACCTTCGATCGCAAAAAATCTGCTTACTTACCGTTATCGCACCCTAGCAGGCGCACGACGTAAAGCAAAAGAGGCGGGTTACGAAGGTGCATTTTACGCTTGGGAAAGTGCGGGTACAGGCGATGAAGTTACACCGCGTTGGGTTCCGGGGGCAAAAGGTGAATTGATTCGGATTTGGTGTGGTGATATCGAGTATCACATTACTGCAGATGTCGCTTATGGTGTGTGGCAATACTGGCGGATCACAGGCGATGATGATTGGATGCGGCACTATGGCGCAGAAATTCTACTTGAAACAGCAAAATTCTGGGCAAGCCGAGTCGAACGGAACGGAGAACGCTACGAGATTAATGATGTGATTGGTCCTGATGAGAACCATGAGCACATGAACAACAACGCATTTACAAATGGGATGGCGCAATGGAATCTCAGTTCTGCGATTATGCTGTGGGATTGGCTGGCACGATCGTATCCCGAAACTGCAACACGACTACAACAGGAATTAGATCTCAATGCCGATCGCTTTTCCACTTGGACAACGATCGCACAAAACCTAACCGTCTCTCCTGATCCTGAAACCAAGTTGATCGAACAATGTGATGGATTCTTTGATTTGATTGATGTCGATCTGGCAGATTACGAACCACGATCGCGATCGATGCAAGCCCTTTTAGGTATCGAACCGACGAATCAGCGCCAAATCCTCAAGCAACCAGATGTGTTGATGTTGCTATATCTATTGCGGCAACAATTCGACCACGAAACGCTGCAAGCGAATTGGGACTATTACACACCACGTACGGATCATGTGTATGGATCATCATTAGGTCCTGCGGTTCATGCGATCTTGGCTTGTGATCTTCATCGAGTCGAAGAAGCTTATCAGCACTTTTTGCGATCGGCGTTAGTTGATTTGGAAGATGTGCGCGGCAATGCGGCAGAAGGAATTCATGCGGCTTCAGCGGGCGGAGTTTGGCAAGCAATTATCTTTGGATTTGCAGGCATTCGCTTTACCGAGTTTGGTTTAGTGGCTTGTCCAAATTTACCTGCACACTGGACGCGATTGAAGTTCCGTTTGTGTTGGCAGAATCAATGGTTTGAGTTTGACTTGTCGCAAAATGGTGCGGTCTGTCAGGCGATCGAACATTCGATTCAGACAGAATTTGCACCTCTGTAGAAAGAAGTCAGGAGCAAAATGAAATCGCAGTGGGATTGTTTGCTAGAAAATTTAGGCACTTGGGAAGGTTCGTTTACCCGACTTTCGCCATCGGGAGAAATCTTAGAGGATGTTCCTTCGATCGTCTCTTTCACGGGACTAAATGACAATCAAACGATGCGCCAGATCGTCCGTCTCGCTCCAGCAAATCAGCCTGTGAGCGAGAAAGTTCTAGAGTACAGTTCTCTCGGTCGAAATACTCTACTATTCGACAATGGCGCATTTTCCCAAGGTTCGATTCAGTTTGCTCCTTTCTCAGAATTCGGTGCAGAGTTGGGGTTGGTTCATGGCGATCGCCGACTCCGACTCGTTCAACTGTTCGACAAACAGGGCAAGTTAACCGGACTAACGTTAATTCGCGAGAAGTTATCAGGTTCAGAAACGCCTGAGCGTCCACCGTTGCAAGTCGAAGATTTGATCGGAGAATGGCAGGGAGAAGCGACCACAATCTATCCGGATTGGCGATCGCCCGATTCTTACACGACTTCTCTAAGCATTCGACGAGACGGCGATCGCTTGCATCAAGAACTGAATTTTGGACGCACGATCATCACCAGCGCCCGAATTGAAGGAGCAAGTTTGAAATTTGACAGTGGCATTCAGATTTTGCTGTTACCTGACGGAGCCTCTTCAAACTGTCCGCTAGAGATTCAACTGCGTCAGCCTTTTGTTTTAGAGGTGGGTTGGCTTCTAAAACCGGATCTGCGACAGCGATTAATTCGGAGCTATAGCGATAAAGGTGAGTGGAGTAGTCTCACCTTGGTGACGGAGCGGAAAGTGAGGTAGTCGCTGTTAATAGCTCCACACCATGCCTAAACGGGGGCTTTTTGGGCAACTGCGGCGCTTCGGGATTTCGATCGAGCTTGCACCACTTCGCTTTTGCGCTTTCCGCCTGCGGTTCCATACTCTTTACTGTCTTTGCCAAAAGCGGCTCCGACTCCTAGCAGCATCCGTTCATTGATATCGCGCAGCGTTTTCTCCGATTCTTCAAACGCGATCGCCAATTCGGTAATTGTGGCAATGGCGCGATTGTAGTTGTCGAGGTTGGCTTGGTGAGTATCGATCGCGGCTTGATATGCCTTCATTGTTAAGCCATTCCCCAAGTCAAGATTCGGGTGAATCAGTTGCAAATTCATTGCTCGATCGCGGGATTTGGTCAGAATCGTCGATTGCTTTTTCTTGTAAGGCATCGTAGTACACCAGGTGACTAGGTTTGTAGTGTCACTCTAGTCAAACCGAGCCAGCGAATCCTTGGGAGAAATCTTGGATCTCCAGATGAACTTTATGTAAATGCTGTGTGGCGAATTGGAGAAGCACTGAGCAATTTTAATCAACGGTAGTCGGTTCTTAATGAACGCATTTTCTCTTTCAATGAATGGAGATACGATTTTGATCAACAGAGGGATGGTCTTGATCAAGGGTTCTCTTGTCTGAGCGAATTGAGGTGTGTTCTCAATCAACTCAAATACGGTTTTGATGATGACTTGTTCTGTGTTTATGAACTCAAGGCAATTCTGAATGAACTAAAGTGGAGCAGTAGAATATTAGGTACGTGTGACAAATGCCTTAGCATGACTATCAGCATTTTCTTTTCCTACTCTCATCAAGATGAAGCGATAGTGCCTCAAATTAATGTGGGATAGGTGACGATGTCGTGCCAATTCCATGATCGCGTCGCTAATCCTGCGCG
>PSLO01000173.1:0-4414 GCA_040289665.1 Leptolyngbya sp. ERB_1_1 | reverse complement strand
CACTGCCAGACCTTTAATTTTTCAAAGCTATTTACCTATGGCTGCTTCTCATAACTGATTTAGGATCGCTATATTTCTCAAACTTATAGGAATCGCTTGCAACTGTTTCAAGAAGAAATCGAGATTCTCAAAGATGATTTAGATCAACAAAAAGATAGCAGAGTTTCACTCCACATTCGCGAACAGTTTCTAAAGCTTACCTAACACCCAAAATTGACCATATCTAGTTCACTTTAGAAGATTCTGCCGCAGGCTTTAAGTCAGTGGTGGCAGTTGGGCAACTTGTTGTTTGAGTATTGGCAAATAGATAACCGATCGAAAAGAGTGCGATTGCGCAACAGAGGTAGAGCCACACTGAGTTGATTGATGTTCGGCGCGACGAATCGCTCACTCGAACTTTCAAATCATCTTTGCCAATGCCATATTTTCTTTTTAGCCAGCGATCGGGGGAGAGGGGCGTTTGATCTCCGTCTTCATTGTTCCAACCATTCCGCAGACTCATCGTTTCCCCTCCTATTTTGGTGAAGCTTAGAGTACTGAGAAAGCTCATCGTTTAGCGGATGCCGACTCTAGAAATTGCATCAGAACTCCCTCTCCCGCACGGTCGAAAAATTAGGATGTTATAACTTCTTGAATGACTTTTTCTTTCTGGACAATCCCAAGGCTGAGTCCAGTTTTATTGGCTTCTTGTGCAATGCCGTATAGAGCTAATCCCATCCGGAGCACTTCTGCCATGTTTTTACCTGATTCTTCTGAAAGTTTTTGCAGGAGGACGTAGGCTTCGTGAGTGAGGTCTAGATTGAGTTGCTTGCGCTGTTGCATCTGATTTATGGGACTGCCATCGATTTCATCACTTTCGTCTACATCGTTGCTTTGTTCTATCCGTTCTGTTTTACCAAACATAACCAATCTCCTTAATCACAAGTGGACTGAAACTCGTTTCGGGTAGTGACGACTTTCAGAGTAGCCTTCAATTTTTATATTATCACTTCCATAAAAAATCTACAATTTTTGTGTAGATTCTTCCTCGATTTTTGAAAAGGTAGATTCTCCGAGTCGATCGCTCAGACCGCGTTATCATGGAAGAAAGTTAACTTATGTAAATTAAGCGTGACTGCAACATTTCGACAGCCTGACAGCGCGATTCTGCCGACCACCTGGCATTCTCTCGATCCGATCTGGGAAGCCAGCGATCGCGAAATTCAGCAAGGTTTACCCCACAGCGAACTTTCTCCTACTTGGCAAATGATGCTGCTCGGAGATGGCTCTCCCACCCGACATTTACAGCTTCTAACCGGAGAACCCACCGAGGTGGATGTTGTGGATATGTCTCCGATCGGGTTTTCGACCGATAATGCACCGAGCGCGATCGAACAAATTCCGGGCGATCGTCTGCGGCGACAGATTTGGTTAAGAACGGCTTCGGGTCAGCGTTTAGGCTATGCAGCATCCTGGTGGGAATCAAGCCATATCGACGAGTATTTGCAGAATCGATCGCAGCCTGTTTGGTCGAATCTATCGCGATCGCGCTTAGAGTTGTATCGCGAAATCAAAGGTTTACATTATGGTCGATCAGCGGCGTTAGAAGCGGCGTTTGGTTATTCGACTCCGCTGTGGGGACGGCATTATCTGTTCTGGCATCATGGCAAGCCGTTCACTTTGATTTACGAAGTGTTTTCACCGTATTTGGAGAAATATTTGGGGAAAGCGCGGGCTTGAATGATCGAGTGAGCGATCACATGATTCAGATTTGAGTATTTGCTGAGCTAGTGGCAATTGAGTTGCCCTTGAAAATCAAACTATTGAAGTCTTCAATTTTCAGTGTAAATACTCTTTAATTAGATGCAGTAATTCCTCTGGCTGTGGAGGCTTACTCAAAAACGCTGTTGCACCAGCAGCTTTAGCACAAGCACGATCGATCGCTGTATTCTGGGCTGTCAGAATGATAATCGGTGTTTTTTGAAATACAGGAGTATTCCGCAAGAATCTACAGATGCTATAGCCATCTGCATTTGGCAGCATGAGATCCAGCAAAATGAGATCAGGTTTATGTTCAATCAGTTGAGTAAAGCCTCGCATCGGCTCCTGAATGCTAAGGGTTCTGTAGCCTGCCTCCGTCAACACTTTGTTGAGGGTATGCGAAAGAACAGGGCTATCATCAATACAGGCAATAATTGGCAGTTCACGCGTAAGTGAGAATGCATCAGACTGAGCATGGCGATCGACTTTAGCAGATGTCTCTCCAAAATCGATAGATTGCTGCAATAAAGCCTTAAAATCAGAGTCGATATGAATCGGAGTAACCCTTGAATTTTCGATTAGCGGCACTGGCGAATCAACAATTTCTTTGAACTGCAACAGATTTTGCTCAATTAAGGGAAGTAACCGATCAGTAACCGTTATCAGGGATTGTTCAACTTTATGGGCAATATCCCAAATCATGAATTGACCATTCAGGTACAGGGGTGGAATTCCTTCAGAGTTGCGAGTTGCGCTAAGCGATGAGGCTGATAAATTGGCGGTTGACTTTAGAGTGGGTGAAAGGTTTGGACTCAGGTGAGAGAGTCCCGCATCTTGCCACCGATGCTGCTGCGTCAAGACTTGTCTAAGAATGGCTTGTAGTTCTAACGCGGATAGGGCAATGATTTGATAAGAAGAATCTATCTTGATCGGAATTGTTTGTATTGTTTGATCAAAGTCGGAGCAGCTTGCTAGCTCAAAAAAACATTCCTGAACAATGGTGCGAATGATCAGTTTAGCGCGAATGAAACTCAGTTGCTTTTGACGAATCCCTTGTTCTAGGAGTTGGCACTCCCAAGCGATCGATCGAGCCAATTGAGCTGCCTGAAGCGACCAGTTCCATGTGCAACCCTGTTGATTTAATGCCCGATCCCACCGTCTGATTGGATAGGCGCGATCGGCTGCGTAGAGTAAACGATTGTTGACGATATAAAGTTTCCAATCAACGTGGTGATTGTGTAGATGTATTTCACAATTCTCATCGTATTTAACCCGGTTGCTTAAGTCTTCAAGTAAATTGATTAGTCGCATTTTTAATGGTAGGGAGAGTCATTCAGTCTTAGATGCAGAAGCTTTTTTGGACGGACAGTCAACACGTTCAGGCAGCGACTTCTAAAACGGAAACAACCGAATTAATCACTCGCGCTTCACAAAAGCTGAAAGCTTACTTGCGTTGCTCCTATGATACTTAAATTATATTGCTTAATGGTATTATGTACAGGATCGAAATGAATGCCATCAGGGTTGTGCAGCCACAGTTTTTGGCGTGTTGATGGAGTTTATTAATGTTTAAGTTTCGCTTTATTCGATTAGTTGTACTAGCGTTAGCGGTATCCTTATTTGCTGCTGCGTGTGCCTCGCGAAATCTATCCTCTCAATCTCAACCTTTGCGAGTCGGTACAATTCCGTGGGCTGGTTATTCCGGTCATTATGTTGCCTGGAGCAAAGGACTTTATGATCGCGCAGGCATTAAAGTTCAGGAGGTCGCGCTTCCATCGATCACTGACGAAGTTGCTGCTTTTTTAGCAGGCAAGATCGATTTAGCTTGGATTCCATCTGGAAGCGCGATGGACATTTATGCCAAAGATCCGTCGTCGCGAATCATCTTCCTCGTAGACTATTCCAATGGTTCGGATGGAATTGTAGGACGCAACATGAAAAATTCAGCCGACCTCAAGGGCAAAGCGATCGCTCGTGAAGATGTGTTATTTGAAAAGGTACTGCTGCGGGCATTTCTCAAACAGAATGGACTGACCGAAAAAGATGTAGTGATTAAGGATTTAACTGCCCCGGATGCAGCAAAGGCATTCATCGCAAAACAAGTTGATGTTGCAGTCACGTTTGAACCTTCACTCACCAAGGCAGCAAAAGAAGGCGGGGGTGAAATTGTTTTTACGACTGAGAATACAAACTTGATTGCGGATGTGATTGTGGCACGTGAAGGGCTGATCCAGGAGCGAAAGGCAGATTGTCTTTCATATTTGAGGGCGATCGATTCAGCGGTTAAACTCGTGAAAGCGAATGATGTGGAAGCGCTCAAGATTGTCGCTGAGCGAGTATCTACTACGCTTGAAGGGGTGAAAGACCAGTTAAAGGGGATCACGCTTTTCGACATTGAGGGTAATAAATCGATCGCCTTTACGGCTGAGCATCCTAGGAATTTGATTGGGCATCTTGAACTGACCGTCACGGCAGCCCAAGACTTCAATATTGTTCCAAAGTCGGTCAAAGTCGAGAGTGTATATAGTAATACGCTTGTAAAAGCTCTTTAGCTTGATGTAGGTTGATCTTGCAGTTCAGGAATGCCTTACGCCAGTCAGTAGTGCATCAAATTAATGTGGGACTGATAAAGTAGAGGCAGATCTCTTCTGGAACTCCATCAATGGAATGCCCC
>PSLO01000036.1:23875-40218 GCA_040289665.1 Leptolyngbya sp. ERB_1_1 | reverse complement strand
GCTCGACGATAGGGACGGGCAGTGAGGCTCATGCTCTTGCTTGCTTCTCATCAAAGGGTTCTACCTGAGCTTGATCCCTGTGCTCTCAACCCTTGCCTTCCCTTAAGCTTTTATTTATAAATGCGCTCTGAGCGATATCTTTTGGAATAAGAATACTAATTGGGAAGGAGTTCAAGGGTTAGAAAGGGCGATCAATGTCCCAATCGCTCTCAAAAAACAGTTAGGTCTAGAGTGAAGAAACTCACTAGTTGCAATTTGGCGATCGCTCATCCATACTTTCCCTAAAGTTGTCCCGTTTTCGACTTAAAACGCCACGAAAACGACCTGAAATGCCGCAAAAATGGCTTGAACAATAAAATACGCTTATCGAGTTGTTACGTTCAATTTCGATCGCGCTATATTTTGGGGTGCAAATGCCACATCTTTGGGTAAAAACGTGGCATTTTTGATCGAAAACGTAAGATAAACGATCTCTTTCCACATATCCGCTTGCAGAACGCTCTCAAAAGCGTGAGCGATCGTATGGACAATTTCTGCGATCGCGCTCACCACAATAGAATCAGGGTGAACGACGATCGCGCCTCATTCCCCAGCTAAAATAAAAATCTTTACTGTAGAGGACAAACTCAGGGAGATTGCACCTTATATCAATGTAGACCCTGCCATTTGTAGCGGCATAGTCATTACTGGAACCCGCATCTAAGTCTTGATCGTGATTGGCTCTCTTGCTGGAGGTATGAGCAAAGAAGAAGTGATGGAAGCTTACGGACTTACCAAACCCCAAATCGATGGCGCACTCGCCTACGCTACCGACCTTGTTCAACAAGCCGAAGTCTTCCCGATCGGAGAGAATACGATCGTCGATAATGAGAGAATGCGAGCGCGGAGAAGAAATCATGTCGTACAAAATCGATGTAGTGATTGAAAAAGATGAAGACGGTGATTATGCTTACTTTCCAGCGCTCAAAGGCTGTCAAACTCAAGGCGACACCTTAGAAGAAGTACAAGCCAATATCAAAGAAGCGATCAAGTTATATCTCGAAACTCTGAACGATCGCGAATCTTACGATCGCACCTTGAAAAAGGTATGATCAGCAATAACACTCTCAACGCTTCAAAGTATGTCTACGCTTGACCAAGTTCTTGAAACAGCAATGCAGCTTCCCTTAGAGCAACAAGAGATGCTAATTGAAATTTTGCGGCATCGCCACATCGAACAACGTCGAGCAGAAATCGCGAGAGATGCGAAAGAATCGCTTCAACTGTTTCGTGAAGGCAAATTAAAACCACAACCTGTAGAAGACATCATTGCAGAACTGCGTCAATCTCTCGAAGATGAAGACGAATGAGAGAACTGACCACAACGCCAAAATTCAAAAGAGCATTCCGAAAATTTGCGCGACGCAATGCAAAACTTCAGCGGCAAATTGAACAGACCCTGATTCAGATGCAAGCTGACCTCTACGATCCAAGTTTAGGGACGCACAGTTTATCAGGAAAACTAGAAGGACTAAAAGCTTGTTCATGTGGCTACGATTGTCGAATTGTCTTCTCGATCGAGAAAGACGCAGAAACCGAGACAGAGTACATCCTACTGCTTGATATTGGAACTCACAACGATGTGTACTAAGAAAGCGTATTATCGGTATTCAGTCTAAAACAGCAGTTAGGTCTAGAGTGAAGCCATGCGCGATCGTTCGTGGAGAGAATACGATCGCATTTGTACACATTGGCGTAAAATCATCCACACCAAATCTCGCTTATTGCTCTCCCGATTTTTCTTGTGATTGATCTCGCTCAAGTTCCAGACCATATCCGCCGAGCCGCAGCTTACGCCCGTTTTAAACTTCTCCAAAACAATCGGATTCGCTACTATGACAGATATAAACCAGCCAAAACACAGGGCAAAACCGCCGAAGCCTGCCTGGTTGTCGAAGTAGAGCTGTCCACTGGAAGCCCTATCCGCACCCGCTACGAAAGCTACGACAACCAAAATCGAGTCATTGGCGTTCATCCCAAACGCCCAATCGAGTTAGGACATATTGAAATCGACCCCGAAACCGGAAAAGAGGTAAATCGATGGTAGACACTCGCACGAATTCCACCGCAGTCACACCTCTGCAATCGATTATGATTGCTGCGCTTCAACAACTGCTCGATCGACAAATTACAACGCGCCAAGTTGTCCAACTTGCAGAGGAGCAACATTGGGAATTGCTTGAAGGTCGATATCGTAGCGATCAATCTTCTCATTCATATCTTTTGAGGCAGATTCTTTCAGACATCGTTGCTCAGTGGGAAAGCCGTTCCCCAGAAAGCTTGGAAGAATTTCCAACAGAGTGAATTCATCAAGTGAATTCATCAGTGGCTGGCACAGATTCATGAGCTTTCAGTCTCACAACCAAAGAACTGTTAATGATTACTTCAATACAAGTTCTCTTCAGAACAGAGTTCAAGAATCCTCAGCATCGCAATCTCAAGATGAGAAGAACGATCGCTTAACGCCTTCCCCAAGTCAAAGATTGCTTTCTCCAACAAGTAGTGATTTAACAATCGCTGCAACTCCTTAGCATTCTTTGGCAAAAAGCTGTCTTGCTTTGCGATTTCAAGGTAAGCATTCAGGAACGCAGTACTGACCCAATGCTTCCAAGCCTGTGCCCATTGCTTCATTTTCTCTAATTGTTCCGGTGCGAATTCTGCATTACTGATCTCATTGTTTAATGCGATCGCACTCGCATCATGAAAGGATTGCAGCATTCCGGCAACATCGCGCAACGGAGACCGCTTCATTCGTCGATCGCTTAAACTGCGCAAAGTATTCCCCTCAAAATCAATCAGCACAAAGTCCTTTCCAGTGTAAAGCACCTGTCCAAGGTGATAGTCTCCGTGATATCGAGTCCGCATTGCTGTAATTTTCAGATCCAAAATATTGCGGAACCGATCTAAACAAGGTTGATAGAATTCCAAAACTTCCTGGGCGAGGAGTGGGTCGGAAACCCGATGCAGATTGTTTCGCAGTGAGAGAAAGACTTGTCCGGTTAGATTACGGGCGTATTGATAGATCGATCGCTGATATAGAGAGGTAAACGGCTCCGGTTTAAAGTCAGGATTCTCAGGATCAGAAGCCAAAGCAAGATGCAATTCGGCGGTACGTTGTCCGAGCAGTTGAATGTTTGCGAGGTATGTTCCGATCTCAGTTTGAGCAAAGTCTGGAATGTCTGCTTGTGTGGTCGGAATGTCTGCTTCAGAGGACATCACAGAATCAAAGTAGGTGCGGAGACTATCAAGCGTATAGTCCCAAGCATTACGCGTATCTGAAATGAACTCTTGCAGAACTGCGATCGTTGAAGGTGGTTTTCCAGGAGATTGATAGTTGAGTGTACCGACGATCGCGCAAATTTGGGTGAATCGAGGTTGTAAAAATTGCCGCATTTCAAGATCTGGATTAATCCCTTCTTCGACAATGCGGAACAGTTTGAGAATTAGAGATGCTTCTGCGTTTGTCTTAACAGATTCACCATAAAGAATCGATGTATTATTATGTTCGCCTCTCAGTAAGCTTGCTTCTAACGGCGGGAACTGACCAATTGCAGTTGTGCTGAGTTGTCCAAACTGTCCAGCATAGCGATCGCGATTTGAAAACAGATCGAGCAATCCAACTAGAAATGCAGAATCAGCGATCGCTTCAAATAAAACACCATCTCCTTCAAGCTGAGCAATGATAGATTCATTAGAAAGAGAACTATCGCTCTCTGCATGAGCCACAATCACAAGATAAGTTTCAGGTTGCCCTTGAAGATAGTTTACTTGTAGCCATACCATTTGAGCTTCATTCGATTGGTAAGGAATTGCGATCGATTCCACAATCTGGGCAGATTGAATTGGTCTTGTTCTTGCTCGAAACCATTTATGCCGCATCAGATGTTTTGAGAGAATGGTTTCTAATGTTGCCTTACTGGTTGATTGAGTAAAGGCTGTCTGCCAATTGCCCGTTAATCTGATTGTTGGAGGTTGTAGCTCTGTAATCGTTTCAACTTCTTGTGGCTTGAGACTAAACCAGTAGAACGCATAAGCCCCTAAGCTGAGAAAGTAAGGCGCATCTTGAACGGCTGGGAACTCAGTTCTCCCAAAGATCTCAACGGGAACAGAACCCAAAAAAGCAGACAAATCGAGTTCAACCGTTTGTACAAAGCGAGATAAGTTTGCAACCACTAAAATACATTCGTCTTTGTGAATGCGAGTGAATGCTAAAACTTTCCGATTTTCTGGATGTAATAGCTGAAATTCACCTCGCCCAAAGGCTTGAAACCGTTTTCGAGTTGCAATCAATCGCCGCATTGCACTCAAAAGTGAATTGGGATTCGATCGTTGAGCTTCAACATTCACCGTCGTATAGTTATACTCAGAATCCACAATCAAAGGTAGGTAAAGCTTGTGAGGATTTGCGCGACTAAATCCAGCATTACGATCGTCGCTCCACTGCATCGGAGTTCTCACTCCATTACGATCGCCCACATAGACATTATCACCCATGCCAATCTCATCACCATAATACAGCACAGGCGTTCCAGGGAGTGAGAGCAATAGACTGTTTAATAGTTCAATTTGTCGTCGATCGTTGCCGAGCAACGGAGCTAACCGCCGTCGAATGCCCAGATTTACGCGCATCTCTCTGTCTTGAGCATAGACGCGATACATATAGTCTCGGTCTTCATCTGTCACCATTTCCAACGTCAACTCATCATGGTTGCGTAAAAAAATGCCCCATTGACAGTTCTCTGGAATCGTTGGTGTTTGTTGCAGAATGTCGCTGATCGGGAAACTATCTTCCATTCGCACCGACATAAACAATCGTGGCATCAATGGAAAATGAAAGTTCATATGACATTCATCACCATCACCGTAGTAGGCTGCGGCATCTTCGGGCCACTGATTGGCTTCCGCCAGTAGCATACATTCGGGATAGGTTTCTTCGACCCGCTGACGCAGCTTTTTCAAAAACGCATGAGTTTCTGGTAAGTTCTCACAGTTTGTACCTTCTCGCTCATATAAGTAAGGAACGGCATCCATCCGCAAGCCATCCACACCCATCTTCAACCAAAAATCTAAGACTTCAAACACGGCTTCTTGAACAGCGGGATTATCGTAGTTGAGATCCGGTTGATGAGAGTAGAAGCGATGCCAGAAATAGGATTTCGCGATCGCGTCCCATGTCCAGTTCGAGATCTCAAAATCCTGAAAAATAATACGTGCTTCTTGATACTTTTCGGGTGTGTTGCTCCATACATAGAAATCTCGTTCTACTGAGCCTTCTGGGGCACGTCGAGCGCGTTGAAACCAAGGATGTTGATCAGAAGTATGATTGATGATCAGTTCGATGATGACGCGAATTCCTCGCGCGTGTGCAGCTTCTAGAAAGGCTTGAAAATCTTCGATCGAACCATAAATCGGATTAACGCTCTTGTAGTCTGCGATATCATAGCCATCATCACGTAACGGAGATGGAAAAAATGGCAGCAACCAAAGCGCTGTTACGCCTAGATTTTGCAAGTAGTCCAGCTTCTCAGTTAAGCCACGAAAGTCCCCAATTCCATCACTATTACTATCTGAGAAAGCGCGTACCGGAACTTCGTAGATAATGGCATCTTTGTACCATTGGGGATCGTAGTTGAGCGTTGAGGATTGCATCATCGGCGACTTGGATTCACTGGAAATACGGTATCACGCTAGATGGTTTTGTATATTTTCGTCATGATCCTAAGACGGATTGTTTACAGATTGTTTTGATCATTGAATTTCCCTCTGTAGAATTATGATTTTGCTAACAGATTCATGTAAAGTTCAGCGGTGGCAAGCGTGGAGAAATTAGGGTGATGTTTCAGCGATCGAGTGGTATTCTTCTACATCCGACCAGTTTACCGAGTCAGTTTGGCATCGGGGACTTAGGGCGATCGGCTTACGAATTTGTCGATTTTTTAGCAAAAAGTGGTCAAACGCTTTGGCAAATTTTACCGTTAGCGCCCACAGGTTATGAGCATTCGCCCTACACAATGAACTTCAGCGTGTTTGCTGGCAATCCATTAATGATTAGCTTAGAGCAGCTTGCAGAAGAAGGATTACTAAAGCCCGACGAATTGATTCCATTGGAAGGCGGCTCAGAGCGAGTAGAGTTTGATCGAGTTATTCCTTACAAAACAAAGTTGCTCAAGTTAGCATTCGATCGCTTTAAACCTGAGTCGGATTTCGATCAATTTTGCCAACAACAATCTCAATGGCTCGATGATTTCGCATTGTTCATGTCATTGCTCGAAGCCAATCCCGGAAAGAACTGGAATCAGTGGGATTCAGCGATTGCAAGACGCGACCCTGATGCCATTGAAGCGGTTTCCGCAACATTAAAGACAGCAATTCAATTTCATCAATTTCTACAATTCAAGTTCTTTGAGCAGTGGATGAAATTGCGCCAGTATGCAAATTCTAAGAGCATTCAAATTATTGGTGATATTTCGATCTATGTTTGCCATAACAGTGCCGATATGTGGGCAAATCCAGAGATCTTTAAGCTCGATCGAGAAACCTTTGAACCGACTTTCATCGCTGGTGTTCCTCCTGACTACTTCAGTGCCACTGGACAACTTTGGGGAAATCCTGTATATGACTGGGATCAACTCCAGAAAAGCAACTATGAATGGTGGATTCAACGCTTCCAAACCACATTGCAGTATGTAGACATTGTTCGAGTCGATCACTTTCGTGGATTCCAAGCTTATTGGCAAGTCCCCGCAGGTGAAGAAACTGCGATCAATGGAGAATGGATCGAAGCTCCCGGAGCCGAATTCTTTGAAACACTCGGAGAGCGCTTAGGCAAATTGCCGATTTTAGCGGAAGACCTTGGTATCATTACACCTGAAGTCGAAGCATTACGCGATCACTTCAATTTCCCTGGCATGAAGATTTTACAGTTTGCTTTTGGTGATGATGGCAGCAACACTCATTTACCGCATCACTATGTTCAAAATAGTATCGTCTATCCTGGAACCCATGATAACGATACGGCGATCGGCTGGTGGAATACTGCAACACCACAAGAAAAAGAGTTCTTTGCTCAGTACATTGGTTACACTCCAGATCCATCAAACATTCACTGGGTGTTAGTGCGAATGGCGTTTGCATCGGTCGCAGTTTGGGCAATTCCAGCACTGCAAGACATTCTTGGACTCGATGGACGATCGCGAATGAATGATCCAAGCCAGAATGCAGGAAATTGGCGTTGGCGATATGTAAGCTCTGATTTGCTGACTGATGAATTGGCGGAAACATTACGATCAATCACCACTTGCTACAGTCGGCTTAAGTCCTAACCCTTGGTACAAGCAAATGGTTCGCCCTTAGGAATTCACGAAGCGAAACATACTCTCCATTCGTTGAGATATGCCGATGTAGGACTGTGGAGTCCCATTATTCCGATGCCGGGAACGAGTTTATCGATGAGTGTATTGACGCGGTATCGTCGATCGGATCAAGGGTCTAGGAGGGTTTGAGAGTCTCCGCGATCGTTCGTTTGCCATGTCGTCGTGGGCATCGTTAACAGCAGTGCAAGACTTAGAGTGTCCTACTGAGAAACAGCATCACCGAACATAGCCCAACATAAACGCAAGCCAACCCACGATCGCTCCTCCCAACACCAACCAGGCTGCATTCAGTCGAAATCGAATCGCTAAAATGCCACTCAGCAGCGCGATCACAATTGCCAAAACATCCACATACGGAGCCGTTAATTTGCTGAATGTTGCGATCGCTAACTGTACTGTCACCACGGTCATCAATGCTAATGCACTCGCATTCACTGCATCGAGAAATGCAGATGACCACTTCGATCGCCGTAGATAAGGAATCATCGGATTTAAGGCAATCACAAAGAGAAAGGAAGGTAGGAAAATGCAAACCGTTGCGACGATCGCACCCGGAATTCCCGCAATCACATAGCCAATGAACGTTGCAGTTGAAAGAATCGGACCCGGTGTAAATTGTCCGATCGCGATCGCATCCAACAATTGCTGCTGTGTTAACCAGCCGTATCTTTCAACGAATTCACCCTGAACAAACGACAGCAAAACATAGCCACCCCCAAACAAAACGCTACCGATTTTGAGAAACGACCCACCCAACTGCCATAGTGAAATCTGGGAGGCTTTGACGATTGCGGCAGTTGCTTCTAGAGCCGTTCCCATTGCAACACTGGCGATTAGGATGTTTGCCTCTTCTTCAGTTTGTTTATCTCGACCGGGCAGTTGTAGCCAAATCATTCCCAACACTCCGCCAATCAAGAGTGCAATGATTTCGCTGACCCGTCCGAGCCAAACGAGGAGGGCAACTGCGATCGCAATCACAAGCAATTTTCGTGATTTAATGGCTTTTTTTCCCAATCGCCATAGTGCCTCTACAACCACAGCGAGAACAGCAGGTTTAATGCCATAAAGCAAAAATGCAAATTGCGGGACTGTGCCGAGCGTGACATAAACCCAAGCAAATCCAGCCGTAATCAAGACCGCAGGAAAGATAAACGTAACACCCGCCACAATCAGCCCCAACCAGCCTGCATAAACATAGCCAATGTGAATCGCCATCTCGGTCGAATTTGGACCTGGAATCAGATTGGTTGCACCGAGAAGATCGAGAAATCGATCGCGCGTCATCCACTGTCGTTTTTTCACGACTTCAGCTTCCATCATGGCGATATGGGCGTTAGGTCCGCCAAAGCCGATTACACCGAGTTTAAGGAAAAGTGCAGCGAGTTCTTTTAATCGATGGCTTAAAGATCGTTCCATAGAGCAATTTCGGTAGGATTCTCTTCCAATTCAAGCCTAAACCTACAGAGAAAGCTGGTATTCGACAAGACAGGGTTTTCGCTGCACTATTAGGGTGAGAAATCACGCCTCTACAGGAACTTTACCCTGTGAGATTTCTGCTTCGCGATTCAAAGCCGCCTGTACAAAACCTCTAAATAAAGGATGCGGACTGCTAGGACGAGACTGAAACTCTGGGTGAAACTGTGTTGCAATAAAGAACGGATGCCCCGGAAGCTCGATAATTTCAACTAATCGCCCATCCGGCGAAGTTCCGCTGACCACATAACCCGATTCTAGAAATAGGTTGCGGTAAGCGTTGTTAAATTCATAACGGTGACGATGACGCTCGTAAATCACTTCTTCTCCGTAAAGTGATAACGTTAGCGTGTTCGGAGCCAATCGACAGGGGTACAAACCTAATCGCATCGTTCCACCGAGATCAACCACATCTTGCTGTTCCGGGAGTAAATTAATCACCGCATTCTTTGCCTCCGGAACAAACTCTGCACTATGAGCACCTTCTAAATGTGCAACATTTCTTGCCCATTCAATCACCGAACATTGCATTCCCAAACACAGTCCTAAGAACGGAATCTTGTGTTTGCGTGCATATTCGATCGCTGCAATTTTTCCATCAACTCCGCGAATTCCAAACCCACCAGGAACCACAATTCCATCCACTTTTGCAAGGTAATGTTCGGCTCCTTTTTCTTCGATTTCTTCCGAATTGATCCAACGCAAATTTAATGCGCTTCCGGTTGCGATCGCCGCGTGTTTCAGGGCTTCCACAACCGATAGATAGGCATCCGACAAACGAACATACTTGCCCACGATCGCAATTTCAATCTCTTGTGAAGGTTGATACAGCCGCTCGATCAGAGTTTGCCATTGGCTAAGATTGGGAGCGCGTTGTTCGAGTTGTAGAAGATCGATCGCTTGAGTTGCAAGTCCTTCTTTTTCCAGGCGCAACGGTACTTCATAGATACTTCGAGCATCTTGGCAAGTGATCACACATTCAACCGGAACATCACAGAACTCTGACATTTTTTCCTTCATTCCCGACGGCAGAGTGCGATCGCAGCGACATACAAGAATATCAGGCTGAATCCCAATCGATCGTAATTCTTTCACCGAATGCTGTGTCGGCTTTGTTTTCATTTCGCCTGCTGCTGGAATCCAAGGAATCAGCGTGACGTGCATATAGAGAACGTTTTGTCGTCCAACTTCTTTACGAAACTGACGAATCGCTTCAAGAAACGGTAGAGATTCAATATCGCCCACAGTTCCACCAATTTCGGTGATGACCACATCGGGATTTGTATTGTGAGCAACTCGCAGAATTCGCTCTTTGATCTCATTGGTGATATGCGGGATCACTTGAACCGTTCCCCCGTTGTAATCGCCGCGACGCTCTTTATTAATGACCGCTTGATAGATTGATCCCGTCGTCACGCTATTCAATCGTGACATTGAGGTGTCGGTAAATCGCTCATAGTGCCCTAAATCGAGATCTGTTTCTGCCCCATCTTCGGTGACAAATACTTCGCCATGTTGAAACGGACTCATCGTACCCGGATCAACATTAATATACGGATCAAGCTTGAGAATCGACACTGAGTAGTCTCGTGACTTGAGTAATCGTCCGAGACTCGCGGCTACAATCCCTTTCCCAATGCTAGAAACAACGCCACCCGTAACGAACACAAATTTAGTCATAAACTCCGTGCCGACCCCGCCAAAACTTTATCCGGTCTATTCTGCCACAGTTGAGCCGAAGTAAGGGGGGAATACTTGGAGTTTCTCAAGGAATCGATTGACTCTAGCAACCTCTGAAAGTTTTGCGCGTCAATGAGGGCGGTGTGTGCTGCGGTAATTATGTGATACGGTATCCCTTATTTCGTTGCGACAATGAAGCGATTTCTCGGTGCGATCGTACTGGCAGTGTTGACACTTGGATGGGTCGTCACAGCGGCTTGGTCAAAGCCTTCTTTGGGTGTCGTTTATCCGCCTGCTGAACACCAGACGATCGCGAAACAAATTTTTCTCATCGGCTCTGCCCCACCCACGGGTGATGTGCTGGTAAACGGTAAGCGAATTCAACGCAGTCCAGGCGGTCATTTTGCTCCGAGTTTTCCGCTTCAGTTGGGCGAAAATCAGTTTTCGGTGCGCTATCAGGATCAGGAATTAAAGCTTAAAGTGACGCGCAATTCTGCTGATCCACCCGCTCCTACTGGGATGTCATTTGGAAAAGATTCACTCATGCCGCAGGTGGATCAGGCTCGACTCCCCGGAGAGTCAATTTGCTTAAGTGCGATCGCTCCTCCAAATGTAATCGTCAACGCGAAAATTGCAGATCGAATGTTGCCGTTAATGCCGCAGACTCCGATCGCAAATCTGCCTGCAAATTCGGGTGTACTCACCGGATTAGTTCAACCGTCATCAACTCAAGCAACTCAATACGCCGCCTGCATCAAGCCGCAATCGATCGGGGAATTGGGAAAAGTAACGTATCTTCTGGGCAGCATGAGTCAGGAGGCTCCTGGAAAGCTTGTGATCCTCGATCCGACTCGGTTAGAAGTAGCGGAAGTCACTGCCGATCAAGGAACAGCGCGAACGGGTGCAAGTACTGATTTTTCTCGCCTCACACCGCTCCCGAAAGGAACTAGAGCGACCGTTATTGGACGTGAGGGCGATTGGTTGAGGCTGAGTTATGGTGGATGGATTCGATCGAACGAAGTGAAAATCGTTTCGGGAGCAATCCCAGTACGATCGCTCATTCGAGGCATTACTTCTCGCCAAACAAAAGATTGGACGGAAGTTTTATTTCCCCTGCAAACGCCCGTCCCCCTTACCATACAGCAGGACCAAAATAGGTTTACGCTAACGCTCTACAACGTAACTGCACAAACAGATACGATTCGATTAAGTGATGATCCAGTGATTGCTAGATTAGATTGGCAACAAATCGATCCAGAAAAGATCGAATATCGCTTCAACCTAAAATCAAATCAACAGTGGGGTTATAAACTGAGATACGAAGGCACAACGCTAGTTTTGTCACTAAAACATCCGCCTCGTACCAAGCAGAAATCACTATCAGGAATTAAGATTCTCATCGATCCAGGACACGGTGGAAGTGAAGATCTCGGATCAAGGGGTGGAACTGGATATCCAGAGAAATCAGTAGCACTGATTACGAGTAAACTGCTTCGCGATGAATTGGTAAAACGAGGTGCAACGGTTGTAATGACTCGTGAAGCGGATATCGATTTGGATTTAGCCGCGCGGGTGAAGCAGATTAATCAGAGTGAACCTGCGATCGCGCTTTCGCTTCATTACAATGCGCTGCCTGATGACGGTGATGCAATCAATACAAAAGGAGTTGCGGCGTTTTGGTATCAAACTCAGGCACATGATTTAGCGCTGTTTCTGCACAATTATTTGGTGAAAAAGCTCGATCGACCTTCTTATGGGGTGTACTGGAATAATCTCGCGATGACTCGTCCGACCATTGCACCCTCCGTGTTGTTAGAGTTGGGCTTTATGATCAACCCTGATGAGTTTGAGTGGATTACAAACCCGCAAGAACAAAAGAAACTTGCGACGACTTTGGCAAATGGCGTGACAGAATGGTTCGCGCAGGTTCAGTAAGGTGAGATGGATCTGATTTTGAGGTGCGCGATTTGGCAAATTGAAATTGGATGATCTAACCTAGAGTGCAGGTGTTGTTTTAGACAAGGGTAAGGGCGAATCGTGATGAAGCGAATGGGTCTAATTTTGCTTGTTTTGATGTGTTTGCCAATTAGTTTTCTGGCAGTTAAAAAACTTCAATCCCGTAGACCAAGTGTTGCTTCTAGCTGCCCAGATGAGATAGTTTCGCAGGCTCAGCGTTCGAGCAATTATATTCATCCAGAAAAGGTTGTGGTTGAGCCTTGGCAAGGGCGACACAATGTTTTTGCAACGTTTAAAGTTCCCGATGGCTATCAACCTAGTTCAGTTTTCGTCGTGACACTCAAAGGTTCACACCCCTACTGCGGGACGGTTGTTCCACAATCGAACTCTCAAGGCGATCGCCAAGCGGTCGGAAAGTTTAGAACCCGTACAACACTCTGGCTAATGTCAAAAGGACAGATGGATGAATTGGAGCAACCGAGTAACTGGAAATTGATAATTTTCAAATAGTCCTAAGCTTGAGCATTCACGCTCCATTGAGCCGCGATCGCTTGCATCGTGCTAAACGGAACTTGTGCAAAGTACTGACGATAGAATTGTTCTTCGCGTACTGCGGTGAGAAATTGTTCGATCGCAATATTTGACAGCGATGAATCACGATCGCTTAGAGTGATACTAAAGCTCTGATTCGCATAAGTTACCTCAAATCCGAGTTGCTCTAATGCTTGAAAGCCTGCTTTTAGTGCCACATCCCCAATGTGTAAGCGATCGTATAATTGTTGTCGCGTTGCTGTTTTTCCGGTACGGCTAAGATATTTTGCAATTCCTACCAAAGTTTGCCAGATTTCGATCGCAGGAATCAGAGTTGGGGGAGGATAAGCGATCGCTAAAGGACGCTGTTGATTGATCGCTCGTTTGAACCAGGTTTGAAATTCGACCCAACTTGCGGGCGCGGTTTTGAGTTCGAGCACGCTCCCGTGTGCCAAAGGCATCGCGTCCTCTTCGGTTCGATGCGTTCTCCAATCTAAAAGCCATTGAGAATTTGCAGCAACATTCACCTGCTCACAGGATCGAACTGCAACTAAGCGAACCTCGTAGCGTTTGTGATAGGTATTGTTTTCGAGTTCAACGATCGCATCACAACGCCCCGTGGGAATCTCGTAAGCATAATGTCCCCACCAAACCCCCGGAAAGCCTTTCTCGACTGATTCATCCCAAATTGTGAAAGGAGTGCGAATGTATTCCACCTTGCGTCCACGTAGGTCTTCAATTTTTTTATTTCTGCCTGCTTGAAACCAACAATTCTGAATTAATAGCTTTGGGATTGGATTACCCATGCCGCAAGGTTCAATTAAGCGAAGTTCTTTGTAGAGTTCTAAGTTGAGTTCGCTCACAGTCACACGCAGATCGGCTTGAATCGTTGGGCTAGGTGGATCGCTTTGTTGTAGTAAGCGTTGATTGATTGCTTGGGCGAATAATGGAAGATTGTCGATCGCTAAACTTAGCCCCGCTGCAAATGGATGTCCCCCAAACCGATGTAACAGATGGGCTTGATCTTTAACTAATTGATAGAGATCGATTTGGCTTGTCGATCGGGCTGATCCTCTTGCATACTGCTCATCGACGGTTAGCAAAATCGTTGGCTTGCCGTATTCTTGAGCAATCTGACCTGCAACTAACCCAAGAACGCCTGCGCTCCATTGTTCATCCCACAAAACAATTACACCCGTTGTTGAAAGATCAAGCTGAGCGAGTTTAGCTTTTGCTTGCTGCAATACATCTTTTTGCAAAGCTTTTCGACGAGTGTTTGCAAGTTCTGTTTCGTCTGCAAGTTCTCGACAGCGCTGAGCATCCTGACTTGTGAGTAGTTCCACACAGAAATGAGCATCACCCTGAATTCGGCTAACGGCATTAATTCGAGGACCTAAGCCAAACGAAATATCCGTGGGTCGATCGCCCGATCGCTTACAAAGTTCTAACAATCTCGTAATTCCCGGACGAGTTGCCTCTTGAGTCGATTGCTTTTGTAGCTGTTCAATGCCTTTCTGAGCGAGATAGCGACAGTCTCCTCTGAGTTCAACTAAGTCAGCAATCAAGCCGATCGCTACTAAATCGAGTAAGTTCTCGATCGGCTTTTCAGGAACATCCGGTAAGGCTTCATACAAGGCTTCAACCAGCTTATAAGCAACTGCAACCCCAGACAGTGAAGCAAACGGATGATCTTTTTCGAGCGATCGCGGATTGACGATCGCAATCACAGGCGGACGCAGTTCTGGCAAAGTGTGGTGATCGGTTACGATCACATCAATTCCGAGGCTTTGAGCGTATTGAATTTCCTCTAAGTTCGTACTGCCCGTGTCACAAGTCACGATCACCTGAACGTGTTTGAGTTGATCGATCCCAGTTTTTGAAAGTCCATGTGATTCAGTAAAGCGATTGGGAATGTAGTAAAACAGCTTTTCATGCTGCGGAAAGAACTGTCCGAATCCGTCCCACAGTACTGCCGTTGAAGTCACCCCATCCGCATCAAAATCGCCCCAAATCGCGATCGTTTCTTCTCGCTCGATTGCTTGCACCAAGCGCTGTACCGCCCACTGCATCTCTTGACCGAATTCGATCGCGCGAGTTGGCTGATACTGTGACGCAAACAAATATCCGGCTAATTGCTCTACATCCCGAATTCCTCGCTGCCAAAGCAATTGATGTAAATATCGTCCTTCAATTCCTGGAGCCTGTTGCTTCACTGCCCAAACAAAAGCTTCTGGAATATCAGAATCAGCATGAACTTGCCATTGTGCGATCGGGTCAGGCATGAGGTAGACAAAAATATAGGTACATTAATACTATCTCTTAGCGGGGCAGAATCTTATCAAGACAGAGTTGAAGCTGAGGAAAAAGTGGCGATGAGATAGTTACGGCAAGTTATTCGGCGTTCCAGTGATCTCCTGTCTCGGTTGAGGGACGCCACCATCGTAGATATTGACCGTATTATTATTTCCTGGAATCACAGGAGCCTGCGGAGCATTGATCTGAAGCCTTGACCTCTATCAATCGATTGTTGATTTTGATTTGGTTGGTCTTCCATCAGGGCGCTTTGGGAAACGTACTGTATCTTTTCTACCCCAAGACTCAATATCTTTCCGCAAACCATCGAAGTTTCTATACAAAGTACGATCGCAGAGATTGCATCCCCCGATCGTTGATCCTCAACCTCAACTGGGCAAGCTAGATCATGAAGTCGCTAAAGGATTTTTAAAGATGGCAAACCGCATAAGTGCATCACTGACTGCGAAAGATCGAACCGAGGTCTTAGCAGCAATGACCACCATCAAAGCAAAGCTGCCGTTCCTGTTATCGCTGACCACTGAAGAGCGCAAAGGACTACCGAAGATGGGCGATCGCAATCTCCCCTTTGTCAAAAAAGCATTAGAAGTCGCAACTCAGAATCCGGACTTTCTGCCGCGATCGTTTGAGATTGAAGAACTGCGAAAAGATGTGGAATTATTTGAATCACTCTATCCGTTAGTGGTGGCATTCACCCAACTGAATGAATTGCTGATTGATACGCACACCGTTGCGGGAAGTGAAGCCTATGCCGCCGCCTTGCAGGTCTACAACTATGCCAAACTGAGTGGCAATTCAGCAGGAATGGAAGCCGTTGTGGATGAATTGGGACAGCGATTTAGTCGCAAAGCGAAAAAAGCTGCTATGCCAGTCGCTTGACAAGTTTGAGCGATACATAGAAAGCCTCTTCACTTCGATTGCATCCCGCCCTGAAATGGAATTTCGGGCGAATCGACGAAAGTTCATTTTGAATGAACT
>PSLO01000036.1:0-23811 GCA_040289665.1 Leptolyngbya sp. ERB_1_1 | reverse complement strand
ACCATTAGCCCGAAATTTATTTCAGGGCGAGCGATTGCAACGAACGAAGTCTTTTCAAACGTCCTCCTAATCGAATCACTCCCGATCGCTCCAGCTAATCCTTTCGCCCCGTCAACTCCTGCGCTACCCGTCGAATTCCCTGCGCTACATCCAAACATGCCTCATCCGCATTCGCCCAACTCGTCACAGGCTTCGCATCTTTCGGCAACGCCTGAAGCTTCCGAAACGGCATCCCCATCATATCCGTCGGACGCAGAATGATCGGAATCACCCGTGCCTCTCCTGCCTCATGCCGCTCCAACGCCCGCCCCATTTCCAGATCAAAACAATAATCCGACGCAATAAAATCAGGACTAATCAGCAACAAAATGATCTGTGCTGTGTTCAAATGTGTATCAATCTCGCCTGCCCATTCTTTCCCGCCCGAAATTTGCCGATCGTGCCAAGCCCGAATCACCTTTTGTCGCTTCAATCCACTCAAAGCAGTCGCCAGTTGATCCCGCAATGCTTCATCTTTGTGCGAATACGAGAAAAATATTTCGCAAGCTTCGCTACACTCCGTGTTCGCAGTGTCGCTCTCTGTAGCAGATGACGAATTCGATCGCACTTTACCCGACGTTGAAGCCGCACTACTCGGCGGCGTTCCGTAACGAATATTGATTGTATTTCCAGACCCGCCTTGAATCACCGGAGCGGTCGGATCATTCACCTGAAACCTCTGCCCACCGTAAATATTTTAAATATTTTGAATATTTCGTCCTTCTACCCGCGTCAGTAGCAGAATTTCTTGCGTCGATCGCTGAATCGCTTGAGCAAATTCTGGATCATCATCCATTGCAACGTGCAGATAGGGCACAAGTTGATCCAATCCAGCCTTCGACCCCGCTTGAATTGCCGCGATCGCTGCTTCCGCTTTCGGCTTTCCCTGCAATTTCTCTACAATCCTTTGCCGGAGTGCATCCATTTTAGAAATTGTACCCTCGGTAAACTTCTTTGCAAGCTCACCTGTACTCGATTCAAGAAACTTCTTAAACGCAAGTTCCGCGATCGCAGCAGCGGTAAAAGTTGAGATCGGTTCCATAGGGTCAATTGGGAGACAACTCTGTTTCTTTTCTACTGCAAAAAGCTTGAGTGTTCCGAAGATCCGCATCGTTTGTTTAAAAACTGCGATCGTTTAAGCAAATCTCCCTATCTCTTGGTCTTTCACAGGAGATCTTTCGCTTCAGGTTCCACGTCTGGCACTTCAGACAGCACTTGTTGCACCTGTTCCCAACTCCCTCGTTGCGCCCGTTCCTCCAGATGCGCTTTTGCTGACCAAGCCGAGACTTGAGACGCAAGCGCGATCGCAACGAGTTGGTCGATCGATAGATTCTCCCTCGCAGCTAGTGCTTCAACTTGTTTGTATAATGCATCGGGGACTTGTGCAGTAACTTGAATCATGATGGCAGTTCTCCGACCAGTTCTAAGAAGGCTTTGGGGGTGATGATTTGGATACCGAACTGCGTCGCTTGCTCCAAATCTTTTCGATTGTAAGTGATGATAAAGTCTGCTTGCGATTCGATCTCTAATTCGAGAAGAAAATCATCGCCCGGCTCGGAGGCAAGTGGTCGCCAAAGGTAGAAAATCTCTCGATGATTCGCGATCGTACAGAGTCCATCCAACAAAATATCAATCTTTTGCTGATTCAATCCTAACGATTCCATGTTTCGCGTGAGAACTTCCTCATACTCGAAGATCAGCGCGATCGAAATGTTGAGTTGCCAGCGTCGATCATTGAGCAAGGTCAAGAATTTGTAGGATGCGCCCTGTTTCGAGCGAAGTCCCGCAATCAAAACATTCGTATCGACAACAATCCGATAGGGTTGCACCATATCTGAGGTATGCACTTGATACGTTTCCTCTGCTCTAATGTAATCTCCCTTCAAAACGTACAAGCTTGCCAACCAGCTAAGACCAGCAATATTGTAAAGTCGAGATCGGTTCCATAGGCTCAATTTGGAGAAAGCTCTGCCTCTTTTCTACCTCAAGAATCAACGCTCAAGGGTTAAATTCCTGCATTCCCACAAAAAACATGGTGCTTCCTGTTTGAGCAAGCAACGATCGCAGACTCAACTCGCTCATTTTAATTTTCCGATCGTCCTTTCCCATCCACTGACAAATCTGCTCCTTTATGCGTATTTCCATCCTCCGGTAGAGATAGAAACGTTTGAGATTTTCCAAGATAAGCGCGTCTCGCTATCCCATCACTCCATCATCCAATCATTTTTATGACAGTTGCAAACTCTGCTCCCGTTTCTACCCCCTTGAGTCCGGATGAACTGCACAAAATCAATGCTTACTGGCGTGCTGCGAACTATCTATCGGTTGGACAAATCTATCTCAGAGACAATCCTTTACTCAAACAGCCTTTAAAAATCGAACACGTCAAGCCTCGATTGCTAGGTCATTGGGGAACCACCCCTGGATTAAACTTCATCTATGTCCACTTCAATCGCCTGATTCGTCGTTACGATCTCGATGTGATCTACATTGCAGGACCCGGACATGGTGGACCTGGCATGGTTGCCAACACGTACCTCGAAGGCAGCTATACCGAGTTCTATCCTCACATCACCCAAGACGAAGAAGGACTGGATAAACTGTTCACTCAGTTCTCTTACCCCGGCGGAATTCCCAGCCATGCCGCACCAGAGACCCCAGGATCAATTCATGAAGGTGGCGAACTCGGATATTCGATCGCTCATGCCTACGGAGCCGCATTCGACAATCCCGATCTATTCGTTTGCTGCGTTGTCGGAGATGGAGAAGCGGAGACTGGAGCTTTAGCAACCAGTTGGCACTCTAACAAGTTCATCAATCCCGCGCGTGATGGGGCAGTCCTACCAATTCTGCATCTCAACGGCTATAAGATTGCAAACCCAACCGTTTTAGCAAGGCTCAGCGATCGAGAACTAGAACATCTCTTCATCGGATATGGCTACAAACCCTATTTTGTTGAGGGTGACGACCCTGAAACAATGCACCAATTAATGGCAGCAACACTCGACGAAATCGTTCAGGAAACCCAAGGCATTCAGCGAGAAGCGAGAACACACGGATTTAGAGAACGTCCGCAGTTTCCGATGATGATTCTGAGAACTCCAAAAGGTTGGACAGGACCAAAAATCGTCGATGGGGTGCAAATCGAAAATACCTACCGCGCTCACCAAGTTCCGCTCTCTGAAATGGCAAGCAAGCCAGCTCACCTGAGAATGTTAGAAGAATGGATGCGAAGTTACAAACCCGAAGAACTGTTTGACTCAACCGGAAAGCTCATTCCTGAACTTGCAGAACTCGCCCCAAAAGGCGATCGTAGAATGGGCGCAAATCCCCATACCAACGGCGGCGTTTTACTCAGGGCATTAAAGCTGCCAGAGTTCGAGGAGTATGCAGTCCCCGTCGAATCTCCCGGACAAGTTGAAACCGAATCCACGCGCGTACTTGGAAAGTTTCTCCGCGATGTGATGAAGCTCAATGAAGATCATCGCAATTTCCGCGTAATGTCGCCCGATGAAAACAATTCCAACCGCTTGAACGCCATTTTAGAAGCGACCGATCGCGTTTTCACAGGCGAAATTCTTCCGAATGATGACCATATTGCGCTCGATGGGCGCGTGATGGAAGTCTTGAGCGAACATCTCTGTCAGGGCTGGCTAGAAGGCTATTTGCTCACCGGACGACACGGATTTTTCTCGTGTTATGAAGCTTTCATTCACATTGTCGATTCGATGTTTAACCAACACGCAAAATGGTTAGAAGCGTGTCGTCACATTCCTTGGCGAAGATCGATCGCATCACTTAACTATCTATTAACCTCGCACGTTTGGCGACAAGACCACAACGGCTTCACTCACCAAGATCCGGGCTTTATTGATGTCGTGATGAACAAAAAACCAACTGTCACGCGCGTCTACCTTCCACCCGATGCAAATACATTGTTATCGGTTGCGGATCACTGCTTGCGAAGCCGTCACTATGTCAATGTGATCATTGCCGGGAAACAACCGCAACTCCAATGGCTCGATATGGAAAGCGCGATCGCGCATTGCACCGCAGGACTCGGCATTTGGGATTGGGCAAGCAATGATCAAGGTGCTGAACCGGATGTCGTAATGGCTTGTGCAGGCGATGTTCCGACCTTGGAAACGTTAGCCGCAGTCGATTTTCTACGCCATCATTTCCCAGACTTAAAAATTCGCGTGGTGAATGTTGTAGATTTGATGACCCTGCAACCGAAATCAGAACATCCGCACGGACTTTCCGATCGCGATTTTGATTCAATTTTCACGACGAATAAGCCTGTGATCTTTGCGTTTCATGGCTATCCGTGGTTAGTGCACCGTCTCACTTACCGCCGCACCAATCATATCAATCTCCATGTACGCGGCTACAAAGAAGAAGGAACGACCACGACACCGTTTGATATGGTGGTGCTGAATGATTTGGATCGCTTCCATCTGGTGCAAGACGTGATCGATCGTGTTCCGAAGTTGTTGACGCTCGGTGCATATGTGAAACAAATCGCGCGTGACAAATTAACAGAACACAAGCGGTACATTGTGCACCATGGTAAAGATATGCCGGAGGTAGAAAATTGGAAATGGCAATATTACACGGGTGACAATGCTAGAAAAACTGTAATTCCTCAAACTCCAGGTGGTTCACCGACTCAAGGAGATGACGATACAGCAAAATCAGGACATTAGACTCTTGCTTTGAAAATCGAAAACTATCTTCGATTTTCAAAGCAAGTCTTTTATCGAACTGATGTACTTTTAACTTACGATCGCTTTACCACGTTGATAGAGTTCACGCGCATAATCTGTCCAAGTACCTTGACCCCAATATCGAAAACAACTGGTTTGTAAAAGCAAGTTGTATAGAAGCGCTTGTTGATAGTCCGCTTGTTCCACTACAGTGGGATCTTCTGTATCAAACTTCTGATGAAACAATGCGCTTAGCTCTGTCATCGGTTCTAAAACATTCTCATAGCCTTTGACCCAACTGAGATCATTTGTCCAAGATGCACCATCAATGTGAAATCGATCGTCGGTTTGTTTCAATTGCTCGATCGCTTGCTCGACCGCCTCAGGGGCAACTTGATCAATCTTCTGCCAAATCTTATGTTGTTGAACCGCTTGAATCTCCGGATAATCATCAGCACCGATCCCCGTGCTTTCAATCAGTTCTAAATACTCTGTCCCATTGATCGCGACAACACCCGAATGATTGTTACCTGAGTCTCGAATTTCGTGATAGACCCTGAACAAATCACGCGGATACTCATTCATCATCACACCGCCATTCTCACCATCCGCAATCTGTGAAACCAGTGAAGGAATCGCAGTATTGTTGATCTGCTGTTTTGATCTCGTTTTTGCCTCAAAGTAAGGTTGCATTTGCGCCACTAACTTGGTATCTGAACCTTGAGTTTTAATCAGTGCTGTGATTGAAACCGTTTCATTCTTGGAATTACGCGCGACCAACTGATTTGGAATGTATTTCTGATCGTGCGTCAAGCTTGAGCCATCCAACTGTTCTACAGAATGCTCTTGCACTAAAAGCCAGCGATAACCACATTCTTTTAGCGCTTTGATGTACTCAAACAATGTATCGGGATGATTTGGTAAGTGCATTTCTGGCGGAGAAAAGCCTCGAACTCGTTGAAGGGCATCAACACCGAAAATCGAAGCAAAATAATGCTGCCACGCTTGAATATGAAGTTTGAGATCGGGAATCGGTGTTGAAGGAACAACAGCATGGCTCCACATTGTACCGAGCCACTCGACATAAGGGTGGAATTGTCGATCGCACGTAATCCGCTTCAAGTGGTTCAAAATATCGTCACGTCCCATCTGTTGCAGTCCCCACAACAAATTGCCTGAATAGTCCAGCATGATGCGAGGATTACAGCCTTGAGCAACCAGATCCGGAATGAATTTGCCCATCCGACCATAACACCAAGCGAAAACGCCTGCATTATGGTTGTCCCCCTCGTTTGGATGCTCAAACATCCGTTGTAGGTTGCTGATCAATGCTCCATTCATGCCTGCGGGAATTGTGGGTTGGTGCATATGCAGGGCGCAGGCGAAAGTGGAGTCGATCGCGTCTAATCGTAGATTCGTTGTGGAGAGAAAGACGGGATCAGAAGATCTTGGGGGAAGTGCAGCGCCGGAGATTTGAGACAGTTTGGTCAGAGTTGCAGTCATTGGTATTGCCTGAGTCGATTACCTGGTTTTTGGGTCAAATCATAGATCGGACGTTCTGGAAATGGGTTTAAGTTTTGAGACAGAAAAGGAATTCCACTTGCAAAAATGCAAGCTTGCGTATTGAATAAAGACATCAAAAATGAATTTTTGTTAAGCAAGGGGATACAAATGTACATTGTGCAAATTGCCTCCGAATGCGCCCCAGTGATTAAAGCTGGCGGGTTAGGAGATGTGGTCTACGGGCTGAGTCGGGAACTGGAGAATCAAGGGCATTGTGTCGAATTGATTCTGCCGAAATATGACTGTATGCGATACGACCACATTTGGGGGCTTCATGATGCTTACAGAGATTTGTATGTTCCCTGGTTTGATGGTCAGGTACATTGCTCGGTGTATTGCGGTTGGGTGCATGGGCAAGTGTGCTTCTTTATTGAGCCGCACTCAGAGGATTTTTACTTCGATCGAGGACACTATTACGGCAGCAACGATGACAATATGCGGTTCGCGTTCTTTAGCAAAGCAGCATTAGAATTTTTGCTGCAAAGTAATAAGCGACCGGATGTGATTCATTGTCACGATTGGCAGACGGGGTTAGTTCCGGTGATGCTGTTTGAGATTTACAAGTATCACGGAATGGCAAATCAACGAGTTTGCTACACCATTCACAACTTCAAACATCAAGGCTTTGGTGGTACAGAAGTCTTAGAAGCAACACAACTCAGACGACCAGAGTACTACTTTCGCGATGACAAGCTCAAAGACAATTTCAATCCGTTCTCGATCAACTTCATGAAGGGTGGGATTGTCTACTCGAATGCGGTGAACACGGTTTCACCGCATCATGCTTGGGAAGCTCGGTACACTGACATTAGCTATGGTTTAGGTCATACATTAGAAATCTATCAAGATAAATTCACTGGCATTCTCAACGGGATAGATTACGGATTTTGGAATCCAGAAAACGATCGCTATCTTCCCTATCACTATTCTGCTGATAGCTTTGAGCAAAAGCATTACAACACGAAAGCGTTACGAGAACGATTGTTATTGAGAAACGAGGAAAAGCCGATCGTATGTTTTATTGGACGCTTAGATGATCAAAAAGGAGTCCATCTCGTTCATCATGCAATCTATTACTCGCTGCAACGAGGCGCACAGTTTGTTCTATTAGGAGCCGCGACAGAACCTGTGATCGATGAGTGGTTCAAGCATGAAAAACAGTTTTTGAATGAGAATCCTGATTGTCATATTGAGCTTGGATTTAACGAAGAGTTAGCGCATTTAATCTATGCTGGCTCAGATATGATCGTGGTTCCGAGTAACTTTGAGCCTTGTGGACTAACACAAGTGATTAGTTTGAAGTATGGAACCGTTCCAATTGTTCGGGGTGTCGGTGGATTAGTGAATACAGTGTTTGATCATGACTACGATCAGGCGCACCCACCGGAAGAGCGAAACGGATTTATGTTCTTTGAGTCAGACAATATTGCGCTGGAATCGGGACTGGGACGTGCTTTTGATCTTTGGGGACAAAATCGCGCGATCTTCAAACAGTTAGCGATCCAAGGTATGAAGTATGACTATTCTTGGAAGAATCCAGCGATCGAATATGTCGCTCTGTACGATCGCATTCGGCATCAGTAGAGCCGATGCGCGATCGTGTAAAGCATCGAATTGATGTCAACGTTCAAATCTATGAAAGTTTCATTCTGGCTAATTCCAGCAGAACCCGATCGCGCCTTCTACCAATCCCTCATCAACACCCTTGCACATCAATACAATGCGCCAATGTTTCAGCCGCACATCACCATTCACAGTGGTGAATGTGACCTAGATAAAGTCTTAGAATTTCTTCAATCTATTCACCAACATCAGTTAGAAATCAGCTTAGAAGTCGATCGAGTTCGATACTCTGAGCAGTTCACTAAAACGCTATTCATTCAGCTTTGCTCCAATTCCGAATTAGAGCAACTGAGCGAATCGATTCAGCGGTACTTTGATGCAACTTTCGAGCTTGATCCGCATCTGAGTTTGATTTACGCGCCACTGACTGAAATGGAAAAGCGATCGCTGACTGAGCAACTCCAACTCAGCGATCGTGTTATTCGCTTCGATCGAGTTTGTGCGATAGAAACTCCAAATAAAACCCAAACCCGCGAAGATGTAGAAGCTTGGCGAGAAATTGATCCGCTATAGAAGCTTTCGACGTGCCCGCTTGGGCAGGGGTAAGTTGTGCGAAGAATGAAAATCGTCCTGAACCCGATGGGTTAAGCGGCGAGAAACTTGGCGTACCACTTGACGCAGAATGCGATCGCCTGTTCTTTGAATTAGCGCATCGGGGAGCGCGTGAATAAATCGCGGAAACTGAATCGCCACCTGCAAATCAAGCTGCCACTGCACCTGAGTCATTTTTGCCGTAGGATCATCCTGATTCGGATGTTCGACCAAATGGAGCGCCGCCTGAAAATCGACTTCGTATCCCAACGACGTATCACCCGGAACGGGAACCGTCACAATCCGGTAAATGCTTTCTTGCTGCGGCAACAGATCGAGTCCAACCTTTGGCTCTACATCGTACCCAAACGCGCCGAAATGCCCAATAATCAGCGCGTAGCTGTTCTGCCCGATCGATTCGACCTGCATCGGATAAGCGCAACGCCGGAACCAGTCTTGATGCACATCGAGATACCGCGCCACGGTTTGAGCATCGGCATTCATCTCCATACAATCAATGAATCGACTCGAAAAAACGGTCGGCTGATTGATGAGCGGCTCGGTTTCTTGAGTAGGTTGAGACGGCGCTCCACCGAAGCTAGAAGCATCCGTAGAGCGAGCGAAGTTAGACTTAACGAAGTCTGAGGGATCAGTCGGTTGCGATTGCATTCACTCTATACCCGTTTGCCGTGGTTCTAGGTCAAGGTTCCCTAAAGGATACAGATAGGCTTCAATCTCAGTAGAGGGTTCTACCGAAAATTTATTGAATCTCCATCAAGTGTCCCTGGAAGCTGCTAAATCTGAGGGAAGCGGATTTGGATGTTACAAAATTTAAAGTATTCTTGTTTTGTATCTTACTTTGAGAGTCGGGGTTCTGGAAAGTTATAGCAAAAAATTTCTGAGTTTGAGGGGGATCAGTTCCTTCTTGCGCTTGATGTAAAGTAAAGAAAAACAAGCGAAAACTTTAAACACTAAAATTAGGGAAATAGGTATGAAAGCATTTGTAGCAGGTGCAACGGGCGAAACCGGACGGCGAATTGTCAAGCAGTTAGTCGATCGCGGAATTCCTGTACGGGCGTTGGTGCGAAATGTCGAAACGGCGCGATCAACGTTGCCAACTGAAGTTGAGCTAGTCCAAGGAGATGTGCTGGAAGGATCACAGTTAATTAATGCGATGGGCGATGCTACCGTTGTTTTTTGTGCAACCGGAGCAAAGCCGAGTTTCGACCCGACTCAGCCTTACAAGGTCGATTTTGAAGGCACAAAAAATCTGGTAGATGCGGCAAAAGCAAAAGGGATTGAGCATTTTGTTTTGGTGACTTCGCTTTGTACTTCACAGCTTTTTCATCCGCTGAATTTGTTCTGGCTGATTTTAGTATGGAAAAAGCAAGCAGAAGAATATCTGCAAAAGAGCGGACTCACTTATACGATCGTACGTCCGGGTGGGCTGAAAAACGAAGATAACGAAAACGCGATCGTCATGTCGTCTGCCGATACGCTGTCAGAAGGCAGCATTCCCCGGACTAAAGTGGCTCAAGTTTGCGTCGAGTCGGTGTTTGAACCGAGTGCCCGCAATAAGATCGTTGAGATCGTAGCGAAACCAGAAGCGACTCCAAAATCTTTTTCGGAGTTGTTTGCTCAGGTCGCTTAGGGTAAGAAACGATCAAGTGCCGCTTTAAGTTCTTCGATTTCAGCATCAATATTGCCTTCTTGAGCGGCACGGGCGACACATTGAGACAAGTGCTCATCTAAAATCATGCGAGCAACGCGATCGAGTGCGCCTCGAACAGCCGCAACCTGAATCAACACATCCGGGCAAGGTCGATCGCTCTGCACCATCGTTTTGATCCCGCGAATATGTCCTTCAATGCGGGAGAGCCGATTAATTACCCGCCGTACCGATTCTTCGCTATGAACGTGGGGATGAACCGGATCATGAGTGTGTTCTGGGATTGGCTGAAGGTCACGGGGTAAATCTGAAGTTGCCATCGTGCGCGATCGTACTAAGGTGTGCTACTGATTTTAGTGCTTTAAGCGTGGAGTGTGGGAAATGGTGTGAAATTTCTACCAGACAAGATTTTGTTTTCGCTCGTAGGATAGGAATAATGGCTACACAGCAACGTTTCCACGAATAAAGACTTATGCAACGCTCTAAGATTTCTAATCGTTTCCGCCGATTTCAACTGGTGCTCGTCACGATCGCCCTGCTATTCGGCTTGATGGTCTTACCGCAACCGGCTTTTGCAGAATCGACCTCAGAGATTGCTCAAGCGCCAAGAGCGATCGAGCGAGGCAGCTTTGTGGCAGAAGCCGTTCAGAAGGTAGGAGCGGCAGTGGTGCGAATCGACACGGAGAAAACGGTGACGCGACGGGCTGAGCCGATGCTCGAAGATCCGATGTTTCGGCGGTTTTTTGGGGAAGATTTCTCGACACTGCCGCGATCAGAGACCCTGCGCGGTCAGGGATCAGGATTTTTGATTGATAAAAGCGGCGTAATTCTCACAAATTCTCATGTGGTCAATGGCGCGGATAAAGTCACAGTGACGCTCAAAGATGGGCGTGTATTTGAAGGTAAAGTGCGCGGATTTGATGAGGTGACGGATTTAGCGGTTGTCAAGATTGACGGCAAAGATTTGCCTGTTGCACCGCTGGCAGATTCGGATAAGGTGCTGGTTGGAGATTGGGCGATCGCAGTCGGCAATCCGCTCGGACTCGATAATACAGTGACACTAGGGATCGTGAGTACGTTGCATCGATCGAGCGCTCAAGTCGGTTTGACAGACAAGCGACTTGACTTTTTGCAAACGGATGCGGCAATTAATCCGGGGAATTCTGGCGGACCGTTGCTCAACGATCGGGGTGAAGTGATCGGTATTAACACCGCAATTCGGGCAGATGCGATGGGAATTGGATTTGCGATTCCGATCAATAAAGCAAAGTCGATTAAAGATGCGTTGGTACGGGGCGAAAAGATTCCACATCCGTATTTAGGCGTGCAGATGACGACGTTGACTCCTGAGATTGCGAGACAGAACAATACTGATCCGAACTCTGCGTTTGAAGTACCAGAAGTGAATGGCGTGATTGTGGTGCGAGTGTTGCCGAATTCGCCTGCTGCGATCGCGGGTTTTCGTCGCGGCGATGTGGTAACGGAGATTGATGGTAAGGCGATTACAAAGGCGGAACAGCTTCAAGAACTGGTGGAGAGTACGAAACTGGGTCAAACGCTGAAGGTGCAAGTTCGGCGGAATGGACAGGTGCAACAACTCGCGGTGAAACCTGCGGAATTGCAAGATGCGAGTTAGAGTAACGCAAGTCCGGCGAGCTTTTTGTTTGGTTGCCCGTGATAGTGAAGCTTGGAACGATCGCTTGCTTTAATTCAGGAATTAGGCAGAAAGCTGTTGGTTCAACATTCCAAGCCAGAGTGTTAGATTAACAGCTTTCTGCCTAATGCTCTGCTTTAGGAGCCTAGAAAGATTCTGTCCAATAAATAGGCTATACAGTTTGAACATTAAGCTTGCTGATATGGAAATCGTAACCAAAAGATTTTTGCTGCGTGATTTCGTTGAGTCAGATCGATCTCCGTTCCTGGACTATCAAGCTGATCCTCGCACTCAGCTATTTTACGAACCCAGTGAAGCGAGCCCCGAAAACTCAACCCGTTTGTTTGAGACATTCTGCACCTGAGCTTCTGAGCATCCTCGACTCAACTACCAACTTGCGATCGTGCAAGGGCGCAAACCTGATGTGCTTGTCGGCTGCTGCGGACTGCGGGGAGGGGGGTGTAATGCAGGGGAGATGGAACTAGGGATCGAACTTGCCCCCAACTATTGGGGTCGTTATGCCTATGCGATCGAGGTTGGGCGCGCCCTGCTCGATTTCGGATTCAGGGAACTTAGACTAGACGTGATCTCTGGCTCTACGGTAAGTGCAAACGTGCGGATTGCTCGGTTGGCAGAGTGGGTCGGAGCAGAAGTCGTTGCCGTCCGTCCGGGTTCCAGATGGATGTCTGAACGAGGTTGGAGCGAGGTAGATTGGCGAATCACAAGAGAGCAATAGAACTGTCGTACCATTGCATAACAATCGTGCTGCACTTTACTAAATTAGTTGGCTGAGTTCCAAAGGTTATCTGCGTCCGGTGAGCTTAGTAGTTATGCCCAATATTTAAAGTGTTAAGCTTACGTCCCAGGGCGCGATCGCAGTTGTTCCGGCATAAAAGATCGATCGCCCAATATCTTCAATTTCGGTCCATATTTCCCAAATTCGACGACACTTACTGATGCAGCAGGCGTATCAATCCGATCGCGATATCGCCCCAAATCAATTCCAAGTAATCCACAAAGCATGATCCGAATGGTTGCTTTATGCGATACGACTAGCACATTTCCATCTGCATATTTTTGTGTGATCTCAGTAATTACTAATTCGGATCGGCTGGCAATCTGAACGGCGGTTTCTCCACCGGGGGGAGCATTCCAAGCAGGTTCCGTCATCCAATGAACATAGTGTTCTGAATCATGCTCTTTCACGTAGTCTTGCGTTTTTCCTTCCCATTCACCATATTGAATCTCTTTTAATCCATCTCGCAATTGCATTTCTAATCCAACTGCATCACAGAGCGGTTTTGCAGTCGCGATCGTGCGTTTCATCGGACTCACATAGGCAGCCGTCCAATCGAGTTTAGAATATGCCTTGCCGAACGTGATCGCCATCTCTAAGCCTTCGTCGGTGAGATCTGGGTCAAGCGAACCACAAAATCCTCCCGTTTGGCTGTAGGTGGTTTCCCCGTGACGCATGAAATAAACGGTTAAAGTCATCGAACTCAACCTACATTAATGATTCGGGGCAGTGAATCGAACACGCTTCACCCGGAGGACACACTTTAAGCGGTGGAACATTCCAGAGCGTTTGGGCATACTCGCGAATTGCTCGATCGGATGAGAATTTACCCATTCGCACCGAATTGAGAATCGACATCCGCACCCATTGCTCCTGATTGCGATAAGCTTCACTTACTCGATCTTGCGCTTCAATGTACGATTGGTAATCTGCCAAAAGTAGATAAGGATCTTGATACAGTAGCGAAGTGATCAACGGTTTGAATAGAACCGCATCGCCCTTTGAGAAGAAACCGGAGGAAATGCGATCGATTGCATTTTTCAATTCCGGATTCTCGTTGTAGTACTTCATCGGCTCGTAGCCTTTCGCTTTTAGGTCAACCACTTGAGGAGCGGTTAGCCCAAATAGAAAGAAATTCTCCTCGCCAACTTCTTCGCGGATTTCGATATTTGCACCGTCGAGAGTACCGATCGTTAATGCCCCGTTCATCGAGAACTTCATGTTTCCAGTTCCCGATGCTTCTTTTCCTGCGGTTGAGATCTGCTCAGACAAATCCGCAGCCGGATACACTCGTTGAGCAAATTTCACATTGTAGTCTTTGAGAAATACGACTTTGATTTGTCCCCGCACATCCGGATCATTGTTGATCACATCCGCGATCGAGTTAATCAACTTAATGATCAGCTTCGCCATGTAATATCCGGGTGCAGCTTTACCACCAAAGATAAAGGTACGCGGCGTAATTTCTAGAGCAGGATTGGCTTTCAGTCGATTGTACAACGTGACAATGTGTAATACATTCAAGTGCTGACGTTTATATTCATGAAAACGCTTTGATTGAATGTCAAAAATTGAATCAACATCCACTTCGATTCCGCTTTCTTTCTGAATGTAGTTTGCTAGATCTTGCTTGATCGCTTGCTTGATTTGTTTCCATTCATCACGGAATTGTGGATCATCGGCAAACGGTTCTAGCTTGCGGAGTTCTTGTAGATTTTTGATCCAGTTTTCACCGATCTTACTGGTAATCAGATTTGAAAGTCTGGGATTGCTCAACACGATAAAGCGTCTAGGTGTTACCCCGTTCGTTTTATTGTTGAATCGCTCCGGATACATTTCGGCAAAATCGCGCAGAACATCTTGTTTTAGAAGTTGCGTGTGCAGTTCTGCGACTCCGTTAATCGAGTAGCTTCCAACCGTTGCAAGATGCGCCATTCTTACATAACGATCGCCTGATTCATCAATCAACGACATCCGACGAACGCGATCGTCATCTTTCGGAAACTTAAATCGAACTTCAGTGAGAAATCGCGAATTGATTTCATAAATGATTTCCAAATGTCGTGGCAGCAATGTCCCAAAAAGCCCGATCGCCCAACGCTCCAAAGCCTCCGGTAGTAGCGTGTGATTCGTGTAAGCGAAAGTGTTTTGAGTAATGTGCCACGCTTGATCCCACTCTAGACCATGCTCATCGAGCAACAATCGCATCAATTCAGCAACGGCGATCGCGGGATGCGTGTCATTTAACTGTAAAGTAAACTTTTCATGCAGCGTTTCCAAGGGCAATCCGCGCCGCTTATGATGGATCCGAATGATATCTTGCAGCGAACAAGACACAAAAAAGTACTGTTGCTCTAGGCGCAATTGTTTTCCTTGAACTTGCTCATCGTTCGGATAAAGCACTTTCGATAGATTCTCAGAAAATACTTTGTTGACGACTGCCCCGTAATAATTGCCGGAATTGAATGCAGCAAAATCGAACGAATCAACGGCTTGAGCTGACCAAAGGCGCAACGTGTTCGCGGTGTCTGTCTTGTAGCCGAGAACGGGCGTATCGTAGGGAACCCCGCTCAAAATGCGATCGGGTATCCATTTGACTCGGCTGTGTCCCTGTTCATCAACATAGGTTTCTGTCCGCCCACCGAGTTTAATTTCAACCGTCCATTCTGGACGCGCCAACTCCCAGGGATTGCCGTTTTTCAGCCATTTGTCTGTTAATTCGACTTGCCAACCGTCGCGAATATCTTGGTCAAAAATGCCAAACTCGTAGCGGATACCATAGCCGATCGACGGAATTTCTAAAGTTGCCATCGAATCGAGATAGCAAGCTGCTAATCGTCCCAAACCCCCATTGCCTAAACCTGGTTCTTCTTCTTGTGCTAGCAGTTCATCAAAGTTCAATCCCAATTCTTGAACCGCTTGCCGCATTTGATCATAGATATCTAAGTTGATCAAATTATTTCCCAGATGCGGTCCCATCAAAAATTCGGCAGAAAGATAGCATATCTCGCGCGGCTGTACCTTGGTATAAGTTTGGGTCGTAATGAGCCAACTTCGGAGTAGGCGATCGCGCACCGTGTACGCTAATGCCATGTAGTAATCATTCAGCGTTGCAATCTCTGGAAACTTTCCTTGAATGTAAAACAAATTGTTCAGGATCGATTGTTTCAGGGTTTCAACATCTAATCCGGTGCGATCGTCACGGGTTTGGATTTGAATTTCTTCAGCTTGCATAGGTGTAAGAGACGAACAAGGGAGGAAATGAACGACTTAGAGCGATCAAGAACGGGTTATAAAACAGATTTGTAAAAGTTCAGTCTGCCGATACGCTACCAAAAAAACTGAATTTCAAATAGTAAATCATTCTTAAAAACGAGCGAGTTCAAGGAATTGGTAAAGCAGAACACCTCTAGAGCAATTCTTCTGAATCAAACAAGATGCCCATCTATTTGCATCCGCAGATTTATTCCACCGTTGCGAAAGTAGTGGACAATTAAACTTGCCAGCTAAAACTTCGACGCAGAAAAGAGAGCTACTGGAATGACCCTCAAAACCGTGACAACTCAGCCGTTTTCCGACCAAAAGCCTGGAACCTCCGGCTTACGGAAACTCGTAACGGTCTTTCAACAACCGCACTATCTAGAAAATTTTGTGCAGGCAATTTTTGATAGCATTGGCGACTTTGCAGGACAAACATTAGTACTCGGAGGCGATGGTCGCTTCTATAACCGTCAAGCGATTCAAATCATCTTAAAAATGGCGGCAGCCAATGGATTTGGACGAGTGAAAGTCGGTCAGGGCGGTATTCTTTCTACCCCTGCGACTTCTGCTGTGATCCGCAAATACAATGCGTTTGGCGGGATCATTCTCTCAGCTAGCCACAATCCCGGCGGACCAGACGGCGATTTTGGCATCAAATACAACATTGGTAATGGCGGTCCGGCTCCTGAGAAAGTGACGGAAGCAATCTACGATCGCAGTAAAACCATCACCGAGTACAAGATTCTCGATGCTCCCGATGTCAATCTCGATGTGATTGGAACGACACAGATCGACAAAATGACCGTTGAAGTGATTGATTCAGTGATCGATTATGCAGCGCTGATGGAATCGCTGTTTGATTTCGATCGTATTCGGCAATTGCTCACAGGCGGACAATTTCGGATGTGCATGGATTCACTTCATGCTGTTACGGGACCGTATGCTCACGCGATTTTTGAGCAGCGATTAGGTGCGCCAAAAGGAACGGTTCAAAATGGAACGCCACTCGAAGATTTTGGCGGCGGACATCCTGATCCAAACTTGGTTTACGCACATGATTTAGTTGAAGTCATGTTTGGTGAGAATGCACCAGATTTTGGGGCAGCTTCGGATGGGGATGGCGATCGTAATATGATTCTGGGTCGTCACTTTTTCGTCACACCGAGCGATAGTTTAGCGGTTCTGGCGGCAAATGCGACCTTAGTTCCCGGATACCGGAATGGGATTGCGGGAATTGCTCGATCGATGCCGACTTCGCAAGCCCCCGATCGGGTTGCTGCCAAGTTAGGAGTCGATTGCTATGAAACACCGACCGGATGGAAGTTTTTTGGAAATCTGCTTGATGCGGATAAAGTAACGCTCTGTGGTGAAGAAAGTTTTGGAACCGGATCGAATCACGTTCGCGAAAAAGACGGATTGTGGGCGGTATTATTCTGGTTGAACATTTTGGCAATGAAACAGCAATCCGTTGAAGAACTAGTGCGCGAACACTGGCGAACATATGGGCGAAATTACTATTCTCGTCATGATTATGAAGCGATCGATAGCGATCGAGCCAATACGCTAATTACGCAAGTTCGAGATCAATTGCCAACGCTAAAAGGTCAAAAGTTCGGCAATTATGAAGTTGAGTACAGTGATGACTTTAGCTATACCGATCCGATCGATGGCAGTGTGAGCCAGAAACAAGGCGTTCGGATTGGATTTACCGACGGTTCGCGAATTGTCTTTCGCTTATCGGGAACGGGAACTCAGGGCGCAACGCTACGACTGTATGTAGAGCGGTATGAGGCTGATCCGGCGAAGCATAACGCTGATCCACAAGATGCGTTAGCAGAATTGATTGGAATCGCGGATACGATCGCGCAAATCAAGTCGCTTACCGGAATGGACAAACCCACCGTGATCACCTAATCAGGGGAAATGTATCATTGCCTTGGCAAATAGAATTCGCGGCTATACAAACGAAGTCCGTCTTCACGGACTAGAAATTGGTGGATTTCTTGAACTTGCGAAGGCAAGTTTCGTCTGTATAGGCGCGGTTTCTAACCGTAGAGCCTTAGCCATTGCCCGACATCGGTAACATCTGGTGAGTCTCTAGCAGTATCGAACTCTTTCGCAATCAGTCTTTTATGGCACGTCGCACCCTTCTACAATTTGCAAGCTTGCTCCTTATCCTTGCAGGCTCTATTGCACCCGCACAAAGTATCACCATCCCGCTTGCCACTTCTGAAGCCCGAATTCAACAGCGACAAGAACAATTACGCCTGATCTCACCCGCAGCTTACGATCTAATTCGCTACCCGATCGTTGATGCAAACGAAAAATATTGGCGACAATTGCTCTGGGCAACGGCGGTCATTGAACCTCAAGATGCTTATGTGCGAGAAGCGATCGCGCAAATTCTCACACTCACTCCGCAGCAGTTATCACCCGCCCAAGCTCGAACTGTTGAAATGGCGCTACAAATTGCCACACAGCTTTATCTGAGCAATCCCACTCCGAATTTAGAGCAGCAGTTTGTGCAAACGATCGCGCAAAGTCCGAATCCGCAATGGGTGGCGATGTCACTCTCCGCACTCACAAAAGGAGGCGCAAACGTACAACAGCAACAACAGTGGATTGATTCGATTGCACAACGCTTTCCGCGATGGTCTGAGAATGTTAGCCTCTACACAACCATTCAAGAATTAGCAACACCACCGAAAACACCGCCGTTAAAAGATTTATTATCGTGGACGATCGCACCCAATCAACAACAGCTTTATGTGTTTTGTAAGCGCGATCGTTCTCAACTTTGTTCTGCTTTTCTCAAAGATCAGCGAGGGCGATTTGTGCGAGAAAACGGGCGACTGTGGACAATGCCGCTATTAACGCGATCGCTGCATAATTTATCCTGGAATTTCTCACGCGGCTACACGCCACAAGGAATTTATCGAATTGAAGGAATCATTCCGCAGCCCGATACCGATTACTTTCGCGCTTACGGGTTCTTTTCATTAGTCAATTTGTTTGCACCGCTTGAACCTGGAGTCAAAGAATTCATTCCGGGACGCAAAGGCACCCTCACCGGAAAACTTGACGGCTACAAAGCGTTACTTCCTTTAAGTTGGCGCAACTATTTTCCGATTCAAGCCAGCTATTGGGCGGGAATGGAGGGACGAAGCTTGTTTAGAATTCACGGTAGCGGGGAAGATCCGGCGTTCTTTACAAACAATCAGCGCTATCCACAAAGTCGAGGTTGGAATCCTGCGATCGGTTGTCTTTCGGCACTCGAACTGTACGATAGTAACGGACAACTACGATCGGCGCATATGCCCGGATTGTTAAGTAAACTCGGAGCAAAGCCAACTGGGTATCTAATTGTTGTAGAATCACCCAACACACCCGCGTCGATTTCTGCTCAAATTCAAGCCATTGCCCGTTGAGCTTATGCGTATTTTTAGTGTTCTATTCTCGCTTACATTTGTGATTGGAACGGCTGGAGCCGCGATCGCTCAATCTGCCGCAGACTATCGCCAGCGAGGAATTCAGTATCGCGCTCAAGAACAATTCCCGCAAGCGATCGCAGCGTTTCAAAAAGCAGTCGAACTCGATGAAAAGAACCTTGCAGGTCGCATTGGTTTAGGTTGGACATTGCACTTAGCCAATCGCCGCCAAGAAGCGATCGAGACCCTACAAAGCGCGATTCTCTACAATCCATTCAACATTGAAACCTTTAATGCTTTGGGCATTGCATACATGGTGAATGGAGATCTCACTCATGCAGTGGCGGCTCACACATGGGCAACGATGCTTGATCCAAAGAACGAGATTCCTTACTACAATCTGAGCTTATCTTACGAACGATTAGCAATGTATGATTGGTCGATCGAATGTGCGAAACGGGCGGCTGAGCTAGAGCCGAACAATCCGCATCCCTGGGTGGCACTGGCGATCGCGTATCAAGGACAGGGCGATCGTACCTCTGCTCAACAAATCTATCAGCAAGCGATCAATGTTGATGGAAGATATCGCGATCGTAATTTTCTAAACTATCTATCCGAAGCAGGATTTAGTCCCGAACAAATCAAAACCGCGCAGCAAGTTCTTGCAATCACCACTCAGTAGTATGCAGTTTACTTACCATACCCCTAATTCCGATGAGCTAAAACAATTGGGTAAAATCCTCACTCAATGCTTTAATGCTCCTGCACTCGATGAACCCGTCTATCTCAGTCGGATTGGGATTGATAACACTCGAATTGTGCGAACTGATGATCACATCGCTGGTGGTCTAGGATTGTTGAATATGGGGCAATGGTACAACGGTGCAAACATTCCGATGGCGGGTGTAGCTGCGGTGGGAATTGCTCCAGAATACCGAGGCAAAGGAGCAGCGATCGCACTTCTTCGATCTGTCCTTGAAGAACTTTACGCCAAAGAAATTCCTATCTCTGTGCTATTTTCTGCGGCTCAGCCTCTATATCGAAAAGCAGGCTATGAGCAAGCAGGAACGCTTTGTAATTGGGAAGTTTCAACGGATAGCATTCAGAGCCAACAACATACATTAGAAGTACGATCGCTTAATTTAGACTCTGATTTGTTTGCAAAACTGTATGATCAGCAAGCTTATTTGAATCAGGGATTTCTCGATCGTAATTCTGTGATTTGGCAGATGATCAAGCACTCTGAATCACCCATGTATGCTTATCAGTTTGAAAATGAAGGCTACATCATCTATCAGCAACAGCAAAGCCGTTTAATCATCAGAGATTGGGTGTTACTCACTCCTGCTGCGGTGCGACAATTCTGGACTTTCTTAGCAAATCATCTATCACAGATCGATTTCATTGAATGGAAAAGCGCTCCAGTCGATGCCTTGAATTTATGCTTACCGGATCAAACAGCGAAACTCAAATGGCTGAAGGCTTGGATGCTTCGGATTGTTCATCTTAAGAAAGCGCTACAACTGCGAAACTATCCAAACATCAATGCTGAACTTCACTTAGACATTCAAGATTCAATTTTGCCAAACAATCAAGGCAAGTTCATTCTCACTGTAGAAAATGGTCGCGGCGTTCTAACATCAGGCAGACGGGGAGAATTGCAGCTTGAAATTCGATCGCTTTCACCCCTTTATACCGGACTCTTCACAGCAGAACAGTTAGCCCGTTCATCGCTTCTTACTGGAACACCCGAAGCCATCCAAATCGCGACTCAAATCTTTGCTAGTCCCACGCCTTGGATGCCTGATTTCTTTTAGCGCAACCGCTCAATGGTAGGATAACGACGTAGTTTTCTGCCACCGTTATGTCTTCTACGATCGCGCTTCGTGTCACCGATAGCCACCATGATTTAGTGATTCAGCGTCCCGTTGAAGGTGTCTCGCTGCAAGGTCGAATTCGCATTCCTGGCGATAAATCGATTTCACATCGGGCGCTGATGTTGGGAGCACTGGCGCAGGGAGAAACAATCATTCGAGGTCTATTGTTAGGAGAAGATCCACGCAGTACTGCCAGTTGTTTTCGCGCAATGGGAGCCGAAATTTCGGAGTTGAACACTGAGAAGGTTCGCGTCAAAGGCATTGGATTAGGGAATTTGATTGAACCGATCGAGGTTCTCGATGCGGGCAATTCTGGAACAACCCTGCGGTTAATGTTGGGAATTTTGGCATCGCATCCCGATCGCTTTTTCACAGTCACAGGAGATAGTTCACTGCGATCGCGTCCGATGTCGCGTGTAGTCAAACCGCTTCAGCAAATGGGCGCACAAATTTGGGGACGCAAACAGAATTCGCTTGCACCACTAGCAATTCAGGGACAAGCTTTGAAGCCAATTCATTATCATTCTCCGATCGCTTCTGCTCAAGTGAAATCTTGCATTCTTCTAGCAGGATTAATGACCGAAGGACAAACAACAGTCACAGAACCTGCATTGTCTCGTGATCACAGTGAGCGAATGTTACGCGCGTTTGGAGCCGATCTAACCGTTGATCCTAAAACAAACAGTGTAACTGTCACTGGACAAGCTCAACTGACTGGACAGACTGTGATTGTTCCAGGTGACATTAGTTCAGCCGCATTTTGGTTAGTCGCAGGCGCGATCGTGCCCGATTCTGATTTGACGATCGAGAATGTGGGAATCAATCCCACGCGCACAGGTGTGTTAGAGATCCTTGAGCGGATGGGAGCCGACATTACGATCGAAAATCTGCGCGAAGTTGCAGGCGAACCTGTTGCAGATTTGCGCGTGCGCCATAGTCAACTCAAAGCCTGTGAAATCTCCGGTGATGCGATTCCTCGATTGATCGATGAGATTCCGATTCTTGCAGTCGCGGCTGTGTTTGCCGAGGGCACTACGATCGTCAAAGATGCCGAAGAACTGCGGGTGAAAGAAAGCGATCGCATTACTGTGATGGCAACTCAGCTTAATCAAATGGGTGCATCAGTCAAGGAACTCCCAGACGGCATGGAGATTACAGGAGGAACAACACTCCAAGGAACGGAAGTGGATAGTTATACGGATCATCGGATTGCAATGAGTTTAGCGATCGCGGCTCTCAATGCATCTGGCACAACCACGATTCACCGGGCTGAAGCCGCTGCAATCTCTTATCCCGACTTCACAGCGACTCTGCAACATAGCATTCGCTGATCAATGAAACTGATTGGATTAGATCATTCGGGTCAATCGGTTTACTGAGAGGTTGCCGAAATCCAGCTTTTAGCGCTTGTTGTCGATCGATTTCTCCTGCATAAGCAGTCAAAGCGATCGCAGGAACATGCTTGACTAGCTCCATTGTGCGAACTTGTTGCAGCAGCATGTAGCCATCTATTTTGGGCATTCCAATATCACTCACAATCAGATCGGGGATGGATTGCTCGATCGCTTGCAGGGCTTCAATTCCAGACGCAACGCTAGTCACGATCGCACCTGCTTGCTCAAGTACAAAGGCAACAAATTCTCGCGAATCTGGCTCATCATCTACCACGACAACGCGAATTCCACTCAAGTCATTTGTTAAGTTTGAGCCTAATTCTACCATCGGCACTTCATTCAATTGAGACGCGAGGGGAATTTGAACGGTGAAGGTTGCGCCCTGGTCTTTACCGGGACTCGTAGCCGTGATCGTTCCGCCATGCAATTCCACAATCTGACGTGCGATCGCCAGTCCCAATCCCAGTCCACCAAACTTACGAGTCGTCTCGCCATCTTCCTGCCGGAAATGCTCAAACACACAAGGCAAAAAGTCGGAATGAATGCCTTTTCCGGTATCGCTGACTTGAATTTGGGCATAACCTCCCGCCTGAACTAACGAGACGTTGATTCGCCCACCTTGCGGCGTGAACTTCACTGCATTCGGTAGCAAATTCCAAACCACCTGCTGCAAGCGTCCCGCATCACCCATTACTGTGCCGCAAGTCGATGAAATGTTCGTCTCAATATTCAATAACTTCGCTTCTGCTGCAAGGCGCACCGTTTCCAAAGCAGAAGTGATCACTGGCGGTAAATCAACAGGCAAAGTACCCAAGCTGCAATAATGTCAGTAGATGTGCCATACCATTTGCGAATTTGTCCTTGCTCATCCAAAATCGGTATCGCACGGGTCAGAAAATAAAGATAGTTGCCATCGGGTTGAAGCAAACGAAACTGGGATTGATAGGGCGAGCGAGTTTTCTGCGCCTGAATGAAATCAGCTTGGAGTTGCTGATTGTCCTCAGGAGGAATAAGCTGTTCCATCAATGCTTGATCGCGGCTTTGTTCGAGTGTCAGTCCCGTATAATCTATCCAGCGATCGTTAACGAACTCCAATACTCCATCCGCACCCGATACGTAGACAATCTGCGGCATCGAATCGGCAAGGCGACGAAATCGCTGTTCATCGAGATCGATCAAGGATGGTGGAGAAACGTTTGGGGTAGTGCCTTTTCGTAAAGGGTAGATAAAATAAGGGGTGACTGCTATCTTCATCTCCTATGTCAAGCAT
>PSLO01000035.1:0-40654 GCA_040289665.1 Leptolyngbya sp. ERB_1_1 | reverse complement strand
GAGGAATGCTTGACATAGGAGATGAAGATAGCAGTCACCCCTTATTTTATCTACCCTTTACGAAAAGGCACTACCTTGTTACCTAGTTCTTATGAACAAATGGCGCAACAACTTCTATAAATTCCTGAGTTGATTCGTAAGGCAAGACGTTTCGACCGGGAATGATTACACCTTCGGAATTCGGGAATTTTTGCAGATAATCGTTTAAGCGATCGCTTACCTTCTCCCCTTTCCCTTCGCGGCTGATACTTGAAGCTCGATCGCCAAATACCGCTAAAACAGGATGCTGAATTTGCGCTATTTTTTCTGTGTAATCTTGTCGCCAAAATCCTGATAAAAACGCAAATACTGCATAACGACTTTCTAAATCGTCTGAGCCTTGCTTCAATGTCGATAACCATTCAGAATCGACCTGATCTTCGTTCGCAAACAATTGACGGATCGAGAATCTTTTTAAGAATTCAGTCCGACGAGCGTATCGATAAAACCCATTTCCAAACGGAGAATCGAACAGATTCCAAGCAATTCGATGCGAGAAATCTGAAGTGTCTCGACTTAAAAGCGACATTGCAGGTGAACCACTCAGCACGATCGCGCGAACGAGATCCGGCTCGATCGTGGCAAGTTCGATCGCAACCGGAGATAACGCACCTTGAGCGATGACGATCGCGGGCGTTTTAATGACTCGATGCAGAAAAGATTGCAGTTGACGCGCCCAATCGACTGGAGCATAAGCAATTCGGGGCATATCGCTCTCGCCACACCCTAATAAGTCTGGATTGTAAATTGGATTTGCTTGCCAGTTTTGGGTAAATCGTTGCCAAAATTGCCGTGAAAGTCCAACCCCGATCGGATGAATCAATAGCAACGGAGTACCTTCACCTTCTTGAAAGTCATAAGCACACCGATACTGATCCCATTGATAAAACTGAGTTTTGTTTAATTGTTGCATTTCTTTTCCTCCATCTCCATGCTAAAGGGAAATTCGCTATGAATCCGCCATTGTTGCCCGTCGTGTTTCAACAACGTGAGATGAGACGCGATGAACTCAAAATGGAGCGATCGCTCTTTGAATTCCTGCCAAGCGAGTTTGAAATTCTCTTTTGTGAGATCCCGAAACGCGACTGTCATATGAGGCGCATACGGACGAGATTTTTCTCTCGGATCACTAAGCTCGATTGACGCTTCTAAATGCTCAATAAATTTTTGGTGAAGCGTCAGAAGTGCATCTGTTCGATCGACATTGATATAAATTACGCGCGGTGGAAAAGCTCCAAATCCATTCAGCGTAATCGGGATCGAAGATTGGGATCGGGCAAAAGCATTGATCGAATCGCTCAGTGCGGCAAAGCGATCGTGTCTCCATTGAAACGGAGGCTGTAGCGTGATATGCGGAGGAGACTTCAAGGCGTGACGACTGGCATAATACTGATCAAAATAGGATTTAACTTCGATAGCATATTCTTGAATCGCTGGTGGAGGAAGCAGCGCGATAAAGAAAAGTGATTCTGTGTGCATGAGATGTTATTTATACGAAAGAACTCAACTGAACCCCTTAAGTCCTGTAAAACTTTACTCCAATGCTGCCGCGATCCGATTAAGCTACAGCATGAATCCCCGTTGATAAGAGTGTTATAGAGGAAATTGGTCAATGCCTTGGTTCGTCAAGATTGAAGAAGGAATCGTGGATAAAGCGACCTTCGATCAGTATGTTCCAGCCCACAAAGCGTTTGTCAAAGACCTAATCGCCAAGGGTTATGAGGCAAAAACTGGCTACTGGGGCTGTTTTGGCGGCGGTATGTTGGTGTTTAAGGCAAAATCGATGGATGAAGCCGAAAAAATCGTAATGGAAGATCCGCTAATTCGTAATCACTGCGTACATTACAAGCTATATGAATGGAAGGTGGTCGTAGAATAAGTTGGTAAATTGTCAGCAGACGATCGTAGAGAGTGCTATGCTAGAAAGCGACTCGGATCTATGCGATCGTAACACCCAAACTTTGTCAGGACCGGAAGGTAGCAGCAATACGGAATGCTTATGATAGGCGTAGTCTCCGGGTCGCCTTCGTTTTAAAGGTCGGTTTTCTCCACCGCGCATCGGGAAGTTTCGCACTGGGCAACTGATCGAATTCTGCGTATCTTGGAGGAAACGAGTACCAGGAGCGCGATTTTTATGGGTTTGGGAGATTTGGTTCAAAAAGCAATGTATTTAGGAATCGGAGTTGCTTCCTACGCTGGAGAAAAAGCAGGAGAGAAGCTGACCGAACTCCGGGCGCAGGTGCAGAAAGTTGCAGATGAAATGGTCGATCGTGGTGAGATGAACGCAGAAGAAGCCCGCCGCTTTGTCGATGAAATGGTACAACGGGCACAGCAATCCACTCCGAACGTTTCCGCAACTCCAGAACGACCTGCTGAGCCGCGCAAAATTGAGATTTTAGACGAAGAAGAGCCGACACCAACACAAACCACGGTAGATGAAATGCGGCAACAGGTCGCAGATTTACAAGAAGAATTGCGGCGATTGAAAAAGAATTAAGAACGTGAGAAGGGTAGAATCTACCCTTCTTATTTTTTGATCGTCGTGGAGAAATCTTCAAACCAGCCTTTGCGTTTGAAAAAGGAAACTAGGGAGAGTGCGATCGCAATCATGACTGCCCAACATAACGGATATCCCCAATACCAATTTAGCTCCGGCATATTCAGTGGAGATTTATCAGTATTGAAGTTCATCCCGTAAATTCCAGCGATAAAGGTGAGTGGAATAAAGATTGTTGAAATCACCGTTAGCACTTTCATGATTTCGTTCATTCGGTTGCTGACAGAAGAAAGATACACATCCATCAAACTGGCAGCCAATTCTCGGTAAGTTTCCACCATATCGAGAACTTGAACTGTGTGATCGTAACAGTCACGGAGATAAATTCTCACATCATCGCTAACCAAATCAGAACTACTGTCACGCACGAGAGAATTGATCGCATCTCGAAGGGGCCAAATCGATCGACGTAATGTGAGCAATTCGCGCTTGATGTTATGAATCTTCTCTAAAGTTTGTCTCGTTGGACTCGCAACAACCTCATCTTCGAGTTCTTCAATCTCTTCGCCGTAAACTTCGAGAATGGGGAAAAAGCCATCAATGATCGCGTCTAATAGCGCATAAGCGAGATAGTCAGCTCTACGTTTACAGATTGTGCCTTTTGCGGTGCGAATACGATCGCGCACCATGTCAAAACAATCATGCTCTGGCTCTTCTTGCACGGTCAGCAAATAGTGTTTTCCCAGAATAAAGCTCACCTGCTCTGAGTAAAATCCTGAACCCGATTCTTTCAGCACGACCATGCGAGCGATAATCAGAATTTGCTGATCGTATTCCTCAACTTTCGGGCGTTGCGGCACATTTACCACATCTTCCAAAACCAGCGGATGCAACCCAAAAACGCGCCCCAATCTCAGCAAAATATCCTCGCTTCCAAGTCCTTTCACGTCTACCCAAGATACAGAGTCTGAATCCAGGTAAGGTATACACTCTTCGGGTTCCTCGATTTGTAAGCGAACTGCTTTATCGTCTCGGTAATCGATCAACACGATAACCGGAGGCTCAGCGTCTTTAGGAATAGTTAACGTGCCAGGAAGGGTTCCTGGAGGATCGTAATGATAGTCGATCGAGCGATCGTCATCGAACTGGGTAATTAAACTCGTGGGCTGAAGGCGTTTTCCGACCATGCAGACTCCCTTACAATTAACAGAAGATTTCACGTGAGCCAGTCAAACTTAGTTATAAACGAATTTGATATGCTTCTATCAAGTTTGAAACAGGTAGTGTTCCTTTGACTGAATCGCCCCAGCCTTCTTCTTCTGCTCTAGAACTTTGGAGTCGTCGCTTAATTGCCGCCATTTTACTAGGAGGGCAGGTGATTGTTCATTTGCTATCCGGCAAGATCCATCGTCGAAATACGCTTGACCAAATGGCAGCCGTTGGACCTGAATCGTTGCTGATTGCGCTATTGACTGCCATGTTTGTCGGGGCAGTGTTTACCATTCAAGTGGCGCGTGAGTTTATCAATCTGGGAGCAGGAACGGCGGTTGGAGGAGTGTTGGCGATTTCTCTGTCCCGTGAGTTAGCGCCAGTGCTTACAGCGGTGATTTTGGCGGGACGAGTTGGATCGGCGTTTGCAGCGGAAATTGGGACGATGAGAGTGACAGAGCAGATTGATGCGCTGTATATGCTGCGGACTGACCCGATCGATTATCTCGTGATCCCGCGTGTGATTGCTTGCTGTGTGATGTTGCCGATTCTGACGCTGCTTTCTCTGGTGACGGGAATGGCAGGCGGGATGGTGATTGCAAACGCGCTGTATGGCATTTCCAACACAATTTTTCTCAATTCAGCTAAGAACTTTCTGAGCGTTTGGGATGTGTGTAGTTCTCCGATTAAGGGGTTTGTGTTTGGGTCGATGATTGCAGTGATTGGGTCAAGTTGGGGACTAACGACGACAGGCGGCGCGAAAGGGGTTGGACAATCGACAACGACAGCCGTTGTGACTTCGCTACTGGCAATTTTCATTGTGAATTTCTTTCTGTCGTGGCTGATGTTTCAAGGACCTGGAAGCGCGATCGGTCGAGGGTTATAAAGTGCAGCAAAAATGGAACGATTCGATCGCGATTGGCGGGTACTTCGATCGCGATCGAATTATGGGTACTGGTCTGGCGATCGGCGCTTGAGTTGGGCAATGGGTAACAGCAGATTGTCTTCGATTTCTTGGCGGACTCGATTGCTTCAAAAGTATAGCTGTAGCCATTTAGCTTAAGACGCAGCATGATGGAGTACAAGTTCGATTGCATGGCGCAGCGACTCAGCGTGGTGTAACTGCTTTCGGATTCGGCTCTTCAACCACGCCCAACACTTCTCAATTCGATTGAAGTCAGGTGAGTAGGGTGGCAAGTAGACCAGTTGAGCGCCAGCGGATTCAATTAATGCTGCAATCCGACCGCCATGATGAAAGGTGGCATTGTCGAGAATCACCCAGTCGCCCGGATGTAAGACGGGTAGCAAACAGGTTTCTAACCACGTCTCAAACACGACTCGGTTGCAAGACCCTTCGACGGTAAACGGGGCAATCCGTTGAGCGTCGCGATAGCCTGCAAGCCTGTTGATGCGTCCTTGGCGGTTGCCAGATTTGAGCGCATCGACTCGCTCGCCCCGCGGCGCATAGCCATAGCCATAATCGTCGCGCTCATCCATTCCTGACTCATCGACATACACCAGATGCGGGGCTTTCATGTCCCCGACTTCGCTCAGGAAGGCACGTCGCCGCGCTTCGTCGCGTTGCTTGTAGCCATACGTTTTTTTTTGCGCGTGTGATTGAGTTTCTGCAACGCACGCGAGATCGTGCGCTGACTCACGCCACCCCAAAGTTGAGCCAGTTCAGCCTGGGTCTTATCGTGATTCGCCCGCACAAACCCCTCAAACTTCTCCCAGTCAGTAATTTTGCCTGGAATCGGCGGCGTTTGTCTCGGCTTCGGCTTGATGTCTCCCGTTGCGGCTTTGCGCTGACACCCCAGGTTAATCGTATTGCGACTGATGTTGAATAGTTGGCTGGCTTCGCTTTTCTTTAAGCCGTCCATCTCGGTGCCTTCGGCTCACGCGAAGCGTGCGTGCCTGCATGACTTTGCGGCGAAAGTCCTCGCTGTAAGCCTTTGCCATTGGAGTTCCTCGATAGCCGTACAACTCGTCCTATCTTAATGGGCTACAGCTATACGTCGTGATTCAGCCGGGACGAATAATACGAATCAACTTGCCCTGTAGAGTTCCTTCTTGTGCGATCGCAGCATCGATTCGATGTGCCAGTGCTTCCCAATCACGATCGTTGGTGCAGGCGATAATCCCGGCATGATCCGCCTTGAGGCGATGAAGTTTGAAGAAGTCTTTGCGGTTTTGGGTCAGGATAGCGCGTTGTTCGAGGGTTGCAAAAGCAAGCACTTCTGAATCAGGGATTTTCTGATTGGCTTTGCCTGCGTCCTGAACGGTTAAAACGTCGTGTCCTAAAGTTCGCAGGAATTCTACAACTGGGTAGGGGTATTGCTCATCAGCGTAGAGGCGAGCCATCCACTTACGGTTCCTCTTCCATTACGGCATTATTCGCTTGGATTTCTGCTTCGATCTCGCTAGGGGCGGCGGCAGCGTATGCCCAGGCATGAGCCAGATCAGTGGCGGTGAGAGAGGGATAGCTGGTCAGAAGATCAGCTTCGCTGTAGCCTAGGCGACGGGCTTCGACAAGTCCCCAAACGGTGATTCGAGTTTCTGCAATGCAAGCACTACCACCACAAACTCCTGGCGTTTTCTCGATGCCATCGATCGTCGTTTTGCTCTGGGAAAGCAGTTCGATCACTTGTGCCTTTTCTTCATCGGACAGGGCAAGCAATTGGGGTTTGAGTTCTTTCAGCGTCATGGCGGGGTCAGAATGCTATCGATTCAATTGTAATCAGTCTGCTACTCTCTACAGATCTCCAAGCCGTTCTCGCAGTGTGGTGATGGATCGTCTTCGATTTCTTGGCGGGTGCGATCGCGCTTATGATTCTTGTTCAGGTGGTAAGCCTAGTTGTTTTCGGAAATCTCGTCTGTAGTGAGCTTTTTTCCAGTTTTTAGCCACTCTGATTTGGGATGGGCATAGACCTTTTGCATGTCTGAAATCTGCTCCTTCAAGATTTGCATCCTTGAGGACTGCACCTTCGAGATACGCCCCCAAATTGGCATTTCTTAAATCCGCTCCTCCAAGGGGTACTTCCTCAAGGTGAGCACCATCGAGATCTGAGCCACTAAGATTCGCTTCGCTAAGATATGCCCCAATTAGAATTGCGTCATAAAGACATGCGCCACTGAGATTTGCTTTCATCATGCCTGCTTCACCAAGATCCGCGCCATCGAGATTCGCGTCACTGAGGTTCGCCTCATTAAGGTGCGCTCTTATGAGACTTGCTCCGCTAAGATTTGCTCCGCTAAGATTTGCTCTATTGAGGTGTGCATCAGTGAGATCTAATGCGCTGAGGTTAATGCGTTCAAGCTCCGAACGCCCCGATTCTCGCCGTCCGATAACAACTAGTGCCGCTTCAACATCCTTTGGGATCTTCGTTATTGGAATCCTCACTATTGGAGTGATCTCTGGGATCTCTCCTGAGGTTATCAGTGTTGATAAATATTTTTGGTACTCCTCTTCTCCCTCAGCTTTCTGTAGGGGAACCTTCTCCCGAACAAACGCCACTAACACTTCCATGATCGTCCAGTGATCTTTCTCTGAATCCCTAGCGATTCTCTCTAGTGCATAGATTCCACCAAGGCGAACTGCGATTTTTTTATGTTCCTCAGTTCCTAATTGGTTGATTGCCTGAGTAAATCGTTCTGTAACCTGCTTCTCTTGAGTTGCCTTTAGGTTCTGGAATGAAATAAAGGCAGTAATAAATAAGAAAAGTCCTCCAACCGCTTGAACTAAATTTCCATAGGTCGCGTTATCCAAAGTGACGCGATCTTTTAGCAATGTCACTTTGTCCTTACCATCTGGCAGTTGAGCAATTTGCTGCTGAAGGTCGCTCACGTTCCGATGCTGAATGTACCAATATCCACCCAAGAGCGATGCCGCTACAAGACCGAGAGCTACACAACCAACAATTTGCCAAACTTGCTTCTTCCGCATCCTGCATAGCTTCCTATATCCTGCTTTATCCCCATACATCAGTAAAGGTGTAAAGATCGGAAACTGGCTTAAGAATATTAATTGATTCCCTCTAATTGCCGCTCCAACAATTCAAGAATCTCAGCCCTAACGTCTCTGGTAGCGCACTTCATTGATCGCTATTTGCAAACAGCACCACAACGAGATCACCAGAGTCTTGTAATTTTCTTTTAAGAACGCCTGTACTTCCGAGCAGTTTTTTTGTATTGTATTGGCATTCAGGGAAAATCATTTGCTGGTCAGAGGCGCATCGAAGCTAGATTCGCCAGAATGATCTTGACGCTTTTCTATATCTAGTGTTTCATAGTGAAGCGGCTCAGAAAGAGACGCTACATCTGAGATTGAATTGCCCTATTTGATTTGAGACAGCCCTATGGTTTCGCAAGTTGAAACACCTGTGTTTGATGCTCCGCGCTCTGGCAATCTAAGCGTGGAAGGATTGGTGCAGGTGTTTACGTCGTTTCATCGCAGTTTCTTTACTGGCGTGATGGCGCAAGCGATGCGGATTGCAGGACAAGGAACGCCCGTTTTAGTGGTGCAGTTTCTCAAAGGCGGGATTGGGCAAGGATACGATCGCCCGATGCAGTTGAGTCAAAATCTCGATTGGATTCGGTGCAATATGGCGCGATGTATTGATAGCCCGCAGATCGAGGAGAATGAAGCTCGATCGTTGTTGGAGCTTTGGCAGCATACGCGCCGTGTGGTGGAGCAAAATCGCTATGACCTAGTGGTGCTGGATGAGTTGAGTTTAGCGATTCGCTTTGGATTTATTCCCGAAGCGGAAGTGCTGGACTTTTTGCGAACTCGTCCGCGTCATGTGGATGTGATTTTGACAGGACCCGATATGCCTGAAGCGATTTTGGATGTAGCGGATCAAATTACAGAACTGCGTCGCACTCACCAACCCTAAAACACGAGCATCATGATCAAGAACGATACCTGGATTACGCAGATGGCACGCGAAGGCATGATCGCGCCGTTTGAACCTCAGCTTGTACGACGGATTGATGGATTGCCTGTGATTTCGTACGGGTTGAGCAGTTACGGGTATGATTTGCGTCTGTCTCCATCTGAGTTTCGCATCTTTAAACACATTCCTGGAACAGTCGTTGATCCGAAGAACTTTAGCGATGCGAACTTGGAGCCTGCACCATTACATCAGGATGACAATGGCAACTTTTTTATTTTGCCTGCTCATTCTTATGGTTTAGGAGTCGCTTTGGAACGGTTGGAAGTGCCTGACAATGTGACGGTGATTTGTATCGGAAAATCGACTTATGCGCGGATCGGCTTGATTGCAAATCTGACTCCTGCGGAAGCGGGATGGAGAGGACATTTAACGCTTGAGTTCTCGAATTCGTCGAGCGCAGACTGTCGAATTTATGCAAGTGAAGGGATTGTACAGTTGTTGTTCCTTGAGGGTGCGCCTTGTGCGGTGAGTTATAACGATCGACGCGGCAAATACCAAGATCAGGTTGAGCGAGTCACCTTGGCGCGGGTTTAGAAAGAAGTGCGATCGTGTCTTTGAGGAGGTGCGATCGCATCTCTATTTTGTTCGTCTTCTCTGCCAAGCAAAATAGCTCTCCTGTAAATCCTGAATAAAATAATTTCGTCGCAAAGAGCGCCATTCATAGGCTGCATTTCTAAATACTTCTGTGAACGCTGGCGATGCAGAAGAAAAACGATCGAAGAATTGAATTTTAAGATTTTCGGACATCGCTAATGAAATTGTGTGAATTAGCTCGATCGCATTTTCTCCAACAATATGTGCGCCTAAAATTTGACCATCACGCCGCACAATTAATTTACATAGTCCGGTCGTTGCTCCAGTAATCTGTGCCTGCATCAGTACATTAAATGGTTGACGTAATACAATGACACCACGACGATAGCGACGAATCGCTTGAGTTTCAGTCAATCCGATCCAAGCAAATTCGGGATCTGTTGCAACAGATTGGACAACACGATCGTAATCGACTTTGAAAATTGGAAGCGATGAAAGATTTTTTAGAACAATATCAGATTGGTAACCGGCGATCGATTGTACTGGATGAGCAATCCAATACACACGCGGATGAGTGGTTTGTAAGCGATCGTTGAGTTGAACAGGTGCTTCAATCTCTAGCGCTTGTAGATTAAGGCTTGAAACGTTCTGATGCCATCCCGCCGTGATCAGAAGTTCGTCTGCTTCGATCGTACCGTTTTCAATTTCGATTAATTTCCGACCCTCGTTCTGACGAATTTCTCGAACGTGCAGAGTATTGATAACTCGGATTCCTTCAGCTTCGAGGGTTGCTTGAACCAGAAAAGCCGCTTCGAGATCTGCGATCGCGAGCAAATGCGATTGTCGAATCAGCATTGTTACCCGCGCACCCAGCCGAGAATACAACTGCGCTAGCTCAACCCCAATCGGATCATCACCAATAATTACGATCGAGTTTGGAATGTTTGTCACGATCGAGTCTGGCGTAAGAAATGGAACCGCTGATGACTCCAACATTTCAGAAACGATCGGGGTGTAGTCGGTCGCGATGAGATAGGCACGCGCTTTCAGAATGCGCCCTTTGACCGTAAATCCGGTTTCTGGCTTGCGGCAAAACTCACCTGAACCCGAAATAAACTCAATTCCCAATGCCGCTAGTTTCGCGGGATCATAGAATTCCTGGTGAGATTGAGCGATCGCATCAATGTAGCGATTCACTGAATTAAGATGTAGCGATTTCAGATCAGAATCGAAAAACAAGCGCGATCGAGAAACTTGATGAATCGTTTTCGCGAAATGAGAGAGAACACTACCACGCGAAACTTTCGGCTGACAATTTTGCTCTACAAGTGCGACTCTTGCTCGTTTTCGAGCCGCTTGGATTGCAGCATAAATCCCAGTCTCTGAATAACCAATGATCACGAAATCGTAGTCAGCAGGCATGAAGTCAGCCCATCGATCAAACGTTGATTTTCCGAATTTAAGCGAACTGCCACTCGAAAATAGCGATCGCCTAATTCCGCAAAACTAAGACAATCTCGAATAAGAATCTTATCGTGTTCCAGCAATTGTTTCTGTAGACGCAAGACGGAACCTTCAGACTCTACTAAGAAATAATTTGCAACACCAGGAAGCGGCGATAGTCCTGGAATCGTCTTCAATCCCTCAAACAGTTGTGGACGTGCAGAATTGAGCCAATCAAACGTCTGTTTCTGAAAGTCGTGATCTTGTAAAACGGCTTCAGCCGCAGCCAATGTATTGACCGACCACGGATCGCGCCGTTGCTGCCAGATTTTCAATCGATCAGGATGCGCGATCGCATATCCAAATCGTAATCCCGGCAACGCATAGAATTTTGTTAGCGAGCGTAAAATCACTAAATTCGGATAGTTTTGGATCTCCGAAATTAAGCTTTGTTCTTGATCGGGCGGCAAGAAGTCCATAAACGCTTCATCCACCACGACCAATCCAAACTGATCCAACTGTTCGAGAATCCAAGCACGATCGAACAGCTTACCTGTGGGATTGTGCGGATTGTTTAACAGGAGTCCCGTCGATTTTGAACCATTGAGAGTTGATGCGATCGGACTGCGCTGAATCTTTGCCTTAAACGCATTGAGAGCGCGAAAATAATCGCCAAATGCAGGCGTAAACAGCACCGTTTGCTCCAATTCTGCTAAATCCCAACACGCCCACGTCAGCAGTTCTGCCGACCCATTTCCGGGCAAAATCCAATCCGGGGAAAGCTGGTGGATCTGAGCTAGCATCGATCGCACCCGCTGATAGTTTGGATCGGGATAATTCCGCAAAAAGGGCAAATAGGCTTGGATTGCATCGATTGCCGATCGAGGCGTTCCCAAGGGGTTAATACTGGCAGAAAAATCAAGAATTGCAGCGGGGGAACAGCCAACCAGATCTGCTGCCCAAGATAAGTTTCCCCCGTGCGTTGGACGAACCAAAGTTATTTCCTGCCAATTTACAACGGTGAGCAGATCAGACTTATTCTTCGGGTGCAACTTTCTCTTTGAACAGCTTGCCCGCCGAAAATGCCGGAACGCGAGTTGCAGGAATTTCCATCTTGTCCCCGGTTTTCGGGTTCCGTCCTTCCCGTGCTTTGCGTTCGCGTGATTCAAACGACCCGAAGCCGACTAACGTTACTTTATCGCCTGACGACACCGCATCGACGATCGTTTCGATCGCTGCCGACAATACTGCATCGGCTTGCTTTTTCGTGACACTTGCTTTTTCTGCCACTGCATCAACGAGTTCACCTTTGTTCATAACAATCTCCAAGCGAGTTAAAGAAGGGTTTTATGTCTCACATGAGACAGATTTGCGAAGTCCGAGTTAGAGGAGTTCAGATCGTCTGAAACTCCGATTCTCTCGAAATTTCAATTGCTCATTCTATAGGCTGTTTCCAAAATGTGAACGTCTGAAAGCTTTAAGTTATATGGATTTCAGAATTATTTTTAGGATTTTTGGATTCTGAGTGAGTATTTGTACTTAAAAAATCAGTTTTTCTGATCAAACATGGAGAAATTTTAACGATTTGGCAATATTCATCAGCGATCGATTCCCGATCACAAATCTCAGGGTTCCAGTCTCACATGAGACGATCTGAGAGGATGTTTGAAAAGTCTTCTTCGTTGAAATCGCTCGCCCTGAAATGGAATTTCGGGCGGAATGCAAACGGGAGCGAAGAGACTTTCTACACTTTTCAAACACCCTCTGCGAGGGAAATGAATTTATTGTCGTTTTAACAAACCTAAACCCAGGTCATCTGACGAGAGCGATCGAACTTCATACAACGCCATCATATCCTTCAAGCTTGGATTACCCCGACTCGCCCCAGTCAACCCTTTCGCAATCAACAAGCCGCAGACCCCACTCGTTTTTTTACAGCGCTGATCCCATTTTTTCCGCGCCTGGGCATGAGTCGGATCGTCTTCTTCAAACTCACCAAATAGATGTAAATTTCCATTCTGCGTTTGCAGTAATCCTAAATCATAGCGCTCACCCATAAATGGATCAGATCCAGGACTGAAACAAATTCCACCAAGCCCACCCGATGCTTCAATTTCTTCGATCATCTGCTTAGCTTTTGGGCGCGAAGTTTGAATCAGAATAATTGGCAAACCATCACCTGCTTGAGCAGGTGTATCAAGTTGGAAATGATCCGCGCTCGATCGCAGTTGTTCCACCATCTCCCAAGGCACAACACCTAGACTAAGAAAGGAATTTTCGGGAACCAAATCATCCTGAACCGTCGGCATCTCAGGCAGATCGGCTGCATCCTCATCGACCATTGCATACAGTTCTGCCGCTACTTCCGGCAGTGTTGTCACCTTGACCGAGATCGTGTCACCTTCAGGCGAGGGAATCTTAAATCGGCTGCTAATTTCGGGAAAATCATCATCCGTCAACTTGCGACGATGGCTCTTCAGAAATCGATGAAACGCTTCTAGAACCACAAGAAACGCCATTGCTTCTTCTTCGTAGAGAAACGATCGAATCCCCTCTAATGGATGCAAGTTACCAAACACGGGCTTCAGAACGGGTTCCAGTAGCATCAAATCGAGATCGTCGTCGAACTCTTCATCGTCGTCCGTTTCATACGTGAGAAACAAACAATCTTGAGCCAAGAATGCCTCTTCCATCCGCTCCATCGAATCATTAGAAAGCACTCGCTGCCGAAATTGCTTTAGTGAATCGAGCGATCGATATAGCAAAATTCCGTACTCCATGCCCAACATCCCCATCACTGAGGCATAGACACATTCCAAATCCCAACGATTTAATTCGATCTCTAAAATTTTGTGATCTGGCAAGAGCGACCAAGGCGCGTCCTCCCACAGCAAATCCGCTTTTGCTAACAATTCCTCTGCAAACTGTGGCGGCAACGCAGGCGGACGAGTATTTGTCGCATCCTGAAATCCCCGGAAAATCTCATCGATCAGCGGCAGTTCCGGCACATAATCCAGCGCGATATCTAAATCTTGCAGTACACCCCTTAGATAAAAGAGCGTTTCTCGATCGCGCACCACGATCTTTTGCGGGCGAGCGGGTTTTGCGGGATTGTGGGGATGCTCCATCGCCCGTAACAGGGTTCTCACGATCGCTTCGTGCCCGGTTTCTATCGGCACGACATCCATCGCACGCACCACTCCCTGAGAACCATCCACCCAGAGAATACACTCTCCTTCTGCAGCAGCAGATTCAGACCAGGCTGGCTCGATCGACGCGCCAGAAGTCAGCACCCGTCGATCGCCTTCCCACACCGAGGAAATTTGGGGCAACTCTAGCAATCGACGATAAGTAGAAGGATTGAGACCAGTCATAACGCGCCAAGAACACAATGAGGAGTGCTGCTCAGGAAGCAGTAGACTTTATCTTAACGTGAGTCTCTAACGCGAGCGCACCTATGGGAAAGACGAAAGAAAAAGGCGGAGCAGTTCGAGTTCCGCCTTAATTCTCTAGTAGAAGGGGTTTGCTCTAGCTGTTCGTAGAACTGTTGGCAGAAATGAGAACTTCTCCCTTCAGCATCCGTTGCGCTGCATCTAATAGTGCTTCTTCTAAATAGGGCTTGGTGAAGTACCCACTTGCGCCGAGAGAAGCTGCCATTTGGCGGTGTCGATCGGCACCCCGCGAAGTCAACATAGCGATCGGTAAATTCGTCAGATTTGGATCTTTCTGAATGCGCGAGAGCAGCTCTAATCCATCCATTCGCGGCATCTCAATATCACAAAATACAATGTCGCAAGGTAGACCCGATCGCAGTTTCTCCCATGCTTCCTGACCATCACGCGCCTGCTCTACCCGATACCCCACCTTGTTGAACGTCATCGACAGCAATTCTCGTACCGTAATCGAGTCATCGACGATCAGCACCATTGGCTCTGTCTTAGTCGCTGCCACCTCAACCACAGGTTGGGCAGTTCCTTGCTCCCACATCGGACCCGCATCTCGTCGAATCCGACCCACCGATAGATCAATCAGCTCTAACACATCCGCGATCGGCATAATTCGCCCATCTCCCAGCACCGTCGCACCCGCAACTCCGATCGGCTTTGGCACAGGACCTTCAAGCTGCTTGATCACGATTTCCTGTTCGCCCAAGACTTGATCGACCTGCAAAGCTAGGTAATTTCCAGCACTTCGCAAGATGACGATCGACACCATATCGTCTTCTTGATTACCGCCGTAAACCGTTCCTCGGCTGAGATGGCGATTATAGCTGAGCAACTCTCTCAGGGGACGGACGGGCAGCACAGTATCGCGCCAGGTGATGCAAGGTTGTCCTTCTGCATCGGTTTGAAGCCGCTCTTTCGGAATGTCGAGCATATCTTCTACACCGTCCATTGGAAAGGCAATTCGGGCACGATCGCTAATGCAGCACAATGCTTTGGAAATACTCAGCGTCAACGGCAATCGAATCGTAAATGTCGTTCCTTTGTTCTGGCTCGAATCGGTGCTAATGGTGCCTCGAATCTCGCTCAGACTTGTCCGAACCACATCCATCCCAACGCCTCGACCTGAGAAATCATCGGCTTGATCCTTGGTACTGAATCCAGGATGGAACAACAAATCATAAATATCCAAACGAGAAGCATTCTTCGCTTCCGCAGCAGTAATTAAGCCTTTTTCGATCGCTTTTGATCGCACTCGTTCCACATCCACCCCGGCTCCATCGTCCGATACTGAAATAACGGTCTGGTTTCCTTGATGAAACGCCCGAATGGTAATCCGACCTGTAGGCAATTTTCCGGCAGCACGACGAACGGCGGGATCTTCGATTCCATGCGTGATGGCATTGTTGACCAAATGCGTCATCGGGTCATACAAATGCTCCAGAATCATCTTGTCGATCAGGGTGTCTCGCCCTTCGATCACCAGTTCTGCTTGCTTGCCGCATTTCATTGCGATATCACGAACTGCACGCGGTAAGCGATCGGCAGTTTGAGCAAAGGGAACCATTCGCGATCGGGTTAATCCTTCTTGCAATTGCGTGGTTACTTGACGAAACATCCGCGTTACCTGATCGGTTTCATCGACAATAAATTCGATGTCGGATGATGACTCTCGCACTCGCACAATCAACTCGATCATCTCTTGAGACAGCGAATGGAATCCAGTAAAGCGATCCATTTCTAACGGGTCGTACTCAACCCCGATCGAGTTAACGTTGTTCGCACTGCGCTCTGAACCACCAAATGGAACGCGATGATTCTGGCGACTTGCCAACAATGAACTTTCTAGGAGCGATCGTTCATACAGATCTTGCATCCGCTGACCAACATCGCTCAATTGCTGCACTTGGTACAGCAAATTATCGAGCGACTGCCGCAATCGCTCTTGGTCTTGCTCCAGACTATTTCGGTTAACGACCAATTCTCCAACCAAATTGCTTAGATTGTCGAGATGCTTGACCGGGACTCGCATGGTTTGCTCGTTGAATCCTTTTGCCGTACGAATGGAACGGCGGCTAGGTGGAGTTGCAGCCCGATTTTTTGCAGTGGAGGAACCGCCCATCGTCAGGTCGGTTTCTTCCAACATTTTTTCTAAGTCTCCGAATTCTGCATCTGCTTCGTGACCCGCAGCAAAATTTGTTGGAGTTGCTACCTCTGGAGCATCTGCAAGAAGAGATTCTAAGTCATTGAAGTTTTCATCGATCGCAATTTCGCTCTCTGGTGCTTCATCTAGTAACAAATCTAGATGATCCAAATTGGTTGATTCTTCATTATCTAGCAATGAATCGATAGTCTCATCCGAAGCGCTCGAAGTTAGGAGATCATCGAGATGGTCTAATTCGTTTTGATCAGAATTTGATTTCAGTTGAGTAAGTCCCGCGCCTAAACCTGCGATCGCTGCCACTCCTAAACCTGCGCCCAAAGGTAATTCGGTATCATTGGACTGCCCGTTAAGCGGCTCTTCGTTAGTCTCCTGACTCAGTGCGTTTGCATCGAATAGGTCTAAGCTCAGATCTGAAAAATTATCAGATTCAAGGGATGAAGCTTCTGCTAATCCCAAATTAAATTCTGCGGATTCAGGCGATGAAAAATCAAGCAGATCAGCAAGTGGATCTTCTGAACTCGGCAGTGAATGGTTTACAGAATCGAACTCATGATCGACAGGTAGATCGGACGATGAAAAATCGAGTAAGTCTGTAAAAGGGTCTACCGAATTACTGAGCGGCGCTTCATTAACAATGAACTCATCATCTAACGCTGTCTCTGCATTAGAGCCTAGTCCGATCGCTGGTGATGATTCGCTCAGCAAACTATCAAGCTCTAAATTATCTAATTCAGATTTGCTTACCTGATCAGATTCATTTACATCGAAAGATAAATCCTCGATCGAAGCTTCATTAGCCAGCTCGTCGAAGAATAAAGCGCTCAATTCGTCATCTTCCTGAGCATCCAAACCGAGCGCTGATAGCTCTAAATGTTCTGCGGTAGCAATCTCCAAATCGTTAGTATCAGGCAAGCTCGAATCTGTCGTAGAACCATTCTGCATCTCAGGCAGATCAAAGCTTGTCTCTAAATCTAAGCTATCCCAAGGATCAGAGGTCAGTTCTGTTCTAGCGTCTGGCTGAGGTGTTTCGCTGAGTTCATCTAGCATGAGTTCATCTAGCGATCGCTCATCTAAAACATCATCTAGATCAGAGCTTGTCTCGAACATTCGATCGAAACCCATTGGATCAAATGCGTCTACCTGCTCTACATGATGCCCTGGATTAGGTACTGCCGAGACATTTAGATCCGCGTCATCTAGCCCTACAAATAGCTGATCGAGATGATCAAGAGAACTTTCGTCTTCTGGCTCTAAGTCCCCAAGGAGCGCATCATGATTGCCTTCGGAGATCAAATCCAATTCGTCGAGTTCTGGATCGATCGATTCAGCGTTCTCTTCAGTTGAGGGTACTGTACTACTCAACTGTAAAGGACTCATTGCAATCTCTGTGACATCCTCGGAGAAATCAAGTAGCTCAAACTCATCCATTGCCTGAAGTGTGGCTGAATCAGTCCCATCAAGTTCCTGTAAAAGATCATCGCCAAATAGACCTGCCAAATCCTCAGCTTGATGATTATCTTTCTGATTGTTACTGCTCTCAGATAGAAAATTCGCAAAATCATTTACTTCTTGATCTGAGGCACCGTTGAGCGAATCAGAGAGCATAGAGATATCAAGCACCTCCTCTTGTTCCCAAGTAGCACCTAAGTCTGGCATTTCGCCCTCGAATAGATCAGCAAGGCTATTTAGCTCTTCCATTCCCATATCAGGACCATTGCGATCGCGATTATCGATCTCTGCTGCTGGAACCTCTTCCAAATCTGGTAAGTCGAACAGTCCATCTAGACTTAAAGCATCTGTGTCTATTACATCCGATTCCGATAAATCAAACAGGCTATCTAAATCTTCTACATCTGCTGTAGAGGCGGTTGCTGCGAAATCTAAATCTGCCAAATCGAGTTCATCTGAAGCATCATTGTTCGCGATCGCGAAGAAGTCTGCTAAGTCTAGATCCAGTTCAGAACTATCAAAAGGTAACGGAACCATTGCCTGTAACTGTTCACTCGCAGCAATTTCTCCAGCACGTCCTGATAAAACAAATTCTTGTGCTTGCTTGATCTCAGTGATCACAAGTGGAGCAAGCTCTCGGTAAGCATTCTCAGGATTTGCGATCGCTTGACTTGCAGTATCAATCAACTGGCTCCACTGTGCTAATCCAAACGCATCGCCCAATCCTTGTAACCCAAGGCAAATGTCCTGTAAGCGCTCACGAGCGTCTAGCGTTGTTTCTGCCTGCCGGAATGTTTGCAGCATCTCGCGCAGTTGTGCTGGAACATCACTTTGGAAGATCAGCAATAATGCATTGTCTTGCGTTGTTTCAGCAGCAGTTTCACTATTTTTTGTAGAAACGGTTGTTGCTTGCCCTTGTAGCTGACCGAGATGCTGTTCGACTTCCGAGAATACAGGTTCAAGTTGAGTTAATGATGCCTGTGCTGTTTCTTCATCTAATCCGGTAGAAGACTGTAGCTGCTCTAAATACTCTCTCAGCGCGTCATACACCCTTAGTAAAAGGGTTTCTAACTTGCGATCGGGCTTGATACTGGGTGTTTCTTTGAGAACTTTGAAATAGTCTTCTAGTCGGTGAGAAGTTTTCTGGATGCTGTGGAGACCCAACATTGCAGCCCCACCCTTAACCGAGTGTGCCGCCCGGAAGATTTCGTTCACCCGTTCTGGATCTGCCATTGTGCCTTGCAGATTCAGCAAACCTTGCTCGATCGTATTGAGATGGTCTTTTGCCTCCTCAATGAAGTAGCCCATGATTCGCTGCTGTTGTTCCGGCTGCATCGCAATGTCCCTTTCTTTAGATGAGTAGTCTCCGTCGAGCCTGGTTCAAGTTGAACTCGGAATTCTTTGGCTTCACTGTAGCCGAAGTTCTTGCAATGGTACATAAAATTCAGTACGATCGCTTACTTACGTTCCACCGTTTCAACTCGGAATCGTTCCACCGAGGTTAACAAGTCACGCGCAACCCCGACCAGATTTTGCAGTGATCCTGATACCCGTTGAGCTTCTTGCGAAGTTTCTTGTGCAGTCAATTCCACCGACTGCATCACCTGAGCGACGTTTCGCGAGGTTTCGGTCTGTTCTACTGTATCAGCGGTAATCGATCGTACTAGCGTATCAATCACACTTGAAACCTGAATAATATCTTCGAGCGATCGTTTCGCTTGTTCTGCGAGTCGAGTTCCCTCGATCACCTGCTGCGTTCCTTCTTCCATTGCGGTCATCACCGAGCCTGTTTCACCCTGAATCTGTAAAACGATCTGCTCGATTTCTTTTGACGCTTTCGCGGCTCGGTCTGCCAGTTGTCGAACTTCATCCGCTACGATCGCGAATCCACGTCCTGCTTCTCCTGCCCGCGCTGCTTCAATACTGGCATTCAGGGCAAGTAGGTTTGTGCGTGAGGCGATTTGAGAAATCAGCGCCACGATCTTAGAAATCTCTTGCGAAGATTCTGCCAATCGTTTCACTTTGCGGGTTGTTTCTGCCACGGTTTCCCGAATTTCTAGAATTCCGGCAACGGTTCTTTCTACGGCTTCACCCCCCTTGAGAGCAGTAGAGGATGCGGTTCTTGCGACTTCTTCGGCTTCACGAGCACTTTCTGCTACTCGTTGAATCGAATTCGTCATTACCTGCACCGAGTTGAGGGTTACCGCGAGTTCTTCAGCTTGCCGCAAGGCATCAGAAGACAAACTGCGAGCAAACATCTCGTTTTCGGTCGAACCCTTACTGACTTGACGGGCTGCCTGTTTCACCTGTTGGACGATTTCGCGCAGGTTCTGAATGGTTAAGTTAAACGAGTCTGCAACGGCTCCAAGCACATCTGCGGTCACTTCCGCTTGTACCGTCAAATCTCCACGGGCTGCACCTTCCACATCATCGAGGAGACGAATCACTTGGCGTTGCAAGTCTTCTTTTGCCTGTTCTTGTTCTTCTGCCTTGCGCTGAGCTTCGCTGGTGGTAGTCGAGATAATGCGGGTCATTTGGTTGAACTCGGTTGAGAGATGACCAAGTTCATCTTCAGCAAAGACTGAGGCGCGGGCGTTGAAGTTGCCTTGAGAGACTGCTTGAAATTGCGCTCTAAGATCATCGGTCGATCGCTTCATCTGACGCGTGGTGAGTTGACCGATCGCGAGGGCGGTTCCACCTCCACAAATCCCGCCTGCAAGCGCCATCATGATGCCAGTAGTCCGAAGTTGAGAAACGACTGCACCGTTATTTTGTTGGGCTGCTTGATTTGCAGAAACAAAGCTCACCACCGCAACCGCGATCGCTGACACAATTCCTGCTGCGCCTGCCGTAATCACCTGTTTGGTGGCAAATGACGCATTCTCTAGGGGAGCTAACCAACCTTGCTCAACGGTTGGAGTCGCTTCGGGGCTGGGTGTCTCTAGCTGGGTTGTGAAGCTAGGAACCTGTTCCGTTGTGCTGGACATACTGAAGAGTTCGTCTTCATCGAGCTTGGAGCCTGCACCGTTGGATGAGGCAAAGCCGGAATTTTGTCCAAAATCAATTTCAGCGCTATCCGAAGCCGCTGACATATTCGAGGAAAATCCGAACGTGCTACCAACTGAAGGACTGGTGAAGCCTGCAGAATCTTCAGACAGGTCAAAATCAGATAGATTGCCCAAATCGTCAAAGTCTTCAAAGTCGTCTAGAAAATCGACATTGCTTTGATTGCCCGGTGTTGAAATCGGGTGAGCACGATCGCTCTGTTGCGGTTGATCGTCGATCGGCACGAAGTTTTTCTGCTCTGTCGGAAAGTCAAATTCAGCCGCAGCTTGTTCATTGTAGAAACCGGGTGCTGCCATGAAGAGGGTATCTTCACTGGTGTCACGAGTTGCGATCAGGCTTCGATCAGAAGAAGCCTCCTGAGAAATTCCCGGATTGGTTGAAACGGTCGTCATGCCGTTATGCGATGGTTCATCTGCCGCAAACACTTGATCAAAATCATCAAGTACGTTTGAAAAGTCATTGCTTGGTACAGCAGACTCTGGTTTGAAAGAGTTGTCTGAAGCGTGGTTGGGTGGAATGGCAAAAGGATCGTCTGCACCGAAATGACTTTGCTCCTTTGAACCACTTCCGTTTTGACTTGCACCGAATGGATCACCGAATGGAGAATCCTCCTCGGTGTCTGAGTTGAATTCATCGTGCAACACAAAACTATCAAGGGAATCCGCTTCCGGTGTAGTAACGTGAGATTCCCCCAAGGCAGAATAATCTGCTTCTAAGTTTGTGTCTGCCCCACTATCTGCAAATTGATTTGCATAAGCAAGCCCGCTATTGGCATACTCTACAAATTCTGGATCGGAGGTGAGGTTGAGAACAGATTGATACTGCTCTTGTGCCACATCGTATTTCTGAAGCCCGTAGCAGTAAATATGACCGCGTAATAATCGAGCGCTTGGATCTTCAGGATAGTGATCGACTAAGCGATCGACCACGCCTGCCGCTTCCTCATACTTGCCCTGCATATAGGCGCGTTCTGCCTGCTGATATTCTTGAGCAAACTCATTTCCTCGTGCCATATGCCTCCTCCTGCAAGTATGTGCTGCTCTGAAAACGGGATTTGAAAATGGGAGCAGTTAGGGTAAAGTGAGAATAATACATGCTGTGACTTAGTATGGCGGAATCTATCAAAATGTTTCTTTGATCGGATTTCTGCATCGCAGCATTAAAGTTTATCTCGATCGGGGAACCTCTCTTATGAAAATAGTTCCCGCATTTCTTTACAGAATCAACACAATCAACTGGGTTCAGTACATCCCGGCTTGACATCTTCTTCATGCTGCCCACCGCGCCGATCGCAAGATTGAAACTTGATCTAGCAGTCGCAAGCACTGATCTCCTTCTTTACCCAAGATCCATTCTCCACGTAAAAACGGTGCTACACTATCCGGCACCGCTGTCGCTGCTTGCACGTTTTCAATATCGAGCCATTCCATTCCGAGAATGCGATCGACTGCCAATCCCAGCATGATGTCTTGATCTTCGATCGCGATGACCGAAATTTCTGGGCGATCCGTATTTAGCGCTGCTGCATCTCCTAGAAACTGACCGAGATCAGCAACCCAAACCACGCGACCCCGAACGTTTAGGGTTCCGAGCAGAAGCGGTGAAACATTGGGAATAGGCGTAATGCGATCGGGTGAAGGCGATAACACCTCGCGAATCCCAGTGGCAGGCAAAGCAAATTCAGCCCCCGAAGGCGTATAAAAGCGCAAATGCAACTCACCTTCGGGGCTTTCTAGCTCCTGAAATTCGGGCGCTTGATCTTGCCCTCTTCCTGTTAAGAAATCTGGACTTCCTACCATGACCTCTATTCCTAACCCCGCAACAATTGTTTCACCGTACCGACGAGTTCGGTAGGCTGGAAAGGTTTCGCAATGTAAGCATCCGCCCCTTGCTTCATCCCCCAATAGCGATCGAACTCTTCCCCTTTTGAGGAACACATAACCACAGGCACTTTTTGAGTTTTTGGATCAGCTTTGAGCCGACGACAAACCTCATATCCATTCATCCGAGGCATGACGATATCCAACACTACTAAATCAGGACACTGCCCCTGAATGTGTTCCAAGGCTTCTACGCCATCGGTCGCGATCGTCACCTCAATGCCGCTGCCTTTGAGCAGATCTGTAATCATTTCTCGTTGGGTGACACTATCTTCCACGACTAAAACTGTACTCATAACCCCCTACCTGTGAGCTTGGCTGAACCGATGACGGGAGAAACTCGCCCCTGTTGACCTTGAACCATCACTAAATAAAGTACCCGCAAACCCTGAATCAATCTGATATCGATGCAAAAACAAGTATTTCTACGAGGCATTGAGATTCATCTCTGCTTCTAACGCATCTAAAACTTGTTGTGTATTCCTTAGCTGTTCGGGTCGTCCAACACCAATGTATTTTTCGAGTAGCATCAGAATTTCATGTTCTCCAAACGGTTTTGTTAAATAATCTGTCGCGCCGACCATTCGCGCTCGCACCCGATCGATAAATCCATCTTTGCCTGTCAGCATCACGATCGAGGTCTGCCGAAACGCTGTGGACTGGCGCAACATCGCGCAAAGCTCGTAACCGTCTAACTCTGGCATCGCAATATCACAGAGAATCAAATCGGGCTTGAGTTGGAAGACTAGATTTAAAGCGGTCAGTGGATTCTCGATCGTACTGACATCGTATCCGTTGCGATCCAGCATTAATTCTACTGCTTTGCAGACCGTTGGGCTGTCATCGATACAAACAACTTTAGGAGCCTTAGCATTCGGAGCCAGATCAAAGGGGGTCCGAGAATGCACCGAGGATTCAACGACGTTCAGCGTTAGTTGTAGCCAACCGCGTTGAATATACGGATAGATTGCCCGCGCCACCGTAGAGATATCACGATTGAGATACCGCGCGATTTGTCGAATTGAGGTTTTCCCGTCTGCGTAGCGATCGAGTGCTTGAAAGGTTGCTTCGGGCAGCTTGTCTTTCAGTTGGGCAGCATTCGCGATCGTCGGACATTGTTCTGGTGAATGTAAATGCGGATGTAGCTGTTTCCAGTCTTGAACCTGCTTCAATATTTTTGTCGCCAACGATGCGATCTCAAAGGTGAGAAGTTGCGGTGTCAGCGGATTCCCTAACTCAAACACGAATGAACCCTGATGCAGACTGAGCAAATCAAATAAAGTCTCGCAGATCATGCCTTGGATGATACTGCGTCCCTGAACGGGTGTGACCAGATGATTTTCTAGCAGCGCCCAAAGATAGCCGTACTCTGGAGTATTGAAAGCCGCGATCGACGATGCTGGAATTTGGTCGATCGTTGCTTCTGCCCGATACCGATGCAAATAATCGCGCAATCGAGAAAGATCCGACTCCGGTTCCCCAGCATAGACAATTTGACCATTGAGAAAAAAGATGAACCAGGAAGAATGACTCCGCAGGGAAGAACGATCGAACGAGTATGCTTGCACAAACAATTCACCCGTACGCTGACCCAGCTCGATCAGTTGCAGAATACTTCTGATATCGATTTCACCTAACTGTCCTTGCATGAAGGGATGCCATAAGTTGGACGACGTAGCCGAATTCAGCCCGCGTAATTGTCCACACATTGTATCTATTAATGCTGCGGTGTACCGGAATTTTCAGAGATTAGATTTTTGGATCAGTCCAGTGATCGAATTTTTGGGGCAGATGGGTAGAACCTAAACAAATCGGGCACATTAGTCGAAGCATTAGGCATCAAATCGGAGAGGGCTATTAGTGTGCTGTATCTAGCAGAAGTGGTTCAGAAGAAAGGCGGAATCATGGGCGGTGGCAAGTCTGAACTGAAGTTACTGGCTTGTCAGCGAGGGGAGCAGAATTGGAGCGCGATCGCAGCAGAGGAAGTGATCGCAGCGGATGATGCCAGCAAGTTCAGCCCTGGTACACTTTTACTCGTCGATCTGACTGCGAATAAGCAAGTGCAGCGAGTTCAAGAAGCGGGACGACCGATCGCGAATATGCTGCAAACATTCTCGCGGATTCAAGAGAAAATTAAAACCAAGGAAGCTGAGATCGAGCAGTGGAATGAATCACTGACTTATCAAAGTCAGGAATTAACGCGCCGAGAAATGGAGATGGAAGCGCGGCAAGAAGAGCTAAAAATCTTGGAAACGGAATGCCAGCAGATGGATCAGCAGCGCCAAGAGTTTGAGGCGACTCGTGAGGAGGTGATGCGCCAACAGCAGGAATTAGAGCGCAATCGCCAAGAATTAGAGGGAGCTTGGGAGCAGTTACGCGGACAGAAACTCCAGCTAGAAGAGCGCCAATCAGAGCTGATGGGTGCTTGTGTTTTGGACGAAGCAAAGGCACAGGAGCTTTATCAACTGCTCGATCGCTTTCTCGAATCAGGTGCGTCTCCAGAAACGATACAGCAGTGCCACGAATTAGCGAACTATCAGCAAAGTCTGCTCAGCCATCATTGGCAAACCCTAGAAGAGCAGCAGCATTCAGTTGAACAAATGCAACAGCAAATTGACCAGCAGGCACACCAGGTTACTGAGCAGTGGCAAGCCTGGTATCAAGCGCAAGAATCGCTCGAACAAGCCAGAATCGAGATGAAGTCACAGCAATTTGTATTGCACAGTAAGCAGGAGATGGTTCGATCTCTGAATGCACAAGTTCAATATCACACTGATTTATACCAACAAATTCAAAATATGGTCGAGGGTGTCAATGCAGATGCACCTTCGATTGACGTGCAGGCATTAGAGAATATGACGATCGCAGAGCTTTTATCGATCGTTCAAGGTTTGCAGCGTGAGTTGGATCAGTCTTCTCAATTTGTGCACAGGCAGGAAGAAGAACTTCGGCTGAAAGAGAAGGAGATTCAGGCACTCAGGGAAAAAATTGCTCAGGTGAGTGAGTTCGATCGCATGAGCCTCGAAACAGAATTGATCGATGAGCAGGATGCGTATGAGTTTTTGCATCAAACGTTAGTGGGACAACGCCGCAGTTTAAGAGAGAAAGAGGCTGTTTTGCGGCAGCACAAAGCGATCCTGGTACGTCGAGGTGGGGCGGAACCCGATCAAGGAAGCGCGATCGATTTCTCGATCGTCTTTAGTCAAATTGAGGCGCAACGCCAAAAGCAGTCCGAAGAATTGCAGCAGCTTGAAGCACAGATTCGAGAAATTGAGGCGGCAATGCAACAGGCTCAAGATCGAGTAAATGAGCAGGTGAGCGCTCAAGATGCCAAACACAGTGAGTTGAAGCAACTTGAAGAAGCATTGCAAGCTCAAAGCGTCGCAGCGGCACAACTGGCAGCGAGAGTTACGTTGTATCAAGAAATGCTGCAACCGATTCAGGATTCGATTACCGCAATGAATCAGCATCTCGAAGCGATCACACAATCGAACGGACAACATTTGGCGATCGAGGAAACGAAAGGAGTGATCGCGAGTCTGACTCAAAAACCAGAGTTTGCAATGGTATAGATAGCTGGGTTAAATAATGCGTTGCAGTTGAATAAAGACGTGGCGATTGAAATCGCGTCTATGCAGACAAAGCCCGCCTTTGCAGGTTAGGTAATGCACTTCAATTTAATCAGATTGTCAGCGACTTCTGCGATTGTATTGCCGACGAACGGATCTGTGCGTGATCGATTTGGAGCCGTGATTAATGCAACGAATTTCTCAACTTGCTCAAAATTGGGATTGAAGTTGAGCGATCGGGCTAAAAATTGTCGTACGGCTCGACGTTGTAGGGCGATTGGAGCTTGACGCAGAATTTTGCGATCTAAACCGTCTGCTGATTTGGCTTCTTCGTAAAGTTCATAAGCGGCATTTTCTAAATAATCAACATCAGCGGATAAAAGCTCGATCGTTTGAGCTAAATGCTGCTCGGTTTGGGGATTGAAGTGTGTTTTTAGATAAGGGATAAGTTCTTGTCGGATTCGATTTCGTGCATAAGTGAGATCTGAATTGGTGCTGTCTTCCCAGATCTGAAGATTGCGATCGCGGCAAAATTCAGCCGTTTGCGATCGGGTCAATTCTAACAATGGACGGACGAGCATTTGGGTTGGACTGAGCGATCGTGTCCAAGTGAGTGATCGTAGTCCGTCTGCTCCGCTGCCTCGAATGAGATTGAATAGGAGGGTTTCAGCCCGGTCGCTGGCAGTGTGTCCGGTAACGATCGCGCTAAATCCTGCGATTGATTGAAGTTCGGCATAGCGCCATTCTCTCGCAGCCGCCTCACTGGTGGGAACGGAATCAGCGGTTTTTAAGTGAAATGGCAGGTTCCACTTCTCGGCTAAGGTGGCGACATATTCGGCGTTTGCTTGGGAATCAGAGCGCCAATGATGATTGCAATGCGCGATCGCCAGATGCCAATTCCAGCGCGATCGCAAGTCGAGAAGCAACTGAGCAAGACAGAGCGAATCTTGTCCGCCAGAAACCGCAATGACGATCGATTGGTTTTCCTGTAAAAGCTTGCGATAGCGGATCGTGCGATGAATTTGAGCGTGGAGCGGTGTCCAAAACTGCGCCATACGAATCTCGATCGCAGAGAATTAATACTTGTCTTCGTCTGCGTAAATATCGTCAATGTTGCGGGGGCGGAGTCGATCAGTCAAAGGCTCCGGCTTTCCTAAAGGTTCGGGTTGACGGGCTGACGATCGCTCCGGGAGTCGTTCTTGCGGTCTAAGCGGTGCAAATTCTAGCCGGATGCGGACCTTACCGCGCTGCCATCCGGTTCCCGAATTGAACCGCAGCGCTTCGCATTCCAAGCCATCCTCGAACCAGGCTTCGTTATCTTCTGACCAGTCGTTTGATTGATCGCTGACCACTTGCGCCAGTTGATCCAAAAATTCGCTCACTTTGAAAGTCGGATTATTCATCAGAACGCGACCGCGATCGACGAACAAGACTTCATCATCATTCATTGGCGTAAATCCGTTATCCATGTCGCTTTTCAATCCTGATTCCGCGTTCTCTTGTGCATTATAGGAACCATCCGTAGCTATGGAGTCCTTTACCGAGAAGATTTACGCCTAAGTAGCACACCCAAACCACGACAAAACCCGCAGCCGCAAGAAGCGCAGGTCGTCGTCCTTGCCAGCCTTTAGTAATTCGGGCATGAAGATAAGCAGCAAACACAAGCCAAGTGATGAATGCCCAAGTTTCCTTCGGGTCCCAACTCCAGTATGATCCCCAAGCTTCGTTCGCCCACACGCCGCCTGCAATAATGCCGATCGTCAACAGCGGAAATCCTAATCCAATGACGCGGTAGCTGATGTTGTCTAAAGTATCCGCCAACGTCAACCGCTGAGGAGAAAGCGTGGTGCGTTCTAAAACTGCGGTTCCGCCAGAATTCACATTGACTTCCTCTTCTGAACGGTGCAATTGATAAGATTTTTCGCGGTAGCTGCCCGTCCCGACCGAGCTACCTCGGAGTTCGATATTCTGTCCGCGCGTCACGACGAGAAACGCGATCGCCAACAATGATCCCACCATCAGCGTGGCATAACTCAACATCATTACGCTTACGTGCATCATCAGCCAGTTCGATTTGAGCGCGGGAACTAAAGGCGCTGAGGCTTGCATTGTGTCGGGTAGGGTGATCGCTGCGAACGCTGTAATTGCCATCGCAACAGGAGCCGTAACCACGCCAACCAGCTTACTTTTGCTCATGTTTTCAGCGATCAGGTGCATCGTTGTGATACCCCAGACGAGAAAGAAGAGCGATTCGTATAAGTTGCTGAGGGGAAAATAGCCTGCTTCGATCCAGCGTGCGGCAAGCAGGGTCGCGGTGGAAAGATTCGCGATCGCCATTCCTGCTGTACCTAAAGTCGATGCGTAGGGAATCTGCGGAAAGGCTGCACCGACCCAATAAATCAGCATCGTGGCGAATAAAACGGCAAAGGACAAGTTATCTAGAATCCCTTGGAGTGCAACCAAATCCATTTGTGTTTCCTTAAAGTTATTCAAATCGGCGGTCTATTTCTTATTGTATAAGCCTGTGGAAGCTCTAGGGCTTTTACGGTTTGTCATACTCCAGTTTGAAAATTTGATTTTGGTGATGCAAAGTGCCAGCCAAGTTTGAAAGGACAGGTCAGAATAGAGAACAATCATCAGAATCAATATTTAGAGGTGTCCGTGGCTTTATACGCAGAATTGCATCGTCACTTGGGCGGTTCGGTCGTACCTCGTATCTTGTGGCGCTATCTAGAACGCAGCGAGTCAGAGTTAATCGATCGCTTTTCCAATTACCCAGAGTTTGAAGATTTTTATACTCGTCCGCGCAATACGCTCGATGAGTATCTGGAACTTCATACGATCGTCGAAGAAGTTCAAACGGCTGAAGCTCTACCGTATTTCGTTTACCGTTTAATGCGAGGGGCGTACATTTTCGAGAATTTGGCGTATTTGGAACTTCGCTATACGCCTTATCTGCGAACGAATCCGACGCTAGATCAGTCGCAGCGGATTGAACAGATGACCGAAATTGCTCGGATTGTCGGGCGGGCGAGTCGATTGAACGAATACCCGATCGTCAGTAGTCAAATTCTCTGTATACACTCGAAATTACCGTATGAGGTGAATCGAGCGATCGTGGATTTAGCGGCGCAAATGCCGGAATATATTTGCGCGATCGATTTAGCGGGCGGCGATTCGTATTACGGTGAACGGTTAGACGAGTTTATCGGACTGTTTGAATATGCGCGATCGCTGAATCTGCACACAACCTGTCATTTATACGAAACGGAAGGCAACTATCCTGAACTACTGCCATTCTTGAATCGGATCGGGCATGGAATTCAAATTCCGCTCCGCTACCCGCATTTGCTCAAAGAAGTGGCGCAGCGGGGTCAATGTTTGGAAGTTTGCCCAACGACGTATCTGAAGACGGGAACACTTCAGGAAATTCGGCAATTGAAGCAGGTCTTTGATCAATGCTTCGATGCAGGCGTTGATATTGCGATCTGCACCGATAATGCGGGATTGAATGATGTCCGGTTGCCATTTGAGTATGAAACGCTGCTGACGCAAGATGTGATCGGATTTGAAGAGTTGCAGGCGTGTCAGGATGCGGCGTTTCGTCATGCGTTTGCGTGGCAGTATGCTCAGCGTCCGGCTTCGTTGATCGATCGTCTTCTGAAGTCTGAGGCGAGTTAGAAAAATGGGAGGTGGGGAGCAGTTACTTCCAGCTCCCTGTCTCTCTGATTCTTTTGTTATGCTGCATTTGAAAATAGGCGATGATAACTATTATTAGTTCTCTAAATCCATTATGAACATTGGACGCACCATGAAGTACGGAGACAGAGAAGTTCCTGTCATTGAGCGTTTCTGGAAGGTTGCGGAGCGTCTGCCTTATCGTAAGACTTATAGACTTAAACCTGGACAACACTGGAAAGAAGCGGATGTAACACCGGATCAATGGGAGTATTACGTTCTTCTCAATGATAGAGAGGCGGTTCCAGTAGGTGCGGTCATAACCCGTGAGTTGCTGGTTGAGGGAGCTTTATCTGCTGTGTTTACAGAACTCTGGGGGAGACTTGTTCTTGTCAGTCCTGACTTGATTTGCGTTCGAGAGGAAGGATTGATTAAGGAACTACTTGATGTACTCCGAACGGAAACCGGTGGTAGATTAGGTGGGCTACCAGATGTCATCGCTGTGTTTCCTGATGGTCGTATTGCTATGCGAGAAGCGAAGAATGCTGCAAAAAAGGATCGACTTCGGCAAAATCAACATGACTTTGCAAGGGTTGCACAAAAATTGTTTGGTGATAGACTAAGCCTTGCAGTTGTTGAATGGGGACGTTCTTCAACCCAAAAGGACTAACAAATTGATGAAACAGAGATTATGACCCCTATGCGAAAAGTACGGCAATTATTGGATGAGACCTAGGTATTCATAAGCGGCTGATTTCGATCGTGCTTTGATCATTTGCATTAGAATCTCTGCGGCTTCGGTCGCATCGTAGTGTGACTAAACAGGATATTCTGATGCAGAATAAAGATTAATGCTCCGGTGAAGCTAATGCAAGAAGCCACTTTCCGACTGTCAGAAACCGCGATCTCGACCCTTCAACACCTCGCCGAAGCAACAGGTCAATCACCCGATCAGATTTTGAGTGATGCCATCTCGCTCTATTCTGAAGCTCATTCCCTCATGCCTCAATCCGCAAGTTCTACCGAACCTGATCCATTAATCGGTCTATTTATTGGATCACCAGACTTAGCCACTCAATCTGAAGAAATACTGCAACACGATCTCACGCCCCAAGGATGGACATGGAAACCCAAATCGCGATAGCCGATACTGGGTTCGTCGTCGCTCTTCTAAATCAGCGAGACAATCGACATCTCGATGTTGTTCCAATCTACACACAGCGATCGCAGATCATCTTGCCACAAACCGTTCTCGCTGAAGTTGCTTATTTGCTAGGTCGCGATGCTGGAATCATTACAGTTGCAGCTTTCCTCAGAGGCATTTCAGCCAGTCGATTTCGCCTCACAGCGATCGCTTCCTAACAACATCCTGTACTTCTACTGGAATCCGTGAGTAGGGCTTGTATTCTGATGATGAGATAGAAAAGCCCCTAATCTGCTCATGAGTGACGTTTTTATTTCTTACTCTCGCAAAGATAAGGCGTTTGTTGAGCGCTTGCACAATGCGCTGAAGGAGCAAGGGCGTGAGACTTGGGTCGATTGGGACGCGATCGAGTGGACGGAAGACTGGTGGAATGCGATCGAGCGGGGTATCGAAGGAACCAATACCTTTGTGTTTGTGATTAGCCCGGATTCGGTGGCTTCTCAACATTGCAATGCTGAAATTGATCACGCGGTGAAGCACAATAAGCGACTCGTGCCGATCGTGTATCGAGAGGTAGCGGCTGAGACAGTGCATCAAGCGTTAGGAAAACTGAATTGGTTGTTTTTGCGGGAGCGCGATCGATTTGAGTCCACAGTTGCGGAGTTGATTGAGGCGATCGAGACGGATTTGACGTATGTACAGGCGCATACTCGATTGGAAGTCAGAGCGATCGAGTGGGCACAGAAGGGGCGAAATGAGAGTTTTGTGCTGCGGGGAGATGATCTGAAAGAGGCGGAGAGTTGGTTGGGGCAGGGGAAAGAGCCACATCCAACAGAGTTGCAGCGAGAATATTTGCGATCGAGCCGGACAACAGAAGAAGCGAATCAGATTCTTTTTGCAGCAGGGCAAACGGCGAAGCGAATGGTGCAAATTGGTTCTGGTGTGTTGGCAGTGACGTTAGTGGGAGCGGCGATCGCGGGGGGATTTGCCTGGAAGGCAGCAAGGGACGGGGAAGAAGCTAGAGCAGAAGCCCGGATTGAACGAGCCGTAGCAGGGGCGCTGAGGCAGTTTGATGCGGATCAAGCGGGTGGATTGCGAATGGCAATGATGGCGGGTTTTGAATTGCAGAAATTGATACAGGGGAAATCGGTGGATCAGTATCCTGCGATTAGTCCGATCTTGGCGCTGCAATCTGGATTAGAAAGAATTCGAGAAACAAAGATTCCGAGCAATCAAGGCTTCGTTAGGAGTGTGGCATTCAGTTCGGATGGAACTCGCATGGCGACAGCAGGGTACGATGGCAGCATCAAATTCTGGGACAAGAACGGTAAGCTCATCACTACGATCAACAGCAATCAAGGCTTCGTTAGGAGTGTGGCGTTCAGTCCGGATGGATCTCGCATGGCGACAGCAGGATACGATGGCAGCACCAAACTCTGGGACAAAGACGGTAATCAAGTCGGACAGTTTGAGGGAAGTTTGCTAGCATTCAGTCCAGATTGGCAAAGGATCGCGATCGCCGAAAAACCCTCCTACTTCGGCGCGCCTCTTCCCAATGCCAAAGCGACGATCATCAACCTCTACCGAGTCGATCTCGATCTCAACAGTCTCCTCCGCCGCGCCTGCCAACGCCTCAAGCCCTACATTCTCGACGACTCCAAGCAGAAAACCGAGCAAGCGCAATGCGAAGCGCAGTTAGGCAAGAATTGGGCAGCGGAGAGGATTGCGAGGTAATTTCAGTACAACAGCCATCGCAATCAAACTGCGTCACATTCAACATAGTAATCGTAAACATTCAAATCAATCGGTTCAGCAATCTCCCTTTGTAACCGATCGACTTGAGCCGCAGAGACAGGATAGCAATCCGCCATCAAATTATCTGCAGACTCTCGAAACAACATCTGCAACTCAGGCAAACCCAACGAATGGAAAACCGCCTCGCCCACTAAGCGATCGCCCTCTTTCTCATACCAACGCAACACCCGAACCACAGACGAAGCATCACTACTTAGCGTCGATTCCTGCGGAGTTGCGCTTTGCGTCGATCGCGCTTGAGCCTTAATTTGATCAGTCATGGTTATGGCTCCACCTCATAATCAGGATTCGCACTTTTGAGTTGTTCGCCTGTGATCGGATCAAACTCACCGAGATGCTTATCCTTTCTATCATACTTCTCGACAGTGCCGTGCCGACTATCCCACTCGTAAATGGTTCCGTCCTCATCCTTCCACCGCTTCCTCAATCCGCCACCCCCCTGAACGGAAGTCTTAGGCTTTGCAGGTTTTGCATCAGGAAAACCCTCCAAAAATTTGGGAGCAGGAATGTAAGGCATTAACGGCAAGTTCAGTTCAGACAGGCTCCAAGCTTACCATCTCTTTTCCTTCCTGCCTCATTTCTTCAGGCTCCAACGCAACCTCCATCTAAGGTCAATCTTGCGATCGCCCTTTGTACAGAGAAGATTAAAATCGACAGTATGAACTGAGCAAACCCCATGGCTCAACCCGCAAATTTATTGATCGGAGAAAGAGTCGCAGCGTTAGAGGCAGCAGTGGCAAAACTTCAGCAACAACCCACTTATTTCGGCGCAACCCTTCCCAATTCCGAACCACCGATCACCACCCTTCACCGTATCGACCTCAACCTCGACAGCTTGCTCCGCCGCGCCTGCCAACGCCTCAAGCCCTACATTCTCGACGACCCCAAGCAGACCAAAGAGCAGGAACAGTGTGAGGCACATCTCGGCGAAAGCTGGAAAGACCAGCGCACCTCAAAGTGAATATAGAAGGCTTTGCAAAAACACCTCGATCGACAAGAGATGCAATGCTGCTAGAGCGACGATCGCAGCGATCGCGCTAGCCATCCCAGAGATTGACCTGACCGACACAGCATTCCTCGAATGAGGCAAACAATTCACTCTCCCGATTGCTGAATCCGGGCAAACGATCGCTCTGTTCGCCTTCTCATTCATAAGGTTTGCTTTCACGATCGCAGCATTTGTTTCGACGTGCCTAATCTTTGGCCAATCTTCACCTTACACCCGCTTCACAGATTCAGTGCTGTATATCAGAACCGTAAAGCTGTTGAGTAGAAATGCCTAAAACTGCTGGTTTGCTTTTGAAATGCAGTTAAATTTTACCGAGATCTGCTCAGCCTGACTCGAAACTGCGATCGCTACAGTACAAACAGATTCATCTATTCAGGAGACATTTACAATGGCAAGAGCAACCCGCCGCTCCAAAGCACTCGAAAAAGCAGAAAGCCGAATCAAAGGCATGAAAAACAGTGGTGCGCTCATCGATTGCGGCAATGGCGTTTCAACCGAAGCCTACATCGCCAAAACAGAAGCATTGCGGCAGATGCTGGATCAATACAATGACATACTTACCACGCTTGACGAGTCCTTACGAAACATTGTCCTTGCAGAACAAGACCTGAATGACTTTAGTGAGCATATGTTATTAGCGATCGCAGCCATCTATGGCAAGCAAAGCAATCAGTATGCACGGTCAGGTGGTTCTCGCAAGCAGTCCGGCGGTCGCATCGATCGACAAATTGCAGCTTAATCCATTTGGCAAATTGAAAAACCGCGATCGTATTTCAGGTGCGATCGCGGCATGAGCAGATGCCTCTTGGTCATCTTGAATCATTTGCATTAGAATGTCTGCTTCGATCGCGTCGTAGGGCGACCAAACAGGATAATCTGATGCAGAAAAGATGACGCGAAGTTCCGCATCTGGGATCTGAGCCGCTAAAAGTTTGAAGAGTGATAGTCTGACTCGCTGAGATTGTTAATTAAGGGAATTAATTCAGCTAGAGACAGGGTTGCGACTTCTAAACGCCAGCGGCTCCTTGCATCATAGTTGAGCGCTCTCTCCGCAAAATGCTGAATTGAAATCGATCCTCAACCCCAGATCGTAAAAACCCAGGCAGCGAGTTGCTCTCACACCTGGGTTTGCTTAATTCAATCAAATTAGTTGCCGCGCTTTAGGGAAGCTTCGACCTGGCTGAACTCGTTGTTTAGGCGATCGATCATTTTCTGAGGGACAGGACGATTCGGGTAGGAGCTATAGTGTCCTGCGAGAGAATTCAAAGCAGTTCGCATTGTCGTGAAGGAACTCAGCTTGGTCAAAGCCGTATCGCGACGATAGCGAGAGGCAAAATCATTAATTAATTTGCGAGCATCACCTTGAATTGCCGCTTTGTTCGGCTCATCGGCGGGAAGGGTCATCGCAGTTTTGAGCGTGTTAATCACCATTAGTGTGTCGTCGCGGTAGTTGCCTGTGAGACCAGCAGGTGCATTCGAGCAACCAACGAGTCCGATCGCGACAACCATCACTAGCGGCAACAGGCGAGACAATAAGCGCTTCATAAGCAGTTCGCGTTAAATGAACAAAAGTAACAGTTTTCTCATCGTACCGTGATTAGGAGCGGGGGGATCAGCGGCATTCTGGTTTTTAGATTGGCGCGATCGAAAATCTGTCTAGGGTGTTAGATGCTTCAACTGGGGTAATAGTGCCTGAAACGCCCGCCCACGATGGCTAATCTCCTGCTTCACTTCTAGCGGCATCTCTGAAAACGTCATCCCTTTTTCGGGAACATAAAAGATCGGGTCATAGCCAAATCCACCTCCACCACGCGGAGCAGTTAGGATCTCACCCGGACAAATGCCTTCGGTTAAAAGCGCGATCGTGCCATCTGGTTTAGCAAGCGCGATCGCACAAACGAACTGCGCCCGTCGATCTGATGCCTCTCTCAACTCTCCTAACAGTTTGGCAATTCGTGCCTGATCAGAATCGGCATATCTTGCGGAATAAATTCCAGGTCTGCCATCAAGGGCTGCCACTTCTAAACCGGAGTCATCCGCGATCGCCCAATGTCCGGTTGCGATCGCCACTTGAGTCGCTTTCTGTGCGGCATTTTCGCGAAAGGTCGCTCCGGTTTCCTCCATTTCCAAGTCGGGTGGCTTCAACTGCAATTCCCAATTCAACCCTGCTAAATAAGGTTCAATCTCTTTAACCTTGCCTGGATTTCCGGTTGCTACGACTAAAACTGTCATTTTTCAATCCACTGCCGAAACGCATCCCAACTTGAAATATCTTCTAATAATGCCTGATATCCATTGACATTGGGATGCAATCCATCTTCGGTGAACTGCTGCTTACACCAGTCTGAACCTCTCGATCGCCACATTTCCAACAAATTCAGATGTGGGATCTGACGAGCTTCACACGCCGATCGAATCGCTTTGTTATAGCGACTCTGATCCGCGTGGTTGTAGTACATACAATCGAGAAACGGCATTTTCGATTCGTCCACCGGGATCATGCCGACAAATAAAACCGGACAGAGGCGAAGTGCACGATCGAGCAAATCCACGATCTCGCTCTGAAACACTTCAAACGGCAGCAAATTCTTACCATCGGGCTTACTTAATCGAGGCGAGTCATTTACACCAACTGACAGAATGATCAAATCTGGAACGCGATTACGTAATTCTCCCCGATGGCGAAACTCATCTTCGAGCCGCTGCGCCACTTGTCGCACTCCATCCCCTCGGACTCCGAGATTGTATAGCGCGTGATTGGCTTCTCCAGGACTCATCCAACGTCGTCGCAGTCGCTCGACCCATCCGCCTCCAACAGGATCACCAAATCCATAGACGATGCTATCTCCTAACGCCAAAATTCTTAGCGGAGTGGCAGAATCGGCAATTGAATGAATCGAGGGAGGAACTAAAATTTGCATGAAGTCGTGCGAATGAAACAGGTCTGCGCTATTAATAGAGTCTGAGCTAACTCGGACTCGATCATTCTAGACGGGTATTTTCAAAACTTTACACAAGCTTTGGCAATCTGTCACGATCGAGCTTTCCGCAAGTCTTTATTGAGAGAACAACTAATGGCAAAATCTGGCTCTTTACACAAACGTCCCACATTCGACACCGTTCAACTGATGCGCCGCGCCGATGAGTTGATCAATGCCGCCTCTAATCGTTATCGAATTACTGTTCAAGTCGCAAATCGTGCAAAACGACGGCGCTTTGAAGATTTTGACAATGGTGATGATCCGATGATGAAGCCAGTGATGCGGGCGATCATCGAAATGTCAGATGAACTGACACAGCCTGAAATTATTGGAGAGTAAGGGATCTAACAGAAGTGATTCGCTCTGGTTATGAATTCGGCAAGCCCCTCAATCTCTATTTCGGGGCAGGGCTAAATTCTCTAGAGAAAGCCATTGCTGAATGATATGTGGGGGTTGGGTTTCGACTGCGCTCAACCCGCGAAGATCTCGAATTTTGAGCGTTGAGCGCAGTCGGAACGCGACAAACAAAGCGATAGCTCCGATTCTTAAAAATAAAGCCGATGAAGCGATTTCTAGTTCTTGCAAGTCTGACCGTGTTGCTTCTCTCAATCCGTCCTGTTGTTGCTCAAACCGCACCCACTACTGGACAGGTACGCATTCAGGAAGCGTGGCAGCAAGTGTATAAAGAGGTTCCTGATCTGCCGCTGGAGAATCAGTACGTCAATCGTGAAACAGGCAAAGTTGATCCGAATAATACGCTAGTGAGTCGTTTGATTCGGTACCACTATTTCATCAAAGGTCGTCCTGTTAGTTTGCGGCTTGACTGGAAATATACCTTGGCAGATTTTTTAGGCATTAACGAACCGATGCGGGCAGATGGGTATCCCGGTTCAGATAATTTACGCAAAAATCCATTTGAAAGCGATCGAGCGATTATCCAAAAACTCAATCGAAAACAGCGTGATGCTCTGATTCAAGCTTTGGTGAATGTGTTTACTCGTCGATCGTCGCAATGAGTCGAATTCTCAAAGCAGGAGACGGTTGGCGCTTAGGTTGGGATGCTGCGGCTTCTGAATTCAAGGGATTAGTCGGGGGCGAGGACTGGGCGATCGAGCTAACCGAAGAAGAATGGCACGATTTTCGCCGCTTGAGTGAGCAGTTACACGAAGCACTCCAACAGATCGCTCAAGAGCTAATGGACGAGGAGCGGGTTGCTTGTGAACTGGAAAGCGATCGTATCTGGCTTGAGGCTGAAGGATTTCCAGATGATTACAGTTTGCGATTGATTGTACAAACGGGGCGCAGAGCCGAAGGATATTGGAGCAATGCTTCGGAATTACGGCAAGCACTGAATACGATCGAGGGCTTCTGAAATTACCAAGGTAGCTTTGTTCCGTCCCAAGAGAAGAACTCCCCACTATCACTGTCTTGTAGCTGATCAAGAACCGTTAATAACTGGTGAACAGTACGATCGACCGAGAACAATTTTTCGGGTGGAACACTACGCTGAAAGGGTTTAGAGAGTCTTGTATCGGTTGTTCCAGGATGGAGCGTAACCACGATCGCATTCGGACAAGTGCGCTTAAACTCGATCGCGGTGGTTCGCATGAACATATTTAAGGCTGCTTTCGATGCGCGATAGCCATACCATCCGCCAATTTGATTGTCTCCAATGCTGCCAACTTTAGCGGAAATGGTGGCAAAAATGGCGCGATCGCGATGTTTTAACAACGGTTGAACGTGCTTCGCTAACAATACGGCTGCAATACTATTGATTTGAAAGTATTTGAGAAGCTGATCTGCATTGAGATGACGCAAGCTTTTTTCGGGTTGAGTTGTTTCATCGTGCAGCATCCCCACACAGTTAATTACGTAATGAAGGGCGGATGTTTCGGATTTGATTTTAGCAATCGCTTGTTCGATCTGAGCTTCATCCGTGAGATCGAGTTGTAATCGCTCTAGGTTAGGATGCTCAAGGTTAAACAGTTCACAGTCTGAATCGCGGTAGGTAGCATAAACGCGATCGACTCGCTTTAGAAACTGTCGTACAAATTCCAGCCCAATTCCTTGACTCGCTCCCACAATCAGCGCCGTTGTTGTCATTTTTCATGCTCGAAAGTGTTTCGAGTATATCATCGCAATTCAGTAGAGCTAGATACAATGCTTTATTAGTGTCGGGAGTGCTAGTCTTGCTAAACGCTGAACTATCAAACACACAAGCTCGATCGCTGCTCATTCTACTGATTGTCCTCGAACTCAGCTTGGCAATGCTAATCGGAGTGGGATTGTTGGCTGTGGGTTTGGGAAGTGCAGCTTGGATTCTAGGAGGAATTGCAGCAGGCGCGATCGTATATTTTGGCTATCGGCAGTTCAATGAAACGATCCAACCGAATCGCAGTGCTCGAAAAGCAGGACAGTTAATCGTAGGATTGTCGATCGGGCTTTCACTTCCGCCGAATCATCTCAGCGGCTTTGCATCTGAAAGTTTCATTCTATTGGGATTGCCCTTCTTTCTCATGGCTGCGGGAGCCGCGATCGGCGTACTTTATTCTCGCTTGGAAAAGGTAGACTTGCTGACCGGATTGTTAGCGACAACCCCAGGAAACATTGGGGTGATGGCAAGTATGGCAGCGGATTATGGAAAAAATACCGCTTTCGTCTCGCTCGTTCAATTGATGCGATTTACAACAGTCATTTTTGCAATGCCATTAATTGCAAATGTTGCACTCCCTAATGCTTCGACTCGCGCGGTAGCAAACTTTGTGCATCAAGCATTTGATGTGTCGTGGCGAACGTTTGCAGCACCAAGCTTACTGGTGACGATCGCAGTCGTCATCGTGCATTTCGCGGCAAAGCTTAAAGTTCCATTAGCTGCATTTTTAGGTGCGATCGTCGTTGGTTTGGGCGTTGAATTTCTCTCGCTTTTCAATGATGCGTTTCAGGTTAACTTTCCGATCGTATTTAATGTAGTCGGTCAGATTCTGCTTGGCGTTACCATTGGCGAATATTGGGGAATTAATCCACGCTTAAAGTTGGGTACAATCATCCGCGCGATCGTGCCTGTTGGTTTGATGCTCATTGCTGGACTAATTGCTGCCGCAATTATTCATCAGTTCACTCATTTGAGTTGGCTATCGTGTCTACTGATGGCGGCTCCGGGAGGATCACCTGAAATGATCGCGATCGCATTAACGCTCCAGCAAGATCCAGAGATTATTACGATCGCGCACGTCATTCGATTGCTCACGATTAACTTATCTTTGCCGATTCTGCTGGGGTTTGCTGCATATCAGATGGCTCACCAGCCGTCTGATTCTTCCCCATGCCAGACTTCTAAATCGAGTTCATCCAAATAACTGAGTGCAGCTTCAATGTTTGCATGACTGCCTTTGAGGTCGAGATCGAACCAGCCATCACCATTTGCGTTTGCGCCTAAGATTGCAGCAACGATATTGACCGTCAAATGGTATTGCGAGACCAAATGCGAGATCACAGGTTCTTGATGGTACTGCTTGGGAATACGGATGCGGATTCGTTGCTCAGTCGTGCGATCGTCATGGGTGACAGCCGTTTTTGTCAGTGATGGCATATTTCTCCTCCAAATCATTCTAATTTACTAAAATCCGATTGACAAACCGCAAATTTATTTTACATCAAAAACTGGGGCTAACACAATTGCAGCGTCAGCCCCGATTGAATTAAGAAATGGCTTTGTTGCATGAATAACTAGAAACGGTAACCTGTAGAACAGGAGAATTGTCAGACTTGCGGATGAAAACGAA
>PSLO01000034.1:0-40716 GCA_040289665.1 Leptolyngbya sp. ERB_1_1 | reverse complement strand
GTTCGAGTTGTGCGTTAAGTCATTGAATCTGTCGGAAATCTCTTAGCGTTTATGATTCATGCAACAAAGCCATCCTTTAGTACAAGCGACTGCGCTCTATTTGATTGCTCAACTTGATCCCGATCGCGTTCAAGCAATCAATTTTCAATCTCACCCACCATTTGTACAAGAAATCGCAGAACAATTGCGATCGCTGCCGCCTTCTCCTCCACTCACTGCTCTTTCAAAGCTAGAGAAGTTTGTGCATTTGTTTAACAGTGATTTCCTGCACCATGTCCAGACCGATACTTTGATGGCTTTAGGCGATCGAGCGACGGTGAAAACTTACACAACTGGAGACGTGATCACAGAAGCAGGGGATACCTGTCGCGAATTGCTGCTGCTGATCGAAGGAGATGCGAACATTTACTATCAGCTTATCGATGGCGTTCGAGTTGAGCAACTTCATCCTGGACAAATGCTTGATGAGCTAGAAGTTCTAACACACAGCAACTCAGAAAATACGATTACTGCAGGCGACGAAACGACTCGCATCGTAGCAGTTCCGATTGATGCGCTTGATGATCTACTGGATCATGATCCTGATTTTGCCCGCCGGATTCTAGAACTCGAAAGTCAGCAACTGCAACGATTGGTAAAAACAGGGCAGACTTAGTGTGAGTTCGATCAATTCGGCTCTCAGTCCTTTTCTGTGGACTTCGTTCTGTTAGCCCCGGAATGGAATTCCGGGGCGAGGTAGCAACGTAGACGAACTGCTCATCCGACTCAGGTTACCGTACGCTCGCACAACAACCACCCAGGAATCCAAATCAAGATTCCCGGATGGCTCAATTCTTATAGCAACCAGCCGATTTAATTACTGTTTAACTTTCCTTCCGCTCGGTTCAGCACCGAATCCGTCGGCAAACACAGTAAGTTATCACCCTGAGTCCGAATCATCCCTTTCTGCCGCAACTTACCCATCAAGCGCGTCACTGTCACACGAGTCGAACCGATCGCGCTACCAATTTGAGCATGAGTTAGCGGGAACGGTAGACAATACCCTTCATCGGTTGGTTCGCCATATTCTTCGATCAAGAGCGTCAAAAAGCCCAGTAAGCGATCGATCGTCCGGCGTTGCCCTAATGTACTCAGCCACAATAATTTGCGCTGATGCTGATAGCGGAAGGCATCTAGCACCTCACGCCGGAAGTGGGGCCAATTATCCAAATCGTGCCAGTACATCCAGACCACAGAGGTTTGCTCGACGTGTGCGTAGGCTTGCAGCGTAAACGGCGATTGCGCCACAATTTCAAACGGTTGACCTGTCCCAACAAACCCAAGAAATGCTTCTTCTGGACTGATTCGAGCCAGACGAGTAGAACCTCCGCCCGTGGCATTGACTTGCGCTGTACCGACCAAGCGAACCGCGCCCTTCTGCACAAGATAGAGCAAACCCGGACGAGTCGGAACCCGTTCATCTTTACTAAAATTGCGAACGCGATAGTGTTCCTGCGCCCAATCGATAATTCTCTGCCAGGTCAGGAATGGACGAGCCGCGTCGGAGTTTTGAGGGGTGACTGAGTACATATGTTAATAGGCTGTTGGGAAACAGTGGGACTTTGACAAGCGCTGAGTACAGCGTGATTGTAAAAAGATTCAAACGAACCAGAGCTTGCTAATTGGCGTGATCAGTTTCTTAGAATCTGGTATCTTTACGAGATTATACGGAGAAAACGATCAATTGCCAGTGAGATCACGGTGATCTTTACAGAATTAAGCATATACCACTGGTAAATTTGAACTTTTTGAACCGAAACAGATCCCATTTCAGAGCTTCAACCGTAATTATAGTGAATTGTAACTTACCGAAGATTACTTATTCTACGTTTCGCACATTGTTACTGTTGAAAATTTATGAGGCAATCTACCCTAAGGCAGATGTTCAAGTGGCAAACCGTGCGATCGCGATTCCATCATTCGAGCCGAGACCCTTGAATTTCAACGTTTTTCAGCAAAAGCCCATTCTGAAAAAAGTTAAGGATTCGACTTCGGTGGCGCAATATCGATCGTCCATTGCACTCGAATTAGGGGCGAAATCTACGCAAACTCCTCAAGAAATTGGGGATCAATTTGTTCAATTTTTCCAAGCTTCTCCGTCTAATTCCCCAGAAGCGGATCTCGAAAAGATACTTTTGCGTGATCTTACGGTGAGTTCTACTGAAGCGGGGCAACTGGAATTTGAGTTTGGAGATTTAGCGATCGCGGCTTGGCTACAAACTGTCCTTCAGGCTTGTGTCTCCCGGTTGCAGAATTCTAATTCAGATTTTGCGTCGAGTCGCCAGCTTTCAGAAAATCCCCAAATTTTCGCCTGTCAGTATAGTTATGCTCGCTGTGCAGCACTTTTACGGCTGATACCACTCGATTTGATCCATCAATCTACGCAAGGCGGCATGGGAATTTGGTTAAAAGACAACAAGCTTTTATTGGCTCAGGAGCGGTCACTGGTCGCGCAAATTGTCACCACGCTAGACGAATGGGAAGACAGCAGCGTGTTAAAGTCTGCGATCGCATTGAGCCAAGCGTTTCAATTCTTTTACCAAAACTGCCAAATCGTAAAGTGTGTAGCACACAATCGTCAAATCGCGCAATGTCGATTAGCTTTAGTAATGATTACTCATTGGCTTTTGAAACAGCTTTTAGAGCAAGGATTGCGCGTTTTAGCACCGGAAACGCTTTGAAAATCAATATCACAAGCTGGGGTCAACCGTCACATCAATGTCACGCGATCGCCATAACGAATTTTTATCAGCCAAGGGGTGACAATTCAATGGAAGCCGCTTATAGTATTGGAGTGTGAGGAGCGAACCAGCTAAGGACACCGAGACGAAACACGGCCAGTCGTCGGTGTCCTTTCTGATTTTAAAGCAAGAATTTTTTGATCGCGATCGCTGCCCCATCCGCTTCAACTGTTGGCGCAACCCACTGAGCCACCTGCTGCACTCCTTCCGGCGCATTGCCCATTGCCACTCCAATTCCCGCATACTGAATCATTTCAAGATCGTTGAAGTTATCTCCGATTGTCATGACGTTTTCAGGTTTGAGATTCAGCAACACTTCAGCCAGATATTTCACGGCTGCCCCCTTATTCGCTGCCGGATTCGTTGCCTCAAAAAAGGTCGCAACCGATTTGGTTAAATAAAGCTCAGCAGGTGTGTACTGTTTTTGCAACGAGCCAAGCAGCGAATCGATTAGCTCAATATCGTCGCTGAGGGCAAGTACCTTTGTCGGTTCCATGTCGATCGTCGATCGCAAATCTCCAACCTCGATCGGCACAATTCCCGATCGTTGAACGTAGGCTGCCGTTTCAGGAGTCATTTTGCGAATGTACAGATCGTCATTGATATAGAAATGAATTGACAAGAATTCACGCAGTTTCGGTTGCTCAAAATAATCGAGCAGTTCCAGCACTTGCGCTTTCGGTACTGACCAGCGACGGAGAACTTGCTGAGTGATCGGATCTTGTATCCATGCGCCTTGGTAAGCAATTAGCGGTAAAGTTGATCCCACTGTTTGATAAAACCGCAGTGCAGAACGGTACATTCGTCCTGTCGCGATCGCAATTTGCACTCCGCGTTTCTGTGCTTGAGCGATCGCCGCTAAAACAGGTTCGCGGATATGATTAGATTTGCCTGCGATCGTTCCGTCAATGTCTAAGACCAACAATTGGATATTAGGATGCTGCATGAGTTGATTTACAAGTTGATTTACGGTGAAGGGTGATCTCTCTTCATCGTCCTACCTTAAGAGCGCGTTATGGCTGAAGTCAGAAATCAAAAAGGGGTGAGTCGCCGCATACTACTGATGACGCTTTGGCTAACGTTACTCATGTTGGTGGTGAAAGTAGGGGCAGCATGGGCAACTCGATCGCTGTCAATTGTTGCAGAATCACTGCATACGGCGATCGATGGTTTTAGTACGGTCTTGAGTTTAATTGCACTCTCAGCTCCGAATCGACAACCAGGGCGGGAAGTTTGGGGACATGGGCGATTAGAAGCAGGATTAGCGCTTTTGCTTGTCGCATTGTTGGGATTTGCAGGATTGAGCTTGTTTGGCTTAGCCGTCGAGCAATTAGCGATTGACCCAGCCTTAAGAACCCTCCCACCCGTTCGGATGCGCTTATCTGTGATTGGATTGTTAGCGATCGTTTCTCTAGCAAGTTTAGGATTGGCATTGTTTGAGCGGAAAGTTTCGCGTGCGCTCGATAGTTCTATTTTGAAATTGAATGCGCGTCACATCCTACAAGATGCTTGGCTGACCTTCTTTTTGTTATTCGGACTGTTCGGAATTTGGCGCGGATATGCGTGGTTTGATCCGTTTTTGACGATCGTAATGGTGATTACCGCCGGGCTGAGTTGCTGGCGGGTGTTGAATTGGCAGTTACCGTTAATGGTGCGACAAGTAGCGATCGCACCTGAAGCGATTGGACAAATCGTACGGCAAATCCAAGGCGTAACACAGTGTTATGAAGTGCGATCGCGCGGAATTGTAGGACGGCAGGTATTTGTCGAAATGCGTGTCACTGTGCATCCAGAGTTTTTGGGAGCGAGTGAATGGATTGTGGAACAGATTGAAGGGGCAATTCGCGATCGATACGGTCCGGTACAAGTGATGATTTTTGTCGAAGAAGCACAGAATGAATTGCAGCATCCGTTTGAACAAGTGCGATCGGATCAATCGAGTCGCGAAATGGATTGGAACTGAAAAATAGAGTTGCGAGATAGTCCTAAAACATCCGAATTGAGACTGAGAATCGTGATCGAACTGATCCCTGAGCTATAAAGGAATCACTTCGATCAATCCTCCTGTTTGCTCATGAAATCCTGGTATCTAACGACAGCTACTTCTCTGCTCACAGCACTGCTTCTCCACGCAGGGAAAGCATCGGCACAGTCACCTTCTATTCCAGTTCAGACGACTCCTCGATCGGGCTGTCTTTCTGGCTATCCCGATGGCACTTATCGTGGCGATCGACCAATGACTCGCTATGAATTTGCGGCGGGAATGGATGCTTGTGTGCAGCAAGTGGATCAATCCATTCGTTTTAATCGAGAAAACTTTGCCACTAGAGCCGATTTTGAGCGTCTGATTCAGCGGCAACGAGAGTTAAATAACCAGTTGCAGGGATTAAGCGATCGCGTCAATACTCTATCCAACGACTCACCCGCTCAAAAATAACGAAGCTTCTGAGGGCAAATGGTTGCTGATTTTTTACCGTCTTCAGCCGCTGCGATTCGAGACGTAGAAGCGATCGCGTTACTGCAGCAGCTTAAACGTCGGGTCGTTACACAATCTTACAAAGACATTGAAACTGCATACGTGCATACTGCCGCTGAACGCTCTGCGGCTCACACTGCTGCGATCGTATTGCTCCACGGGTTCGATAGTTCGTTGTTAGAGTTTCGACGGTTGTTTCCACGACTCGCTACTCAACACGAAACTTGGGCGATCGATCTCTTAGGATCTGGGTTTACGGAATCGATCAACGTTACCGTAAATTCTCAGACTATCCGGCAACACCTACTGAGCTTGATCCAAACCTGGATCAAGCGACCTGTGATTCTTGTCGGTGCGTCGTTGGGCGGTGCAGTGGCGATCGATTTTGCCCTGCATTGTCCTGACTGGGTGAGAGCTTTGGTCATAATTGATAGTGTTGGTTTTTCTGGCAGTTTTCCAGTGGGGAAAGCATTACCGCGTCCTTTGATTGAATTGGGAGCAGATTGGCTGCATTTTCGTAAACAAGCAGCGCTGACTGCCGCGCTAACACTGCCAATATTTGATTCGATGCTGATCGATGCGATTCGCTGTTCTCTCCTGCATCAAGAAATGGCGGGATGGAAAGAAGCGATCGTCTCTTTTACCCAAAGCGGGAGTTATGGTGACTTGAGCGATCGAATCGAACAGGTTCAACATCCAACCCTGATTCTGTGGGGAAAGGCTGATGATGTTTTAGGAATAAAGGATGCAACTCGATTTAAGCAAGTGATTTCAGAAAGTCAACTGATTTGGGTAGAAAAGGCAGGTCATGTTCCTCATCTTGACCAACCTGAAGCGATCGCCGCACAACTATTAAGATTTGTGCATAAGATTTGTGCAGCAGGTCGGAAATAATCAACTCTTACAGTAGCTGATTTCTTCTTTCAATTGTGTCGTTTGTTCGAGACTAGGATTTAATTCCTTTGGTCGCTATCGTCCAACAGGTGAAACTTAGATTTTAGCGAGACGGCGGGATGAGAGCCAGGGCGTTGACGAGTTGATGCCTTGAACAATGTGCAGCGTAGCTGTACGAGGACTTGGCATCGACGAGAAAACGCCAATTTCTCACAAACGAAGCGAGAAAAACTGATATACTACTCACGGGATCGTTGACCTGCCTAGCCTCTCGAACAGATCGGTCATAGTAGCGGTAATACGCTTACCACGGAAAGACTGTCGCTAGGGAAGCCGAGCCGTCACTGGAAGCAATAAGCAAGCCATACGGCAAGGACGAGTAAAAATTAAACTCCTTGGGACACAGGGAGTCTGCCCGGAGGCTGTGACTGAGTAAGAAGCAGTCTGCCAGTAAGGGACGCACAAGCGATCCAAACCTGCGGATGCTGCGTAAGACCAATGTTCTCCTTGTGGGACAAAGGCTGCGGCAGATGAAACGGGAAGCCCGCTCTCTATCGCTTGCGATGAGAGTCGGGTATGTCACATGACACCAATCTGTTAACGGTTGGAAAAATGGAACGCAGTGACAATTATTTGGTATGACGACATCAATTAGACATCAGCGACAGCAATGTGTTACCGACGACAATAATCTGTTAATCGACCGTTGTACCCTATGAAAAAGCTCGATCGCCGAAACTATCGAGCCTTGGAGCTACTCTCTCTTAAACCTGATAAAACTTTTGATGTCACACTCTCTCAGAGACTTAAAGCTCAGAGATTCGAAGGCTCGAAGACCTACAGATCGCCCCCTCGAAGCGCCAACAAGAGAATCACAACCGGACCTGCCAGCATAATCATGGCAATCAAAGTCAATTGAACGATCGCTTCAAAATTAATGTCGTTCAGAAAGCTCAAAAACTCCATCTGTCCCCCCGTATGCTTAAGCCCTATAGATATTCGTGAAGCTTCGATACAGATTATTTTATCGGTCGATCGCATCGTTCTTAAGGAAGTTCACAAAACTCAATAAAACTCAAAAACGTTCCGTCGAAAGTTTGTAGATTGAGATGACAGCTTATGTCGAGTGATGAAATTGATACACTCAGAGCTATATAAGTTGTGATGTCCTAAAACACCCGGCGTTATGGAAATCTTGATCGTCGAAGACGAAGCCGAAATCGCTCAGCTCATTCAACTGTACCTAGAAAAAGAGGGCTTTGCTTGTCGTACTTGTCGCGATGGCATCTCTGCTTTACAAGTTTTTCAAGAGCAGAAACCTGATCTGATCATTCTCGATCTGATGATTCCCGGTCTCGACGGGCTTGAAGTCTGTGCCCGGATTCGCCAAAAACCGGGAGCCAAAGATCCATTTATTCTCATGCTGACGGCAAAAGGTGAAGAAATCGATCGCATCATCGGATTGTCTACGGGTGCAGATGATTATATGGTGAAGCCCTTTAGTCCGAAGGAATTAGTCGCGCGAGTCCGAGCGCTGCTTCGTCGAACGATGCGGCAAGGTGGACAATCTCAGGTTTACCGCACTCAGAACTTTATTCTGGATGTCGATCAGCGATCGGCATCGCGCCAGAAAGACGATCGTACCGAACCATTAGATCTGACCACGCTCGAATTTGATCTGCTTTCCACGTTTATGAGCTATCCAGGGCGCGTCTGGAACCGAACCCAACTGATTGACAAACTCTGGGGCAGTAATTTCTTCGGCGATGAACGGGTCGTCGATACGCATGTCGCACGCTTGAGAAAAAAAATCGAACCTGATCCAGCAAACCCTACTTTTGTTAAAACAGTGATCGGGGTCGGCTACAAGTTTGAAGATAGTGTCTAAAGAGATTGCCGCATGAGCAAACCGAACCTCCGCACCCGATTATTTTTGTCTCACATGATCGTGATGGTCGTGGGAATTAGTACTTTGCTTACGGTCGGAAAGGTTTACTCGCCGCGATTATTTCTGGTGCATTTGGAACAGTTGCAGGGAGTTGATTTCAGCGTCGTTCGGGTTAAAAGTAAGCTGGTTGATGGATTTGAATCGGCTTGGAGTCGGGGCGCATTTTGGTCGGTGGTAGTCGGGGGCACAACTGCGATCGGACTCAGCTACTGGGTGTCAAAGCGAATTATGCAGCCGTTGGTTCAAATGGAGCAAATTACGCAGCGCTTCGCTTCTGGACATTTAGCAGAGCGTGTCCCTGAAAACGAAATTCCTGAACTGAATCGACTGGCTGAAAGCTTTAACCGAATGGCAGAAGATCTAGAAGGGGTGGAGCAACGCAGACGCGATTTAGTTGGGGATCTTACGCACGAACTTCGGACTCCATTAACCGTGATTGAGGGTTATTTAGAAGGTTTAGCCGATGGCACGATCGAGCCAACCTCTGACATTTATCAACGCCTTGCAAGAGAAACCGTTCGATTACGTCGGTTGGTGAATGATCTGCAAGAACTCTCAAAAGCAGAAGCAGGCTACCTGCCGATTCATCTTCAGCCGCTCCAGATTCGTCCGCTGCTGGTGTCGATCGTTCAAAAGTTTTCTGATCAATTGCTGGATGATAGTCCCACGCTCAAGGTCGAGTGTCCAGAATCTTTGCCTTCTGTATTTGCTGATCCGGAGCGAGTCGAGCAAGTGTTGATGAATCTCGTTGGCAATGCGTTGCGTTACACATCAGAAGGGAGCATTACCTTGCGCGCTTGGGCAGAACCGGAACGAATTTGGATTGCAGTTGAGGATACGGGACAAGGCATTAAAGCCGAAGATTTGCCCCATGTGTTTGAGCGGTTTTGGCGATCGGATCGATCACGCGATCGACATTCTGGTGGAACTGGAATTGGTCTCGCTATTTCTCGTCGCTTAGTTGAACTGCAAAAAGGCACGATCGAAGTCGATAGCGAGGTTGGCAAAGGCAGTACATTTCGCTTTTCCCTACCGATTTTGGTTGAGAAACCGAGACTTTTAGCAGCTTTGCGAGAATAGATCTCCGTCACTGCTTCGAGATAATGCAGACATGAGCTTGTCAAACGGGTTTTCTACAATAGCAGGGTCACAAACCCCCTAACCTCTTGTTATGCTTCCTGTAGCTCTTGTCGTATTAATCATTGGCGCAATTACTTTTAGCGGACTTGCCTTAATGCGCTATCTGTTTCCCCAGAGCCAGCGTTCCTACTCCAACCGCAAACCCTAAATGTCCCGATCTGCAACGAGTCTCGATGGATCACCGATTAAACTCGGCAAAGTAACGCTACAAGTCGCCCATTCTCCTGGGAAATCTCCAGCGATCGTCTTTGTCCACGGTGGATTAGGTAGTCGATTCAATTGGTGCTTGCAGTGGGATTACTTTCGATCGCAGGGACAAGAAATTCTGACTTATGACTTAGCAGGACATGGGGAATCCAGTCGGTACCAACGCTATTCTGTCGGACGACATCGGCGTGATCTCACGAGAATGCTTCAGCATTTCAACATCGAGCGCCCCATCTTGTGCTGTCATAGCTATGGCGTTCCGGTCGGATTAGAGTGGGCGAGACGACACGAGGCAACTGCCCTAATCGCGATCGGAGGCGGAACTCACAATCTCACGCCTTGGTGGGAAATTCCTTTGGTTAAATTCTTTGCGATCGGCGGACATCATCTCTATCGCTGGCAACTGGTTCAGGAGTTTCTGCGATCGCTAACGATTTCCGATGCGAATGAATTATTGGCGCAATTTCACGATCGAAATACGGTTCCGACCGATGCTCATCCTTATGAAGCGATCGAGGCGTTTTGGGGTTACGATGCACAGCACCATCCTTTAAAGTGTCCAGTCACAGTGATCACAGGCAGTGACGATCCCATGTTTCCGCCCGCAATGGGACACCAATGGTTAGCGAATCTACTTTACGATCAACCGCAAAGTCAGCACATTACGGTTTCAAAAGTTGGGCATTTAGTCATGGCAGAAGCTCCAGAAGTGGTGCATCAAGCCATTGCATACTGGATTGCTCAAAGCTTTAACGATTCAGCAAGTAACTCAACTGAGATTTGAACGAAATCATGCGAGAGGTAATCGGCATAATGAGCTTGAGTCCCTAATGCAGACAGTGACAGTAGTGCGATCCACCAAGGCTGCCCATCGACTAAGGGAACCATTACCCACTTCGGCTTTTGGGGCAATGGTTCTTTGGTCGATATGATTTGCTTGTGATGGGTTGCCGATCGACGCAGCACTCTTCGAGTTCTGGTCAAGCTCCTCCTCCGCTCGGCAAACTCTTTTTCAGGAGAGAGTGTGTCTTCAAAGCCAATCACCTCGATCGCGCCTTCCGTAATCTTCCGTCGAGCAAAAAAATCCTCCAACCAATCCATATTTGGTGTCTCCGTATTAAAAAAGCCTCAGAACGATGCCAACGAACACTAGAAAACCTGTTCGCCCTCACTCACACTTCGACACACCAAAAAGCTTGAGTCATCTACTTTGGCTTGAAGAGGAATCACCGTCCTGAGTTATTTCAATAAGGATGCTGATCATTACCAAGTTTAGGGAATCACAATCTCTTTCACTACTCGATCGTCTTCAACCACTCCCAAGCTCCGTCCTTTTTTCTTTTCTTCCCGTGCGATTCCATACAGCGCCAGTCCCATCCGCAACACTTCCGCCATGTTTTTACCCGATTCTTCCGAGAGTTCTTGGAGCAAATCGTAAGCTTCTGGCGATAGATCTAGATTCAATCGCTTTTTTAGCTTGGTTGTCGCAGACTTTGTTGCAGTTGTTTTTTTCGATGCTGTGTCTGCTACAGGAGCATTCTCCGCCATGTTGTTCTGATCCTCTACGAGCGACTAAGCGTTCCACTAAATTGATGTTAGAAGACGCACCAAAAGCAGCACCCATCTTCAGGTGAATTTGAGGCTGGTCTTGCTCACGTGTGCTATCTCCATTATCCACAAGTTTCTAGATATAAAAGAAAATTGTGTTAGCTCTGAGCATCTGATACGGAAGTTTAACATAAATCTTATACATCAACCGCTCACGATCGAAATTTCGTGGGCAGTTGATGTAAAGATTTATGCAGTGCGATCGATTTGATCAAAGGACTTCTCTGACGGAAGGGACTGCGATTGGGGTAGGGCAATCAATTCAACGACGAGCGTAAGTTCAACTCGCTCAATCACTCTAACCTGCGCTCCGGGAAGCAAAACGAGGTCTTCGTCTAAGCAGCACGCACTCCAATAACTCCCACGATATTTAACCTGTCCAATTTGCCCAGGTTGAATTCTGTATGACACGGTTGCCAGATTCTGAAGTTCTTGAACTTTTTTCATAATTTGAGGATCGGGTGGTTCGGGGGGATCAGCGATCGAAAAGAATGAGCACAACGATATCAATAGGGAGTGACGATTCATGATTGCCTCCAGCAGTAGAATTGAGGCTGAATCCAACATTTTTTACACACGACTGGCGGGTCTAAGTTTCGCTAATCTCACACCAAAAGTTGAATACTTTTACCGCTTTGATTCAGCTATAAATACATAATAATTACACAAATCTTGTCCGTCAAGATCTGGATGAATTTTTGCCATAAAAAAGCCAAGGCTTAAGCCTTGGCAGCATTGATTTGAGGTAACTAGAGGAGAAATGATTAATCGATCGCGTCTTTTACCGCATCTTTCAGCGTCTTGCCTGCTTGCTTGGCTTTGTACTTGGTATCTTCGCCTGCACCTACAACGCTGTTGCCTACGTTATCAGCAACGTTTCCTGCACCTTGCTGAATCCGCTGACCGAGTTCTTGCGTCTTATTCGCAGCACTTTCCCCGGTTTTGCTCAGACGGTCTCCAACCTTCTGTGCCTCTTCTTTCACATTATTTGCCCGTGAGGTGACAGCATCACCGAGCGTGTCTTTTGTCCGCTCAGCCGCATAGCTAGGGTTCTTGTAAAGCTTAGCGTTGCGCGGATCTTGGTCTTGAATGTTGCGTTGTGCGTTGTCAATCAGAGATTTTGCTTTGTCAGAGGGAATCTGTCCAGGAGGTGTATCATCGAAATTGTTCATTCCGCCTGTGTAAGGCTGAGTTTGATTCACGGGATGGGGACCGCCGCCGTCACCTGTTTCACCTTGGACGGGCGTGGTTGCTTGGGCTGCATTGCTACAAGCCGTATTCAGAAGCAGCATGACTCCTGCAAAAAAGACGATCGCAATCTGCTTTAGGCGAGTCGCCTTGATAAAAGATGCAATTTTGTTCATAAGAATCTCCGTGGAATTTAAATCATGAAAGTTGAAATACTACTGTCCGATCGCCGGATTTGCCTTGCTTTCGGGGCGCGCATTTGCAGCCTTCGCCGTCTCCTTGAGAAACGCAGAAGCGTCTTGGATCGCTTCACCCGCACGCTCGAAAACTTTTGAGTTGGGGTCTGCACGATCGATTATCGGCTGTTTTTGATTGGGCAAAGGTGGCAATGATTTTTGCTGCACTGGACCAATATCAGGGTTATTGGTTTCGGACACGTCTGGACTACGGTAAATCGGGTCTGACGCATTGCTTTTGACACCGAGACTCGCCACGAGTGTAGCCGTTGCGTTCGGGAGGTGCGCTTGCTTTTTGACCGAGGAGTTTGAACGAGCCGAGTTCACTTTTGGATCGGTAGACATCTTGTAATCGGTGTAGCCATCTCCACCCATTTTGTGCGGATTGTTGTTTCCACCCATTTGAACTGGGGGATTGTTCGGTCGCGCTCCCAGAGCATCGCCGGTATTGCAGGCGGTGTTGAGGAGAAGGACAACGCCAATTGTAACAGTTGCCAGAAGCTGTCTAATCTTCAATCGTTTTAGTTGTGAACCAATCAGTTTCATTCTGCGCTCCTTTTTTGTGTCAGCGGGGCGAAATTTCCGCTTAGTGGTCAAATCGCAAATTTGGCTCCAGGTGTAGAAGCCCGAAATCTAATCAGACTCATTTATTGATGCGTCTCAAACATACATAGATGACTTGAATTTCTACCTCTAACGCAAGTCACATTCATGGCACTGCGACTTTGCATTTCTTTCTGTCTTGAGAAGGATTACGCTAAAGACAGCAATCGCCCTGTTCTTCAACAAAGCTTCGAGTTTTTATGAGGGTAAGTATGGATTTAATTCGTCATGGATATATTTTTTGACCTGCTGCCGATGATACTGGGAACCGCTTTGGCTCCTGCCTGGGTTATTATCGTTCTGCTGATTCTACGGAACCAGAATGGATTGGTGAAGGCGATCGCCTTTGTTATCGGAACCACGGTTGTACGATTGCTTCAGGGCGTTATCTTTGGTTATCTCTTACGCAACGCCAAGGGGATTGAGGAAGCGAATGGCTCGTCTCCAGTCGTTTCGGTATTGCTAGCAGTCCTGGGAATTCTGCTGCTGATTTCGGCGGTCAAGAAATTGATTAACGAAGAAGATCCTGATGCTCCCCCACCCAAGTGGATAAGTACCTTTGAGCAGGCAACTCCACTCGCTCTCCTAGCTGCCGGGGCAGTTAGCACCTTGATCGCGCCAAAATTATGGGTTTTTACTCTCTCTACGATCGGAATTATTCTAGGTGCGGATCTTAATCCGTGGGATACGTTCAAGACCTACTTTCTCTATACTTTGGCGGCGCAAACTCTACTAATTTTACCGCTGTTGCTTTGTGCGATCGCGCCTCATCAGTCCGCCAGAATTTTACAATCTATCTCAGATTGGCTGACACAAAACAAGAAACCAATTACTTTGCTCGTTTCTCTTGTTTTCGGCAGTTACTTTCTTTGGAAAGGACTCTCAGGATTATTAGCTTAAAAAAGGAAAATATGCCGCGTCGTTCCAAATCGTTCAAGATCGCCCTCCGCTGGCTAATTCTCGCGGCAGTTGTCTTTTTCCTACTCCAGTCGCTTCAGAAACATTGGCAAGATGTGACGAAACTGCGGATCGATGCGGCGGGTGTTGCTTGTCTTGCGATCGCGCTCGGTGTCACGCTTTTCGCTCACATTTTCGCGGGCTACGTTTGGAGTTGGATTCTACAATTTTTGTCTTACCGAGTCTCCGGAGCTTGGGGCGCGCAGACTTACCTAAAAACGAATATTGCAAAATATCTTCCGGGAAATGTTTGGCACTTCTACGGTCGCATCAATGCGGCAAAACAGGTTGGGATTCCGATCGCACCCGCAACGCTAAGCATTCTACTCGAATCTCTATTGACGGCAGCCGCCGCTTGCGTGTTTGCGTTTGTTGGACATCGCTCAAGAGCTTGGCTGCAATTGGCGATCGTACTCTTGATCCTGATTGCCATTCACCCACTCTTTCTCAATCGGGTTCTCAAGCAAGCTAGCAAACTGAAGCAATCCACCGATCCGATTCATCTCGAACGATATCCTTTACTGCCACTGCTCGGTGAGTTGGGATTTTTGGGGTTACGGTCGATCGGCTTTGTTTTGACGTTTCTGGCGTTGCGTCCGATTTCCATTTCGGAGTTGCCACTATTAGTCAGCGGGTTTGCTTGGGCTTGGCTACTCGGATTTATCATTCCAGGATTGCCGGGGGGCGTGGGCGTGTTTGAAGCGATCGCACTTGCATTATTAAGCCAAGCTTTTCCGAGTGGTCAGGTGCTTGCAGCCGCAGTGCTATATCGATTTGTGAATACATTGGCTGAGGGAATGGGGGCGGGATTCGCAACGATCGACGATCGACATTCAAGCGGATGAATCGGATTCGGGTTCTGCGGGTGTGGGGGATTTAGGACGAATAATCGGCTTCATCTGCGAGAAAATTCGATAGTGATCTAAATTGATATTTGCGTGCGGCATGGCTTCCTGGGCTTGCTGCATCTTTACGAGGTTGTACTGCACATCTTCCGCATGAATCGCGAATGTCACATTAAAAATCTCTAGAAAATTGACCACCCAATTACAGTCTTGCTCTGGAAACTGATCGTAATATCGAATCAAAGCAGCAATTTGCGCCTCAAGGTGCGATCGTGAAGCATTGCAAATCAGAACCAGTTTTAGCAAAACAATTACTAATGTCATTGGATTGCCTTGTGATAATAAGGCAATAAGCAAAGGTGAGGGATCTTTGCGATTCTCAGTGGTTAAGATCTCAATCACGCGATTACACGTCCTTAAAATCAACGCATCGCTTAATGGAACAGAATCATAATCTAAATAGAGCGAATCTAATCTTTCTGCTAGTTTAGACTGAAGCGCGATCGCGAAATCGCTATGCTGATCAATTGAGAAAACCAGATATTTTTGCAGGCTTTGTTTGAATTCTTTGTAATTTAAGGTTTGGATTTGATTAATGAAAATATTGGCGATATTTGCATAGCTAAATTGTCCTCGTCGGGCAACGATCGCTTTAATCAATCTCAAAACATCATCACCTAAAGCGGTTGGATTCTTTGGCGATTTTTCCGACGGAACCGCAGATTGTGACCTTGCAATATACATTGCTAAGTCAAATTTGAATCGATCTTTTAATTGTCTTGAAAGCGCACGGGCGGCTTCTCGCTGCTCGATCGAATTGTTGAGATCAACATACTGTGGAGCTAGTAAGTAAGAAGCATAACGACTGCTCCATTTCTCTTTTTGTGGTTCTTGATATCGCGTATTAAAGAGTTTGAGATCTTCGTAATCTTTGCTATTGATAAAATTCGCAATCCAGCTTCTCAAACGCTTGAGAATTGGAGAGAAAGTTTCAGCCTCGATCGTAAAATCTTGAAACGTCTGAACCAAATCTTGAATTACTTTATATTGCCGCGCTACATCCCAATTGTTCACCAGAATATAGCAACAGCGCTTCAACGCATTTCTAAATTCAACTTCATCATCTTGAATAATCAGTTGGTAGACCGCAGCGCTCGCTTCAGAATTTGATGAATGAATTTGATAGAAAAACAGCCGCTTAAATTCTAATAAAACTTCTTCTGGCTCCCACTGCTTTACGATCTCCAAAAGAAACTGATAAAGCTTTTCTTGAGCCTGGTTGATTTTTGATGCGCCAGAGGATGATTGCTCTGCTGGAACAATTTGATTGATTTGCTCGATCGACTCGAGTCGATCGTCGCGTGGCTCATCAGAATATCTACCTGTTGTCGTACTCATAACTCCAGCACCATAACAAACGAGGTGAGTTCGCGTGAACTCAGGTAGCTCCTCAGTGATACTACGGACGCAACCACTCTGATTCATTGTGCCCACGCCTCGCAATTGAGCGAACACCGACATCAGACTGTAAAAACTTGAATATTAAAACTGACCTTCGGCTTCACGATTCAATGCGGCTGGTTGTGACACAAATTGGATAGAAAGCGATCGCAGACTTCAATCAACGGACGATCACAACGCGAATGTCAAAAGCACGCAAATCGATGCTAGTATTTCCGAGAATTGTTTAACAAATTGTTCAAATTATTGAACGTTTGTAACTTGATTCTTGCGGAAACTAATCCGCTACGGTTCCGGTCACACAGATCAACAAAACCGATTCGATGCAACAAAACCTGAAATCAAGCCGCTTGCAATCGCAATCGATCGGGACAGTAAACGCCTCGGATTTCAGTTGATGTATCGTTTTTGAAGCCAGGAGCAAACATGAAGTCATTGGTACGTTGGAGTACAACTGCTGCAATCGTAGGCGGAACTCTTCTAGCAGGGCTACAGGCACTCGCCCTCACCCCAGAGCAAATTAAGCAGAAGCTACAGCCTGTCGCTGTTTTTACGATCGCCAATAATCAAGGTGCACCGCTAGTCGCTCAACCGCCAAACGGTCAAAAAGGAAATCCGGTGGCAGGCGTGTTTATCAGTCAGAGAGACGCGAACGCGTTTTTGGACAATCTTAAGTCGAAAAATCCTGCACTCGCCAAAGATGTCAAGGTCGTGCCTGTATCGCTGGCAGAAGTTTATCAACTCAACCAGGGCAGCCAAGGCAAGCCCGACAAGCTCGATTTTGCCTACGTGCCTACCAAACAACAGCTTGATTCTGCTCTCGCCATTCTCAAAGCCAGTGGGCAGAAAGTGACACAGTTTAATGGCACACCGCTATTTGTTGCCACCGCAGGGAAAGATAAAGGATTCTTGACGATTCAAGAAGGCAATCAGTCTGTGATCCCGATGTTCTTCAACAAAGAAGACTTGCAGCCGTTGGTCGATCGCTTTAAGCAACAAAAGCCAGACCTCGCAGCAACCGTCAATATTCAGGTCTTCCCGCTCGAAGGTGTGATGCAGGCGATGCAGAGAGAAAAAGATCCGCAACTCGACAAAATTGTGCTGATTCCGCCGAAAGAAACGCTGGAATTTGTGCGATCGCAGCAACCTCAACAGCAGAGACCTGCTCAACAGCAGCAAAGACCCCAAGTTGCACCCAAACGCTAAACAGAGTACCGGATGAAAGATCAGGTCTTGATTCCTGGGATTCAACTTTGGCAATGGCGATCGACCGCGAAACATCAGTCGATCGCTTACGACATTTCCCCAGATGAGGTCGATTGGCTCTTGCAAGAACTCGCAGGAGTGGATCGACTTTTTCTACGATTACAGCCGGATCAAGCGATCGCGTCGAAGGTGTCGCTGTCTGATCTCGATCGAGCTTGGCAAAAACGAATCAAAGAACGTACCCCGATTCAATATTTAGCAGGCGTAACCCCGTGGCGGAGTTTTGAGTTAAAAGTTGCGCCCGGAGTTTTGATCCCACGACCGGAAACAGAGTTATTGATCGATTTTGCCATTTCTCAAGATCCAAGTTTGAAAGCTGGACAGTGGGTAGATTTGGGAACGGGAAGCGGCGCGATCGCGATCGGATTAGCCTTATCTTTGCCCAACGCGATCGTTCATGCCGTGGATCGCAGCGAGAAAGCATTAGCGATCGCGAAACAGAATGCGGAATTATTGAAGGCGAATGTTCAGTTTTATCAGGGAAAGTGGTTTGAACCGATCGCGCATCTGAAAGGTTCGCTCAGCGGCGTTGTTTCTAATCCACCTTACATTCCAACCGAAATGGTTTCAGAACTTCAGCCAGAAGTCAGACTGCACGAACCGCATTTAGCTTTAGACGGCGGCTCAGATGGTTTAGATAGCATTCGGTATTTGATTCAGACTGCACCGGATTATTTAGTTTCTGGCGGAGTCTGGATGGTGGAAATGATGGCAGGACAGGCAGACAAAATCACCGCATTACTTTCGGCGCAAGGAAGCTACGATCGCATTACAATCCACAAAGATCTCGCTGGAATTGAACGATTCGCGATCGCTTACCGGAAGTAAAACCTATGCGCCCTACTCCAATTCAGCCACAACCCGGACAAGAATCCGTGTGGGATTATCCGCGTCCTCCTCGCTTGGAACCTGTGAATAAGCGAATTCAGATCATTTTTAACGGAGTGACGATCGTGGATACAAAGCGAGCCATGCGCGTTCTCGAAACCAGTCATCCACCGACTTATTACATTCCACCCGAAGACATTCAGCAGCAATATTTGATTCCATCCAATCGATCGACGTTTTGTGAATGGAAAGGACAAGGGAGCTATTACAGCGTTCAGGTGGGGGAGAAAATTGCGATCGATGTGGCTTGGTACTATAGCGATCCGACCCCGAACTTTAGCACGATGCAAAACTACGTCGCTTTTTATGCTGCGCCGATGGATGCTTGTTATGTCGATGGTGAGAAGGTGACACCACAACCGGGGCAGTTCTACGGCGGTTGGATTACGAGCGATGTGGTCGGACCGTTCAAAGGTGAAGCTGGCTCTTGGGGTTGGTAAATATTGCAGGTGTAATTTACATTCTCGTTTCATGGCTCTCGGTTCAAGTCCTCGATCCTGCAACCCTAGCTGCCTCGAAAGCACCTTTGTTAGATGTAGTACGTCGCGCACAACCTAATTTCCCGCCTGTTATTTTTACGATCATCGCTGCGTTTGCGGTGTTGAATACGGCGTTATTAAACCTTGTGACTGCATCGCGATTGATTTATGGAATGTCTCGCGAAGGATTACTTCCTGCTTGGTTTAGCAAATTGCATCCAGAGCGATCGACCCCCTACCGCACCTTTTTGGTCATTGTGCCGCTTGCGATCGCATTAGCAGTTTCAGGAACGATTCAACTTTTAGCGGGAGCGACCGCCACATTAATTTTGGTGATGTTCTGTTTGGTCAATCTTTCCCTGATGGTGATCAAACGCCGAAATCCGCAATCTATGGGGTTTCATGTTCCGATCGTGGTTCCGGTTCTGGCGCTGTTGCTCAATCTGGGTCTGATTGCCTTCGCCTCGGATGAAAGCAAGCTGTTAGGACTTGCGTTTATGGGCGTTGGTTTGCTGTTGATCCTGCTTCGGAATGCCTTGATGAAAGCGTCGATCTCGAACTCCGGCGAGTAAATTAATAGAGTTCGCGATCGCAAGAAAGCTCGTCTTACGATCGCGATCTTCTAGGATGGATGAGAATTGACCGAGTGTAGCTTTATGCCGAAATGGACTTTAACGACTGAGTTTACGTTTAACGCTGCTCATTGGATTCGCGATTACAACGGTCCTTGTGGACGAATGCACGGTCACACTTACACGGTAAAAATTAGTGCGATCGCTTCTCAACTTCACGCTTCAGAATTCTGCCCTCATCCCGTCATGGTGGCGGACTTTAGAACGTTGCGTTGGGCAAAAAAAGATGTGTTCAAAGGCGGACTCGATCACTGTGTTTTAAATGAGGTTTTGCCAGAAGGCTACGAAACCACCGCAGAAATGATTGCAAAATACATTTACGACAAAACCAAGAAGGAGCTTCCCGCAGGTATCAAACTCAAAGTTGCGGTATCAGAAACTCCGAATGCTTGGGCAGAGTACGAGGACGATTAAGCATGATCACGCAACTCAAGCAAACCTTACCGATCGTTGAAACGTTCCATTCTGTCCAGGGTGAAGGAGCTTGGACGGGAACGAGCGCATTTTTTATCCGATTAGCGCTTTGTGATGTCGGCTGCTGGTTCTGTGACACAAAGGAATCTTGGAGCACAAAGCGACATCCCCAAAAGTCGATCGATGAATTGGTGCAAAGGTCGATCGCAGCGAATCCCGCGATCGTGGTGATTACCGGAGGTGAACCGCTGATGCACGATCTGACTCAATTGACCGAGGCACTTCATCAAGCTGGATTACGCCTGCACTTAGAGACATCAGGCGCACATCCCTTTAGTGGCAAGTTTGACTGGATAACACTGTCTCCGAAGATGTCTAAACCGCCACATGAAAGTGTTTACGCTCATGCGAGTGAGTTAAAAGTCGTGATTTCGCAAGCAGCGGACTTTGAGTGGGCAGAACAGCAAAGCGAGAAGGTCAGCGATCGAGTCTTGCGTTATTTGCAACCAGAATGGAACCACAGAGAAAGCGTGGATCTCATTTTTGAGTATGTTAAACAGCACCCAGCCTGGCGACTCAGTTTGCAGACTCATAAATTACTCGGAGTTCAATGAGGCAGGAAAACCACCGTTTAGACTGAGATCTTGCACCAGTCCTCATTCGCCCATTCCGGGTCGGGACAGAATCCCAGTCAGACGCTCTTTGTGCAAGATCTCGGCTCTTACTCTTCGCTGTCTGCTTTCGTCCGCCGAGTGCGTCGTCGTCGAGGGCGACCCGATTCTTTCTGACTGAGCGCCAAGTACCGCTTCAACGTCGAAGGGCTGATCTCAATTCCCCGCTCTGCTAGAACACCCGCAAGCTCTTCGTAGCTATACCCCTTGTCGAGCGAAGTCCGCAGATCGTCTTGTAAAAGTTCGATCGCTTGTCGTAGTGAAACCGTCGCTTCAGGTTTTTCGGGCAGATCGTCCAACAATGATGCAGCTTGATCGAGCATCGTTGTCTTTACCTTGACTGCCGCATTGGATTTTCTGTTCACCATTTGCGTTCTCAGACTGTTAAGCCATTTATTCACTTATATTGTAAATGCTGAGTCTCTTTTTTATCGTCAAAATGTAACAAATTCTGTTAATTGTTAGGCGTATAACTCAATCATTGCAACATACTGAAGAATGCTTAAAACCGATAAAATAATGCATTTTCTACCTTAAGACTGATGACAACAAAAAACTCCCAATATTGATCGCTAGTCGAGCGTATTGGGAGCGTTTAAGTCACTATATCTCGCGTTTAGCGGTAGCTGATCAAGTGCAATACGTCACGCAGAACGCTGAAGCCAGCCAAGTCCCACACTAAGTAAGCCAAAAAGCCGATCATTGCAAGGCGACCATTCCAAAGTTCTGCTTGAGGGTTCCAGCCAAAGAGAAAAGCGTTGCGGTCTTTGCCGTTATATTCAGTTGCAACAGGTGGTAAGTCAGTGCTGTTTCGAGGTTGCATGGTTGTAGCTCCAAGATGTATGTCGTAACATTTCTATACTAGAGGGTATTCTGGAACTTTCCCTACCTCTATGGTGTTAAGGTGTGAATCACGCTGTTGAGAGAATTTCGATCGCCCAATCCAAACCTTTTCACCAATGGCAGTACAGATTTAACTTCCTGAATTTGAACGAGAAGATCGAGCTTCAGTCTGTCGAGCTTGTACCAGTCGAACTCGTGCCGCCTCTAGCTGTCCACCCGGATCAACTGCGACCCAACCCGTGTTCGACATCCGCCGAGCTTCGTAGTGTAGATGCGGCCCGGTTGACAGCCCTGTACTCCCAACCCGTCCAATAATGGTTCCAGGCTTAATCTGTTCGCCAGGACGTACAAAGATTTGAGAAAGGTGAGCGTAAAGGGTATCTTGCGATCCGTCCGGCTGTTGTAGCACGATCGCTAATCCATAACCGCCTAAACGATCGGCACTCACGACTTTTCCTGCACGCGATGCAATCACTGGTGTTCCCTGCCCTGCACCAAGATCGACTCCTGAATGAAACCGCCGCACGCCAGTCACAGGATGCCGTCTCCAACCAAACCGAGAGGTCACAGGAACAGGCTCAGGCAGCGGATAGAGAATCTGACCCGCAGAAGTGAGCTTCGGTAGATTGCGGTTGAACGCTTGCAGATTCTTTGGATTCACCACTTGATCACTGCCTAGCTGATCGATGTATCCGGTTGCCGAATCTGATGCGATCGATGCAGTTGGATCAGTGAGCGGTGATTTCTGCTGAATCGGAAGAGATTGAATTGCTTGTGGAACTTGGATCGTAATCGATTGCTGCGGAGTGCGACTGGTTACGCCCGTAAATACAGCAGGCGGCTTGAGCGCGACGACTGAACGGGTTGGTTTTTTCGCTGGAACAACTGCACGAGTCGCTGACTCTTTAATTTGAGTGACTCCGATCGCACGACTCGCAGATTCTAAAGAATTAATATTGTTCAAGATTTGATCGCGCACATCAGCGGGAATCGTTGGATCTTGGAGCAGTTTTCTTGCCTGTGCAAATCGTCGCTGAGTCGCATAGTCATAGGCGCGAGAGACTAAGCTATCGCGTTGTTGAGCTTGTTTGATTGCTCGATCTTTAGACACGATACCCGCAAGGCGTTGTTCTAGCAGTTGTTTTTGCGCCTGTATCGGAGATTGAGGAGTCGCTTGAAGGGTTGGTTGTGGAACTGGAATTTCGATGCTGCGTGCTGTGTCGGTCTGAGATGCTGGAGTCGAAGGAGCAGAATTCGTTTCAACCACAGGTTCGCCAGTGGAGCGTGAGGAGCGTTGAGCGGTGGAGGTAACTGAGGGTAAAGCGGTGCGTGAAGTGGGCTTTTCAGTCAGTTCTGTTTGTGCAGTTGAAGTTGGTTTTGCAGCGGTAGGCTTGCTCTGAGAATCTACAGTCTGAGAATCTACAGTCTGAGAATCTACAGTCTGAGAATCTACAGTCTGAGAATCTACAGTCTGTGTAGTTGTGTCTGGTGTAGTTGATGCGGGTGCAGTTTGAGGAACTTGAGGCAGTGCAGCTTTTGCTGGAACTTGAGGCAGTGCAACTTTTGAGGTGACAGGAACAGATTGAGAAGTACGGGTTGCGGTTGGAGATGGCGCTGGAGTTGCAGCGACCGGGGCAGGCGGCACGGGAATCGGAATAGAGACAGATTCCGGAATTGCGATCGCGGCGTTTGGAGTTATAGCCGGAGCCGAAGATTGAGGTTGAGTCACAGACGTAGGCTCGATCGGTGGTATCGGAGTTGCTGCTTGCTTTAGTTGCTGTTGAGCAAACAACGTAGGAAGAAGCTCTATCATGAAAATTTCAGCCGATTGAGGGACACCAGATAGTACGCATCCTCCCTAGGGCTGTCAGGAAAAACCGAATAAGCTAGATGAAGGGCACCGTTTTCTTCATCGTTTCTTTATATAAATCTCCGTAAGATTCCGCAATTTAAAGCCTCGATCGTGCATTTGTCATTTTTACGGAAATCAGGAATGGTTTTGAGTAGGTTAATGACTGAAGCCATGAGCAGAGGAAAAATCTACCCCTGGTCAGAGCAATCAGCAAAACAGGAAATAGTATCCTGATGCACTGAGCACCTAAAATTCATCCAGCCGTTTTAACAAAGCCCCTAATTATGCTATCGAATAATCGTCGAGTTCTAGTTGTAGATGACATAGCAGACAACCTGATTCTGCTACAGACTGTCCTAGAATCTGAGGGCTATATTGTCGAAACCGCCCTGAGCGGAAAGGTTGCTCTAGACAAAATTGAACAAAGTCACCCTGATTTAGTCCTGCTTGACATTATGATGCCGGGACTGAATGGGTATGAGGTGACTCGCCGAGTTCGGCAAAGTGAGCGATTTGCATCCTTACCGATCGTGCTTCTCACTGCACACGACGAATATTTTCAGAAGCCTTATCGCGAAGTTGGGGCTAACGATTTGATTCGTAAGCCGATCGATTTTGATGAACTGCTCGATAAAGTCGCAAACTACACTCGGTCAGAATCAAAGGTTGCTTAGTTGGATGTCGATAGGATGGTGAGCGATCGCTGCCGCATCGATCAGTTGAGCGATCGTACTTCCGCCCCAAGTGACCCCGATTGATCGCGGAGTTAGTTTCGTATCTGCGATCGTATCTCCAATCATTAATGCTGCTTCAGGCTGAACATCTAACGCTTCACAGATGAGGTCCAGAAGCTTCGGATTCGGCTTGCTGATGCCCGATTGTGCGCCGACAATTTCTTGAAAGTAAGGCGAAAGCTGGTAGCGATCTACAAAGTCTCGAATATTCGCTTCGATGTCGCTAGAGAGAATCCCAAGTTTGAGCGAACGCGGTGCGCGGTGTAAGCATCGCACTAAATCAGTTATCCCTGCAAACGGAGGTGTGAGCGTTGCTTTACGGGGAAGCTGGTGATCGGCGTGTTGAAAAGCAGACTGAACAATTGATCGAGCTTTGCCCCAGTCGTATCCTTTCTCTGTGATTAAATTTGCGATCGCAATTTCATTTTCCTCGCGTGTTCCTACTGCTAGAAATCCCGCTGGATCAATCTGATTCTGATCGCATCCAAAAGCGGTAAGAATTTCAGATTTTAGATTGGGTACCATTGCATCAACAAAACTCGCGCGTTTTTCTCCTAAAACGCGCAGATAGGGGCGGGAATTTGCGAGTGTACCATCTTTATCGAAAATGATGGCTTCGATTGCGTCAAACCGAACACCGTTACACAAAATTGTTGCCATAAAGAAAAAAGAGGGATTGCTCCCTCTCTCGTGTTTTTATCGTGTGATGGAATTATTCTGCTTCGATCGCTTCAGGAATTTCTTCGATCGCTTCAGGAATCTCTTCAAGCACTTCTTCTGTTAATGCAGGTTCTTCGACTGCAACTGGAATCTCGATCGCGGGCAAAGCGCCACCTTGCTGCTGTTGCTTCATATTCTCGCGATACTTCGCTGCCATCTCTTCAGCCTTGTCGTAAACCACTTGTGGATTTTTCACCATATCACCGGGTTCTGGCTCAAGCTGCTTCGTCGAAAGCGAAATTCTTCCACGCTCCGCATCAAGATCAATGATCATGACTTTCACTTCGTCATTCACATTAAACACACTATGCGGCGTATCGATGTGATCGTGGGAAATTTCGGAAATGTGCAGTAGACCGCTGACTCCACCAATATCGATGAATGCACCGTAAGGCTTTATACCGCGAACGGTTCCGATTACGACTTCGCCTACTTCCAGACGGTTCATCTTGCGTTCAACCAGGGCACGACGATGGCTCAGAACAAGACGGTTACGCTCCTCGTCCACTTCTAAGAACTTCAGCGGCAACTCTTCACCGACTAATTCTTCTTTTGGCTTGCGAGTGCTGATGTGAGAACCGGGAATAAATCCACGTAAGCCCTCAATCCGTACGAGCGCGCCGCCTCGGTTGGTTGCAAAAACGAGCGATCGCACCGTTGCATCTTCTGCCTGAAGTTGGCGCACCCGTTCCCAAGCGCGCATATACTCTATGCGTCGAATCGAAAGGGTCAACTGACCATCTTCGTTTTCATCAGCCAGGATGAAGAATTCGCGTGTTTCGTTCGATTGCAATACCTCTTCCGGGGCATCAATGCGATTGATCGACATTTCCTGAATGGGAATATATGCCGCTGTTTTCGCACCGATATCAATCAAAGCGCCTCTTGGCTCTAAGCTAAACACGGTTCCGGCGACGACATCTCCCGGACTGAAGTGATAGTCGTACTGATCCAGTAGCGCCGCGAAATCCTCGTGAGTGAAACCAACATCCATAGCTAAAGTGTTCTGATTGACCATGCTAAACGTTTCCCAGTTTTCTCCGTAAAAATTGCCTCCTGTCGATGCAACGCACATATGGATGTGCAGCCTACACCTTCGATCGCTGACGATTTTTCCCCGCAACGATCTATTTAGACGCATTAAGTATTCAGAAGCATTATCATAACCCAATTCACGCGGAACCGGATCTCTGTTTCTCAAGTTCTTCCAAAGATCTTCGAGCGATTTGGCAAGCGAAAATTAAAGCGGTACGATCGACACAATCGAATCTTCTGTATCCTATCTCCGATGCACCTTTTCCAAGATCGAGTGGCAGTTCTCGCAACGATGCACCGCAAAGAAGAAGCGATCGCGCCAATTCTAGAATCTGAATTCGGCTTAAAAATCCAAGTTCCGCATGATCTCAATACCGACCGATTCGGGACATTTACGCGAGAAATTGCGCGATCGGGCGATCAATTAGAAGCTGCGAGAAAAAAGGCGCTTGCTGCAATCGAACATACAGGATTAGATTTAGCGATCGCATCAGAAGGCAGTTTTGCACCCCATCCCGCGTTTCCGATGCTTCCTTGCAATTGTGAATTGGTTATCTTGATTGATACCTTAAATGATCTAGAAGTGATTGGAGAGTCGGTTTCAACTGATACAAATTTCAATCATCGTAGCGTTGTTAATTTTGATCAAGCGCATCAGTTTGCGATCGAAGTTGGTTTTCCAGAGCATAAATTAGTTGTGATGGTTAACAAAGACGCAACTGATCCAGCAGACATTCTGAAAGGAATTGCAGATTTTGATCAATTGCGAGAAGCAGTGTCGATCGCACTTGCACGATCGACGACCGGAACAATTCACATTGAAACGGATATGAGAGCGATGCACAATCCGACGCGAATGAAAGCGATCGCCCAAGCAACCCACGATTTAGCTGAAAAACTGAAGCAATGCTGCCCGAGTTGTTCAACCCCTGGCTTTACCCTGTTGGATGTGAAACGGGGATTGCCATGTGACTGGTGTGGCAGTCCAACAGATTTAGTCTTGGCACAAATTTATCGATGTCAGAAATGCGAGTTTGAGCAAGACGAGCTCTACCCCGATGGAAAACAGACGGCTGAACCAATGTACTGTCCCTGCTGCAATCCGTAATCACGGCTTCCTCAATGAGATAGAGATCTTTTATTAAACAAACTTTCTTTTGAAAGATGTATGGAAAAGTTGACCTGAATACGATAATTCCAGATTTAACATTTAGGAGATATTCATATGCCAACAGGAAACGAACAGACTCAATCTAATCCACAGATTGCCGCTGAAGATAAGCAGCTTGAAGCAGTGAATGCTGTTCAAAGCGGTGAAGACCAAGCGAGCTTAGCAACGCCGAAATCTTCTGCCGACAAGCAGGCAGCTCAACGTGATGACGTAGACGAAAAGAATGAACAGTTGCCTTCTGAAGTCACAGCCCAGCTTTTGGATGGCTCGGATCAAGTGTTTATGACTGCATTCAAGAATTCTCAGAGCGATGGTCTGAGCCGCGAAGCTGCAATGCAGGTAGCTTGGAATAGTGTCAAGCAAGGCTTTCAACAGAGTGAAGATGGAAGCTGGCGACGCAAGAGCCAGCCAGATGATAGAGTGCTTGGCTCTGGTGTTGGTGGTAGCGCAAGCTAAACTTCAGTAGAAATAGCAGAACTCCGGCTTTCTAGCAGAGTCGGAGTTTTTGTCTGTTGAGAAGGTCAAACGCTAATCCACTCGTTCCAACTGCCACAAAATTTGGTTTCCTTCTCGTCGCACCCGCGATATTACCCAATTGCGCCAAACCCAGTGATCGCCCCGACTGGTAACCGCATTTGCATTAATATCCATCAAGTCCGCAAGCTCAGAGCTACTAATCAGATAACCTTTACTAGCAATTTCATCTGCCATGTGCAGCGTATCAACTAAGTTGCGAAGCTGTTCGACTCGAACTTCACGCGGAAGGCTTTCTGAAAGATCAGTCGGCGGTGGCATGTCAGTCATGGGAACCTCTAACATCGGAGCATCAGGGAGTTTAGTCTGTGGCACATCAGGCGTTTTGAGTATGGGCTGCTTGCCGAGAGAAAACGATCGAGCAATCACGTCACACCGCTCGTTCCCCGGATCACCCGAGTGTCCCCGCACATAGCGCCACTCCACTTTAGGCGAGTCAAGCTCATCGAGTTGTTCCCAAAGATCCTGATTTAGAACGGGTTTTCCGGTCGAGGTTTTCCATCCCTTTTTCTTCCAACCTGGCAACCATTTGGTAATGCCATTCTTGACATATTCACTATCGGTATAGAGTGCGATTACTTGAGTCTGCCCCGACGCCTGGAAAAATTCGAGGGCTGCGATCGCTGCCTGCATTTCCATGCGATTGTTTGTGGTTTCTGGAGCATAGCCACCGAGTTCTTGCACAGTCCCATCGGTAAAGTAAATAACTGTGCCCCAGCCGCCCGCGCCGGGATTGCCGGAACAAGCTCCATCCGTGTAGATTTTTTGAATCGTGCGAGAAGTCATAGTCAATTTCAAAGCTGATCTACACTACCTTAGATCAGTCGAAGCGAAGCTTATGGCTGTATCTTTCTACAGTATTCTGTATACACTCAAAAGCAGAAGAAATAAGACAAAGAAGAGTCAAATTTGTAAAAATAGTTGAATGATTGGTGCTGATTAGAAAGTGAAGACTGAAAGCCTTGTAATTTACAGCAATGAATGCACATTTCAGAGTAGAGTGATCCAGTTGAGTCAAGGAAAGGGCAGGGCAGCTTGTATTCAGGCAACGAACGATTAGATCGATCTCAGCTATCCGCAGAATCAGAGCGGATGGCTCCTCTGGCACGTCGGCAATCTTTGCAGGTGCAAGCTTATCAAGCTTTGCGATCGGCAATTTTGTCGGGCGAAATTACCGCAGGAACGCGATTGGTCGAAACACAGCTTGCAAAGCAATTACAAGTGAGCCGAACGCCAATTCGAGAAGCGATTCGCCAACTTCAGCAAGAAAATCTGATCACGATCGATACCGCTGGCACGCTCAGAGTTGCCACTTTATCGATGCAGGATGCCGTTCAGCTTTATACTTGTCGAATTGCATTAGAGCAGCTTTCCGTGGTTGGAGCTTGCGAAAATGCAACAGATAGCGAAATCTCAGCGCTACAAGATTTAGTGGTTGCAGCAGAACAAACGGAGCGATCGCAATCCACTAATGCTCAATTGTTGAATTTGGACTATCAATTTCATCGCTCGATTGCCCGTAGTTCTGGAAATTTATGGCTCACCTCGCTGCTCGATCAAGTGTTTGATCAGATGGCGCTATTGAGAATCCAGACCTTGCAGCGCAATCCTCAAGTGTTAGAAATCCGGCAAGAACATCGAGAGATTTATGGTGCGATCGCATCACGCGATCCAAAACAAGCGATAAATACGATCGTGTCTCATTTATCGGCAAGCCGCGATCGTGTGATTCGCGAGATCGAACGATTGAGGCAGGAAACTTAAAACTTTTCCGACTAGCATAAATATCAGTCGAGAAATTAAACAGCATGAAGCGACTTTTTCGGGTGATCAAAACTCTGCTGCTGGTGTATTACGCCTACATGGTGGAATACCGAGCAGAACTGATTCTGTGGGTACTTTCAGGATCGCTGCCGATTATTTTGATGGGGGTGTGGACACAAGCGGCGCGGCAAAGCAATTTTGGATTGTCTGCTGTCGATTTTGCGCGATATTTTTTGGCAGTATTCCTGGTGCGGCAGTTAACGGTCGTTTGGGTGATTTGGGAATTTGAGCGCGAAGTCGTTGAAGGGAAGTTATCGTTGCGACTGTTGCAACCGATCGATCCCGTTTGGCATCATGTGTTTTCTCATGTATCAGAGCGATTTGCTCGAACTCCATTTGCAATTTTGCTAATCATCCTATTTTTTATCCTATATCCAGCAGCGATCTGGGTTCCAAGCTTTTCAACAGTGATTCTATTCGTGTTGTCTGTTGTATTAGCTTTCTGCCTAAATTTCTTGATTCAATATACGTTAGCCCTATTAGCATTTTGGACAGAGCGAGCGAGTTCACTGCAAGAATTTTGGTTTCTGTTTTATCTGTTTCTCTCTGGGGTAATTGCACCATTGGAGGTGTTTCCGCCTGTAGTGAGAACGATCGCGCTATTTACACCGTTTCCCTACCTGGTCAATTTTCCCGCTAGTATTCTTGTTGGATTGCCGACCAATCTCGCTCAAGGATTTCTAATCATGATCGGCTGGAGTGCAGGATTTTTTGTATTGAATCGGTGGCTGTGGCGACAAGGATTAAAACAATATTCGGGCATGGGAGCATGAAACGGTATTTTCAGGTTTTGCAGTTATTTTGGCAAACTGCGATCGCGGCTGAATTAGAGTATCGAATTAACTTTGTGATTGCAGCCTTTACAAGTCTTGGCGGTTTGGTCGGCAGCTTGTTCGGATTGTTCTTGTTTTACCAAACGGGCTATACGTTTGCAGGTTGGCGATGGGAAGAAGCCTTGATCGTGGTTGGAATTTTCACATTATTGGAAGGGTTTTCCAGTACGTTTCTCGCGCCTAATTTGAATCGAATTGTCCGTCATGTGCAAGAAGGAACACTCGATTTTGTCTTGCTCAAACCGATTAGTTCTCAGTTTTGGCTATCAGGACATACCATTTCGCCTTGGGGCTTGCCGGATATTATTTTTGGCGCGATCGTCATTCTCTATGCAGGGAGTAGACTTAACATTCATCCGAGTGCTTATCTCATCAGTCTTATTCCGTTAGTTTTTGGGTTAGCAATTCTATACAGTTTATGGTTCATGCTAGGCGCAACTAGCATTTGGTTTGTCAAAATATATAACGTCACTGAAGTATTGCGAGGATTGATCGAAGCAGGGCGATATCCAATGGCAGCTTACCCGATCGCGTATCAGTTCTTCTTTACATTCATTGTTCCAGTTGCGTTTCTCACCACCATTCCAGCCGAAGCCATGTTAGGACGCACAGAATTCAGTTGGATAATCGGTGCGGGATTTTTAGCGATCGCGCTTTTATTCGTTTCACGCTTTTTCTGGCGGTTTGCTTTACGCTTCTACACTAGTGCTTCAAGTTAGGACATGATTGACCACGACCGTTTGTTCAAAGAGCTTCTGAATCGCTTGAACTGGCGAGATTATGTGAATCAGCCAAATCCCGTTGCAGCGGCATTAATGGCAAAAATGCAAATCGCCCCCGTCGATCGTCCTAAAGTCAAAGTTGAGTGTCTGCGTCTACTTGCGACACTGCAATTAGATCCTGCGCGTACTCGACTGATTTCAGGCTTTGTCGATACCTATTTGCGCTTGAGCGCTCAAGAGAGCCAAGCATTTCAGACTGAGATTGGTAGACTAGAATCACGGGAGAGGAAAGACGTGATGGAAATTGTCACAAGTTGGATGGAGCAAGGCATCGAGCAAGGGACACGATCGCTCGTTCTACAGCAGTTGACCACCTTATTCGGTGAACTGCCTGACCCAGTCAGAGCGCAGATTCTAGCTCTGTCTAACGATCGCATCCAATCCTTGAGCATTGCCTTACTGCGATTCCAGACGCTTAGTGATCTGGAACAGTGGTTGCAGCAAGCTTGACCCTCTACAGAACGGTATCGAATGTACGTGAGCGAATCACTCAATCCTCGTTAAGCTAGTGCCATCAATTTTCGCAACCCTAGCCCATGATATGTGCGCCCAGTATGGCATTAGCCTTTGATCGCACTTCAATGGCATCCAGAACTCTCGACGCAAGAACCCGCACATCAGCGACCTTTTCGGGCGTTGATGACAGCTTGTCACAAACGTTCAATTGATTTCGTCTGAATTAAATATCCACAGCGATGCTCACCGTTGACCTGCCAGTGAGTCCGCTCTACTTTGCAGTCTGGAAGCGCGATCGCGAACATTTCCAACTCATGCCCACACACACTCGGAAACGATTCGGCAATTTGCGCGATCGCGCAATGATATTCTGTCAATACAAACTGATCCGGCTCAATCCGATGGCATTCCGCCATGTAGCCTTCAGAAACGCGCAGTTCGGCTAACTTTGCCACTCGTTCCGATACCGAACCCGTCCCGATCCGCTCTCGATATTCGATCGCTTTTCGCTGCCACTGTTTCTGTAAGATCGACTTCATCTGATCTTTGCTCACCGTTTCCGCCAGCGTCCCCAAGAGTGAAACAGCGAACTCATCATAGCGATCGGGAAACTGCGATCGTCCTTCTCGGCTCAGTTCATACCGATAATTCGGGCGACCCATACCGACCTGAATCGCTTTGTGAACGATTAAGCCCTCGGTTTCTAAATCTTTTAAGTGTCGTCGAATTGCTTGTGGACTCATTTGCAACCGTTCCGCCAACTCTTGTGCAGTCGATTCACCCTGCTTCAGCAAGTGATGCAAAATATCCTGTTTCGTCGAAGGCTGCTGAGTCGTGGTCATGGTTGGGTCTCACGTCAACGATTCGTAACGTTAGTTTACTCGAATTTCTCGCTCGTTCTCGCCCGTCCAGAAGACAGAGATTTCGGATAATACTTTTACTTTGACAACACTTACGTTGCTAAAGTAATCTACAATAGAGTTAAGCAACCAAGAAGTTGTTTTAATTATAAACCGCTTCGGTCAGTTTCGGCTTTTCTCGCTCCATATCGCAACATACGTGTTGTTTTAGTAATAAGATCCATTAAATGTACTGCTGATTTGGCTCATGAATACTGAAACTCAGACTACCCAGGCGACCGATAAGAATCTCGAAGCGATGCGTCACTTTTCGGAGCAATACGCGAAGCGCACCGGAACCTACTTTTGTGTCGATCCCGGAGTAACTGCGGTGGTGATCGAAGGGTTAGCGAAGCATAAAGACGATTTGGGATCGCCACTCTGCCCGTGCCGCCACTACGAAGACAAAGAAGCCGAAGTTGCTGCTGCGTATTGGAACTGCCCTTGCGTACCCATGCGAGAGCGCAAAGAGTGCCACTGTATGCTGTTCCTCACGCCAGACAACGATTTTGCAGGCGAAAAACAAGAAATTACCTTCGACGAGATTCGCAAGCACACCAATCTTGGTTAAGTTTGAGTCCGTCGATCGCTGCTCCTACACCCTCTAGTCTCCGAGAACACTAAATCCAACCATGAGTGCAACCGTTCAAACGCTCGTTAACCAACCTTACAAATACGGATTCATCACCAACATCGAATCCGACACGATTCCCCGTGGACTCAGCGAGGATGTCATTCGTTTGATTTCTGCCAAAAAAGAAGAGCCGGAATGGTTGCTCGATTTCCGGTTGCGGGCTTATCGGCAGTGGTTGAAGATGACGGAGCCGGACTGGGCGGCAGTGGGACACCCTGCGATCGATTATCAAAACATCATTTACTATTCGGCTCCGAAAGTCAGCGAGAAGAAGAAAAGCCTCGAAGAAGTTGATCCCGAACTTTTGGAAACCTTCGAGAAGCTAGGGATTCCTCTGTCTGAGCAGAAGCGCTTAAGCAATGTTGCCGTTGACGCAATTTTCGATAGCGTCTCGGTTGCGACCACATTTAAAGAGAAGCTGGCGAAAGATGGCGTGATCTTCTGCTCGATTTCGGAAGCTGTACGCGAATACCCAGAGCTTGTGAAGAAGTATATGGGTAGCGTCGTCCCGGTTGGCGATAATTACTTCGCGGCTTTGAATTCTGCGGTCTTTAGTGATGGTTCGTTTGTGTTCATTCCCAAAGGCGTGAAGTGCCCGATGGAACTCTCGACTTATTTCCGCATTAATAACGGAGATTCGGGACAGTTCGAGCGGACGTTGATCGTGGCGGAAGAAGGCGCACAGGTGAGCTATCTTGAAGGCTGTACTGCACCGATGTACGACTCGAATCAGCTTCATGCTGCCGTGGTCGAATTGGTGGCGTTGGACAATGCCGACATCAAGTATTCGACTGTGCAGAACTGGTATGCAGGCGACGCAAACGGTAAAGGCGGCATCTACAACTTCGTCACTAAGCGCGGATTGTGTCAAGGTGTGAATTCCAAGATCTCTTGGACGCAGGTAGAGACTGGATCAGCGATTACTTGGAAGTATCCGAGTTGTGTTCTAGTCGGTGATAATTCTGTGGGTGAGTTCTATTCTGTTGCGCTGACGAACAATCATCAGCAAGCGGACACCGGAACCAAGATGATCCACGTCGGCAAGAATACGCGCAGTACGATCATCTCAAAAGGGATCTCAGCAGGGCAATCGAAGAACAGCTATCGCGGTTTGGTGAAGATCTTACCGAAAGCGACGGGAGCGCGGAACTATTCGCAGTGTGACTCGATGCTGATTGGCGATCGTGCTCAAGCAAACACCTTCCCCTATATCCAAGTGCAAAACAACCAAGGCAAGGTTGAGCATGAGGCTTCCACCTCCAAGATCGGAGGAGACCAATTGTTCTATTTTGCTCAACGCGGCATTTCTCCAGAAGATGCAATCTCGATGATGATTAGCGGCTTCTGCCAGGATGTGTTTAATCAGTTGCCGATGGAGTTTGCGGTTGAAGCAGATAAGCTGTTGAGCCTGAAGCTTGAAGGAAGCGTAGGGTAGACGAGGGGTGTGATTCGGATGGCAGGCATGGGACTGGTTTACGCTGAGATTGAATCGGTGCGCGGTGTGGATGTAGTTCTAGCTCAAGAAGGCTTTATCGAGTCTGAGCAGATTTGGCGCTGCGCCGTTCATGCCTTAGTCGATAGCGGTGCGACAAGGCTTGCCGTTCCGGAAATTGTGCGATCACAATTAGACTTACGCAAAACTCGTGAAATTGAGGCGGATTTAGCGGATGGTTCTAGTGTGAGTTTGGATGTGGTAGGACCTGTGGAAGTCAGGTTTCAGAATCGTCAGACTTTTGTTGAAGCGATCGTCACTCTGAATTCAACCACTGTCTTGCTAGGAGCGATCCCAATGGAGGGCATGGATGTCCTGATCGACCCAACGCGACAGCGCTCGATCGTGAATCCAGAAAGTCCAGAAGTTGCAAAAATGATGTTGATGTAGAGCAGTTAGGAGGGAGCGGATGATAGTTGAGAATGGTGAAGTAATTTTGTCAGTGAAGGATCTAACTGCTGAGATTGATGGCACACCGATCTTGAAGGGGATGAATCTCGAAATTAAAGCAGGTGAGATTCACGCCATTATGGGTCCGAATGGCTCAGGAAAAAGTACGTTTTCTAAGATCCTGGCAGGACATCCCGCTTACACAGTGACAGGCGGAGAGGTTTTGTTCCGTGGACAGGATTTGCTCGAACTAGAACCGCATGAGCGGGCAAAGTCTGGTGTGTTTTTAGCATTCCAATATCCGTTAGAAATTCCGGGTGTGACGAATGTCGATTTCTTGCGCGTGTCATATAACGCGAAACGCAAACAGGAAGGTTTGGAAGAGTTGGATGCGTTCGATTTTGATGATGTTGTGCTTTCAAAATTAGAGCTGTTGAAGATGGATGCGGGATTTCTAACCCGAAGTGTCAATGAGGGCTTTTCGGGTGGAGAGAAAAAGCGGAATGAAATCTTGCAAATGGCATTGTTAGAGCCAAAGTTAGGAATTTTGGATGAGATCGATTCTGGTTTAGATATTGATGCGTTGAAAATCGTCGCAAATGGCGTCAACGCGATCACAACAGCGGAAAATGCAACGCTAGTGATTACACACTATCAACGCTTGTTGAATTACATCACACCAGATTTTGTTCACGTCATGGCAGACGGTCGGATTCTGCTGAGTGGCGGTAAAGAATTGGCGCTAGAGCTTGAAGCGAAAGGATACGACTGGGTTGTGGAAGGTGAAACGGTAGGTGCAACATGATAGAAGTTTCAACTGTTCCTGAAGTTGGAAATTTAGGCACGATCGCATCAACGGATCGCTCAACCTATTTCAACCATCTCCTCAACTTACGATCGACGAATTCTCCTTTCCAAGAGATTCGCGATCGAGCGGCGGCAAGTGTTCACGATCGAGCGATTCCCTCAACTCGCGACGAAGAATGGCGCTTTACCGATCTGTCTGGATTGTTATCTCTTTCACTCAAAACGGCTGAACCTTCTCATCTAAGTTTTCCGCAAATTGAAGCATTTTTGCTTCCAGAATCAAAGAATTCTCGCCTCGTTTTTGTAGATGGCGTTTTTGCGGCTGATCTTTCTGCGATCGACGATTTGCCTGATGGCGTTGTGATCAGCAATCTCGAAACGGTTTTGGAATTGATTCCATCCGTGAAAGATTATGTTGCCAAACTTCCTGGAGAGGATGAAGTTTTCACTGCGCTGAATACTGCAAGCTTGAGAGATAGCGCGATCGTCTTTGTGCCCAAAAACCAGGATGTCGAGATCCCGATTCACCTCCTGTTTGTCTCAACACAAGCGGAAACCTTGATTCAGCCGCGTGTTTGTGTAATTGCAGAAACTGGAAGCCGAGTGACGCTGATCGAAGATTTTGTCAGCTTAACTGAGCGCGCGTATTTCACCAATGCAGTTACGGAGATCGCGATCGCAGAAAACGCTGAAGTTCGTCATACTAGAGTTCAGCGGGATAGCAATGCAGCCTTTCACATTGGTAAAACTGCCGTTTCGCAAGCTAGAGATTCTCGCTACTCCTGCACTGCTGTTCATCTCGGTGGTAAGGTTTCTCGACACAATCTAGAGATTTATCAGACAGGTGAGCAGACTGAGACAACCTTGAATGGTTTAACGGTAATTGATGGCGATCGCATTGGAGATACTCATAGTTTGTTATCGCTCAGCAAACCCTATGGTGTCGGCAATCAGATCAATAAAACGATTGTTAGCGACCGCGCTCATGCAGTGTTTAACGGTAAAGTATTTGTGCCTCAAGCTGCTCAACAAACTGATGCGAGACAACTGAGCCGCAATCTATTGCTATCGCCAAAAGCGCGGATTGATACGAAGCCGCAGTTAGAGATTATTGCAGATAACGTGAAATGCGCTCACGGTGCGACAGTGAGCCAGCTTGAAGACGACGAAGTATTTTATCTTCAAAGTCGCGGGATTGATCATGAAGCGGCTCGTAAGTTATTAACGTATGCTTTCGCGATCGAAGTGATTGATCAAATTCCGGTGTCCACCTTACGCAATCGACTTGCTCGTTTCATTCGTTCCCAACACACCTAAGCTATGACTTTCCTGCAAGAAAAAACCCTCGCTGCTCAAGTGCGATCGGACTTCCCGATTCTAAATGAGCGTGTCCATGATAAGCCGCTAGTGTATCTCGACAATGCCGCAACTTCTCAAAAGCCGATCGCGGTTCTCGATGCGCTGCGGCACTATTATGAGCATGACAATGCCAATGTACATCGGGGCGCACATACTTTAAGTGCAAGAGCAACCGATGCCTATGAAGCCGCGCGGGATAAAGTTGCAGCGTTTATCAATGCCGCCTCTCGTCAAGAAATCGTTTACACCCGGAATGCGAGTGAAGCAATTAACATTGTTGCGTATGCTTGGGGTCTAAATAACTTGCAGGCAGGCGATGAAATCATTCTTTCGGTGATGGAGCATCATAGTAATCTTGTACCGTGGCAATTGATTGCTGCGAGAACAGGAGCGGTGATCAAGCACGTTCAATTAAACGAGACAGAAGGCTTTGACTTTGAGCATTACAAGTCATTGTTATCGGAGAAAACGAAGCTAGTATCAGTCGTGTATGTTTCCAATACGCTTGCCTGCATTAATCCAGTTGCAGAAATCTGTGCAGAGGCTCACAAAGTTGGAGCGAAAGTGCTGATTGATGCGTGTCAAGCTGTACCGCATCTGAAAGTGGATGTACAAGCGATCGATTGTGATTGGCTGGTGGCATCGGGACATAAGATGTGTGCGCCAACCGGGATCGGGTTCTTGTATGGCAAGCTGGAGATCTTGCGATCGATGCCTCCGTTTTTTGGTGGCGGTGAAATGATTGCAGATGTGTATTTAGATCATTCAACCTATGCTGATTTGCCGCATAAGTTTGAAGCCGGAACCCCTGCAATTGCAGAAGCGATCGCGCTCGGTGCTGCGGTTGATTATCTGACAAACATTGGCATGGATCAGATTCATGCTTACGAGGAAGAGTTAACCGCGTATCTATTCCAGCGATTAGCAGAAGTTCCGAATCTGCGAATCTATGGCACTAAGCCTGATGAACAAGGCAGAGGACGAGCCGCTTTAGCATCATTTACGGCGGGAGAACTACATCCGCACGATCTTTCAACATTGTTGGATCATGAGGGGATTGCGATTCGATCGGGGCATCATTGCACTCAACCGTTACACCGATTGTTAAATGCTCCTGGAACTGCACGCGCTAGTTTGTATTTCTACAATACGCGCGAAGAGATCGATCGATTTATTGAGGCGTTGAAAGAGACGATCGACTTTTTCGGCGGGATGATGGGCTAAATTGATCTTCTGAATCAGAAGCGCGATCGTTCTGTAAGGGGGCGACCGCCAGCATTAATCAGGAAAAATGACAAAGCCTTCTTGAGGGAATGAGATGGAATGTGTCTAATAGACAAGCTATAAAATTAGGATCAATGTTCCAAGCAGAACGAATACGGTTCCCAATAGCGCCTTTAGACTCAAAGGCTCTCTCAGAAACATTGCAGAGAAGATGAGAACCAGAACTAAGCTGGATCTATCGATCGGTGCGACCAGTGAAGCCTTGCCAATTTGAAGCGCTCTGAAGTAACAAATCCAAGACAAGCCCGTCGATACACCTGACAATACTAGAAACAATAGAGTTTTGGGTGAGATCTCGACAATCTTCCCTATATTGCCTTGAGCAGACACAATACCCCATGCGAGACATAAGATCACAATGTGAGGGGTGCCTAATCCAGCTTTGCCTAGCACTCCTAACGTGTAGTAGTACTCCTCTAGAAACAGTTGTCCACTAGTGTAGAAGCCGAGTGCGCCACTCGTGTAGCGATCGCAGATTTCCCGATCTGCCCAGACTCCAATCGTGACGACACAAGTCTGTGGGTTGCCACGATCGACGGTGCCATTCAATTGAGCCGAATCACAACGCTAGAGGGTATGCCCTTGAGTGAAGACGATTTACGCCAACACTATGGCGTAGAGGTCGGTGGATTATTGCCTGTATTGAGCGATTGCGACCGCCAAGCGATTACTGAACGAAACGCACACATCTGCCGCTATGAGCGCAATTGGATAAAACAGCTTTCGCAACTTTGCCCATTCATTCATCCTTATTTGCACGAAGTTAGCTGCACCACTTCTTCTAACGCAGAATACCGCTATGCGTTGCCAGCTTTAGCGCATCGAACTGCACCAGCAGATACTGAATTGCTGCTTAGTGGATTTGCCGCCTATTGCGCCCGACTTGCCACCGACTCAACGATCGATATCAGTGTGCAAACCGATGCTCATCGCAGTGTTGCACCAGAGATTTTTGCTCAATCGGTTCCAATCCGGATTCAAATCGAAGCAAATGAATTATTGAGCGGTTTTTGCGAGCGGTTTAGGGCAACACTTGCACAGGCAGCGCGTCAAGGCAGCTACGCTTGGGATGTTGTGGCTCGATATCCTGAACTAAGAGATAAGGCTCGCACGCTTCCAGTCGCGATCGTGCTTGCTGCTCGTCCCGCAGAGTTAAAGTTTCAAAGCTTAAATGCAAGCATGGCGCTGGTTGCTTATGCCGATGGTAGTGCGCCAGAATTAGTTCATCATGGCGGATTGAGTGAAATTCACAGTCAAGCGATCGTGCGACAACTGCACAATCTGCTTACGGCAAGTTTCACTCAACCTGAGCAACCCTTGTGTGCGCTTCCCTTGCTGTCTCCAGAAGAACAGCAACAAGTTCTGTTCAAGTGGAATCGCACCGCGCAACCGTACCCGCGAGATCGCTGCATTCATCAATTAATTGTTGATCAAGCGAAGCAAACTCCCAATGCGATCGCGGTTCGCTTCGGTGAGGAGCAGTTGAGCTATCAAGATCTCGATCGCCGCAGTAATCAAGTCGCCCATTCTCTACGTGACCTAGGGATTCGAGCAAACTGTTTAGTTGCACTTTGCGTACCGCGTAGTGTCGATTTGATCGTTGGGTTACTTGGCATTCTCAAAGCAGGCGGTGCTTATGTCCCGATTGATCCTGCTTACCCGATCGATCGCATTGCTTATCTAATCGAGGATAGCACCCCACAAGCAGTTGTTACAGTGGGAGCGCTGCGAACAAGGTTATTTGATCAGACTGAAAATGTTCTATGTCTCGATGAAGAGACTGTACTGGCTCAAGTGCGGGATGCACCGATCACAACCGAGGTTAAACCAGACCATCTCGCCTATATAATTTACACCTCTGGTTCAACTGGAAAACCAAAAGGGGTACAAATCCGGCACCGCTCCGTCGTCAATCATAGCTGGGCGATCGCAAACATTTATCAGTTAAGTTCGAGCGATCGTTTATTACAATCGGCATCCATTAGCTTTGATGTTGCAGGTGAGCAAATTTATCCAGCCCTGTTTCGCGGTGCAACTGTCGTGATTCGTCCCGATCATTTGATGGAATCATTCGAGCAATTTACACAATTTGTAGAAGCACAAGCAATCACAGTGTTGGTATTGCCTACTGCATTTTGGCACGCGTGGACGGTTGAGCTTTTTACGTCCGGTCAGCAGGCTCCTGCTAGTTTGCGAGTGTTAGGCGTTGGCACTGAAAAAGCACTTAGCAACCGACTTGAGCAATGGCAAATGGTTTCCAAAGGACGAGTTGCCTTCTTCCAAGGTTACGGACCGACCGAAGCGACCATAACTGAATCTTTGGGGTAAGCCACTGGTTCTACCAGTGCGACTCGATGAGCTTTGAGCGATACGG
>PSLO01000172.1:0-4525 GCA_040289665.1 Leptolyngbya sp. ERB_1_1 | reverse complement strand
CTTTACTGCCGTATCGCTCAAAGCTCATCGAGTCGCACTGGTAGAACCAGTGGCTTACCCCAAAGATTCAGTTAAGACAACGTTGTTTAGGACGATAAAGATAATGAGACAAATTGCTCCGTATCTTATCACTTTCAGTTCACCTCAATTCGAGCGATTTAAGATGGTCTAGGTTGCTGAAATACTGAGCAGGCAAGAGTTTAACGAAATTGCCATTCCGGAGCGATCGAGACAACTTAGCCGATCGCTTTTCCAAATTCGCTTTTGTCTCATCTAAAGTTTTCGCTAAAAATTAACTCAAACGCAGATGAGACAAAGGTTTTGTAATAAGACAAATTCTTCCGCATCAGGTCACTAGCTTCACCCGATCGTATCACTAGATCCTCCGTATCACATCACTTGTTGATCTAGAAAAGCTTACCCTGTAAAGTTTTGAGCAACTTGAGACAAGCTAATCAGTCTGATCAGACTGATCCAGCAACTAAGACAAGAATTCAAAATCTGGCAAGATTATCCCGATCTTATCCAGTTAAAACTTCTGTACTCCTCAAACGGGAGGTGCAATATCGTTAACTCTATTTCAGCCAAACAATTTAGTTATGTGAATGAGTGGGACGATCAGTTTCTCGCTCTTTTTCCCCACCGATACGACTATATTTGGGCAGACCATCCTCGCCCTAGTGCGAAAGTTGAATGGCAAACTGAGACTCGTCACCCTTTGAGCGATCGCTTAATCCGCCAGAGCGGACATCTCTATGGCGTTCGCTTCGGCGCAGAGACACAGTACTGTTTGATCGACATTGATACTGGCAGTCCATATCACCCAAATCGCGATCCCTTTGCAATTGGTCGCATTGCTGCTGCGTTAGAACCGCTTGGTTTAGTTGAGTACCTTGTCTGTACCTCTAGCTACAGCGGCGGCTTGCATCTCTATTTTCCATTTCCACAAACTCAAAGTAGTTGGAAACTCGCGATCGCGGTCGCTACGTTACTCGAAAACTCCGGCTTCAAACTCGTTCCGGGTCAACTTGAGACATTTCCCAATCCTAAGCCTTATATTGCAGAGGGCACACCGAGCCTTTTTAACGCTCATCGTTTACCCCTACAAATTGGGTCCTATCTGCTCAATGATGAGTTTCAACCCATCTGGAGTACACAGCAGACCTTTGTTCAGCAATGGCACTTTGCTCAGAGCCGGAATGACTTAGATACCAAAACGCTGAAGCAAATCCTCAAGCAAGCGAAACGGCGACTGTTTCAGGTCTCTGGCAAAGCAGAGAAGTTTATCAATGACTTGAACGCAGAAATTGAACTCGGTTGGACAGGTTACGGACAGTCCAATCGGCTGTTAGGTCGCATTACAATGAGAGCCTATATCTTCCATCATGTTTTATCAGGTGGGCAACCGCTGGAGGGAAAAGCACTGATCGAAGAAATCGTTGAAACTGCAAAAGCGCTGCCAGGATATGAGGAATTTTGTCGGCATCAGCATGAAATTGACCATCGAGCCGAAGAATGGGCAAGCTGCATTCAATCAAGCCATTATTTCCACTATGGCGATCAGAAAGGAAAATTTAAGGCGAAGTCCGAAGAATTAAAAACGGCAATCGATCAAGCTCCCTCTTGGAATCAACAGCAGTCAGCATCTGCACGCGATCGAATTAGAAGTGCGATCGCTGATCTGTTAGAAAAAGGAATTCTTCCAAGTCAAGCTACTAAGAGATTCAAGGTTTTGCTTCAATACAGAATTGGAGGCGGATCTCTCTATCGTCATCGTGATCTTTGGCATCCTCAATTTCTCATGAATGATTCTCTAGACTATTTGAAAGGATTAGAGTCAGAAAACAGCCTTCAAAATTCTGCAAGCTTATTATATAGTGCTGGCGGTAATAACTCTCCCAGCAATCATTCTAGCGATTCTACAGTTCAAAATTCGGATTCGACAGGCGGTAATTTATTGGTTCATCAAGGTTCCCGCTCTGACACCGCAAATCATGAGAATGACTCTATTTCACAAGCTTTAATTCATGCTCAAGCACAGCGAGAAGCTTGTGAGACAGCGGTTCAACTTGCTGCTCAATGTCAAATGCAGGACAATACGCCAAGTCAGAGGCAGATTGAGCGAATGCAGCAGTTTCTAGATTCTGATGACCCAATTCTGATTGCAGAAGCATCCGCTTGGGCACAACACCATCCGAGCGTTTTAGACTTGAATCGTGTCCGATCGTCGAGCGCCTCTGCCGAAACAGCCTTCACTTACGATTGGTCAGATATTCTCGCCGCAATCTCGGTGCAGATACAGCGCCTCGACTGGGCACAGCAAACTGTCTCTGAGCAGCTTCAGCGGCGATTCAACAAGCCTCAACAATCGTTGTTGACCAATACCGAGCTAATGAACTGGCTAGAGTGGTTAGAGGAGCAAAATGTTCAAGGATGAGGAGGTTCATCTCTCAGAAATTTCGTGGGATAATCAGAGAGAACCGCAAGCAAGTAAACGGTGATGTCGAAATCAAAAGGGTTTGGTGTCTCACCTTCTGCTCGTGGCGCTTCAAAGCGGTCTCGCGTGATCAACCCTCAAGAATGGCAAGAAATGCCCGCGCTTGATTTAGAGATCCGCATAGAGCTTTGGCAAGCAGGATTGCTTAAACTGCGTCTCCCTGACCCAATGCAGCCACGATCGCTCACTCAAGAAGAAAAGCGATGGCTCGATCGTGCAGCCGTAGCTGAGTACATTTCGCCTGAGAACAGAGGGCTTTCCGCCATTTTCTACACTTCGCCGCCTCCAGAATTTCGTTTAGATGGCGCGGATTGGTATCTTTGCCCGAACGAGTACTGGAATCGTCCGCCTGCTATTCTCAGCGAGATCGTTCAAACTTTTCCCGCTGATCTGTTTCAACTCGCACAAGGGAATCAACCCCCTACCTTTTATCCGGATCGAAGACCTGACTACACACAGGCACAAGAAACGGTCATGCGATCGATCTTTCGAGAAACGGTACGGCTCGGATGGTCGTTACCTGAGTACAAATGGTTCATTCTGGAACACTTCCGAAAGACGACTGCACAAGTCACGCTTGATGAAGCAGTTCAAGTGCTGTCGCTGTTAAGACAGATGGAGGGAATGTCAGAAGATTAATTTGGCTTTCTTGTCGCTTCGTTCGTTAATCGACAAGAAGTTGATTGGTTCGCTAGAATCCAGCGACGAAACGAGATCGTTGAACTTGAACAACAACTCTCGATACTACAAGCATTAATCGATCGACAAGCAACAACAATTCTCGAACTCCCTGACAAAGAATGCCTTGAGTGAATGATTAGGACAGCGATCGAACCTGTTCAAGTGCTCTAAGCTTGGCATCAAACGTCACAGTTTCAGTACATCCCTGCTGCTGATTCACCTCAACGATTAGATAGTCAGAAAAATCAGCATTTCCTTGTTTCATCTGCAAAACCGCTCGCTGCACAGCAAGTTTATTCTCAAACACAAAAGTACTCGCTCTGAGCAACCGTTCTAGCGTATCGATCAAATCGGTGCGACTGACTCTGTAGCGCGATCGTAATACCCAAATCAATTCACAAAGGACAATATTGTTGATCAAGCAAGTTTCGCCTGCCTCTACAGCCCCGCTAATCAGATCATTTGCGATCCGCCATTGTGCTTCATCATCTCGTGTCAAATAGCGTACCAACACATTTGTATCTAGCCCGATCAAATTGACTCTCCTGCACATTGGGCGATTGCAGCATCCATCTCTTCTAGCGAAACAGGTTCCCGATCTGGTTGATAGAGAAGCCCAGACAACTCGCGCACATCGATTGCAGCAGGCTGCACATACACCTTTCCATCTTCTGTAATGACAAAATCGATTTGATCGCCGGGTTGCAAGTTCAGTAACTGTTGTACTGGCTCTGGAATCAGTGCTTTTCCTTCAGCCGTAATTGTAGATTTCAACATCTTCAAATATCTCCTAGCTCTTCCAACTCAAGGCTAACGCAGATCAGAATGCACATTATTCTACTGCTGCTTGGGCACAGTTAGAGGGTGTTTAAAAAGACAATGAAGGGGGTAAAAAAGCTCTCCGGTTATAAGCTGTAAATACATAAAGAACAGCACCAAGAGAGCTACACGAGTAAATCATATCCGAGTAATCTGAGTCCTGCTCAATATGAACTTTTGAGAGATTTACTGCCCGAAGCAAAACCGGGCGGGCGACCGCGAGAAGTGGATTTATGGGACATCCTCAACGCGATCTTCTACATTTTGGTCGAAGGTGTGCGATGGCGAGCGTTACCCGGAGACTTTCCGGCATGGCAAACGGTGTACACTTACTTTCGCAATTGGCGCAAAGACGGAACGTGGCTGAACCTGCATGACCGTTTGGTTCGCTGCACCCGCATCGAAGTTGGGCGCTATCCGAGTCCATCCGAAGCGGTGGTTGATAGTCAGTCTCGGCTTTGTTGCATGAATCATAAACGCTAAGAGATTTCCGACAGATTCAATGACTTAACGCACAACTCGAACGGT
>PSLO01000171.1:0-4579 GCA_040289665.1 Leptolyngbya sp. ERB_1_1 | reverse complement strand
AAGTCTGACAATTCTCCTGTTCTACAGGTTACCGTTTCTAGTTATTCATGCAACAAAGCCAATTAAACTCAATGTTTCCGACGAAGTAATGGCGTATTTGGCGCATCAGTGCCAACATTCAAATCGCTTGATTAACTCCACTTTGTTTGAGGTACGTCAATCTCACTTTGAGGATTGCCCACGGGTTGAATTCTTTGATGCCGACGGTTTTTACCGCTCAGAGTTCAAAACAAAAACAGTGAGAGCGCCATATGCTCAACTGTGTAGCGTTATGAAAGACAATCCTCATTACAAGGTGCTAGGAGGTCAATGCGCTCAACAGACGTTAAAGAGCGTTTCTGAGTCTTTCAACAGCTTCAACAAATTGCTGCAATTGTTCTTTAAGGGAGAAGTTGATAAGCCTAGAATGCCGAATTATCGGACAAAAGGCGGCTTAGCCCCAATTACGTTTCCTGCACAGGCGTTACAATTTGATATCGAAACGGGTGAATGCAGAATCCCGATTAGCCAAGAAAATGCTGCGTCTGTCAAAGAACATTTTGGATTGTCAGAACTTAGAATCAATGGTGCTTTTGGCATCAAAGCAGATCAAATTGTAGAGTTGCGAATTCTGCCCAGAAACAACGAATTCTATGCTGAGTACGTTTATAAGCATGGCAACGATGGCGCAACCTGTCACTTAGGATTAGATTCAACTCAAGCACTAGGGATTGATCCAGGTCTATCAAACTGGTTAACCTGTGTCTCAACACGCGGTAAAAGTTTCATCGTTGACGGACGCAAGCTCAAATCGATTAACCAGAATTACAATCGCCGCGTTGCCTCTCTCAAAACTGGCAAGCCTGCTAAATACTGGGATTTCGAGTTAGCTAGAATCACCGAAAAACGTAACCGTCAAATTAGAGATGCGATTAACAAAGCAGCAAGATTAGTAATCAATCACTGCCTTGAAAACCGTATCGGTCATGTCGTTTTCGGTTGGAATGAAGGCAACAAAGACGGAATCAATATCGGCACGAAGAACAATCAAGAATTTGTGCAGATTCCCACATCGCGATTGAAGAATCGCATTAAGCAACTGTGCGAAGAAAGCGGCATCCAGTTTACTGAAACTGAAGAATCGTACACCTCGAAAGCGTCATTCGTTGATGAGGATTTCTTGCCAACATACGGTGAAAAACCCGCAAGCTGGAAACCATCGGGAAAGCGCATCAAACGGGGGCAATACAAAACCGCTCAAAGCATTCTGATTAATGCAGATTGCAATGGGGCGGCTAATATCCTCAGAAAGGTATCGGCACAGTTAGGCATCGTTCTAACCGAGTCCGTTAGGGCAGTTTTGACTCTGCCAAAACGATACGATCTATTCAAGGGATTGAAGAAATCATATCGTAAGCGTTGCGAATCGTCTCTTCAGAGCGCGTAGCAACATCCGCTTAGAATCCGCCTTTTTCAAATGACGGAGAAGTCAATAGGCAATTTGTATGAGTCTTATTGGTGAACCACAAGTCGCTGATCGCTCTCAGGCAAGTCAGGACTATCCATTGTCTGCTGTGCCTCTATCCGATCGTAGACCGATTTGGTCGCTGGCTCCTTTGTTAATGGGATTTGCGCTGACTTCGACGACGCTCCTCGCAGGTGGCACACTCGGATCGTCACTGCGATTTGCAGACATGATCTGGGTGATGCTGATCGGGAATTTGGCATTAGGGGCATACTGTGCTGCACTTGCGTATATTGCTGCAAAAAGTGGTCTGAGTACAGTGCTAATGGCGCGGTTTAGTTTTGGTGCGATCGGCTCGCGTTGGGTTGATTTTATTTTGGGCTTTACTCAAATCGGTTGGTATGCCGTAACGAATGCGTTTATTGCAAGTGCGCTGTTGAAGTTACTGAATCTTCCGTCATCCCTAGAGTGGTTTGCGATCGTGTTTTTTACCTATGCGTTTTGTGTAACCGCTTATATGGGCTACACTGCAATGGATTGGTTGAGCCGATTGGCAGTTCCAGCAATGCTCATCTTGATCGCGTTAAGTTTAGCGATCGGATCTCGCGATGCGGGTGATCTCTTTTCTTTAGTGCCAACCAAGTCGATCGGAATTACAGAAGCGATCGGAGTCGTAATCGCAACGTTTATCTCTGGTGGAACTCAAGCAACGAATTGGAGCCGATTTGCTGATTCAACCAAGAATGCCGTTTGGAGTACCTTGTCTGCCTTTCTGTTCATCAATGGTCTGCTCGTTTTCACAGGTGCATTTTGTACCTTGGTGTACGGCACAAACGATTTAATCGAGGCAATGGCGAAACAAGGATTGCTGTTAGGTGGATTAATTCTGTTGATTTTGAATGTTTGGACAACGCAAGACAATACAATTTATGCCTTCTCGATCGCAGGCAGTAACTTCTTCCGCACTTCAAAACGAACTGCTTTTGTGTTAGGTGGAGCTACCTTCGCGCTCGTCCTCGCCCTGGGTAGAATCTACGGAAATATGATTCCGTTCCTGCTATTTCTCGGAACGGTGATTCCTCCAGTTGGCGGCATCATCATGGCAGATTATTGGCTTCACCGTAGGGGAACTTTCCCATCGCTGGAATCGCCGCTGCCCGCGTTCAATTGGGCAGGGGTGATTGCTTATGTTGTGGGGGCATCGATCGCGTATTTTTCTGGCTCATTAGACTTCGGTGTTGCACCAATTAATGGCGTTGTTTCGGCGGCGTAATGTATGCGATTCTTAGTCGAGTTCTACCGCAGTCGGTTCGCGTGTAGCTTTGATGTGAGTTCGATCAACGGCTGATCGAACTCACACCAACCCCCAAAGATTTTAGGAATTCGATCGCGTAAATAACCGAAAATAAAGCGACTGCAACGCCTCTTTTACCGGAAATACCGCATACGTAATTGGATTGATTGTCACAATAATGTCTCGAAAATCCCGTTTTGCTAAAGCCACGATCGCCCAAGCAATTCCAGGTGCAGACATTACACCATGAGGATTAAGTTGACTCTTAAACGGACCTAAAATCAGTTTGCGAATAATACAAGGCGCATCTAATCGCCGCAATGTAATCAAGTCGCCTAAAGTGCGCTTCGACAACTCATAAAGCGGACTAAAAGCGGGGTTAACTTCTGCTTCTGAAGTATTGATCCAAAGCTCTTTAATCGCTTTATGAGAAGACTCAGTTACAGTCTCTAAAAACAATTCTGCAAGCTTCCAAGTAGAGAATGTATTGACTTCATACGAGGTCTGAATTGCTGCTTTAGAACGATCGCTATGCACATTCACTCCATGATTGAGAATAAAAATATCGACCTTTTGAAGGCGCGATCGTAGTTCTTCCTCTGCTCCAATCTGCCAGCGCAGCACCTCGACTTTAGAATCAAACTGTGCGTTCTCGCTTGTCGTCAACGCGATCACTCTTGCACCTTGCCGCGTTAATTCTGCCACTAACGCTTGCCCAAGTGCGCCTGATGCTCCCGTCACCGCTACCACCTTATCTTTGAGTGCCAAACTCGTTCCTAGCATTTTGTCTACGATCGTAAAGTGACCACAGAAATAAGCGTTCGGCTGATCAAAATGATGCCGCCAATGATAAGTACGGTTCACAATCCAGGGCTTCGGCAAGTCGATCAAGTCGCCCGGTTTGTGCGTGACATCGGTTTGTAAAAGTAGTCCTTGCGATCGCGCCAAAGCTGGAATCAGAAACACCAACGAATACAGCGAACCGAGCCAGAATCCCGGCATTTGGGTAAGTCCTGCGAGTAGCGTTGTGGCGCTAAACATCGCCATTGCTTCAGGCACATCATTGTAGAGTTGCGCCCGCTGGTACGTTTCTAAACTCGCGATCGTTAAATCAGGACGATAGGCTTTGTGATGTAAATTATGAAATCGTTTCAAGGGTTGCCAGTAATGACCAGCAAGGTGGTAAGCGTCCCGTATCAGTTCTGCAAGGACGATCGCAGAGATTCCGAGAAGGAATTGGACGAGTAGCTGACTGAACAGAAATCGCAGATCCATGAACCCAATGTAAAGCTTCTTAATAAATCCTTCCCTACTTTACCGTGAGCGCGGCGTTTCATATGACCAGATTAAATCGAATTTGGGTACAGCAGGGGTTTACAATTGCGCCGTCTGCTTAATAGTAAACGCTCTATCCGCAGCCAAATCGCGTTAATTCTAGTCTCTTCTCAGGATGTCTTTTCGGTCAGTAAAGCAACGACGGCTAACTCTTCAGCTTGAAGCGCGTGGCAATCCTCAATCACGATCGCGCTATGTTTTTCCACAACATCATGCAGCGATTCATCGAGATACGCTTCTAAAACACTCGGATGAATGTAATATTTCTGACAAGTTGCAGGACGATTTCCTAAATAAGATGACACAGATTTAACGGCTTGCGTAATGTTCTTTTTCGCAGCAGTCTGCGACGTAAACTTGCCAATTTCGGCTAAATGAGAAGCCGCTAAAACGGTTCATGCCCATGTCCGAAAGTCTTTTGCTGTAAAGTCTTGTCCTGTAATTTCTCTCAAATAATCATTCACATCGCTGGACTTAATATAGCAATCCTAAATGATATGTGAAAG
>PSLO01000033.1:37555-41271 GCA_040289665.1 Leptolyngbya sp. ERB_1_1 | reverse complement strand
TACCGTTCGAGTTGTGCGTTAAGTCATTGAATCTGTCGGAAATCTCTTAGCGTTTATGATTCATGCAACAAAGCCGTTTCAAACTATTTTTAGTGATGGTGAGTCATCCGTTTCTTCCACCTCAATTAATCGGGCGACAGCAAGAATTAGACCAAGTGAGTCAAATTTTGTTGAGTGATCGTGATGTTCTGTTAGCGGGTGTGCCCGGAATTGGGCGACGGACGCTGATTCGGGCTGCGGCTCGCGATTGTGGCGCAAGAGTGTTGGAAATTGACTGCCTCCGCGCCACGAACTATGAGCGATTCTTGACATTACTCGCAGATGCGATCGTTGCAACATTTGAATCACACGAAGAATTGACCTTCATCGATCGCTGGAGCAAAGAACATCCGTTCATTTTGCGATCGACCAATGGCAGATCTCAGCTTGTTTGGCACAAGTCGCCGGGTAAAGAATGGACATTGTTTGAAGCGCTGTTGACCCTACCGCAAGCGTTAGCAGAATGGCTGAATAGCCGAGTTGTGATTGTTTTTCTCAATTTTCCCCATCTACGATCGTTCGATCGGGCGAACAAATGGGAGCAATATTTACGGCAAGAAGTTCAGCGGCAAAGTCGGGTGAGTTATGCGCTCATTGCAACGGTGGCAGAACGCTGGACAGAGCCGAAGGATTTACCAATCGTGTCGCTTAGTCCTGTGTCGGATAAAACGATGCAGACGTGGATTGTCAAAGCGATGTTAGAAGAACGGCTGGAGTTTGAGCCAGAGAGCTTACTGCTGTTTCTTAGCTACGTGCAAGGACATTTTGGAGATTCAATCACGCTTGCTCGTCGAATTTGGCTGGAATATAGTAAGCGCGAAACTGATCGGAAGGACTTTGAGCCAGTGACGATCGTGCAGCCGCATCATGTTGAGCGGAGTGCGATCGCGCTGATTGAAGATCTTTCCGTAACGTTTGAATCGCTCATTTTGCTGTTACCCAATAGCCAAGTCCGGGTTCTAGAAAGTTTGGCGCTTGATCCCACCGATAGCCCACATTCGCGCGAGTATATTCAAAAGCACAATTTATCGCGTGGTGGCGGGTTGCAGGGTGCGCTTTCTAGCTTAGAGCAGAAAGGATTAGTCTACGGAGCCGAGCTAGGATACCGGATTGCACTGCCGCTGTTGGGCGCGTGGCTGAAGTATCGATTGGCGTAGAAAATATTACGATCAGGATAGGAACGACTCGATTTATTTGCACAGAGTTTAAAAACTTATATATTCAAAGCATCCACTGTTGTTTAGAACTGTCGTTTAGAACAGAAATGTCAAAAGCGGGGAGTGCATTGAGGCAGGTGCTGGAATCTTACAGCATCACGCAGTATCAACTGTCAGCGATTATGGGTGTGAATCGATCGAACTTTAGCCGTTGGCTCAGAGGTGAGCGCGATCCGCTTGCTGAAGTCGTCGTCGAAATTTACAGGGCATTGAAATCTGTGAATCCGATCGCAGCATCCGAGTTCATTCGATTGTATTTGGAGGTTTCGCCTGATGAGGAAATCTAAAGCCTTACCCTTGCGGCACTGTCACCCAAGTTCCAGTCTCGTTTGATTCGTGTGCGAGATCCATCAGTAATTGCGAGTACACGCCTTCTTTGAGCGAGGGCGCGAGAGATTCTTGTCGATCGAGACCGATGAGCCATTGATCAATCACGCGCATGAACGGTGCAATCCGTCCATCTGCAAAGACTTGTTGAAAGGCAAACTGCTTGGGGATTTCGAGTTCTGCGAGTTCTTGTCCCACAGGTGCGCCCCAAAGTTGAAATCCGTGAACGTAGTCTTTTTGATTGTTGCTACCAAGAACGAGCGTTCCACGATCGCCGTAAACTTCGATCCAATGTCCGCGTCCTTGAGTCGTGACAGAACTGATACAAATCTGGCAGGGAGTCTCGTCTTTTAGTTCTAAGGTGAGATTGCAAGTGTCATCAGAATCGACGGGCTTGAGTTCACCTGTGAGCAGATCAGGACGGTTTGGAATCGCGGTGCTGAGACTGGCAGTTAAGCGATCGACTTCTCCAAACAGCCATGCAACATAATCAAACGTGTGCGATCCAAGTGCTCCTAATGCGCCACCGCCTTGTTCTTTTTGCGCATACCAGTTCCAAGGACGAGTAGCATCCGCGCGACTTGAGACGAGCCAATCGATTTTGATCAATCGTTTCTGTCCCACGTAATTCTGTGCCAAAAGATCGGCAAAATGCTGCCACGCAGGAACAAAGCGGAACTCAAAGTTCATGCTGGTAATCACGCGATTTGAGAGCGATCGACGGTACAAGTCTTTCGCCTGAATTACATTTAATGCCGTTGGTTTTTCGAGCAGCAAATGTTTTCCAGCATCTAGCACCGTTTTCGCCATTTCGTAATGCAGAAAGGGCGGCGTTGAAATGCTCACCGCATCGACTTCTGGAATTGCTAAAATTTCCCCGATCGTCGAACAAGCGTGAGGAATGTGATGAGTTTGGGCGATTGCTTGTGCTTTTTGCATGTCCCGATGATAGACAGCGACCAATTCGGTTCGCAGATGCGCCTGAAACCCAGGAATATGAACCTTCTGCCCAAATCCTGTTCCGACTACTGCTACACCAATTTTAGAGCCTGTCATCGTATTGCTTTTCGATCGCGTCTTGCTCAGTCTACTGCAAAAACCGTAGCGTGTAAGGATAGCGGTAAGATTGTCCCCGACTCGCTTTCACTGCGGCAAAGCCAATGACTGTAATCATAAATCCAGCAAAAAGCACGATCGCTGCGATACCAAGTAGCACGAACCAAGAAAAAAGATTGTTAAAAACGTTTTGACTCGACGTAGTTCCCGAAATGGCAACCATGCAAGTAGTAAAAGCAAGAAAGATCCACAAGATCACACCAACCAAGAGATAAATCGACATCGAGAGTTGGAAGTTAATCGCCTCTCGTCCTTGCTCATCAATAAACGGATGTCGATCGCGTCCTAGTCGCCAAACCACATAAGGAAACAGCGCACCTAAAAACGGAATCGGCGCAAGTGAACACACTAGAATTGCCAGCAATCCAGCGAGATGGCAACTCATTCCCCAGCGTCGAATCGATAATAGCAGTGGTGCATTCATCAGAAATATTCAGTACCCGAAGTTCATGCAACAAATCATGAAGTGCATCCCTAGATTACTTGATTTATTCAATTAGAGCATTTCAAAATACATCGATCGCATATTGTTGAATCTCTGCTGTGAGCGTTTTAATTCGATTGATCTTAGGGCTGGTCTTTGCAGTTGGCGGACTGTTTAGCTATTTTGGAACCACCAACGTCAACCCCGTCACAGGCGAAAACCAAAGAGTCCAACTGACCCCCCGCCAAGAAATTGTTCTCGGACTGCAAAGCCGTCAGCAAATGGCAGCCCGACACGGCGGACTCTTTCCGGATGAATCGCTACAAGCTTATATCGATGCGGTCGGTGAACGAGTGGTTCAGCGATCGCAAGCCTCCAAATCCCCTTATCCTTTCGAGTTCCATCTGCTGCGCGATGCCCAGACAGTCAATGCTTTTGCGCTTCCTGGGGGTCAAGTCTTTATTACAGCGGCACTACTGGGACGAATGAATTCAGAAGCACAATTAGCGGCTGTGTTTGGGCATGAAGTGGGTCACGTCGTTGGGCGACACGGAGCCGAGCATCTGGCAAAACAACGGCTAGGAACTTCTCTT
>PSLO01000033.1:22211-37475 GCA_040289665.1 Leptolyngbya sp. ERB_1_1 | reverse complement strand
CTGCCGTACTCGCTCAAGCGGCAAATCAAATGGTCAATTTGCGCTACGGTCGGCAGGATGAATCGGAAAGCGATCGCTTAGGGCTAAAATTCATGACTGAAGCAGGCTACGACCCGCGCGGCATTTTGGAACTCATGCAAATTTTGGCGCAAAGTTCGGGCGGACGAAAACCAGAGTTCCTCAGTTCTCACCCCGATCCTGGAAATCGCTTGCAAACGTTGAAAGCTGCGATTCAAAAGACCTTTCCTCAAGGAATACCGCCCAATTTAGAAGATGGACGCGATCGCTTTGCTCAAGCTGTTCGCCGCAGATAGGAGAAACACCATGAATTTGATGATTCTGTATTGGATATTAATCGCGGTGATGCTGGTGGGAGTTGCAGGAGCAGTGCTGCCGGGAGTGCCAGGACCAACTTTGATTCTGGCGGCAATTCTGGTCTGGTGTGTGGTGACAAAGTTTGCCATTCCCTTACTGCCGTTAGGATTGATTTTTGTGGCGCTGATTCTGAGTGCTGTGGTGGAATGGTTGGGATCCTACTGGGGAGCCAAGCAAGTTGGAGCTAGTAAATGGGGTCAGTATGGAATGTTTGCGGGAATGGCGATCGGCTTTTTTGGATTGTTACCTGCTTTGCCAGTGGGCGGCCCGATCGCTGGAATTCTCTTAGGCGGTCTACTCGGCGGATTTGTCGGAGAGTATCTCTATAACCGCAATCTCCCAACTTCTGAACGGATAAAAACTGCCGGAAAAGTGAGCTTCGGAATCGGATTTGGCGCACTGATCGGGAATTTGATCGAAGTCGTTTTAGCGATTGTTGCAGTCGGTATCTTTATTTGGTCAACCTGGTCATCTGTGATGTGGACTTAGCTCTGAAGATTTTTGTGCTATTTCACCCGACCCCGAAACCGCACGAATCCGTAAGACTTCGTTGGAGTTCCGGGTGCGGTTGCATTGGGTAAGTTGCCCAAATTCACCACGATCGCGCCGTTAGTGTTTGCACCTCCACAATTTACAGTCGGGTATGTACGAGTCGGATCGTTGTTCGGTGAGAAGTATTGAGCAGCATCACTATCGTTGAGATTGGTCAAGGATTCGGTCTGACCGTTATAAAGCCATTGAATTCCGCGATCGCTGTTTGGCAAACCACCCGTTGCTTTTGTTGCATACCCATTGAATGCCGTGGGAACAAAGGTAACGTTTTGAGGAACGAGGTCGCAAAACAAGACATTATTAGCAGTCGCAGTACCCGCAGAAAGAAAATAAATTGTGTACTCGATTTCGTCACCGGGTTGAATATTGCCGCCGTTAATGCCTCCGATCAAGAATGTACTCGGATTCAGCCATTTATCAGTATCAACGGGATTGGGTGCAGGACTGTCTAACGTATTGTCATCATAAGGATTGGTCGGATCATCTTTGTAAAGTGCAAGATTATCTCCATCGATCGTGGTTGTGCTGCCATTGATTGCAGTGATGCGTTTTACCAAGAGAACATTCGGCTCAGTTGCAGCAGCGATCGTGTCCGTATCTTGAGCCGTATTGTTGCTTGTATCTGGATCAGTTACGGTAGGAGGTAGAGTAACCTGGGCAGTATTGGTGATCGAGCCAGTTGCCGTTGGGGCGATCGTGGCATTGACCGTAAAGGTTGCTGTTTCCTGATTCGCTAAGCTGATCGTTGTATTTAGATTTCCGGTTCCTGAAGCCGCGCTACAAGCAGAACCCGCTGTTGTGCTACACGTCCAAGAATTAATGGTCATGCCAGGAGGAGCAAAGTCAGTAACACTCACACCCGCAACATTATCAGGACCGTTGTTGCGAATCACAATGGTGTAAACCGTTGATGCTCCAGGAGCAATGCTCGTTACTCCATCAGACTTACTCACGATCTCCAGATCACTGACTCCTAGTAAGGTCAGGGTTGCTGAAGGTTGGTTGGTATTAGTTACACTCTCAGACGAAGTTACGCTATTCACCGGAATTACGTTGGTCAGGTTTCCGGCAAAGTTAGAAGTCACCTTCACAGAGAGGGTACAGACCGCATTTGCAGTAATACTAGCACCACTAATCAAAACCTGATTTGCTCCTGGAGTCGCGGTAATGGTTGCCCCGCTACAGCCAGATCCTGTAAAGCTGGGTGAAGGCGTGTTTGCAATGATCATGCCAACGGGGAAAAGGTCGGTTAAGGCAACGTTGGTCAGGTTAATGGCATTCGAGTTGTTATTGCTAATCAGAATGGAAAGTGTGGAACTGCCACCAGAAGTAATACTGTTGGGGGTAAAGGCTTTGTTCAAACTGAGAAAGCTACCAATGCGATTCAACGTTGCCGTTGCCGCTGTGTTGTACGTTGCGCCTTGAACGGTCACAATGGCATTAGCCGGAATGGTATTGGTAGAAGAACCCGTCGTTCCAGGAGCTTTTATATCAACACTGATTTGGCAACTGGTCGTGCTTAAACTTCCACCAGTTAGCGTAATTGAGGATGCTCCCGCTGCTGCATTCACAGTCCCTCCACAAGTATTCGTAATATTGGGCGTGGTATTAACGGTGTGCCCAGATGGTAGGGGGTCAGTGACACTCATGCCCGTGAGGAGAGGACCCGTCGTCGGGCGCGAAATCGTAATGGTTAAGCGAGATACACCATTGAGCGGTACCGTGGATGGGTTAAAAGCTTTGGCAAGGGAAACTGCTCGTTGGACATTGAGGTTGGCAGTTGCAGTCGTAACGTTGTTCCCCGCACTGGTTTGCAAGCCGTTGACCGCGATCGTATTTGTTCGACTATTAATGAGGGCATTGATCGCGATCGCAACCGGAACCACAATGTTACAAGAACCATTCGCCGGAATGGTGCCATCGTTTTTCGTGATGGAAGTACTGCCAGGGGTGGCAGTCACCGTTCCTCCACAGGTCGTTGTAGCAGCCGGACTTGCTGCTACAGTAAATCCAGTTCCCATCGTCGTCAGAGCATCCGTAAATGATGTAATGTTTGCTGGATTACTAGACGTATTTACCAAATTGATAGTTAAAGTTGTTTGCGTTCCTTGGGAGGCAGTACTAGGGGAGAAGCTTTTTGATAGAGAAATTGGACTTGCGGCGTTAACGATCAGCGTGGCGCTTGTTGCAGAATAGCTAACGCCGTTAAAGTTACCTGCTGCAATTGTATTGTTATAAGAGCCAGGAGTAGTTGAAGTTACATTTACTCGAATCTGGCAAGTACCCGCACCCGTACCAGTTGGTGCTGTCGGAATTGTCCCGCCTGTCAATTGAACTTGAGTGGCTGTAATGTTTGTAGTGCCACCACAGGTATTGCTTGCCAAACTGGTGACGGTCACGCCATTTGGCACATTATCTACAATGTCCGCCCCAGTGATCTGTGTGCTGTTAAAGTTTGACAGGGTTATGGTCAGCACCGAGGTTCCGCCAACAGTAATCGTTCCTGGAGCAAATGCTTTACCGACTGATGCGCCCTTCTGAACTCTCACCGTCCCTTGAATTACACTCGTATTGGTTACTCCTTGCGCTGTCGTCAAATTGTTTGCCGGAATCGAGTTGGTGACGTTTGCATCTTGGTAAGTACTGGGGCTACTTGCTTCGAGTCGCACAGTCACTGTGCAAGATCCTGAACTTGGAATGGTGCCACCGCTCAAGCTGACCGAGGTGCTTCCTGGCGTTGCTGTTACAGTTCCTCCCGTGCAAGTGGTTGAGGCTGTAGGTGTAGCGGCAACTTGTAGACCTGATGGCAAGGGATCAGTAAAGGCGGCATTCGTCAACGAGATTGCATTAGAGTTATTCAGGGTAATGGTCATGGTGGTAGGGCTACCATTTCCATGCAGGTTCGCAGGCAAAAAGGTTTTATTGCCTGTCACCGGAGCAGCGGAAATAACCAGCAATGTTGCATCTGCTGATTGGGGATTTGAACCCAATGAGGAATTCACCGTATTCGCTGGAATTTGGTTGACGTAAGTGTTTGATGCGGCTGAAATAACACTCACAGAGATTTGGCACTGCCCCACGACTCCACCGACTGCTTTTGGAATTGTGCCATTGGTTAGAGTCACCACACCGCTACCAGCAGTTGCGGTGACTGTTCCACCACAGGAGTTGGTTAGATTCGGTGAAGGGGCAACGATAACACCCGCAGGCAAGGTGTCGGAAAAAGTCGTGTTGTTTGCAGGAATCAAATTTGGATTAGACAGTTCGATCGTCAGTGTTGAAGGCTGATTTACCACAACGGAGATCGGATTAAAGCTTTTATTGATCGCCACGCTGGCATTCGCCCGTTCGGCAATTAGGGCAAGTCCTGCGATCGCGAAGCTGACGGGAATTAACGCAAATCTCACGCGAGGCTTCCAGCGGTTTAAGAAACGGCTCTGTTGCATTTGTTTAGTCGTCAGTTGGGGGGTAACTTTAGAAAACATGAAAGTCCTACGCTTGATGCCTGCTTAGGGGGTTGGATTGTTTGCTGTGGATTGCTCTGTCGGTTTTTCCACGGGTCTATGTGTGACTTGATCGGTCTGAGTTTTGGGGGAGGGAATTTTTTGAAGTCCAAACCCGTTAAACAATTCGTTGACTTTTACGGTCAAACCAAGATACAGTCCTCCAGCCGATCGCGCTCCGTCAAAATCTCGATCGCCAACTCGACCAAAGCTATAGCCTGCTGCAAGACGTAAGTTTGGTGTCAAATAGTAGCCAGCTTCTAGGACAAAACCCGTTTCATTAAAGCCTGAATTTGCTTGATTGATCCAACGAACTTCACCAACAAGATCCCAGTTGTAGTTAAAGCGGTAAGTTGCTCGTGCTTGTGTGAGCGTGACTGTACTCGTTCCAACTAAATCACTTGCTAAATAAGAGGTACTATCCCTCAGCGCAAACTTTCCGTAAAATTCCCATTGCCAATTTGGTGCATAGATTCCTTCTAAAGCAAAGAGATGATCTTCATAGCCTGAACCACTGCCAAAGAGGATACTATCGGGAATGCTAGAAGGATGCTTTCGGTATTCATAGCGCAGTAAAGCATTAAATCGATCGTCATTCGGATCGCGGTATGCTAGCCCTAATTTAAGATTTGCGGTATCTCCCAATGCTGCTAGAGTTTGATTTGCAGCACTGGCTTGCTGATAGCGTAGCAATGCGGTTAATGCGGGACTCAATTTACCCGTTGCACCCGATGAAAACACGGTGTTACTTCCAGCAGTAGAGTTGCGATGTTCAAATCGAGCACTTGCCTGAAACTCTTTGCTGCCAGTATATTCGATTCCAACACTGTAACTATCACCGCCTTGAATCCCGACTGAAGCAGCACTTTGACCTGGTGCAAACGGTTGAAGAAACTGCGCTCCTGTTGCATTCGTCGCGAGAAAATCGCCAAATACGTGTTCGTAGGCAAAATCCATTCGTAAACCTGGTGAAAGCGAAAGTTTATGATTGAGTCCGATCGCGCCTTGAGCAGTCAGACGATTTGCACCATTAAAAATCGAGTAGCGACCGCTTAACGTAGTATCAGAACCCAGTTTGTAATCTCCAGTAACTCCAAGACTGGTGATCGATTGTCCAGAGAACTGTCCGCGTGTGAAAAACTGTTGAGCAAGTTGCACATTCACACCAGGAACTACAGACCAATTTAAGCCTAGTAAAGTACGATCGTTGTACACGGCATCGACTTGCGAAGATAGCGTCGTTTCGTTTTGTGCCAGAAAGGTGAGGCGTTGATTGATCGGTAAGGTGAGGCGCGATCGCAGTTGATCAGAGGTAGTAGTGAAAACACTGGGATTGAGTCGATCGCTGCGATCGCGATATAGCCAATCTACGGTTAATTCTGAAGCTCCAAACCTCTGCTGAACGCCAGCAGAAATAGTTGTAAGCGAGTTATCAACTGCACTACCTGGAACCGCTTCTTGGCGCGGTGTGAGTAACTCTTCTAAGGTTAGGAGTGGCTGAGACGCAATGCCTTTATTGTCTTCGTGATCGTACTGAAACCGAAGATTGGTATCGCGTGAAATCGCAGCAGTGGCTTGAGTTCCGTAGCGAGTTTGTCCAGGTGTAAAGCTGACCGTTGCATTGTTTGCAAATCCTGATTCTGCCGATCGGTAATATGCGCGTGCTTGAATTCCTCGCGCAATTTCCCCTTCGAGTTCCACACGATAGGCAGACCCCGCAACCGATCCTAAAAAATCTGAAACATGATTAGAGCGAGCATATTCCGCCAACAATCGGGAATTTGCACCGAGCGAAACGAAGGCATCGGCTCCGTAAAGTTCAAAATTGCGATCGCCCTGATTTTCTTTAAGGTAAGTTGCTCCAATCCAACTTTCTCGGTTTTGTTCGCGAGAGAAATGGTACTGGGTGCGACCCGCGTAAATGCTAGTATCGCTTCCGGGAGTATCGTATTGGTAAGTAACAATAATGCGGCGAACCAGAGGCGTTCCGTCTTGGGCGATATCTGTTCTTAAAATCGGTTGACGAAATAGAAGCGAACCCCGATCGTAATCAATTTCGTAATCGGTATTGCGATTGAGTCGTTTACGCTCTAAGACAGTTCCGGGACGGTTCAATTCTTCCGATTCTAGAAAGACATCTTCACTGCCTTCGACCAACAGACGACGAGATAGAAAATAGAATCCACTCGTCCCATCGGGCGCGATCGTATCCCGCTGAAATCCCTGAACGTTATTGGCAAATAAACCCGTGATTTGTAAATTTCCAATGTTGTAATTTGCCTTGAATCCATGCAGTTGGCGGGTCGTTGAGGTGAATTCTTGCGATCGTCGAGCAAATTCCTCGGTGTTAAAGTCGCCCCACATTGCGTAGTCCGTGCCTGCGGTAGCAACAGGCGATGTGCGCTCAAATCTGAGAAAAACCGAATCGATCGAAGGTGCAACAACAATCGATTCAGAACTATCTCCATAAACGGGATAATTTTGATCGCAGAACTGTTGCTCTCGAAATAATCGCACTGTGTCATCACAGGTTTTATTTAAGGGTCGATCGCTGTTATAAGCTCCAGTAAATAGCCATTCTCCGATTCTTCCGGTAGCAAATACGGCTGCACGAGCATCAACTTGATAAGAATAATCGAGATCGATCGGCAGAAAGTCCCGAAAACTGCGATAAAAATCCGTCTCTCGTTTACCCAAGCGCAAATCGATCACCCCTGTCGCGATCGACGGACGCAAATTCGTTTCAAAATTGATTTGGGTAAAGGCTTCTAAATCTGCGGTGACGGCGCGAATTCTGACTGTTTTGGCTTCGAGTCCCGATCGCAATTGAGCACTAAACTGACCTTGCCGCACCTTCACTTGAAATCCAGGCTGTTCTAACGAAGCATCATCTCCGACAAATTCACCCGCCGTTGCACTTAACGTCAACAATCCGTCTCGATTCGATCGATTTCCTTGCTGATCTAACAGTTCTCCTTGAATGGTTACAGTCGATCGTCTATCTGCCGGAATTCTCGATTCTACAGTTCTAACCTTTAATGATGCTGGTGCGCCCCGAACTTTCACCTTCGTTGATGTTGCCGAAGTTGATGATCCTACAAGGGTTGCAGTGATTGTGTTTTCGCCTTCTTGCAAGGAGACACCATACCAAGTTTGGGTAACAGTCTTTGTGGTTGTATCCGTTTCCGTACGTCCAATCAAAGACGAATCAACTAACGCTCCATTCACCCGTAACTCCACCTTGGCGGCAAGTGGCGATCGCAGCACAACTGTCGCAGCAGGTACATCTAACACTGCATTCGGCGTAGGGCTGCTGACTTGAATTGCAGCCATTCCTACAGATACTTCAGGAGCGTTTCCTGGAATTGGTGCTGCGATCCGGAGGGGTGCTGAAGGTGATTTTGTGACTTGCGCCTGTTTCTCGATCGCCGCCGTAGATGAATTCGGAATCACAGCCATTTCAGCATGGGCAGGCGGGACGGATGCCATTAAACTCACGCTACCCGCGATCGCAAAGTAAGCATTCTGACGGATCACCTTAACGAATCGCCTTCTTACGCGAATTTGATTCGTCAGACATTCATGCAAGAGAGCTAATTTTGCTGAAGCAAGAGACACTTTGTTCATTTCTGCGCTGCCTTTCCAGACGTAGGCGTGACCGCAAAATTCATTCGCACCATGCCACCCGGCGCTAAATGCACCAAGCGAGATTGGCTATTGCGTTCACTGAAATATCGATTGGGTGCAAGGGTGTAACCTGGTACGCTACTCAAGTCCAACACCCCTGTCCGGTAGCCCGGTAAAGCATTGATCACGGAGAATACACCTTTTGCATCGGTCGTAATGCGATTGCCATCTTCTAGGAAGATCACAGCATTCGGAACTCCGGGTTCTCCGGGTTGTTGTTCGCCATCAAAGTTTTTGTCAATAAACACACGACCGATAATCGTGCCGCAATCCGAGATTATTCCTTTGCGGATTCGGAGTTGATGCGTTGCGGGACCGTCTATAATCTCGAATTGATTATCTAAGCGTCGTGCATTCAATGTTGCGGTATTGCGCCCAGAACCTCGAATCGCATCTGGTGTTAAACGAGCAGCGTAGGCAATGTCTAGCACTTTTCCAGAAGGAACCTGTGCGGACGATCGAAAAATGATGGTAGACCCGCGCTCTTCTGCGGTGACTTCAACCCGCTGACTATCAATTTCCCCTTGCACCAATCCACTCAAGAACCGAAACCCTACAGGTAAGCTGTCAGTTAAAACAACTTGAGTTAAATCAATGTCAGTCTGGTTTCTAACTACGAGGTGGTAAATGACAGAATCTCCTGGCTCTGCGGTAGCACGATCGGCAGTCTTGATCAGTTGTGCTTGCTCAGGTTGACATAACTGTGTGGTGAACCGTAATGCAAATAGATCCAGTCCAATTAATTCAGCGTTTGCAACAGACGCAATGGTGTCTTCAACGCGCGTATCTCCGATCGCACTAATCGGTTGTCCATCTAGCGAAGTCGCAACATAGCGAATAATGTTATTTCCGCTAGTTCCCGTACTGTCAATGATTTGAATTCTGATCCGTCTCTGTGTATAGATTGAATCTGCTGGTGGAGTAACGACGATGATATAAGTTCTTCCAGGGGCGAGTTGTCCTTTATTTGGATCGAGCAAGAAGTTATACCTTCCGCGTAAGTCTCCCTGGGTCGCATTCGAGAGGAAAAATGGATTCAGGTTCTGTCCGTTCGGCTCTATTCCACCAGGCACACCATTACGAGGAATGTCAGGTACTTCGGTACGAGTCAAGGAAACTAAGTTACCCAGTTCTGTTTGTGTTGGATCGACTGGATTGTTTTCATAGATGCCGACTGAGAATCCGGTATAGTCTGGTAAAAGCGCACCCCCACAGCCTACAATTCGTCCGAGTGGATCAACTAAAGGTTTTGTTTGAGTACTGAGTTGAACTGAAACGCCAGAGAATTGCTGGCTGGAACTATCGTTAGAATAGGTGTAAGTTGCTTGATTAGATAGACGTGGGCGGTTTTTAGCGATAGCAGTGGGGTTCTGAGCGAATGCCTGGTTAGTCATAAAAGGCACTTCAATTGACACTGTATGAAAAACAACAGTGCTCACTAGAAAAGTCGCAAACCAGCGGAGCCAACGGCAGCGGTAGGATAAAAATCTGAATCGAGGACGGGTCACTTTAGATTCTCCTCTTCAACTCACAGGTTTCGAGATTTGGGCACTTCGATCGATTTGGACGATCGCACTGTGAGAGAAATGACTAGAAATGAGAAAACAGTCGCGCAGGCACTATGATGAGTGCTAGGGAATGATTCCCTTAGCGCTCATCATTCGGTAAAAATTAAGAAGTAGGTAAGACCTCTAGCGCACCTTCACTAGATACATTGCATTGACTGTTGCTTTAGAAGCCGTGTCACCAAAGCTCCAGCGAACGTGTGTATAAGCTTCTGCGGGTGCTGGACGAGTTTCAACTTGTCCGTTAGCAAGCTTGATAGTTACAGTAGGATTTTCGACAAAACTCTTGCCGTTATCGATGCTGTAAGTTGTTTTCGCATTACTGTCGCTGGTTGCCGATCGCAAAACGTAAATCATCTGTTTCGGAATCGGTTGGGACACGACTAAATTTTTTGCTGCTCGATCGCCTTCATTTCGACCCGTCACGCTGTAGCGCAATACATCGCCAGGATTGACGGACACTTTGCCTTCTAGTGCTTTCCAGGAAACTGCTTTTTGGTTGTTCTGATCTAAGTTAACGACTTGTTTCTCAACACCCAGAGTTAACTTGATCTGAGGACGGTTGAGCGTTTGTGCGATCGCATCTCCCATCTGCTGCAATTGCGCCATCACAGGCGAATGGCTCATTAAGGGAATCGCAATCGTAAATGCAGCCACAGAAATCGCGATCGAAACTTGCTTGGACACTTTTTTCATCGAACTGAACCTCTTCAACTTGTTAGAACACGTTTTACAGAAAACTTTGAGACTAGGATGCGAGTTCGTTGCTCTCGATCTGCTCCGAACTCGCTGAGGTCGAGCTAGTTCACCTTGCGCTGGAAGGTAAATGTACGAGGTGAACCCGGTGCCACAATGCCCGTCACGGTATCAACATACTTAGTGACATCTGTATTCACCGTGGTTCCGGTTTGATCGCTGCCTAGATTGCTTGCGGGTTGACCACTGAAAAAGGTGATGGTGGAAGCACCCGAATCGATCGCAGATCCAGTAATGTTGCTGGTATCGATCACACCATTGCCGTCGTTGTCGAGTGCCCAGTTGTTTTTGCCATCTCCCGCAGTCGTACTCAGCGTTCCATCCTCGGTAATGACGACCTTGTTGGCATTGAGGATGATATTTCCGGTTCCTGTTTGTGGGTCAGAAATGTTGCTGTAGGTGATGCGGTACTCGATGATGTTGCCGGGTGCTGGAAATTTCGGGGTAGAGCTAAAGGTGCCATCACTGCCTTGAACGGCTGAACCTGTACCTTGAAGCACCCGTGATTCTTTGAGCATCTTTAAGTAGCCCGTGTAGACACGATCGATCGTCATGTTTTGAGCATCGGGGGTGCTGTCATTGTTGGTGTCGATCGCAGCCACGATCGGTACTGGAAAGCCACGATTGACATCTGTAGACAAAGGCGTTCCAGTTGGTAGATTGACTTCTACTCCATAGTTAACCGATTGGTTCGCCGCAAGTGGGAGCGTGATTGGCTTGTTTGAACCGACCGTGCTAGAGGTGATGGTAAAACCTGTCGTCTTGTTGTAACTATACGCAACTGAGTCACTGCCGTAGGTAATGGTGACGGTCGTGTTGTCGGGTACATCGGTTGCGATTGGTGGCGTGGTCGGAGCTAAGGTAACGCTTCCAGGACTGGTTCCATTGTTCTTAACCGTGTTGGTAAAGGCAACGGGCGCAGGATCGAGCGTTGAGCCAGGTGCTTGATTCGGCGGAATCAGCGATGAAGCATTGGTAAAGTCATCATTGTTGCTAGTTGGACCGATCGCATCTGGCGCATTGATCGGACCATTCTGGATTGATGAAGGAACTGCGACTGAAATTGTAAAAACGTTCGCCTCACCTTCGGTGCCTGTTCCTGTATTGTTGTTGCCTGAATCAACTCCTGTTTCTGGGTTAGCGGGATTATTGATCAAACCACTGCCGATCGGATTCACAGAAGGGTTACTCCCGTTGTAGTTGTTGGGATTTTGATCACCAGACTCATCGAAGACGAGGGTAGTTGTGCCAGAGGTTTGACCAAATGCTTGGGCAATATTTGCGATCGTCAACGGTGAGGTTGCGGTAGATTTCACGCCCAATTGAATCGAGAACCCTGTGACAGTCGTTCCTGGTGCGACAGATGTGATTACAGTGGGATCATTGACAAAACCAACGCGAGTGATGCCAGCTAAGGTATCTGCACCTTGGAGCGGGAAGGTTTTCCAGCTTGCTGAATTTGCGTTGGTCGAGACCGGATCAGTGGTGTAAACGGCTCTCCAACCAGGGGGAGGAGTAGGAATAGTTGCGAGTTGTGTTCCGGTTGGAATTGCATCGGAGATGAGAATACGAGGAGTGTTGGGAGTGCCGTTTAGGGTAATCGGAGCGCCGACGAGCGGAGCAGGGGTCAGTCCATTTCCGGTTGGATCAGTGTTTTCAACCCGTAGGCTCAATGCGTAAGAAACTTTATCGTCGGTAATGACGTTCGGGGTGCCAGCGTTGTCGTAATTTGTCCGAGTGAGTAACAGTGTGGTAAGCGCTGTATTTGCCAGCGTGCTTGCTACCGTTGCTTGTTGGGTCACACTGGCTTCTCGAACTCCGTTAACGGGTGCGCCTGTAGTTTCACCAGCCGTACCATCGGGGTTGTCCACGGTATAGACATCTCCTCCGTTCGGGTTTCGCAATTGGTTTTGAGCGTCACCAGGCGTATCACCCAATTTCACACTAATAACATCATTGGCTTTAGCTCCAGCAGCTACGGTTATTGGAACCTGCACTAAAATAGAACCACCTGCTGGAACGGAATTTGTGATAACTTCGGTTCCAGTGATAGGAGTCCAAGTTTTGCCACCATCTGTACTGATAGATAAGCTGCCGGAGACGGTAGCTGGTCCTGTAACTGCGGCTAAATTTGGAATTCGGAAGCGAGTCGGGTCATTACCAACGTTAGTCACGGTATAAGTGTAGTTGAGCTGATCGCCAACTTTGACTGAACCACCGCTCACATTCGTAACACCAGAGGAGCTAATGGTAATGCCTGCAACTTCTGCGACTGTAACATTGACTGTGTTTGAAGTTGTGTTGATTGTTGTTCCTGGTGCGTTTGGGTTTTCGTAAGTGGCGTTTGCTGTGTTGCTAATTGCAGTTCCAGCAGCAGTTCCCTCGGCAAAAACGGGTGATGCTAAGGGGAGTGTTCCACTGATGAATAGTGTGGCAGCGAGAAGCTTATGATAGATCGATCGAGGTCGTTTGTTCATGGTTTGCCGACGAAGAGAGTGACGCAGAATGATGCAACACTTTATCTGAGTGATAAGGTGCTGAAATGGATAAGAGCGGCTCAACTGAACCGTCAAGATGAGAAAATCGAATTGCTTATGAATGATCGGAGTAACGATCGCTGTTGCTGCGTCTTGAGTGCTATAGGAAGGAGCCTGATAGGTATCCTTAAACCTATTACTAAAATGCCCTTATTTACCGAACAATAACGTCATAAGCGACTTCTAGACCGTGTTTCGGCGCGATCGATTTTGCAAAAGTCCAGCGCAGATGACTATAAGCATTACCGGGTGCAGACTGCATCTCGGTTCTACCATCGGGTAACGTCACCTGTACCAGCGGATTTGCCGTAAATGTGTTACCGCCATCAATGCTGTATGTGAGTTCAGCACTGCTCTGAGTAGCAGTTCCAATCAGATAGTTTGTGCCTTTCGGAATTGGACGCGTAATGACTAGATTCTCAGATGCTTGATCGCTAATGTTTTTCGCAACGAATTGAAGCCGTAAGCTCGTACCTTTTTGTACGGTTGTATCTTTCGTTAACAAATGCCAAAACACCCGTTTTTTGCCCTGAGTATCTTTCTGCACGACCTTTTGCTTAGCAATGAGTTGCAGTTCAACTTGCGGAGGGTTTTGAGCGATCGACAAACCGCGATCGAACAATCTTGCAACGGCGGGTGTTCCTTCGATTGGAAACATTGCGACTGTTGCTGAGATTCCTAACCCAATCCAGAAAAAATCCTGTTTCATTCCTGTTCCATGTCTATCTGAAAGGTAAACCCATGTGTCACCTATCCAAAGGTGTAGATTGTATAAATAGAACATTCCCAAGGTTCTTACAATCTTCATCAGGCTTTGGCAAAGTTCCGTTCAATCACTGAGGGGAGGGCTGTACAACTTAAGCTAGCTGGCGTAGCGATCGAGCAACATTTCAGAACAAATTCACTTCAGCAGAAATTCGCATTTGTTCTGATTCGGTGTAAACCGCAGCTTTGAGAAATTACTCATTGCGATCGCTGCTCAAGCATTCCCAAATCGATATCCTTTTCCATAAACGGTCGTAATGAGCGGCGTTTCTCCCTTTGCCTCAATCTTGCGCCGTAGTAATCGAATTTGTGCAACTAAAGCGTTACTGGTTGGCTTCTCGCTTTCACTCCACAAGTATTGTGAAATCTGTTCATGAGTTAAAAGCTGATTCGGTTGTCGCATCAGATACGCCAGCAATTGACTTTCTTTCTCCGACAGCTCGATCGCTCTGCCATTTCGATACGCGACTTGATTCTGTACATCCAACTCCAAATCATCTACTCGCAACCGCGCTACTGCAACTGGCTCGATCGTCGTCGGTCGTCGCAACAATGCCCGTACCCGCGCTAATAATTCCCGTAGTTCAAACGGTTTGACAATGTAATCATCTGCACCTGCATCCAGTCCTTGAACTCGATCGTCGATCGTATCTTTCGCCGTCAGAAACAAAACCGGAGTTGCATCTCCGCGCGATCGCAAACTTTGGCAAATCTCTAATCCCGATCGTCCAGGCAACATCCAATCGAGAATCAGCAGATCGTATTGGCTCCCAGATGCAAGCTGCAAACCGCGATCGCCATCGTGCGCGACATCAATTTCATATCCTTCGCGCGTTAGCAAACGGCTTAACGGTTCAGCCATTTCGATTTCATCATCGACTAGTAGAATTTTCATGCTCTAAGACTTGAAGGAAAAATCGAGCAATCTAGATCTAATCTAATATAGAGATTCCCCATCAGATTTTATCGATATGTTGACGGTTGCATTGCCCAAAGGCGCACTTCTAAAAGACAGTATTCGGTTACTCAAGGCGATCGGGCTAGATTTTAGCGCGTTTCTCGAACCCGGCAACCGACAACTCCAAATTACAGAGCCGACAAACACCGCCAAAGCCTTACTGGTACGAAATTCTGATGTTCCAGTATATGTCGAATACGGACAGGCACAGCTTGGAATTGTCGGATATGACGTGCTCAAAGAAAAAGCGCCAAATGTTGCTCATCTAATCGATCTCGGTTTTGGACAGTGCCGGATGTCGGTTGCGGTCAAAGCTTCTAGTCCTTATCGATCGTCGTTAGAATTGCCGCTGCATGGTCGTGTGGCTTCTAAGTTTGTCCACTGCGCTCGCGAGTATTTTGAAGGCTTGGATCTACCTGTAGAGATTGTGCCGCTCTATGGCTCAGTCGAGTTAGGTCCTATCACCGGAATGTCAGAAGCGATCGTCGATTTAGTCGCGACGGGTAATACGCTGCGAGAAAACGGCTTGATCGAAATCGATGTTCTATTTCACAGTACGGCTCCCT
>PSLO01000033.1:705-22201 GCA_040289665.1 Leptolyngbya sp. ERB_1_1 | reverse complement strand
CGGCTTGATACGGATAACGTCAGCCGCCACATTGATCAAATTCGGACTCAACTTACTGCCACGATCGTATGAATTCTTCTCGTTCTCAAGAAACCGATTGGCGTTTGTTTCTTCGCCTTGCGCCCTACGCCCGTCGCAACCTTCGGTTGTTATTGCTTTCAATGGTGTTTCTCGTTCCATCCGCGATCGCCAGCACTTTACAGCCGATTTTGATCGGAAAAGCCGTCTCTCTGCTCAAACAAGAACCTTCTGCATTCAATTTTCCATTTGGTTTTTTGCGCGATCGCTCTCTGAGTGATGGCTTAAGCGCTTTAACATTTTTGCTGTTCATAACGGTTGTACTGCGATTAGTATTCGACGCTTCGCAGGGCTTTCTGGTTCAGAATATTGGGCAGCGAATTACTGCAAATATTCGTAGCGATTTGTTTGATCATGTCACATCGTTAGCAGTGCGATTCTTTGATCGAACTCCCGTCGGTAAGTTGATTACGCGCTTAACCAGCGATGTCGAAGCATTGGGAGAAGTCTTTTCAACCGGAGCGATCGGCGTAGTGGGCGATTTGTTCACGATGCTGGTGATTACTGTGACAATGTTCTTGATTCAGTGGCAACTGGCGTTACTGTTGATTTTCATGCTAATTCCGGTAACAGGGCTGATTGTGTATTTTCAGCAGCAATATCGTAAAGCGAACTATCGAGCGCGTGAGGAACTATCCGAACTCAACTCGATGCTGCAAGAAAACATCACAGGAATCGGTGTCGTGCAACTGTTTCGACGTGAGCAATTTAATAGTGAACTGTATCGCACCGTCAACCAGCGATACATCAAAGAAGTCGATCGGACAATCTTTCACGATTCTGCGGTTTCTGCCACATTGGAATGGGTTTCACTGGTCGCAATCTCAGGTGTGTTGGGCGTGGGCGGTTGGCTTGTCACAGGTGGGAATCTCAATTTCGGTGTACTTTCAACCTTCATTCTGTACGCGCAACGTCTCTTTGATCCGCTGCGTCAGTTCGCTGAGAAATTCACCGCAATTCAAGCTGGATTTACCGCAGTCGAGCGCGTCAGCGAGGTTTTGAATGAACCGATCGAGATTCGCGATCGAGCAGATGGACACATTCCTCCGTCTTCAAAAGCGGGTGAGATTCGATTTGAGAAGGTTTGGTTTGCTTACAAGTCAGATGAGTACGTGCTGCAAGACCTCGATTTTACGATTCGTCCAGGCGAACAAGTTGCGCTTGTGGGACCAACAGGAGCCGGAAAAAGCTCAATCATTCGCTTGCTCAGTCGCTTGTATGAACCGACGAGGGGCAGAATTTTGCTTGATGGTGTAGACATTCGAGACTTACCGCAAGCAGAATTGCGCCGACGCATGGCGATTATTTTGCAAGATGGCTTTTTGTTTGCAGGCGATGTCAAAAGCAACATTACGCTGGGAGAATCCTATAGCTTTGAGCAAGTTCGATCGGCAGCAGAGCAAACGAATGTCGATCGCTTAATCGAACAGTTGCCCCAAGGCTACAACACGATGTTGCGCGAACGCGGCACGAACCTATCGGGTGGACAAAAACAGTTACTCGCATTCGCCCGCGCTGCGATTCGTGACCCGAAAATTCTGGTTCTCGATGAAGCGACTGCAAGTTTAGATGTCGGAACCGAAGCACTGATTCAAGATGCTTTAGAACGATTGTTAGAAGATCGAACTGCAATCATCATCGCTCACCGACTTTCGACGATTCGGAATGTCGATCGTATTTTAGTTCTGAAACGGGGTCAGCTTGTCGAGTCTGGAACCCATGAGGAGCTTTTGAGTCTGGGTGGATTGTATGCCAGTTTGTATCATTTACAGATGTTGGAGAGTTGATGGATCTCGTGCACGAATCCTTCCTAGCTTTCTCTCAGGGAGAGAGCTAGGAAGGATTCCAGCTCCCTTCCTCTTTGAGAGAAGGTTTGGGAATGGGGGCTTTCGACGGTTCTAATCGTTGAGTAGTATTTCCTACCGCACATTCCGCACTAAAAAGTTGGGCTGACCACAACTTTTTTGCGATCGTCGTAGCACCTCTTCACTACAAACTCCAGGCTTGCCATCTTTCGAGTGACACACCAGCATTTCTTGCAAAAACCGCCCAGACCCCGAACAGTTCGGCGCAATACTCTTCTCTGTAAAGCCCGGATTTGCTTGGACAAAATCCTGTTTAAGCTTTGCTAGAGTAACGCGGAATGGTTGAGTTGGACGTACATATTGATCGGGAATTTTCAGACTATCTTTGAGCGTTCTTGCCAACTGATGATACTGTAGCTGAGACAATCCCGAACAAGTTCCATGCTTTTCCCATTCGTGGCTGAACAGCTTAGAACTCGGATAAAGACCTGCAAACTGCTGCTGCATTTTTGGATCAAATCTTTCCGTTGTGCAATCTTGCGGATACCCTCGATCGTACTGGGGCCACAATCCATGTAGCACAAAGCCTAAACGCCGACCGCTACCGCATTGTTGGGTATCGCGATCGCCCTCCGTTGCACAATAATCAGGCGACCAGGAAAGCGCCATCACATAATAGTCAAATTGACCTGCAACATTTCGGGTTTGTTCGGCAGGTTTGGGACGAGAATTTGGGCGACGTGCCTCTGAAATTGTCGCAGACGCACCGATCCCAGCAAATACAAGAGCAAGAAGAATCGTCTTTTTGAACATCGCTACTTTCATTCAACATAGAGATCTCGAAGTTGTAATCTATTGGTACACCATCATCCAAGGAAGCCAGGAGTTTAAAGGGAATATTTTTACGATTCCCTGATTCGATGCTTTAGTGCGATCGACTGAGATCCTGCTCTGCTCCACAGTTTCGACAGTAAGGTAAGTGCTTGTAAGTGGGTTGATGACAGTTGTGACACTCCAGATGTTGGTAATAGCCGCAGTGAGGACAGTAGCTCTCACTGTGCTTTAGCGTTCTAGTACAGTTTAGACAGCGGGACTGTTGCACTAAGGACGAAGGTGGAATCTTGTTGCGGATGCCGAATTTTTGAAAGAATTTGATTAAGGCAAAACCTGCGAGCGGAATCAGCAAAATGTAGGCATAGCTAACGAGAAACAGCAAGCCACCAAAAATCTTGCTGATAATGTCAAACAGGAATTTGAACAGTGCGCCAACTTGTAGAAATTCAAAGACCTTCAGGATTAGTGGAATGAAGAAAATGATCAGCAAGTGCCAGCTAATCAACGCAACTAACCCGTACCATTTACGCTCTGCAAATCTGTAAATCAGTCCTGCACCAACCAAGAGCGGCAAAAGAAATAATGCTTGTAAGGTAAGTTGAATGCTGGGATACCAGAATGAAGCTTGTTTATAGCCTTTCTCGACTTCAGCGAAAGATGTATCATTTCTGAGAAACTTAAACAATTCACCACTTTCAGGTTTTGCAAGTAGCTCGTCTTTTAGCTTTGAAATCTCTCCTTTTAGTTGAGCAATTTGCTGATTGTTCTTGTCGAGTTGCGCTTTTGCTTTCTCTGCACCCACTGAATTAATCGATTGTTCACGATCCTGTCCTGCAATCTTTTCGAGCAGCGTCGAATCGTATTGAGCGCGGATATTTCGATTGGAATTTTCTAGGTTTGCAATGTTGTTTTGTTTTTGGTCGATCAATTTAACCAAACGTTGGTTCTCAGGCGTATTAATGTTGTCTTTCAAGCCACCAAAGGCTAGACAAGTCGATGAAACAGTGCCAATCCGTCCACTACTGGCTTGCTGATATCGCTCCTGGAAACTACGCGATCTAGGTGATGTGCCCGGATAGGGATCAGGGTACTCGTCAACCGCGATGCTCCGAAGCTTCTCAAAGTCTTTATTCTGTGCAGTTGATGCTCGATAGTCACGCCACTCTGAGTAGCAAGGATAAGCATCATTTGGACTGAGTGACCACTGGCTAATATCATTCAGCCCAGTAAAAACATTAACTAAGATAAAAATATCAATCAGGATGATCACAATCAAGCTCACCGGGTTGAGCGGTTGCTTGTTGATCGATCGAGTTCGAGTAAAAAACTGTCTAACCCATCGTCGAAGTCTTCTAAACATAGTCGCTGTCTCATCGCTTGAATCGGGGCTCATTCAGGTCGAGTGATCGGAACATCATTCCCGCTGTGATTCTTCTATTTAGAAGGGCGCACAGAACAAAGGAAATTCGCGGTGTGACAGGTTCCGAACTTGCCCAAGATTCAACAAGCTTAAGTTTGAGTGGATTCTTTCTGAGCGGCGAAGTGCTTTCTAGGAATTTTTCGGCTCAAAAAGTCTCTTTTGATAATTTCGTAAGCTTGCTTGTAGATCTGGAAATCAGTCGGTTTTTCAATCTCTGGAACGGTTCGAGTCACCATATGGAAGGCTTGAAACAGCGCATTCAATCCAGCGATCGCATCTTCGATCGGAATCGGAACCTGTATTGAATCCTTGCTGAATTTAGTGGCATAGATTAACCGATTCCGGTGTGCCAATTTCTCTAGCTTGTTTTCATGCACCAGTCGTGCCACATCTGTAATGTCTGCCCCAATCGATCGCGCCACCTTGATCGCAGTCTCTTCATCCGGGTTGCTCTGCTTACGGCAAATCCACCCTAAACCTGCCCGCGAAATATTCACCTCTCTTGCAAGCTGGCTCATGTTCGTTTGCGGATTCTCTTCTAGATACTGCAACACCAATCGACCAAACGCCGAGCACTCGTCTGGACTTAACTTTAACGAATTCATATGAACTTCCAGCCGTTTTCATTTAACAGGGCATTAAAATGATTATTCTAACGCCCAGCTTAAAGATTCTTTATCTAAGCATCATCTGCCTATTGTGTCTACCTTAAGGCTTCCTTAGAGAGAGCCTTTGATCTCCCCAAAGAATGGTGAATTGCTGGGACGCAGCGTCTTTAATCTTAAGTAAAAGCACTTCAAATACTTTAGAAGTAAAGGAGGTAATTGTGAGCTTTTTTCAACAAGGTCGTAGATTCTTAACTGCGATCGCGCTCGTTCTTCTGCTCACCCTGACGACTGCGTGCGGCGGAACCGCAACGGCAAGACAACCACAGATAACCAGTCCAACTCAGATTGATCGTACGAGCAACTATGGTCAACTCGCACGCGGTAATTCTGCCGTAGGTCAAGACTTCGGTAATTGGGTCGTAAGTGCCAGCAAAGGATTGATCAAAGATGCCTATGTGCGCGACAACAACAAATTAGGCGTTGTAATTTCGTCACAGGTTCGCCCGAATGAAGTGAAAGACTTAGCAAAATCGCTAGCCCAAGGCTTTCATAAGAACTTTCCCAATCAAGACTTAACGGTTTTGATGTATGCCCCTGATAAGAAGTTGATTTTGACCGCTCGCTATGATGAGCAGTCCAAGCAAATTCAGTATCAAGCAGGCTAGACAATTGTTAATTGTGATTTGACCAGGAGATAAACTATGTCAAGTAGTGATTCATATAAACGCCAAGTCATGCAAGATTTGGCAGGCGGTAACACGGAAAGTCTGGAGGATGCGAACACTTCACAGAACTATCAGACCTTTGATGATTTTGCTCAAAGAACCACAAAAGATGAGCGACATCAATTGTTCAAGCGGTCTTTCCATCCCGACCAAGTCCCGACAAGCCAAATGGAACCAGAATTGCAAAAAGCGATCGCCCAAATTCAGCCCAGTGAGCGGGATGACGTGGCACGTGAATTCTTTAGCCAATTGAAAAAGCGCGGACTTCACGATCGAGATTTAGAACGGCAGCTTGGACTCTCAAGCCACGATCCGAAGCGCATGAGCGCAGATGATGTGAGTAAACTCGCTGGATTCGCGTACCATAATCACCCGGATATTTTCCAAGAAGTGTTGGCAGATCAGCCCGCTTTAGTGAAGTTTTTTAGTAATCCGGTTGTCGGCGCTGCGTTGGGTGCGATCGCATCAAAATGGTTTGGTCATCGCTAACCTTTTCGGGGTGAATGCTGTCAAGTATTCACCCACACCTGCGAAATTGTACATTGTTTCAGCTTAGAGCAGCTTTTTTAGCTTGATTCTTCCAAAATAGGTAACCGCTATGCCACTGAATCCATCCTTTAGCTGATGGATATACCCTTCAACTTCGTATTAATTAAGACTACTCAGATTTGTTCATCAGTCTAATTCACTTCAGGATAAATATTATGGTTGATCGTCATAACACTTCCATGGGCAACAGAAGAGCAGTTGGAGTTTTTTCCAACCGTCAAGAGGCAGAAAATGCACTGCATGAACTCAAAGCTTCGGGCTTTGACATGAACCACGTTTCTGTGATTGCTCGCGATGCAGACCGTAACGAAGATATGTCGGGTGCAGAAGTCAAAAAGCGAGTCGGTAACAAAGCAGACAAAGGTGCAGGAGTCGGCGCAGTTTCCGGTGGAGCGTTAGGCGGTTTAACAGGCTTGCTGGTTGGTTTAGGAACGCTTGCCATTCCAGGAGTTGGTCCTGTGATGTTGGCAGGTGCAGCAGCAACGACACTCGCAACCGCAGCAACAGGAACCGCGATCGGGGCTGCATCGGGTGGCTTGCTGGGTGGTTTAGTCGGTCTTGGCATTCCTGAAAAAGAAGCAAAACGCTATAACGATCGAGTGCATCAAGGCGACTATCTTGTAATCGTCGATGGCACAGACGAAAACATTCGACGGGCTGAAGCAATCCTGAACCGCCAAAATGGACTTCAAGATTGGGCAACTTACGACCAGCCGACTACTGCTGGAGAAAATCGCGCATCTACCGGAGTTGCATCTGTTGAAAGCGGTGCAGCGCTTGGAACCGAAAGCCGAAGCAATGCAATGCCCGCTGCTTTAGGATCTAATGCAATGCCGATGGTTGATCGCGCTACAGATGAAGAAGCCGTTCGCTTGTACGAAGAACGCTTAGTCGTAGACAAAGATCGTGAAAAAACTGGAGAAGTCTCGATCGGTAAACACGTCGAAACCGAAACTGCACAAGTCTCTGTTCCGATCGAAAAGGAGCGCGTTGTGATCGAGCGAGTCACACCCACCAGCACAGAAGCCGTGGAAGATGAAGCATTCCGCGACGCAGAAATTCGCGTGGAGGTCTATGAAGAAACCGCAGACATCCAGAAAGAAGCCTTTGTGCGCGAGGAAGTGACTGTTCGCAAAGAAGTGACCGAAGAAACGATCGCAGTTGAAGAAAAACTGCGGCGCGAAGAACTTGATATTGACACGAATGGAAATCCGATCATCGATCGAGATTTGAACCAACGCTAAACCAAACAATGAGCGGGAGAATGTTCTCTCGCTCCTAATCTAATGCTTTCAGTGTGAAACCAATGAAAAAAATTACTTTTCTTTTCCTGAGCGGTCTATTAGCTGCGACAGTAGCCTCTTGTACTGCGAAAACAAGCAGCGATGCCCCAAATTCAACAGCGCAGAATAACACGAACGTAGACAAGCCCGCTGCACAAACTAATCAAAATGATGCAGTCAGCGAAACTCGCAGAAAGCAATTAAATTCAGATATTCGAGCGCGAGAGCAACGCAATCAAGCCGGGGGCGATCAGAACGTTAGGGCGGATGGTGACCTTGCAAGTGAAGTGAGATCGAAGCTTGAAGCAAATCTTCCTGCAAGTGCATTAGCCGTTGATGCTAAAGATGGAAAGGTTACAGTTAGCGGTACGGTGGTTGATGAAAATCAGCTTCGCAAAATTGGACCTTTAGCCAAAGAGATCAAAGGCGTGAAAGCGGTTGAAATCAAAGCTGCAATCAAGTCAGCAGCAAAACCCGAAGCTCCCAACCCTGCAACCGCTAATGTAACCAAAGAGCAAACGAACAAGAAATAAAGCTGATTTCAGCCGTACTTCTTTCAAGGTGAGAGTCGATCGATGACCCATTGTTCGTCTTGATGACGATAGCGCAATCGATCGTGCAAGCGGCTCGATCGACCTTGCCAAAACTCAATCTCACGCGGAATCACCCGAAACCCGCCCCAGTGCGGCGGGCGCGGAACTTCTTGATTTTCATATTCGAGCTTCAATTCCGCTAATTTTTTCTCTAAAACATCGCGATCAGGAATCACTTCACTCTGCTCCGATGCCCAAGCTCCTAAGCGACTGTTATGGGGACGACTGAAAAAGTAGCCATCCGATTCTTCAGAAGAAATCTTTTCCACCGTTCCCACAATCCGAACTTGGCGTTCTAGTTCTGTCCAAAGAAATACCAGAGCAGCGTGCGGATTGGCTTCTAATTCTTTGCCTTTCGCGCTGTTGTAGTTGGTGAAAAAGGTAAAACCACGATCGTCTACTGCTTTGAGCAACACAATTCGCGCGGCAGGAATGCCATCTTTAGAAGCAGTCGCAAGCGTCATCGCGTTCGGTTCGGGTAATTCTGCTTTCACTGCTTGATCAAACCAGCGCCGAAACTGCTGAAAGGGATTCGGATCAACATCCGCCTCATTAAGCGTTTCTCTGGTGTAGTCTTTTCTGAGATCTGCGATCGAAGAAATAGCCATCATGTTATCTATCCATGCTCCATTTGCATTGTATTGGAGTTGCAGAGTAGATTACTGAAGAATGAATGGCACGATTCAGAGGTCGAACAGATGACGCTACTACTTGCTGGCGATATTGGTGGAACGAAAACAATTTTACGAGTTGTGGAAGCTGAGGCAGATCACGCGGAAACGGCTCGAAATAGTTTGTTTGAGAAGCGCTATTCGAGCCATGAGTTTCCCGATCTGGTGCCGATGGTGCAGACCTTTCTTAAAGAAGCGCAACAGGAATCCGGAAAGTCGTTTCAACCAGAAAAAGCTTGTTTTGGCATTGCAGGTCCGGTGGTGAATAATACGAGTAAGGTGACAAATATTGCTTGGACATTGGAAGCCGATCGCTTATCCGAACAGTTGTCGATTCCACGCATTTCGCTGATTAACGATTTTGCGGCGATCGGATATGGCATTTTAGCGCTAGAGGATTCGGATTTACATACTCTGCAAGCAGGCAAGAGAGAAAAGAATGCGCCGATCGCGGTTATTGGAGCGGGTACGGGATTGGGTCAGGGCTATTTAATTCACACCGGAAAGAATTATCAGGTCTTTAGCTCAGAAGGTGGACACGTCGATTTTAGTGCGCGAACCGAACTAGAGTTTCAACTGTCGCATTATCTGTTAGAGAAGCTGAACATTGAGCGAATTTCAGCCGAGCGCGTCATTTCCGGACAGGGAATCGTTGCAATTTATCAATTTTTGCGCGATCGCAGTTATGCAGCCGAATCTCCTGAAATTGCGAAATTAATGGGTGTCTGGGAATCGGAAATCGGTAAAAGTGAGAAAACGGCTGATCCGGCTGCGGTAATTTCTCAAGCGGCACTGGAAAAGCGCGATCGTTTGTCAGAAAAAACGATGCAAATTTTTGTCGAGGCGTACGGTGCAGAAGCGGGCAATCTGGCGCTGAAATTGCTTTCATACGGCGGATTGTATATTGCAGGGGGAATTGCCGCCAAGATTTTGCCGCTGATGGAAGAAGGGAGTTTTCTTCGATCGTTTGCCTTAAAGGGCAGAATGCGATCGTTGATGGAACGGGTTCCTGTACAAATTGTGCTAAATCCGCAGGTTGGGTTAATTGGTGCGGCGCTATGTGCGACTCGGTTGTGAAAAATGGAATTCTTGGCTACGCAAACAAAGCCCGCTTCTGCGGGCTGACTTGAAAATTCACCACTGCTCAACAGGCTATCCTGCTGCTAGTCGCGCTCCTGTTGTCTAAGAGGATGTTTGAAACGTCTTCATTCGGTGCAGCTTCCCGCCCTGAAATGGAATTTCGAGCTAATCGACGAAAGTCCATTCAAAATGGACTCAGAAGCTGAAACTCGCGCTCAGTGTACTTCAGTAGACTTTCCGCCATTAGCCCGAAATTCCATTTCAGGGCAGGATGTCACCGCAGCGAAGAGACCTTCTATCTTTTTCAAACATCCTCTTAGACCTATATCAATTCCCGTACATCCGTCACTTGTCCAGAGATCGCTGCTGCTGCCACCATCGCTGGACTCATCAACAAGGTGCGCCCGGATGCTGATCCCTGCCGTCCTTTGAAGTTCCGATTCGACGAAGATGCGCTAATTTGCCGCCCCTCCAACTTATCCGGATTCATTGCCAAACACATCGAGCAACCCGGTTCACGCCACTCAAACCCTGCTGCAACAAAAATACGATCGAGTCCTTCTTGCTCTGCTTGCTGTTTCACCCGCTCCGATCCCGGCACAACGAACGCTTTCACCCCGTCCGCAACTTGCCGCCCTTGCGCCACCCGCGCTGCTTCCCGCAAATCAGAAATCCGTCCATTCGTACAGCTTCCGATAAAGCAGACATCGATCTTGGTTCCTTCCAGCGGTTTACCAGGCTGAAGATCCATGTATTGATAGGCTTCGAGCGCGATCGCTCTTTCATCATCCGGTATCAAATCCGGTGTTGGAACCATTTCAGTTACACCAATTCCCTGCCCTGGAGTAATACCCCAAGTCACAGTCGGAGGAATATCAGCCGCATCGTAAACGATAACATCATCGTAAACAGCATCTACATCACTACGGAGACTGTTCCACCAATCGATCGCTTTTTCCCATTCTTCACCTTTAGGCGCGAAGTCTCGACCTTTAAGGTAGTCGTAGGTGACTTGATCAGGATTGACGTATCCGCAGCGTGCGCCACCTTCGATCGACATATTACAAACGGTCATGCGTTCTTCCATGCTCATTTGTTCAAATGTCGTTCCCGCAAATTCGTAAGCGTACCCGACACCCCCTTTCACACCAAGTTTCCGAATGATGTGAAGAATGACATCTTTTGCATACACGCCAGCGTTTAACTTCCCGTTGACTTCAATCTTTCTCACCTTTAATTTGGAGAGCGCTAACGTTTGAGAAGCAAGAACATCGCGGACTTGACTGGTTCCGATACCAAACGCGATCGCACCGAATGCACCATGCGTTGAAGTGTGGCTATCTCCACAAGCGATCGTCATTCCAGGCTGAGTGAGTCCTAGTTCTGGAGCAATCACATGGACAATTCCCTGACTGCCAGAACCGACCGGATAAAAGCGAATGTTGTTCGACTCGGTGTTTTTCTCAAGTTCTTGCAGCATTTCTTCTGCCAGCGAATCGAGAAACGGGCGGGCTTGTTGATTTTCGGTCGGAATAATGTGATCAACCGTTGCGACAGTGCGATCGGGAAATAGTACTTTAAGTCCGCGTTCTCGCAACATCGAAAAAGCTTGCGGGCTGGTGACTTCATGGATGAGATGTAGCCCGATGAATAGTTGAGTTTGTCCCGATGGCAAAATTCCGACGGTGTGCAAGTCCCAAACTTTATCGAACAGTGTCCCGGTACTCATATTGGTTTCGTGCGATTTTGTGGTGGCGTATACAAGCAAAAACTCATCTTACCCCGTGAGAATCTTGTTTGGGTTTTAAGATGATGAAAATTTGATAGTACAAAAACTCACCACACTGTAAAATGCCTGTGAATAAGCGGAGGGGAGTTCATGCGGTTAGGAAAAGTAGTGAAGTCGAATTCTCACTGTGATTACATTGTGCAAGTGGATGACGCAATGGATTTTGCTGAGGCTCCACTCCCCGACGATTATGGCTTTGGAACGTTCGTGAAGCTCGAAGATGAACCGCGAAACGGTGGAAACGTTCGGCACTGGGCAGTTGGAATTGTTTACAATTCGCAGTTATTTAACCCGCTGTTTCTCAATTCCGGGATTCGCTTAACCAGTGAACCCGATCCATTGTTTACTCCGGATCAAGTTCAAGAAGTCCGCACATTGCTCTGGACAGTTTTAGTCGGAGAATTAGATACTCACAATGGCAAGCCTTATGGTATTCAAGGTATTCCGCGCGTCGTGGTTCCAGTCAATACGCCTGTACAGAGAATGACCTGGGAAGAAATTTATCACTTTCATCTGAATAAAATGGGTCGATCGCAGTTCTGTTATTACAGTCATTTGCTGCACTGCGGCGGTACGTTTTCAGTCCAGTTGACGCATCAAGTTTTAGAAGAACTGATCGAGGCAAAACTATTTCAGGGAGCCGAGGAACGGGCGCTAATTGTGTTGTGCAAAGAGCTTGCTTGGAAAAATACGATGGGTGCAATGAAATAGTAAGCAAGTTGCTTAAGTCTGACCGCGCCAGTATTGTATTTTGTATTCCTCGTTTCCAAAATTATGGCTAAACTCAATCGACGCAAGCTTCTATTCGGTGGGATAACCGCTGGTATCTCGGCAAGCGCGGTAGCTCAATCCGTTCACGCTCAGTCTGCTCAATCAAATCGGATTCCAGCGAAATCGCAAACGACTGATGAGACGATCGAAGCTATATTTGGAGCAGAGGGCGATAGTTCAAGCCCGAAAAGAACGTTAAGCGGTCAGGCTCTGACATCGCCTAAGATCGCCTACGATCGAGCGATTTCTAAAGTTCTGATTCAGTGCAGCCAAATCGGCATGGAGCAGTTTGAGAAGAAACGACGTGAGCCACGATATGACGGCTCTATCCGTGTTCTGCAAAACTATACTGATGCTCTGAATCGTTACACTCAGATTGCTACCTTCAACGTTTCGTTAGATGCAACAACGACGCTGCTGACCAACTTAAGTGCTGTCGGCAATCAAATTGCTCGACGAGTTGTTAGACCTACAGCCGCCTTTATTGGCTTTGCGTTGACTTCTGAAACGCATAATATTATTGTTTTTCGAGGCACATCCAACCCAAAAGAGTGGCTTGCTAACTTTCAGGCATCACAGAGCGATTATGTGCAATCAGGCGTGACGCGAGGCAGAGTGCATACTGGCTTTCTGCGGCTCTATAACCAGCTTTCAGACCAAGTTCGCAGCGCTGCAAATCGGTTCAATCCAGCACTGCCTTGCTTTGTGGTGGGACACAGTTTAGGTGGAGCGCTGGCAACTCTGGCAACTGCTGATCTCGCTCAAAATTCTGCTTTGAAAAATCAACTGCGTCTTTACAGTTATGCGGCTCCTAGAGTGGGGGATCAGTCCTTTGCCCAGTTCTTTAGCACGATCTCTCCGAATAGCTATCGAATTATTAATTTAACGGATATCGTGCCGACGGTTCCTCCTGCCAACATTCGGGGACAGCAGTACAGTCACACTGGGCAAGAATGGGTGTTTTTAGACTATGCAGCAGGCGAAGTGGGGCTAAGCCATACGATATCGCTTTATAAATCGGCGATCGATCGACAGGTTGAAACCGATCGACTTCCGACTTTTCCAACCGCCTGTCAGTAGTGAGTGACTGATGTTGTTTTAGTAAACAATGACGGGAACCCGTTTGTAAGCTGGAGTTCCCGATCGCGGATCAACCTTTGCCTTAAAAATCGCATTAACTTCGGGATAAAACATCATTGCAGCACCCGATCGAATCGTGCCATAGATAATTTCAACCTGTTCGAGCTTGCCTGCATCGCCTTGAACTGTGACGCGCTGCTGCTCTCGAAATCCTGCACGTTCCGCATCTTCCTGATTCATCCAAATACAATGACGATGTGGCATGGCGCGATACTTGTCTCCAGGTTTATAGACCACAGTATTGTGCTGTGTGTAGCTCCGTCCTGTGCCTAAAATCAGCACAATTCCGCGCGTTGAATCCGCTAGACCAAACTCCTGTTTCGTCGGCATTGTTAGTTTGGGCAAAGGCGTGACAAACATCGAAGCTTTGCCCGTTGGAGTCGGCAACTTAGGCGTTGTAAAGACGCGGTTCGCGATCGTGAATTCTTCTTGCGTTTCATCGATCGAGCCAATCTTTTCGTAACCCGGAATTGTCTCAGCAATCAACTGACGCACATACTTTGTATCCTGAAGTTTGCGCCATTGAACCGGAGTATCTTTGAGAATGCGATCGGCAATTTCAGTTAAGAATTCAACTTCAGAAATTAACGCTGCATTCTTGAGATGCGTTTGACCTTCATCATTGAGGCGCACAAAGTTATTCCCCGATTCAGCAGTAGTTTTGTGCGGATTCTCGAATCGGGTTAACACAGGAATCACGATCGTATTGTGGCTGGCAAGACCGTGGAAATGTCCTAAGTTTGGCTTTGTGGCAACATAAAGGATCGTTTCGATGTTACCTAGTGCGCGTTTGGCTTGAGTGAGGTCTGGATTTGCTGCATACAGATTGCCACCTAAACAGAGAAGAGTATCGACTTGATTCGCATCTGCTGCTTCAATCAAGGCGCGAGTATCATAGCCCGGAACACGACTTAAAGGCTTTTGTAATAGCTTCTCTAAAGCTTGTTGAATCTCTTTCTTTAAACGAATCGTAACGCCCATCGAACCAAATCCCTGCACATTCGAGTGTCCCCGAATCGGCATCGTTCCTGCCCCTTCTTTCCCCACGTTGCCACTGATCAAGGCAGTATTCGCAATGCTGTAGATGTTGTCAACTCCATTTTCTTGCTGTGTTACACCCATTGCCCAAGCGAACACCACTCCGTTTGAGGTTCCAATCATATTCGCTGCAAACTCAATCTCAGGCTGAGAAACACCACAAGTTTCTGTAATCATGTCCCATGACGTTGATTGAGCATGATCAATTACTGCTTGCCATTGTTCAGTATGTGCCTCAAGAAAGTCTTTCTGCACTAAATTCTGTTCGATCAATGCTTTCTGCAATCCAACAAACAGCGCAACATCACTACCTGGAATCGGTTGCAAATACAACGAAGAAATATCAGACCCGCCGCTTAACATGGATTTAATCGGAAATGCAGGAGAGCCGAACTTCACTAATCCAACCTCGATCGCGGGATTGATCACGATCACCTTTCCGCCTCGATCGCGCAGTTGAATCAGTTCATTCATCAATCGCGGATGATTTGCAGGTGCATTCGATCCAATCAGCACCACACAATCCGCCTGTTTTAGGCTCTCTAAACTCACCATTGATGTTCCTGAACCAAACATCTGTTTTAGCCCCACTGTAGAGGCAGAATGACACAGATCTGAACAATCCGCTAAGTTATTCGATCCCAATGCTCGCATCATCAATTGCAATAGATACGCCGCTTCATTTGAAGAACGTCCCGAACTATAGGAAGCAACCCGCTCAGGAGCTTTCTGAAATGCTACTTCTGCAATTCGGTAAACTTCATCCCAACTGATGCGCTCATAGCGATCGCTCCCTTTTCTCAAAATCAGCGGATGACCCAAACGCCCTAGATTGTTTGCTTCTTGAGAAGTTAAAGCTTGCAACTGAGCGATCGTATAATCTTGCTCGAAGGTCGTCGCAGGTTGTAGCTCAGATGCGATCGCTTCAACACTCTTGGCGCACCGCTGCAGCACTTCTCCATCTTCATTCACAAAACCGCCTTTCTGTCCGCCCGTTCCCCATGCACAAGACAAACATGCGCTTTTGTGCAACAGAGTTTGCCAAATTTTCACTCCATCAGGCGACAACGTTTGTTCCGCCCAATATTGCACCACCGCCATTCCACCGCCCGACTGAGGAAGTTTATCTTGCGCCATAATGAGTTGATCAAGCCTTGAATTGTGCAATTTCGATCGTAGCGCGTCGCACAATTCTTTATCATAAGGAATACCTGCGCTGAGGCTGCTATGGTTCTCCAAACTCCCCCACAAGCTCAACCCATTGTCACTTGGGAGCCGCTACCCGAAGACTATCCGCTACCCGATGACCCCGTGGAAAACATTCAACAACCCTCTCTGGCTGCTGCTTTAACCGATGCGTTAGGAGCAAACGATCGTATTCGACCTGAGATGCTAATTGGCTCTAACTTTGGTCTCGTTGCCACGGTTCGCAAAAAGATTGTCGTTAAAGCCCCCGATTGGTTTTACGTGCCACAAGTGCAACCTGTTGCAGAAGATGTGATTCGACGCAGCTACACGCCGAATTTAGAAGGTACACCTGTTGCGATCGTCATGGAGTTTCTCTCAAACGAAGACGGGGGCGAATTATCGATTCGATCGACTCCTCCCTACGGCAAACTGCATTATTACGAACAAATTCTTCAAGTTCCAACGTACGTGACTTACGATCCGTATGAGCCAAGTTTAGAGGTTCGCTGTCTTGAGGATCAGCGCTATCAAATTCAGACAGCGAATGCAGAAGGACGATTTTGGATTCCAGAACTTCAGCTATTTCTGGGACTGTGGTACGGAGAACGGCTGTGTCAACGCACAAACTGGCTGCGCTGGTGGGATGGGGATGGGAATTTGTTGTTGTGGAGTTCGGAGCAAGCAGAACAGGAACGAGAACGGGCGGAACAGGAACAACGACGATCGCAGATTCTCGCCGCTAAACTGAGAGAACTTGGAATCGATCCTGAAACGCTGACCGACCACTCATAACCGCTTTCGCAGTACCTCTAACAACGTTGTGAAATAAACGGGAACAGGCGCGATCGCTTCGATCCATTCTTCAGTGACAGGATGAATTAATCGCAACCGCCAAGCGTGAAGTGCCTGTCCCGGAAGATTAACTCCAATCGATCGACCAGAGCTATAAACCGGATCTCCAACGACAGGATGCCCGATAAATGCACTATGAACCCGAATTTGGTGAGTTCTGCCTGTTTCTAGCTCGAATCGCAATAGCGTATAGTTTCCTAATCGCTCTTTGACGTGCCAATGAGTGATCGCGCGTCTTCCGCCTTTTGCTTCTGGAACGATCGCTTGTTTTTGCCGATCGACGGGATGCCGTCCGATCGGTTGATCAATCGTTCCGCTGTCTTGTTTTGGCGCACCGTAGACGATCGCGTAATAGTCTCGTCGCGCTGTTTTTGTGCGGAATTGCTCTTGTAGGTGGTGAAAGGCTTGCTCGGTTTTTGCAGCCACGATCGCGCCTGTTGTGTCTTTGTCTAATCGATGAACAATTCCAGGTCGCTGTATTCCATTGATTCCCGATAGCGTTTCGCAATGTGCTAACAAAGCATTCACTAAAGTTCCTGTTTCATGTCCGGCTGATGGATGTACCACCATTCCCGCAGGTTTATTTACGATGATTAGCGAATCGTCTTCGTAGAGGATATCTAGTGCGATCGCTTCTGGTTTTAATTCAAGCGGTTGTACTTCCGGCAGTTCTATCTGGATCAGATCTCCATCTTCGACTTCTGCCTTTTTCGATTGACAAAGTTTGCCATTGACCTGAACGTGACCGAGCTCGATGAGTTTTTGAATGCGCGATCGTGACAGATCGGGAAGTTGATCTGCGAGGTATCGATCGATGCGAACACTCTGGGCAGCGAAGCTATCGCCGCTTTCCTCAACATAAAAATCAAGCAATTTTGACTCGCTTTTGCCTAGATAGTCATGGTCTATTTTAGAGAATATCTAGGAATTGTTTTGATCGCTCTTCACCACGTCGAGAAACTGCGGGCGGCATTGAGACAGAATTTCATGCAAATTCACCACATTACCAATGACCGCGATCGCTGGCGCTCCAAAATTTGCAGCTTCCATTTGTGCAGGCATGGTTGCTAAGGTTCCGATCAATTCTTCTTGCTCTGGACGAGTTCCCCATCGCACCATCGCGATCGGTGTTTCTAAACTCATGCCTGCTTGATGCAACTGCTCGATAATCGAAGGTAAATTGTGAACACCCATGTAGATCACGATCGTTTCTGAACCCTGTGCAATCGCGCCCCAATTCACCGCAGGACGGTATTTTCCTGCCTCTTCGTGTCCGGTCACAAACGTCACCGATGAACTATACGATCGATGCGTTAACGGAATTCCTGCATAAGCTGGTGCTGCAATCCCGGATGTAATTCCTGGAACCATTTCTACAGAAATGCCAGCTTCGACTAAATCCATCATTTCTTCGCCGCCGCGCCCGAAGATAAACGGATCGCCCCCTTTGAGCCGAACCACGATCGCGGCTTCACAGGCTTTATCGATCAATAGCTGGTTAATTTCATCTTGTGCCATTGAGTGCCGTCCGCGTCGTTTTCCCGCATCAATGCGTTCTGCGATCGGGTTAATCATTGCCAAAATCGGCTCACTCACCAAAGCATCGTAAACCACAACATCAGCGCATTCTAGCAGCGCCTTTCCTTTGAGCGTCATCAGACCGGGATCGCCAGGTCCTGCACCGACGAGATAAACTTTACCGCTGCAAGCTGTCTCTGCTGTATTCATCATGAAGAGGGATTAGGGAAACGGGTGAAAACTGAGTATCTTACGGTAATCAGTTCCATCACTCAAATTTGCTACTTTTGATACATGATTTTTGAAAAAATTGTTAAATCTGACACATCTAACTTCAGAATAGGCGCTTATTTGCTCGTTAGCAATTCGGCTGAAGTTTGCACCGTTATAAAGTCAATGATTAATTGCATCAAATCTTCGCAAAAATCAAACGGTGTTAAACAGTGCAAGGTGAGAGATGGGTGTTGTGTAGACAGAGCTTTGATCGATTGGACGATCACATCGGTAATTCCACCTGAGAAGAGAAAGTACGGCAAAATTACGATGTTCTCACAGCCTTGCTGTTTCAATTCTAAAAGGCGCGTTTCTAATTTAGGTTCAACTGACCAATAAGCAGAAACAGCATCGATCGCAGTCGCGATTTCTTCAACTGGAGCATTTCCACCGGATCGACGGCTACCATGAGACATGAGAATCCGGGCATCGGCGGGAATTTGAGCCATTCTAGACGCGAGAACTTCCACCATTCCAGGATGGCTGCCCAGATGCGGTAGGATTTGCAGCTTGGCGTTGATGCAAGACTGTGCGATCGCGACTTGCTCTGGAATATCTTCCATCACATGAACACCGGGCAACAAAAACAGCGGCACAATTTGAATCTGCGATAAGTTCTCGTGTTGACGGCTAAATTCCTCGATCTGTTCGTGTAGCGCGGTTGGGGCACATTCTAAAACAGCGGCTCCCACTGGAACGCACAAGCGTTGTTCAATCCGATCGCGTAACTGATCGCTCGCAATCTGGGGACGAATATCTCGACTTCCATGCGTAACAAGGAGATAGGCAGAACGCAAAACGCAAGCCTCGAATAATGTGAAGTTAAGTAACATCCTAGCGGAACTGCTGCAAAGTGAATCGACGATCGTAAAGATTTCTACTCTGCTATTTTTTTGGGAGTGGGTGCTAGACGATGACTTTGATCGAGAGGTTTCAGGAAATGCGGGATAATCGGGATTAAATAACGTCGATGAGTATTTGATGCAGTTTGAGTGGGACGAAGCCAAAAATCTTGCAAATATTCGCAGCCACCGTATTGATTTTAAGGAAGCATTTTTTGAAAATGCAACACTGAGAATTCCAGCAAATCAAGCTGGCAGCGTGATTCAATTAGAGACTGAGGTGTTGGAGTGGTATCGATCGCAAAGCGCAGACTACAAAACGCTGATTCGCTCGGTTTTACGTCGCCACATGGAAGAGAATCGGACTCAGCAGGCAGGTTAACCATGTCGACGAAACGTCGATCGATTCAAACCATTTTTGCGATCGCGATCGTCTTTTTCGCACTGACACCGCTGAGTGCTTCTGCCAACGTGCCCGCACCGCCTTATTCTCTGTGGTTTTTCTTTGATCGTGCTCCTCAATCGGTGCAGTTTGTTGAATGTCGATCGGCTCGATGCGAAGCGCCAAATTTGCTGATTCAACACGGAACTTGCACCGCTTCGGGTTGCTTGAAGACACCGCCTAGTTTACCGTCAACTTATCAATTCCAATGCGCTGAAACGGCTTGTCTTTATCGAGAACCGCTGATGAGTCAAGGCGCGAGAAATTCAGTCTTTCAGTTAGTTGCTCAATTTCCAGATGAAACGGTTGCGCGATCGAGTCCGCCATTTACCACGGACTTTCGGAGCGGTGTTGCAGGATATCGCGATCGACACTTCAACATCACAGTTCAGGGTAATTCTTTGCAAGTGAAACCCGACGACAAAATGAAACCGAGCCGATGGGAACTATTCAGCGAGGCGTTAGGAATTACGCAAATTAGTGAATTGTCGATCGCGCTTATATTCCTATCAGTGTTGAAGTTTGATCGAACGGAGATAATCAGAATTCTGTTGTGGATTGGGTTTGTAAATCTGCTAACGTTTCCGGTCGTATGGTTCTTCTTTCCATCGCTACACTCATTCCAATATCAAGCTACTCGTGTATTTGGAGTGTTTAGTTTAATGTATGCGATCTCATTTAGCGTTGTTTTGACCAAACGAAAAGCGACAACAGCAAGTGTCATCAGAACCGCGATCGTTTGGTTCTTCTATTTACCCGTTGTGTTAATCATTGCATTTATCGTTGCGCTTTTCTTTGGATATGCTGAATTCCTTCCTAGTGCTGTAGGAATTTTAAGCAGTGTTACACTTCCTGCATCAGAACTGTGTGTTTTCGTGTGGGAAGGTTGGTTACTTTCGCGGAGCCAATCTAGTTTGTCAAATCGTCAAGCTTACTTATTAAGTTTGTTGATGAATTTGTTTAGCTTGGGATTGGGTTTAATATTTTTGCCTGCATTGCAGCGATACGGTTGAAGAGAAAAATTCATCGATCGAGAATCTGTATGACAATCGACATGGTAAACTGACCGCAATTCATTCTGTCGCTTGGGCATCTATGCGAGTTCAATTGAAGCGGTTTGGAAGCAGAATTGCTGTACTGTGCGGTATTGCGGTCGGGTTTGTTGGAGAAAGTCAGGTGATCGCTCAAGCCCAAAGATTACCACCGCCGCCAAATGTTCCGGTCACTCCCGTTCCTAGTTCGCCGTTACCGTCTCTTCCGTCTACGCCTCCCGGTGCTGTCATTGATGGTATTCAAAATGAACGGGTCTACACTGCACCGCAAGTGAGTCCTGTTCAGCCTGTGAGCGGTGGATATCGGATGATTGTTGATAGTGATAGTCCATTTGTGCTACAACAAGTCCGATCGATTCAACCCGATGCTTTTATCCAAAATTTTGGAGGGCGTAGGGTGATTCAAGCGGGTTTGTTTAGCGATGAATTCAAAGCTCGCCAGCAGGTTTCGCGGCTTGCTTCACAAGGCATTGATGCTCAAATCACCGGACGATCGCCCCAACCTGGTTTTGGAGATTCTGCAAGAGGACGCGGATACTATGCGATCGTTCCCGGTAATCGGATCGAGGTGCAAGCCTATCGCGATCGTGCGATTCGTCTTGGAGTGTCTCAATCTTTGATGCAAGTTCGCGATCGTCCGCGTGGAACCCATTTGGCGGTAGGACCTTATGCTGATCAGCGCCAAGCAGAACGGATCGTACAATATTTGCGCGATCGCGGCAGTTTGGATGCTCGATTGTTTTACGATCGTTAAGTGACGCGATACCAAAGCGTTTGGGTTGAATTGTTTCCGGGTTTTGCATTACCGTTTCAATGTGATGCTCATTCTGGAAACATTTAAGGCATTTCATGAAGCGCTCGCTGTCTCGGCAACTTAACTTAGGTTTTGGTTTCACGCTGCTGCTGTTGCTGCTGAATGCAGTTATTTCCTATCGCAATATTCTC
>PSLO01000033.1:0-695 GCA_040289665.1 Leptolyngbya sp. ERB_1_1 | reverse complement strand
TAATTCAAAATGAGCGATCGGTAAGTCAAAGCCATTAGGTGATCGCAGAGCTAGAGACAACTCTTTCAACGCTAAAAGATGCAGAAACCGGACAGCGCGGCTATTTGTTAACCGGACAAGAGCGGTATTTGGAACCATACAACAGCGCGATCGATCAGATCAATCAGCATGTTCAATCTCTGAAACAATCCACAAACCTCGATTCACAACAGCTTCAGACCCTTGATCGAGCGATTGATGCCAAGCTCAAAGAACTAGATCAAACGATTCAGGTGCGGCGGACTCAGCGCTTAAATGCAGCATTACAGATCGTGCAGTCCGATCGCAGTAAGCAGATCATGGATAACATTCGGCGGCAAATTAGCGCGATCGAGGCACAAGAATATCAACAGCTACAACAACGAACCGCAGAATCGCAACAGAGCTTAAATGCAACATTACTAACCTTTACCTTAGTCACGGGAACGAGTTTCGTTTTACTTGGACTGGTTGCGGTCGGATTTAAACGCTATGAAATCGAGCAAGATCAAGCAGAAATGAGCCTAAAAGAACGAGAAGAAAGACTTCGGCTATTCGTGAAATATACACCTGTTGGGGTGGCAATGTTCGCTCAACTGCTTGATGCGATCGGTAGTGCATCAAATTAATGTGGGACTGATAAAGTAGAGGCAGATCTCTTCTGGAACTCCATCAAT
>PSLO01000170.1:0-4631 GCA_040289665.1 Leptolyngbya sp. ERB_1_1 | reverse complement strand
CCATCGGCAAACCTTCAATTTCTCAAAGGTTTTTATGTACGGCGCATTTTCATAACTCATTTAGGATCGCTATATAAGTACAACCTACACCGTCCATTTCAAAAGATGGAATATATTAGATAAAGCCGCGATCGAGAAGTTTGCTGCCTACAAAGATGCAGTCCTCCAACAATGCCAGGAGATCATTCGCCATGAAACCTGAGATTATCACTTTTTCAGATCTAGAGAAGCTGCTTTTCCGATTGGGCTTTGTCTCCTGTGAAACTACAGGTACACACAAAGTTTTTCAACATTCAGCATCCGATACCATTCTTATTTTTCCTGCCTATCAACCTCAAGAACCGCTTCGAGCAATTCATCTAGCAAGTGCTCGGAAAGCGTTGGTCGAAAAAGATTTAATCAGTTTGGCAGCATTTGAGGGCGCTTTAGAAAAAATCAATCAGGCTTGATCACTTCATTCGCCTCATGTTACTGCGATCGCTGATTCAATCTGATGTAAGCGATCGGCGTTTTGCAGGTCGCTAAGGAATGCGATCGTTTTGATTTAGAAATGGAGACCACCCTTTTTGAGCAAGAAAAACAGCAGCTCAACCAAGCCGATCACCGTCCTGAGCGCGATCAGCGATGATAAAAAGTCTCTTCGCCGAGATTCCACCCGTAATTGTTAGCCTAGACCTTCAATCACAGGTGGATGGAATTAGACAGCAGCTTACGGCTAGATGTTATCGGACACACCTATCAGCGTTTCTTCAGTCGAAACAAACGCACTCTGGCGAAGTTGGTTATCCTTCAATACAGTAAGACGGTATTGGAACGATCGCTTCGATCGATCTTTAAGCGAGATTCGTAGCGGAACTGGGGCAGTTGTTGTGCCCGATAGTTCTAGACGTTCTTCACGATGATAGTGATTGTCTGCATCGTCGTATCTCACATCAATGTAGATCATCCGCAGCGATCCAGGAGTAAACAATGGGATGAACTGCAAATCAAGTGCGCCTTCAAATGGATCATTGAGTACGATCGCGGTTGCTTCAGTTGCGATCAGATCAGATTGTTGCGTTGTGCCATCTTTGAGGTGATACACGAAGCGATAGCTATACGATCGTGCATTCGGATCATCTAATCGTAGCTTCCAAGTCTGAGCAGGCGAAGCGGATATCAGTGTGAATGTTTTATTCTTGTTCCAACCCGTTGGGCTTTGATAAGATAGCACCGCATCGATCGAATCAATCACACCCCAATCAATCCGATTTGGAACAACACGCACCTCTAAGAATCCAAGATGTTCAAAAGGATTAATTGCCAGTGTGCGATCTTCCGTGGAAGTGGTAGCAATCTCATAAGAGTAAGCACGTCCTTCCCAATCTGAACCCGGATCAAAGTGGTATTGAACATTGTATCGATAGGTGGTGTCAAACGTGGAATTCATGAACACCTCGAACTTCTGCTCAGCTAAATTACCTGGTTCAAACACAAAATCAGTGTGTTTATGGTCAACTGCATTGTTCGGATTGCCATAGTCGATCGCGACTTGAGCCGATTTTAATCCGATGCGTTCAAAGTCGATCGAGGCATCTACTTGAACCGTAAACACTCGGAAAAATGGATCATCTAAATCGACTTCGACAAAGTGTTTACGCTTGTCTACTAAATCATTCAGCAACAATCCGATCAAGCCTTGAGGTGCGTATGTGCGCTGAACGGCTTCAGAGCGATTGTATTGCAGCGTGATTGTTTTTTGTTCTTCTTGGTGAATGAACTTGAGCTTTAGTGCGATCGCTGGATCTCCCGCAATAGGTGCTGGTGTCGGGGTTGGGGTTGGAGTCGGAGTTGGAGTCGGAGTTGGGGTTGGGGTCGGAGTTGGGGTAACATTTGGCGCGGGACGAGAGAGTTTTGCTTGAATCTTTGCGGCAGGAGTAGAAACGACTTTTCCGGTGATTTCAGCAACTCGATCGCGAAAATCTCCGACTCTCTGAGGTTGAGCATCTCTAGCACGTGTATGTCCGAAAGTGCTATCAGTTGTACTGGTTACAAGCGGCAAGATAAGTCCTTTTGCAACCTGCAATCGTCGCTGAGATAGTCTAAGATTGAATTTCTGCTTTTCTGGTGAGTCGTCATTTTCAAAACTCGCGTGAGCTTTGATTGTGACATCCTTGGGAACTACCAGTCGGTTTTGTACCCAATCTTTTAACTGATTACCGTCTCCAGAAATGTGAGTTCCTGGAGTATCGGTAATCCCTTGGCGCGAGGTTGTGGTTGAGAACTCTACGTCGGGAGGATTGGGTGAATTGTTTAGATAGCTGAGATAGTTCTTTGAACTGGTAGACCAGCCTGCTTCGCGAGGTTTATCGTAGTCAAAGAACAGATGAAACGTTTCGTCGGTAGTGGTCGGCGGATATTCAACAATGATATCTGCGCTTGTGTTGTCAGCAATATCGATCGTAAGTTGATTATTATCGAGCGATCGCACTTCGCCGTTAACCTGCACAGTTGGATTATTGCCTCGAATGGTGAGGGTTTCAGTTGTTCCAGAGGAGGCGGGAGAATGCTCGATCGTATACCCATCCGGTGAAGGATTCGGATCGCGATTGGTAATTTCGAGTGTTGCAGGCTGACGAGCGGATGTAGAGGGAGTTGGACTATCGGTAGGTGAAGTCGATGGCGTATTAGTTGTCGGTGTATTGTTCGGAGATGGCTCTGAACGATTTGGAGTTGGCAGATCAGGCGGCGTGACTTGACCTCCTGCAAGTTGACCTGGTGTGAGTGTTGGTTCAAACCACTCTTTCAGCAAGTTCTCTTTGAAAAAGTCAAGTGCCCACTTTTCTTTTTCGGCTCGATCGTCTGCACCGGAATAGTTGATTACCTCAATTTTGATTGCACCATCTTGTACAAGCTTCTCAAACCCTGCTTCAATACCCAACTTGAAAAAGTAGTATTGTCCACTTAAAGCTGCACTGAAATGATTGTAAACACGCTTGAGATCTGCGGTGATCTTGACTTCCAGAGCGGGGCGCATTCCTGTGTATTTGAGGTTGTAGAGAACTCCCACAGGTGTTGTTCCTTGCTCAAATGCTTTTTCTAAGATGATGGCTCCCTCTTGGCTTAACGTTAAGCTAAAGGTTGCAGAATTGGCTGCATCTAATGAGGGAACGGTTGCACCTAGAATCTTTTCAACTGCTTTGAAGGTTCCTGGTTGATCACCCGCGGTTGTGCCTCCAGAACCTTGTAAGTTCAACGCAACACAAGCCACTGTCCCTTCATCAAACGGAACCGCAGACAATTTGGGTTGATCAGGCGCGATCGCTCTTAATTTCCCCAAAATTTTCTGCTCTACCGAAGGCTCTAGCTGCAAGTCCACATCGAACATTAAAAACCCGCCGCCTTTTGCCCCCGCTGCGACCGCTGCAGGTTTATATTTGATGAATGTAAAGCTTGCTTGATTGTCTGCGCCTCTACGAGCAAATTTGACGGGACGAGGCAAATACCAAAATTGATTCGGATCAGCGTGATCCGCAAAGATCGTCGTGTTCTCGATCGTTAATGTTTTAGTTCCAAGTAACAGCATAGGTTTTAGGCAACAGGTAAAAAGAGTTGATCGGTGGTTGCAGTGATCCAATCGAGCGATCGAGACAAGCCGTTAACATAGCGATAAGTGATGCGATAGCTATAGGCTGTCTTTTGATCGTCGCTATAGTCAAACTCGAAAGTTGAGCCTTCATTGATTGATTGGAATGCAAACAGATCGGAAAAGCTCAAACCACTATCTTCATCTTCGTAGCGGAGTTCGACCTGAAGTTCTGCCAATCGTTTCGTTGGGAAATCAACTTTCTTCGGTTGAACCGTGATGATCCGATGCCCGCGCATATCTGTACGCAGAATGATTCGTCGATCGTTTGTCACCGATGGCGGAATTGCAAGTGTTCTTCCACCTTTGAACAACAGTGTGACTTGATAAGCGACTGTCCGATAGTCAGGATTGAGTAGATCAACTTTGAAGTTTTTAGAGCCACTATCTTCTTTAGTAAACTCGAATGACTGTTCAGCAAAAACATCATTCTTCGCATCATTGTAAGTGAGATCTACAAATGCCCGCTCCACCAGATTCCAATCCAAATTCGGTACAACAGTAAGCGATCGCTTATTCGGTCTTGGATCGCGTAGCGTAATTCGTTCATCTGTTGCATCTACGAATGTCGTCTCAATATCGCGATTGTCTGCTGCACGATAAATCAGCTTGTATTGAAACTGTGTTTGCTTTGGATCGCGAACAAACATCTTCCAGGTTTGATCACTATGCGTCTGATCCAACAAGAATGTATCATCCATCCGAATTCCGTTCTTTTCATCGGTGTATTTCAGATGAACTTCAACTTGAGGATATCGATCCCACGGAAAGCTGAGCGCGACGATCGGGACATGAACGATCGAATAAAGCTCACGCGGATTAATCTCTAAGTCAGACACCCCCAGCAAAGCTGGTGGCTTGATGAGTGTGACCGCCCCAAGGGCGGATGTCCTTGCTGGATACATCCAGGTTCCGACACAGGCAAGAGGAAGACCGCCCCAAGGGCGGATGTCCTTGCTAAGGGGTGTCTCTTCGGGCTAGAACTGACCGCTTTGGTCAGCCGCTT
>PSLO01000169.1:0-4632 GCA_040289665.1 Leptolyngbya sp. ERB_1_1 | reverse complement strand
ATTTGGGAATGATCCACCTTGCTTGTGCATGTATTGTCATAAGAGCAATTCGGGTTTTCGGATAGGTTTTAAGTGCAACGATTTGCTTCATCATTGCTTTCATTGCAGCTCCTCCCGTGGATATGGATGGTATTCGAGAGCCGATCGCGGGTTCATTGCTTTATGGCAATAACATCATCACCGGGGCGATCGTGCCAACCTCAAATGCGGTGGGTCTTCACCTTTACCCGATTTTGGAAGCGGCTTCCTTAGATGAGTGGCTGTACAATGGTGGACCTTACCAATTGATTGTGCTGCACTTCCTGATTGGCGTTTACTGCTACATGGGTCGAGAGTGGGAACTGAGCTATCGTCTGGGGATGCGTCCCTGGATTGCGGTGGCTTATTCGGCTCCGGTTGCGGCTGCCACAGCCGTGTTCCTGATCTATCCGATCGGTCAAGGCAGTTTCTCCGATGGGATGCCTCTGGGAATCTCTGGCACCTTCAATTTCATGCTGGTGTTTACGGCGGAACACAATATTCTGATGCATCCGTTCCACCAACTAGGGGTTGCGGGCGTTTTCGGAGGTGCCCTGTTCAGTGCCATGCACGGTTCGTTAGTCACCTCTAGCCTAATCCGAGAGACGACGGAGCGCGAATCTCTCAACAGGGACTACAAATTTGGACAGGAAGAGGAAACCTACAATATTGTGGCGGCTCACGGCTACTTTGGACGATTGATCTTCCAATATGCCAGCTTCAACAATAGCCGTTCGTTACACTTCTTCCTGGCAGCTTGGCCCGTCGTTGGCATCTGGTTTGCAGCCTTGGGAATCAGCACAATGGCATTTAATGTCAATGGTTTCAATTTTAATGGCTCGGTGCTTGATGCTGAGGGTCATCCCATCTACACCTGGGCTGATGTGTTAAATCGAGCCAATTTGGGAATTGAGGTCATGCACGAACGGAATGCTCACAACTTCCCGCTTGATTTAGCCTTGGGTGAAGGTGTGCCTGTCGCTTTAACCGCACCCACTCTCAACGGCTAACTCGCTCTATTCATGACCTAATTTCGTTCCGCTAATTTAACAGACCCCAGATTGAGGAAGTTAAACAGTCGGTAGGCATACCCTGCCGACTTTCGCATGAAATTAGAGACAGTGGACTGAATGAAAATGAACAATATAGCAAAAGGATGAAAGATGAAAGATGAAGGATGAATTGAAACCTTGATCAAAGGCGGAATCGACAAACTAAGTCTGTCCTAATCATTTTTTCGGTTGCTATACAATCGTGATTTCAAGAATAGGGGTGATGTCAAATATTCCTTCAACGACACTCCTTTAGATATGCAGATTGAAATTCTGCACTCACTAATTTTTCTGTTGCTGAAATGGTGTGAACTTAATCGCTTAAACCGCGAAGTCTATCAAACGCCTGATGAATTTCAGATTCTGTAATAGCACCATATCCAAGGACTAAATAGTGATTTGACGCTTGTGCTCCTGGTTTATAATAGGCTGCCCCTGACCACAGACCCACTCCGCGTTCTGCCGCCTGCTGCACAAGCGCATCTGCGGACTGCTCCGGTGGCAGTTGAATCCAAAATTGCATCCCCCCGCTAGGAAGTTGCCACTGCCACGCTGGAAACAACTCTTGCAAGTATGTGGCAATCAAATCCCGTTTTTTTCGATAATGAATTCGCATCCGTCGTAGGTGCCGTTCCACCGCTCCAGATCTTAAGAGTTCAGCGATCCAACGTTGTAAGATTAAACTCGTCCCGCCATCCAACTGCCAGCGAATATCAACCAGGCGACGAATAATTTCGGGGTGAGCCACCACATATCCGAGCCGTAACCCGTTAAATAAGAGTTTTGAAAACGTGCCCATGTAAATCACTCGTCCTCCCAGATCTCCAGCCTTTAAGGCGGGCAGTGGGTGGCGATCGTAATAAAACTCACTATCATAATCATCTTCAATAATCAGGGCATCCTGGGCTTCCGCTAATTGCAACAGAGCCGATCGGCGGCTAGGTGATAGCGTTATCCCTTGCGGAAAATGATGTTCGGGCATGACGTAATGAATGCGAGCGGAGTACGCCTCCTCCGTTAAGCGCACACCCTCCGAGTCTACAGGACAAGCAATACCTTTCATACCCCGCATGATGAAATTTTGAGGAATGGCTGGATAACCTGGAACTCCATAGCTAATCCTGCCACCATAGGGCGCAACCAGCATACTCAGCAGAGAAGAGGAATGCTGCGACCCATTGGTAATCAAAACTTGATTTGGTTCCGCTTCAATCCCCCGCGTGGGTAAGACCTGTTGACAGAGCGCCTGAATTAGTTCTAAGTCTCCACTATCTTTTTGATAGTGTCCAAATTCAGGAATCGCGTAGCGAATGATTTGGCTCATGGTTTGCTGCATCACCTTCAGCGGCAGGCGATCGACCTGAGCCAGGCTCGGTGTAAAGCAGATTTTGTTCGTATTTTGATCATCGGCTTGAAACGTGTAATTCGCTTCTGTTAATAGCCACTTTGGAAATCCTTGTGTATTGCCAGCCGTGTCTTCTCGTTGGAGGACTGGAATTTGAGCCACAACCGTGCCATGCCCAACTTGACTGATGCAGTACCCTTGGGCACATAGTTCTTCATAAGCAAGAACCACTGTGCGCCGAGCAATGCCCAATTCGATCGCCAACTGACGAGTGGGAGGGAGCCGTGTTCCCGCTGCCAGTTTTCCCAACGCGATCGCCTGACGAACCTGTTCCGATATTTGCAAGTAATACGGGAGATGATTCGGGCTTCGATCTAAATCAATATACAGCATATTGGTGCACAAAGAGAGCCACGAATTGGATTATCACACTAGACCAATTAATCGTTATTTTATAGAAAGTGAGTCGTATTAGCCTCAGAAGCGGTGGAAGTGACCTATCCAACTCCATATATCCTCGTCATTGCCGGTAGTGATCCAAGCGGTAGTGCAGGACTACAAGCAGATTTGAAGACAATCACCGCACATGGGCTGTATGCGGCGACCGTGATTACAACACTGACGGTTGGGAACTCTTGTGGCATCAGCGCTGTTGAATCTATACCCGCTAACTTTGTGCTGGCACAGTTACGAGCAGTCCTCTGCGATTTTGGACCGGGTATTGTGAAGACGGGTGTGTTACCTGATGCTGAAACAATTGCTGTGGTAAAAACTGCCTTAAATGAAGTGCCCCCGCTGGCATTGGTTGCCGATCCGGTTCTCGTTACTAAAACAGGGGAGCGTCTTGCGGATGAAAGTGCAATGTCTGCATGGCGCAAATTTCTTCCCCACGTTACCCTGCTAGTTCCTTCAGCGTCTGAAGCTTCGCTACTGACTTCGCTACCCGTATCCACTGTTGTAGAAGCCGAACAAGCTGCACGTAAATTATGTGATTTGGGTGCTCAAGCTGTGTTGATCAAAGGACGAGAATTGCAAGATGAACCCGGTCGAATCACGGATGTGCTTTGTACTGGTGATGGTTGTATACGCCTCTATGCTCCACGTCTACCAACGCAAGCACATGGTACTGGAGATACATTAGCGAGTGCGATCGCTGCCAATTTAGCACGAGGGATTGTCTTGGAAAATGCAATCAAATATGCACAAACTTATGTTCGCAATCTTCTGGCTCATGCGATACCCCGTGGTGCTGGCTTACCCGTACTCGCTCACGAAGCAAGTATTAGCTTGGGATAACAATGCAACATAGTTTTTTACAGTATTTGTATCAGCGGTTAAGTGTAATATTGATTGAAATTGATTCTCATAAGTTATTTATATGTTTGTCGGAGTGAAATCACGAGACCTCACTCCGACAATATCTCACCCGTACAGGAGTAATCAAATAGCTTTCGTTACTATGTAACTTATCGCTATCTCAAGGCTTTCTCTCTTGATCGAGCCGCAACAACCAGAACGAGGCACAACAGTGTGATGGTCTTCTGCCATTCTTGTCGAGTGTCAGAGTCTTCAATAGGGTCAAAGGCAGCTACTAAGCGAGGAACAGCTTGTTCTAACGCTTTTGGAGGAACAGGTCGATGCAGTTCGACTAAACGTATCAAGCTTTCATAGCTATTGACAAAACCAATGACCCACTTAGTTGTGTGATCGGGGCTATCAGGAACGCGCTCAACCCCTAATTCATTTTGGAGCCAATCATAGAAGGGCGGTAGTTTTTCGGCAAGTATCACTTCTGCGGTCGGAAGGGTTTGCTGAAGCAAAGGAACATTCAAACTCTCCAATTTTTGTTGGATGATGGGTGTTTTGAGAAACAGCTGTAGATCTAGAGAGAACAGTTGCTCAACATCCCGTTGAGAAAGCTGTAGATGGTTGGTGAACGTTTTAGCATACTCCTCGTCAGTAGTTGAATAGATTCAGAGAACGTGTTCTGAAAACATGAGACAATTGTTGTGCTTCCTGAGAAAGCAGCAAACAATATCGAACTTCCACTACTTTGACAAAGTTAGGCAGAGCATTCTATGAGGTAGCTCATAGAAAAAATTGTTTTTAGCAGGGAATACTTGAGGAAACAAATTATCTTCTCTAGAGTTGTTGGGAAATAAAATCCGCATGGGACAAGGTTTTCCAATTTCTCTGCCCAATTTACGCTGCATCCAA
>PSLO01000168.1:0-4637 GCA_040289665.1 Leptolyngbya sp. ERB_1_1 | reverse complement strand
GCTTCCGCCTTTCGGAAGTTTGAAGATGGTTGAAGAACTAAAGACTTCTCCGAGTTTGGTTTGACGATTCCAGATTCCTAAATCAATGATGTAATCGGCTTCTCGTTTACCGCTCTCTCCGCCTACAGGTGACATAACGATTAAGGCTCCTTTTGCGTTGCGCTCAATGTTCCACTCTGGATTGTTGAGGCAGAGTTGATAAAATTGCTCATCGGTTAGATCAACGTGGTTGAGATCCAGTTTTAGAGGAAGAGTCAGTTCCATTTTCGGTGGCTCCGATGCGGAATTGTTAGTGAGCGATCGATGCTGCTGAGGCGCGGGTCTCGTTCAATCATCGGTGAATTGATCGACTTGCAATTCAAATCCAGGTAAAACCGCTTCTCCTGATAGAACGGTTGGCAACGATCGCACTTCTTTGTCTTGTCCTTGTCGATAAAGTTCGACTTGTTGGTCTTGAGGATTGAGGAGCCAACCGAGACGGACTCCGCTTTCGAGATATTCCTGCATTTTTTCTTGCAAATCCGTCAGACTATCGGTGGCAGAGCGCAGTTCAATCACAAAATCGGGCGCGATCGGGGGAAATTTCTTCCGCTGTTCGGGTGTAAGTGCCTGCCATCGAGCAGATTCGACCCAAGCTGCATCAGGAGAACGGCTTCCACCTTTCGGAAGTTTGAAGATGGTTGAAGAACTAAAGACTTCTCCGAGTTGAGTCTGTTTGTTCCAGAGATATAGCTCTCCTCCCAAGCTCATTTCTCGTCTACCGCTCTCTCCGCCTACGGGTGACATAACGATTAAAGCTCCTTTTGCATCCTGCTCAATGTTCCATTCAGGATTGTTGAGGCAGAGTTGATAGAATTGCTCATCGGTGAGATCAACGTGATTGAAATCTAGCTTTAGGGGAAGGGGGAGTTCCATTATTTTGTGGCTCCAATGCAGGATTCGACAGCTAGCTTGGCGATCGTGGTGAGAGAAGATGTCTAATTTATCGTACTTTTGTAATGCGAAATTAGGTGAATCCGATCGAACGATCGAGCTTTGTCACTTTGCGGAAATCGTTTAGTTCTGTGAGTATAAAAGAAATAGCTCCCGGTTAAAATTTTGACGATGCAGAATGAATCAGACTCGTCCAAGTCGCCCCCGACGATCTTTATTTGCTATGCCCGCAAGAACAATGAAGATCCTGACTTTAAGCAGCGGTGGCTCGATAAGCTGCTGGATCATTTAAGACCGTTGGAATATCAAGACGAGGCGATCGTTTGGTGCGATAAACGCCTGGAGATGGGAGAGTTTTGGGATAGTGATATTCGAGCAGCACTCAGATCGGCAAAAGTCGCGATCGCGCTTCTGAGTCCGGCGTTTTCTGCATCGCGCTACATTCGGTTTGAAGAAATGCCGATGATTTTGCAGCAGGTAGATGCAGGACAAACGAAGCTGTTGCCGATTTTGTTGAGTGCTTGTGATGTGGCGGGGTCGAAGTTTCGATATGGCGATTCGGAAGCAGAGAAGAAAGAGCGATCGCTCTACGAGTTTCAAGCCTTGAATGGCATTGATAAGCCGCTAAGTGGTTTGCCAGAACATCAACAAGATGCGATGTTGCTACGGGTGGCGCAACGGGCGCGGGAGATTGTTACTGGAAAAAAGCCTGAGGGTTCCAGCGGTGGGGAACCCAGAAAAAATACACCGACGAATCTGACGCGATCGGGAACGGAGACGTTTGTAGGACGATCGGAGGCATTGCAAGAGATTGACGATCGATTGCAGCAGGGGCGATCGGTGGCGATTTGTGCAGTATCGGGGATGGGGGGCATTGGTAAGACGGAATTAGCGCTGCAATATGCATTGAGACAGTTAGAGTTGCGATCGGATTTGGGAGCGGTGTGCTGGATTGATGCGCGGCTGGATATTGGATTGCAGATTGTGACGTTTGCGCGATCGATTTTGGGGTTGCAGTTGCCAGAGTTGCCAGATTTGAAGGAATTGTCGGCGTGGTGTTGGCGACGGTTTCCGAATCAGGATTGTCTGATTGTGTTCGATGATGTGCAGGAGTATTCGGAGATTGAAGCGTTTCTTCCGCCTGTGGAATCGCGGTTTAAAGTGCTGCTCACGACGAGAGCGAACATTGAACAGGATTCGGTTTCGGTGGTGGCGATCGAGACGTTGAAGCCGTTACAGGCGTTCAAGTTGCTGTATCTGACGGTGCAGGATGAATCGCGCTTCGTGGAAGGGCAAATGATTGCAGAAGAACTCTGTGAGTGGTTGGGGTATTTGCCGTTGGGGATTAGATTGGTCGCGAAGTTCCTGAGAGTAGAGCCGGATTTGTCGATCGCGGCAGGATTGGCGGAGTTGAAAGCGGAGAAGCTGAAGCACGATGGATTAACGAAGATCGAAACGGTGTTTGAGGTGAGTTGGAAGAAGCTAACCGAGGCAGAGCGACAGTTAACGATGGTGTTGGGGACATTTGGGAAGGCGGCGATCGGGTGGGAGTTGGTCGATCAAGCAGTAGCATTTTGTCGGGTGGATGGAGATGCAGAACCTGTAGAGCAATGGTGTTTGTTGCTGGAGCCAAAGGCGGTGAGACGGGGACGGAGACGGCTCATTGAGTTGAGTTTGCTTCAGCGAGTGGAGGCAGAACAGTATCAAGTTCATCCGCTGCTGCGGGAGTTTTTTGCGAGCAAGATGACGCAGGAGGAACGCAAGCAGATTAGAACAGCGGTGGCGATGGTCATGATCGGGATTGCAAAGCAAATTCCTCAAGATCCGACGTTGGAGATCATTAGTGCGGTGACTCAAGCGATTCCGCATCTAGAAGCAGTGGCAGAAGACCTGATGCAGATGAAAAGTCCGGAAGAGAGCGGAATTTCAGAGGACGATGATCTAACTTGGGTATTTACTGGAATTAGTCGATTCTATTGGGGACAGGGACTTTATGCCGATGCAGAGCTTTGATCTGTGGCGAGTTTGGAAGTTGCGCGATCGCTCCTGGGAGAGCAGCATCCGGCTGTGGCAACAAGCCTGAACAATCTGGCAGCACTCTATCTGTCACAAGGACACTACGAGCAAGCCGAACCCCTCTTCATCCAAGCTTTGCGGATTGGTATCCAAACGTTAGGAGAGGCTCACCCTGATGTGGCGGTTCGGTTAAATAATCTCGCGCTACTCTACGAAACTGTGGAGCGATATGCAGAAGCAGAGCCGTTGTATCTGCAAGCAATCGCCATTTTCTATCAACGATTGGGAGAAGCGCATCCTTACACCCAACAGACTTGGCAAGAATTTGTCTATTTCCTATATCAAGTGATGCAGAGCGATCAACTCTCTGAACTCTCGGATCATCCGATGACGCGATGGCTCCTCCAAGACTTGCAAAAGCATCGGATTAGGGAGCGGTAGCTTCGCTTCCTGGAAGGTTCGTAATTTGAAGGAGGGCGAACCCTACGGGAAGCGAAGCTACCGCGCTTTTGAGTTTCGCGATCGTAGTTCAGATCTGAGCGATTGCAGATTAGGAGAAAGCGATCGTCTCTTCGCCTTGAAATTTGCTGTGCTTTACTCAGTCATTGCGATCGTCAAAACCCAAAATTAGCGATCCATCTGAAGCAAAAAATAGTACCTCTCCTACATCATTAATCGAAATGACCGAACCCACAGACAAAGACGGCAATACAATAACTAATCGTGTCATCAGTGGAACCAAATGATCTGGGCGAGTACTACTCGCATCAAGTACCACGACTCGTAAGTTCAAGCCTTGCAAATTTTGTTGGTAAGGAAGATTTTTATCGGCTGTGATAAACACATCAAAAGGATGCTCGTTTGCTAAAGCAAGAAGTTCTCTATCCTTCGTGCCACGCCAGCCCATATCTTCTACATTTTGCACCGTATGACCTGAATCAATCAGTGGTTTCTTCAATTTTTTGCTGAGTAGATTCTCATCCAACAGAACGAACACGCGCCACTCTCTCCTGCTCAAGCATCACTTTCGCAATCACTTCTAAAACTTGCAGTGCTTGAGACTTTAAATGCGGAAAATCATCCAAAAATTCAGCTAGCCCTGCCTCGCCTTCTAGATAATCAAAAAACGTCTGTAGCGGAACGCGCGTTCCGACAAACACTGGAACCCCGCTCATAATTTCTGGATCACTCTGAATCAAACCTTGACGATCGAGGCTTTCTTGAATGGTCATTACAGCAGTTCTAAATTGAAGTTGAGCAGATCCTAACACCTGTAAGAGAGATTCTTCTGTACCTCGCAATCAGATGCTAACAACAGTGAGTGAAATTTAGTGGATGTTCTCACTCTGAGATAGATCATTCAGTAATTGAGATAGAAGTTTCTATCCAAAAGCGAGAACGTTGTACATCTAACTTACGAAAGTTCAGTGTTTAGATTAGAACTTTCAATTCAAAGTAAGAACGATCGAGGATTGAGATAGAATCGTTACTTCGTTGAATAGAATGGTTGCACAACTTTATAAGACGTTCTCACTTTGAATTGAAATTGTCTCAGTTTATGGAAAAGCTATGATGGCTTGGGTATAACAGACCTATTCCCCAGATAAAGTTTCTTAGAGGGTGTTTGAAAAGCTGTAGTTGGTCAAATTTTATGCCAATCGCTTCACCATGATTCGGATCATCACTAA
>PSLO01000167.1:0-4653 GCA_040289665.1 Leptolyngbya sp. ERB_1_1 | reverse complement strand
TTTACTGCCGTATCGCTCAAAGCTCATCGAGTCGCACTGGTAGAACCAGTGGCTTACCCCAAAGATTCAGTTAGCTTATGTTTTCGATCGATTTCATCGCGTAAAAGGGGCACAAGGACGCAGCTACGAAGGGTCAGGAATCGGTCTATCGCTGGTTCAGGAATTGGTCAAACTGCATGAAGGCACGATCGAAGTTAGCAGCACGGTGAATCAGGGAACGTGCTTTACCGTTTCGATTCCCACCGGATACGCGCATTTACCTAGTGAACGAATTGGCGCACGTCGTAACCTCATTTCGACCTCAACCAGAGCAACTTCCTATATCGAAGAAGCATTGCGGTGGCTTCCAGAAAACATTCAGCAACAGATTGAAGGAGAAGCGGTATCGCCAGAACTTCCGGTGTCTGCGGCTCGATCGATCCCAACGGCTCGAATTGTTTTGGCGGATGATAACGCGGATATGCGCGATTACCTAAAGCGATTACTCAGCCCATACTATGAAGTCGAAGCCGTTAGCGATGGAAGGGCAGCATTGGCAGCGATTCGTCAACAAGTTCCTGATTTGCTTTTAACCGATGTAATGATGCCGGAAATGGACGGGTTTGAATTGTTGCGGTTGCTTCGTCATCCTCCAGCCGGATCGCCGCTGCAAGCTGAACTCAAAGCCAGAGATTTACCGATCATTCTGCTTTCAGCGCGGGCGGGCGAAGAGGCGCGAATTGAAGGATTAGAAGCGGGAGCGGATGATTATCTGACCAAGCCTTTCTCGGCGCGAGAACTACTGGCGCGGGTCGAGGCAACCTTGAAACTTTCACAACTGCGACAAGAAGCACTGCAACGAGAACAAGCCCTACGATCAACTAGCGAAGCCGCAAAACAGCAAGCTGAATTTGCTTATCGACGGATCGACCAGCTTTTAGAACGGATGAGCGATGCGTTTGTTGCGCTCGATCGAGACTGGCGAATTACTTACCAGAACGCCGCTTCTGAATGGATTAACAGCAATAAACCGCGTTCAGAGGTAATTGGGAAAACGCTTTGGGAAGAATGGCCCGCCGCGATCGGTTCTATCGCTGAGCAGCAGTACCGCCGTGCGATTGCCGAACAAATTCCGGTTCACTTTGAGCAGCATTATCACGAGCCGCCTGATCATGATGTCTGGTTAGAAGTTCATGCTTATCCGTTTGAAGAAGGATTAGGCATCTTTTACCGGGATATTAGCGATCGTAAAGCGATAGAACAACAGCGAGAACAACTCCTAGCACAAGAATATGCTGCCCGTGAAGCCGCAGAGGCTGCCAACCGGATCAAAGATGAATTTTTAGCAGTGCTCTCTCATGAATTACGCACACCTCTGAATCCGATTCTGGGCTGGTCGAGACTGCTCAAAAACGGCAACCTCGATGCGACCAAAACGGCTCAAGCAATCGACATTATCGAACGCAACGCCAAACTCCAAACCCAATTGATCGAAGATCTACTCGATGTCTCACGAATTCTGCGAGGAAAACTCAGCCTCAACACTGTTCCGGTCGATATCGAAGCAATCACCAAATCGGCACTAGACACGGTACGCTTATCCGCCGAAGCAAAATCGATCCAACTGCAAACTCATCTGCATCCGATTCACGATCGAGTTCTGGGCGATGCGGCTCGACTTCAGCAAGTGGTTTGGAACTTGCTCTCGAATGCGATTAAGTTCACACCCGAAGGTGGACGAGTTGAAATTCGATTAGAGCAGATCGAGACTCATGTGCAAATCCCAGTCAGCGACACGGGCAAAGGGATTACGCCTGAGTTTCTGCCTTATGTGTTTGAATATTTTCGTCAAGCGGATAGTACTACGACTCGCAAGTTTGGCGGGTTGGGGTTGGGACTGGCGATCGTGCGGCAGTTGGTTGAACTTCATGGGGGAACGGTGCAGGCGAGCAGTCCCGGTGAAGATCAAGGTTCGACTTTCATGGTTCGCCTACCCTGTTTGAAAACAAGCAGCGATCTGAGCCATGATTCTCCTGCTTCCCCTGATTCTCAGGCTATGTCTCTGGCAAATGTTCTCGTTCTGGTGGTCGATGATGAGGAGGACAGTCGGGAATTAATTGCATTCATTTTGAGGCAATCTGGTGCGATCGTGACGATGCTTAGTTCTGCGATCGAGGCATTAGCAGCGATCGGGCAAACCGAATTTGATGTGCTGATCAGTGATATCGGAATGCCACAGATGAATGGTTATATGCTAATGCAGCAAATTCAGCAACGTAACAAAGTGCAGCCGATTGCAATCGCGCTGACTGCATATGCGGGAGAAACGAATCAGCAAGAAGCGATCGCTGCTGGATTTCAATGCCATTTGGCGAAACCTGTAGAGCCTGAAGCGTTAGTCAAAACGATTCAATCTTTGCTGACTAAGGTTCATTGACGTTAAAGCAACGCTGTACAGTTCAGCGATCGTACTTCCATCGCATCCGAAACATAGCACGACCCACCAAAGCGATTTAGAATTGGGCGAATTTTCTCGATCGCGTCTTTCACTTGCTCCGGCGAACAAAACGCAATAATGTATGCCATATCAATCATCGTGGCATCATTCTCGTCAGTCCCAGAAACACCACTACTTTCAACATTGCGAATCACAGTATAGCGATTGATTTGTGATTGCTTCAGGCTACGTAAAATTTTTGGAAGTTCGATCGAATCAGAAATAATTTCAATGCGTTTGATAGGGTGCATAACTTTACCAGAGAAGAGTAATTCCGTATTCGTACAATGGGATTCCAATCAAGATGTTGAATGGAAAGGTGACCGCAAGCGCAGCAGAAATATAAAAGCTCGGATTCGCTTCAGGAACCGCTAATCGCATCGCTGCGGGAACTGCAATATAAGATGCACTCGCGCACAGAACCGCGAATAAAAGCGCATCGCCCGAAGATAGCGCGATCGCTTTTGCTAAAAAGATTCCGATCGTCGCATTCAACATCGGAATCAACACCCCAAACGACACCAGAAACGCCCCAGATTTCTGCAATTCTTTAATTCGTTTTGCCGCCACTAATCCCATATCTAGCAAAAAGAACGTCAGCACTCCATAAAACATATCCTGCGTAAACGGCTTCAAAGTCTGCCAGCCATGTTCGCCTGTGAGAAAGCCGATCGCAACACTGCCAATCAGCAGAAAAACCGATCCATTAAAAAATGCTTCTCGCAACACCTCAGACCATTGAAGCGATTCAGATTCACCAGAACGATCGGTAAACACATTCACCAAAATCAATCCAATAATGATCGCGGGTGATTCCATCAACGCTAATGCCGCAACCATGTATCCATCATAAGCAATCTGCAATTGATCCAGGAATGATCCGGCAGTAATGAACGTCACTGCACTGATCGATCCATAAGTCGCAGCGATCGCGGCTGAATTGTAGGGATCTAAACGTGATCGCAAAATGAAAAATGTATAAATGGGAACGAGAATCGACATCGCGATCGCAGCCAAGAGCGTGATCACAACCGCTTGACTAATTCCACTTCGCGCCAGTTCGACTCCGCCTTTGAACCCGATCGACAATAACAAGTACAGCGAAAATAATTTTGGAATCGGTGCAGGAATATCGAGATCAGATTTCACCCAAACCGCCAGCATTCCTAGAAAAAAGAACAAAACAGGCGGATTGAGAAAGTTAGAAACGATCAGGCTAAAGTCCATTCACAGGAAAAAATAACGTTAACCTCCATTCAATCGAGGAATGGCGATCAAAGCAAGAACCCACAATCTTTACGACTTCTTGAACGGAACTTAACCTGAACTAGAAATTCAGTGGTTAGGATTATACGCTATAGCTAACCCCCTGGAGCTTCCCATCATGCCCCAAATTTTAGAGCAATCAAGCGATCGTGCAGCGAATCCCCGTATCGAGAATTCTCCGAACAGTCCGTCTTTCAATTTTGAGCTTTGGGCAAAACAGTTACGTCCTCAGCTTTTAGCGTCTTTACATAAACGCAAGTGAGCTAAAGGTCATTGCTCAATTAGATCATCGATCGACGTTGAGCAATGACAAACAGATTTGCAGCAAATTGATTGAGAAACCAAGTCTTCTCCGCGAAATGATTCAAACCATAAATCTGTCTCAACATCGGAGTCAACGCCCGCGCAAGTTTTGATTCGGAGTTATAGCCAAATGCTGCAAAAGATGGCAGAACTTGATGATAGCCATACTTCACTGGAACAAATCCAGTATGTAGCAACATTCGACGAATTTCTGACAAAGAATACAATCGCTGATGAGCCGCATGATTGATAAAAGTGCGATTGAGAAACTCGGTGTAAGATAAGTGATTTGGTAGAAAAGTAATGGCTAAATAACCATCCGGTTTCAGAACTCGATGAAGCTCTTTGAGCGATTCAAAATCATTCGCAACGTGTTCTAAAACGCCATTACTAATCACCACATCAAAGTAATTATCTTCGTAGGGCAATTGATAAGGATGCGTAAGTTGCGAGTAGATTAGATTCGATCGCTGAGAAAAAATATCAAAGTCACCTGCTTCAACATCGCAGCCATGAATTTCGATATCTTCGTTTGCAAGATGCGATCGGATCATATAGCGATCCTAAATGAGTTATGAAAATGCGCCGTACATAAAAACCTTTGAGAA
>PSLO01000032.1:0-42887 GCA_040289665.1 Leptolyngbya sp. ERB_1_1 | reverse complement strand
AGTTGTGCGTTAAGTCATTGAATCTGTCGGAAATCTCTTAGCGTTTATGATTCATACAACAAAGCCAATAAAAAAGCCAAAGGATTTTTCCCTTGGCTACACATCTTTGAGCAACAATCAAGCACTTGTGGGCGTTATAAAACGCCCATGTTCGATAAGCCTAAGATTGCACCTGCACCTAAAATGTGACCAAAGCAAGTACTACCGATCACTGCAGGTAAACCAAACCCACCGAAAAAGTTCGAGGACGGCATCGCAGGCGGTGCACTTTGATTTTTCATCGTGAATTTCGCAAACGCGATCGCCAAAATGTTACAAACGATCATCACTGCACCGACCGCCGGACTCCATTCCAAAGTTCTCGGCACAACTGCCAACAGGGTAGAAGTTAACAATTGAGTTTCTCCTTTCTCTCTGCAACACAACATTCTGAATAGTGAATTTCTACCAAAAATGTGAATCTTACTGATCAGATTGCAGTAATAGTTAATGTTTCTATGCAGATTGAAACAAATCTGGAAAATTACTGCGTGTTGAAACTTACATAAATAAGCTTATGCAAAGCGATATATTCAGTTTCTATCAAGCATTGAGTTATCAGTAATACATTCAAACCGCACAATGCTTTTATTCGCTCGTCGATTCTATATTTAGATTTGTAAAAATTTCCGGTATCTCGCTTCATAGCTTCTTAAAAAGTAACTGTTTGCTTCAACTTCATGAGAGCAGTTAGAGCGTATGTGAGGACAAGAAAGAGCAGTATAAACGTTTACATTCAGTACAATTCATTCACAAATGTTACTTGCCATTTCGTAAAGTTACGAGTAATCTATTGATGATCCAAAGGAATGAAAGTTCGATTTTTTCGCTCATTGAACACATTGCAGATCACGATTTAGGTTTGGGCGGGATCAGGGATGTGATCAAACGATCGCTTTGATAGCGGAATCAGGAGGTTGATATTTATCTAAATGAACAAAGAAGCCCCTTGTAGTAATAATTAATTTTCTCCGATGAAAGTATCTTTGCAATTCAACACTAAGGCTGCAGACTATCTCCTATCGAGATAGTTCGGATTTTTGCATAAATTCAGAATCTATGCATAGAGAAGCAACAGCCCAAATGTGAGGAGATGTATGAGGAAATGTATTTACTTTCATCAAGTTTCGGTTAAGATGACACGTCGGTTCTTCGTGCTGATAGGCTTCCTATAAGTAAGACGCTATCAGGTTTTCTGCTGATCACGACATAACTTTGTCGATGAAAATGCGTTGCCTTTAGCACAGTTAGGCGATTCGCAACCTGTGTAGAAGCGCACTTCATCCCTCAACAACTTCGCCTAATGTTTATGGTTAGTTATGGTTAGTCACAGACCGTTTCAACGCCTCCAACCGATGCCGTTGTTGGCACAATTGATCAGCCGTCGCGTCGATGGGTGCTTGCAAATCATCAGCGAAGCGACCTCCTGGTTACTCTACCTCGATGAAGGCAGGCTGACTTTTGCGACCAACTCAACTCAGCCCTTTGATCGCCTTGATCGCATTCTCGACCAGATGAGCGATCGCGTTCCCTCCCTGAAGTTGCTTGATCGATCGCAGTTGCGGCAGTTTGAAACGGCATCTGGAAGCCACCCCGCTAATAGTGCCGACTATCAAGCCATTCAATGGCTGCTCGACCAACGGTTTATTGAACTATCGAGCGCCCGCGAGCTAATCGAAGCGTTAGCGATCGAGGTGCTGAAACCGTTTCTCACCGTCACCGAAGGCATTTACGAGGTAATCGCGAAAACAAACTTTTTAGACTATCCAAATCTTTGTCAGTTGGACTTACGCCCGATCGTCGAGCGCTGCCATTCCGAACTGCGACAAGTTGCGACCTCAAAGGTGGCAAGTCCCGATGCCGTTCCTCTACCGAGTCCAGTTCCGAGTGTTCCTGCCTCGCAAACCAGACCTTTGAGCTTCACGCAGCCCGCAAGTCAAGCTCAAACAAGAATGCCTGTTGTCAATGCAGCAACCCATAACCCACCTCCTGTCACAACGCCAACCGCTCAGGCACAGTACACGATCGCGTGTATCGATGACAGTCCGACGGTGCTACAAGCCATCAGCACCTTCTTAAATGACTCCAGCGTTTCGGTGATTATGATCAACGATCCAGTCAAAGCGCTGATGCAGGTAGTTCGCAGCAAGCCTGACATTATTTTGCTCGATGTCGGGATGCCCAATCTTGATGGCTATGAACTCTGTTCGCTGTTACGTCGCCATCCAAGCTTTAAGCAAACGCCGATCATCATGGTGACGGGACACACCGGATTCGTCGATCGAGCCAAAGCCAAAATCGTCGGTGCATCTGGCTATCTGACAAAACCCTTTACCCAATCGGAACTCGTGAAAACGGTGTTTCGATATCTCAATTAGATTAGCCGATGATCTGCCCCTTCTACCTGCTGTGAACTTATGAGCCTAACATTGGGAACGGTTTTAGTCGTTGAAGATACGCTTTCAGAAATGGAGCTACTGAGCCATTATTTGCGCGAAAGTGGCTATAGCGTCATCGGGGTTGTGACCGCCAAAGATGCTTTGAATAAAGCGATCGAAATCAAGCCGGATGTGATCATCACCGATGTCGTAATGCCGGGAATGAGCGGCTTTGAACTGTGTCGCAGCCTTAAGAAAAATCCCGAAACTCAAAAAGTGCCGATCATCATCTGTACCTCCAAAGGACAGGAGATCGATCGCTTATGGGGAATGCGTCAGGGTGCAGATGTCTACATCACCAAGCCATTTACACGAGAACAACTGATTCGCGCTGTGCGATCGGTCGGAGGATAACCCGTGGATAACTCAGTATTGACCTTAGCCACTACTCGAAAGGGCGAAATTGCACCTCAGAATCTGGGAGAAAGCTATCTCAAATTTGAAGTTGGACAAGGCACGCAGGTGGGATTGCCGATGAAACAAGTGCAGGAAGTGATGGTATTACAGCCGCGCTACCTGACCCCGCTCCCCAATATGATGCCTGGGATTTTGGGATTGATGCACCGCCGCAGCCATGTGCTGTGGGTGATTGATTTAGCGATGCTGTTGGATGTGGGTAGGCTCGATTACAGCCCACAGCAGTATGACATTGTGATTATGCGAACGGGTTCGATTTCTGTTGCTGCCGCCGTGAAGCGGGTTGATGGGATCGCTTGGGCGTTATCCGATGCGTTGCAGCCTGTTCCAAGCCATGTGACAAAAGGACTGATCCCCTACTCACGCGCTTGTATTCTCCAGGCTCAAGATGTTGTATTCATGCTAGACGGTGAAGCCATCTTACAGGCTCCCCTGCTCCAGCATTGCTAATTTTCCTTGTGTTAGTCATCAGGCGATCGTGCATTTATCTCTCACTCTGCTTCTATTACCCGTTTGAGAACTTTAACTTATGGTTGATCAACTAAACGCCGCCCAACGGGATCAACCCGTTGATCGCGGTTCTGATCCAAGTGCGATCGAGCTTTCCTCAAAACCTGCTGTCACTCCAAATCCCCCGACTCGGAAGAGCTTGCCTGGAATTGCATCCCTAAAACGGTTAAGTTTGAGAACCAAGGCAACCGCGATCGCCATCGCGATCGGAACCTTGCCCGTCTTAGCTATCGGCACGATCGCATATCGGGTTGCAAATGCTTCGGTGACAAGACAGATCATTACCACGGAAGAAACCCTTGCTACAACGCTCAGCCAGCGAATCACAAGCTTTATGGCAGAGCGAACCGCAGACGTGCAAACGCTGTCGAGTTTACCAATTTTCACGATTCCATCGGCGCGAGATGCGGTTTCCCAAGATGACAAACGCGCCTTATTAGAGCGATTTATCGAGGCAAATAATGCGTATGACGGGGTAGCACTGTTTGACCTGAATGGAAACGTGGTTTTGCAAAACGATCGCACTTCGATCGGCTCTCAGGCAGACCAGGATTATTTCCGCGCCGCAGTGCAGTCGAATCGCGTGTTAATCAGTCGTCCGGTGCGAACAGATGCCACGGGTACTTATGTTGTCTATATTACTGCTCCGGTGCAAGAAAGCGGCTCAAATCGACGGGCTGGAATTATTCGAGCGGTGATGCCGATTAAGAGTTTGGCAGCAGAACTGCAAAACTACGCGCAAACTGGGTCGGAATTCAGCATTTTGGATGCGAGTAATCAGATCTTTTTGTCGTCGCAAGAACCGAAAATTGGTCAGATTGCGACTTCGATTTATTCGCAGTTTTCGGAAATGCAGTCGCGGCGAGCAACGAATTCGCGTGTGGTAGATAGCAAAACTGGCAATGAAACGCAGCAGGTTCTCGCCAGCTTTGTGCCTTGGACGGGACGCGATCGCTTACCCGATCTAGGTTGGGATGTGATGCTCTCGGTGCCGACCGATGTTGCTTATGCGCCACAACGTCGATTGCTCTGGACATTCTTACTTGGAACCGGAGCGGCAGTTGTAATCACAGGGTTGCTGGCGAAGTGGTTAGCCGAGCGTGCGACTCGTCCAATCTTGACGGCGACGAGTGCGGTAAAAAATCTGGGTGAGGGTAAGTTGGACACGCGCGTGAGCGTCGAAAGTGAAGATGAGCTTGGGGTGCTAGGGCGCAATATCAACTTGATGGCAGGACAACTGCAAACCTTTGTAGGTCAGCAAACCGAGAGCGCCGAACGAGCACGCTTACTGAGCCAAATTGTGGTGAGAATTCGGCGATCGCTTTCCCCGGAAGATATTTTTACCGCCAGTGTCGATGAAATTCGCGACTTTATGAACGTCGATCGCGTCGTGATTTACCGTTTTGCTCCAGACTATATGAGCGGAACGATCACGACCGAATCGGTTGCGCCCGGTTGGACAAGGGCATTAGGGAAAATCATTAACGATCCGATGGAAGCATCACTCGTCGATCGATATCGCGATGGGCGCGTCTGGTCGATGGAGAATTTGCGACAAGCGAGCCTATCGCCTTGCCACTGCGAAATCCTAGAGCGGCTGGAAGTGCAAGCGAATATTGTCGCGCCGATTCTACAAAACAAGGAATTGATCGGACTCATTTGTGCTCATCAATGCGCGAGTCCGCATCAGTGGAAAGCTGAGGAAATCGATTTCTTTGGACAGCTAGCGGCTCAGATCGGATATGCCCTTGACCAAGCGATGCTGCTTGAACAAACCGAGGAAGCGAGAAAAGCAGCAGAGCGATTGTCTGAAGAGCGGCAGCAGCAAAAAGAAGAATTGCAAATGCAACTGATCGATTTGCTGAGCGATGTCGAAGGCGCGGTTGATGGCGATTTAACCGTTCGGGCGGACGTGACGGCTGGAGAAATCGGCACCGTTGCGGACTTCTTTAACTCGATCGTCGAAAGTCTGCGGCAAATTGTGACGCAGGTGAAAGCGGCAGCGATTCAGGTCAATGAATCACTCAATACTGAAGAACAGTCGGTACGGCAGCTTTCAGAAGAAGCGGTGCAGCAGGCAGAAGAAGCCAGTCGAACCCTGAATTCGGTGCAAAATATGGTGAGATCGATTCAAACGGTTTCTCACAGTGCCCAACAAGCGGCGAATGTGGCGCGTGAAGCATCCTCGACCGCCGAAGCAGGTGGAATCGCGATGGAGTTGACCGTACAGAACATTCTCGGACTGCGCGACACGATCGGTGAAACCGCGAAAAAAGTCAAACGCTTGGGCGAATCGTCGCAGCAGATTTCTAAAGTCGTTTCGCTGATTAATCAAATCGCGATGCAAACCAATTTGCTGGCGATCAATGCTGGAATCGAAGCAGCCCGTGCCGATGAAGGTTCGCAAGGTTTTGCAGTGGTGGCGGAAGAAGTGGGAGAACTCGCGGCACGATCGGCAGCCGCAACCAGAGAAATCGAACAAATTGTCGCCACGATTCAGCGCGAAACCTCGGAAGTGGTCGAAGCGATGGAGCAAGGAACCTCACAGGTAGTCGAAGGAACGCGACTTGTCGATAATGCCAAGCAGAGTTTAGAACAAATTCTCTCGGTATCCCGGCGGATTGATGACTTGGTGCAATCGATTTCTGAAGCGACTGTGACTCAGGTAGAGACTTCGGATGCGGTGACTCAATTGATGCAAGACATCGTGGAAGCCGCTGGACGGACATCAACCGCGACGACGGATGTTTCACGATCGCTACGGCAGACGGTCAGTGTGGCAAAAGAGCTACAAGAATCAGTGGGCGCGTTTAAGGTGAACTAGATGAAGCAAGATAGAGAACTTGAGATTCGTCGTCAGTTTCTTGATGAGGCGCAAGAGTATCTAGACACGCTGGATACCACGATTTTAGGCGCATCGAATCAGCCGATCGATGCCGCAAAAGTGAATGCAGCATTGCGGGCAGCGCACTCGATCAAAGGTGGAGCAGGCATGATGGGGTTTCAGGTTCTCAGTGAGCTTGCCCATCGGCTAGAAGATTCTTGGAAAGTGCTGAAGATCGATAAGTCGATCGTGATTACGCCTCGACTAGAAAATCTGCTATTAGCGGCGGTGGGATGTTTGCGGCAGGTGGTCGAGTTCGATCGCGAATCGATGCAGCGCCAACAAATTTCTTGTGTGGATGCGGATTGGCTTTCGGTGGAGGCGTATCCCGTATTTGATGCGCTGCATGAGGAGTTGGGCGATCCACAGGAAGAGAATGCGGCATCGGTGCTGTCGCCGGAAGAAGGGCAAGACATTATCCCGCTATTGTTTGAAAGCGAAGTTGAAGGCTGTTTGCAGCGATTGGAAGCGGTTTTAGCAACACCGGATCAGCCCTGTTTGCGCGAAGAGGTTTCGATTCTGGCGCAAGAGTTGGGCGGACTGGGCGAAATGCTACAACTGACAAATTTTATTCAGCTTTGTCAATCTGTAGCGCAGCAGATCGAGCAAGCGAATGCGAACATAAGTGAGACTGCCAAATCCGCGCTGAACTGTTGGCGAACCGCGCAAATGTTCGCGCTGGCGAGACAGTATGACCAAATTCCAAGCTCGATCGATAGCCCGGCGCCAGAACTCGCTGATTTTACCGAAACGCCTTCTATCGAAGAAACGAGTGTCGGAGATTGGTTTACAGAAGCACTTGCCGCAGATAGCCTTGATGGTGAGGGTTACACCGACTTTCAACCGATTTCGGCTCCGGCTCGAACGCGAAGCGCAGTGCAAGCAACGGCTCCGCCTGAAGCTCAAGTCACGGATTTCAAGGTGCTTGAAGCGGAACCTGCTGCCGTGGCTGAGGATCAAGATACAACCGTTCGCGTTCCGGTGTGGCAACTGAATCAGTTAAATGATTTGTTTGGTGAGTTAACAATCGATCGGAATGGTTTAGATCTGTACCTCAAACGGTTACGTGGTCTTTCGAGAACACTGCACGAACGGGTACAAATTCTCGATCAGGTGAACTCCAAATTAAGAATGGCTTACGATCGTGTGACTTTATCGGGAACGCGATCGCTAAGTGATGGATCAAGTCGCCGCGCGGGATTTGATGCGTTAGAACTCGATCGATATAGCGATCTACATTTGCTCTCACAGCAGGTGATGGAAACGATCGTTCAGCTTCAAGAAGTTACCGAAGATATTGACCTGAGTTTGGATGATACGGATCAATCGGCACGCAACTTAAACAAAACTGCGAAACAGATGCAAAGCGGTCTGTCGCAGTTGAGAATGCGTCCGATTTCTGACATTCTTAACCGCTTTCCGCGTGCTTTGCGAGAATGGTCATTGCAGTATGGCAAGCAGGTTCGCTTTGACGTGGCGGGTGGAGGAACGTTGATCGATCGCAATATTCTCGAAACGTTAAACGATCCATTGATGCACCTGTTGCGAAATGCGTTTGATCACGGAATCGAATCGCCCAGTGTGCGGGAATCGAAAGGAAAATCACCGGAAGGCGTGATCGAAATTCGAGCCTCGACTCAAGGCAACCGTACGGTCATTACCGTTCGAGATGATGGTGAGGGAATTCCGATCAACAAAATCCGCGATCGAGCCGAACAAATGGGACTCGATCCGGTGCTGCTCGATGCAGCGCGAGATGAAGAACTGTTGTCGCTGATTTTTGAGCCTGGATTTAGTACTAGCAACCAAGTCACAGCCCTGTCCGGTCGTGGAGTTGGAATGGACGTGGTTCGGAGCAATCTCAAACAGATCCGAGGCGAAATTAGCGTTAATACAAAAGCGGGTCTTGGCACAACTTTTACGTTGTCGGTTCCGTTCACACTTTCGACTGTCAAAGTATTGCTGGTTGAGAGTGCTGGAATGTTACTCGCTTTTCCCACCGATATTGTTTCAGAATTGTTCCTGCTGCAACCGAATCAGATTATTCAAGCTCCCGGCAGCGAAGTTTTGAACTGGCAGGAACATATGGTGCAATTGGTTCGCCTGCAAAAATGGCTGCGGTTCAATTGTCCCCGAACTCCACACGGTTATGAAACTCCGCCGACGATCGCAACTCAAAGCGTGATTATTCTCGATCAAAATCCCCAATGGTTTGGGATTCACATCGATCGCTGTTGGGGTGAGCAAGAAGCGACGATTCGGAAAGTCGAAGGCAATCTACCACTACCGACCGGATTTAGTGGCTGTACGATTCTGGGTGACGGTCGCGTTGTGCCCTTGGTCAACGTGACGGAACTGTTGCGCTGGATTACAAGCTGTGAGCGATCAGAAACACAACCAGAGATCGATCACACGTTCCGCAATCAGCTCACAGCAGGCTTAACTCAACGCCCCGAACTTCCCGGAACCTCAGTTCCAACCGTATTAGTGGTCGATGATTCGATCAATGTGCGGCGATTCCTAGCGTTAACTTTAGAGCGATCGGGATATCGGGTTGAGCAGGCAAAAGACGGACAGGACGCGATCGATCGGCTCGAAGCAGGTTTAACGGTGCAAGCGGTGATCTGTGATATCGAAATGCCCAGACTGGATGGTTATGGATTTTTGGCAAAGATGCGATCGGATACCCAATTCTCTCAACTTCCAGTAATGATGCTGACTTCTCGGAGTGGCGAAAAACACCGCAAGCTTGCTGAGAACTTAGGCGCATCCGCTTACTTCTCAAAACCCTATAACGAACAAGTTCTTCTACGAACCTTAGAAAGTATGGTGAACTCGGCGATCGCAGTCTAAATTCTGAAGATTTGCCTTGATCGCGAAATCTGAGCTAAAAAGATGTCAAATCAATTACCTCAAATTTCGCAAAATCTTTTTTAATAGCTTAGGATTGTGAGTTGAATAAACGCGAATTCGACGAATTCGCGTCAAATCATTCCGCATTCAATTCACACTCCTTGAGTGAAAGTTATCATCGTACAGCCCTTATGTTAGATAGCCCCTCTTCAGATTCGATCGCCTCCTCACCTGCTCGTCCGCTTTGGTCAAATTGGTTTCACAACTTATCGATCGAGCGAAAACAACTCCTCGCTTTACTGGTCTGTGAACTGATTCCGATCGTTGGACTGGGAATTAGTTCTTCGATCGTCTTAATGAATAGCTTACGCACTCAACTGCTTGCTCAAGCGAAATCTGAAGTCGCGGTCACGGAAACAAACTACAACATCAAAATTAATCAAATGGGATTCGGAGCGCGCGGGCAATCCGACAATCCTGCGATCATTACTGCGGCAAAAAATCATCAGCGCAACGATAATCTTCCAACCGAGTTGCAAAACCAACTGCAACAGATTTTGCAAAACGAAGTGAAAGCACGCCAAATGGAATATGCAACACTCGTTGGCAAAGATTTACGCATTATTGTAAATGCAAACAACAAACGATCGAAAGAAACCGTAATTACAGCGGGACTAGTTCCCCTAATTCAGCAAGTTCTAAAAGATGGGCGACAAATTAAAGCCAGTACCATCGTAGATGCAGACGAACTCAGCAAAGAAGCACCACCTTTACCCGACGGTTTTAACAAACAAGATGCGCTGATTCGCTATGTTGTTACACCTGTTCGTGAGCCTGAAAATCCCGATAGTGTGATCGGCGTTCTCGTCTTTGGAGATGTCGTCAATCGCAAACTTCCGATCGTCGAAAATACCCTAAAATCATTCGGCAGCGGATACAGTGCGATTTATGCTCGACGCGGAAATGGTGAATTTAACCTAGCAACAGCACTCAACAAAGAAGATGCGGATGTCAAAAAACCTCAAATCGATGTCGCGCTCTCTGATCCAGCCATTCTCAAATCTGCGATCGATGCCAAAGGAGAAGCCGTCACCCAGCGAATCGACATCAACGGGCAAACCTACACCGTCGCTGCCAAAGCCGTTCCGAGCCGCATCGTGGAAACACCAGAAGGAGCCGTTCCAGAAATAGGAGATAATTCCAGTGCAGTTTTGGTACGCGGAACCCCAGAAAACGCACTGAATCAATTGTTGATCAATAGTATGCAGCAAGAAGCGATCGCATTCACTCTAGCCCTTGGTGCAATCGCTGTTTGGATAGCTATTTTCCGTCGCATTGTTCTCAAACCGATTCAGGAGTTGCAGCAAACGACCGAAGCGTTCACAAGTGGCGATCGAACTGCCCGCGCCCGCATTTTTGCCAAAGATGAAGTCGGACAGTTGGCGATCGCGTTTAATCGCATGGCAGAGAATATCTACACTTCCGAAGTCTCGCTTGCAAATGAAGTTTCGCGTCAGGAACAACAAACGCGAGAAGCGAGAGCCTTGAGCGAAATCGCGGTACGAATGCGGCAATCGAGCAATCCCACTCAAATTCTTCAAACCGCGATCAACGAAGCACGAAACTTTCTCAGACTCGATCGTGTGGTAGTTTATCAATTTGAACCTGGTACAACTCACGGAACGGTGATTGCTGAATCGATTGGAAATGAAAATTACAGTGTGATTCAAAAAGTGATTGAAATGCCAGTAGGACTCGATCACTTTGAGCAATACAATATGCAATCAGCTTGGGTGATTAAAAACGCAAACAAAGAAATGAACGATCGCTATCGTCAACAACTTGCCGCACTCAACATCAAAGCTGAAATCGCTGTTCCGCTCCGACAGGAGAATCGCGTGATAGGGTTGATTTGTGCTCAGAGTTGTGAACACGCTGCCCAAGGGCACAGCGAAGCTGCCCGCGATTGGCAACTGTCTGAAATTGACGCTTTTATTCAGCTTGTGACTCAAACGGGTTACGCCTTGGATCAATCAAAACTTCTACAGGAACGACAGTTAGCCCTCAAAGATGCTGAAGACCGAAAAAGCTCTCTACAGCAGCAAATCATTCAACTGCTCGGCGAAGTCCAAAATGTTTCTGCCGGAGATCTCACCGTTCGTGCCAACGTCAATGCAGACGATCTTGGAACGATCGCAGACTTTTTTAACGCCGTAGTTGAAAACCTGCGTAGCCTTGTTCTGAAAGTGAAGCAAACCTCTACCCAAGTAAGCGATTTACTCAGCCAGAACGAAGACGAAGTGCAGCATTTAGCCGACCAAGCGCGGCAGCAAGCACAAGAAACCACGCGCACCCTGAATTCAGTTGAGCAAATGACGCTATCAATGCAAGCCGTGGCGGAACGTGCTCAACAAGCAGCGATCGCTGCACAAAACGCCTCCAACGCTGCGAAATCTGGAGAAACGGTAATGGATTCAACTGTCACCAGCATTTATAGCCTCAGAGCAACGGTCGAAGATGCCACCCGCAAAGTCAAGCAACTCGGTGATTCCTCTCAGCAGATCGGGCGAGTGGTTTCCTTGATCAACGATCTTGCGACTCAAACCGATTTACTCGCCATCAATGCCAGCCTCGAAGCAACACGCGCGGGGGAACATGGGCGCGGATTTGGCATTGTGGCAAACGAAATCGGGGAACTGGCTTCTCGATCGGCAACGGCAACCCGCGAAATTGCCGACTTGATCGAAACGACTCAACAACAAATTACAGAAGTCGTGGAAGCAATGAATCGTGGAGCCACGCAAGTCGTCGAGGGCGCACACCTAGCCCGCAACGCCAAGCAAAATCTGATTCACGTTGTTCAGGTATCTCAGCAGATGGATAGCTTGGTTAACTCAATTTCTGAAGCGATGGTTTCTCAGGCAAACACGTCTCTATCCGTCACGAATTTGATCAAAGAAGTGGCGCAAGTTTCGACGCTCACTTCTGATTCTTCAGTGCGAGTGTCAAAAGCACTAAGGCAAACTGTTGATGTGGCTGAAGAGTTACAGTCATCGGTCGGAATGTTTAAGGTGCAAGGGAGCGATCGAGCTTAACGAAATGTTAGTTTGACAGGCTCTCTCGCTCCGATCGCAACTCGCCCTGAAATTCCATTTCAGGGCGAGTTGGCAACGCAGACAAACCGCTCATCGAACCTACGTGTTTCTAAACTAGAAAAAAGGAACTGCGATCGCAGTTCCCAATGATTCATGACGAGACAGCTAAATTATGCTTGAGTCGGCTCAGTTCCAGCTTCAAGCGAACCTGCAGAGTCTGACAGATTCAGCTTCACAACTTTCGCCTGTTCGACCTTCGGTAACGTCAAGCTCAGCACACCTTCTTTAAACTCAGCCTTCACTTGATCGTTTTGAACTTCAACCGGAAGTGGAATCACGCGCTGAAACTTACCGTAGCGGAACTCAGTTCTAAAAAATCCATTCTCTTCAGTGCGATCTTCTTGGCGATGTTCGCCTGCCAGAGAAATCGCATCCTTCGTCACCTAAACATCAAGATCCTTTGCGTCAATGCCAGGGAGTTGAGCGCGGAGAACAAACTCATTACCAGCATCCTTTAGTTCGATCGCAGGTGTCCACTCTGCGGAATCGTCCGAAGCAACACCCAAAGCAACAGAATCAAACAATTGGTCGAATTGACGACGGAGCGTATCAATTTCGCGCCAGGGTTGCCAGTATTTTACTAACATCTTTTGACCTCTTGGATAGCGATTAAGAACTTGAATCTTCATGTCCTTATCTTGCCGTACCCAAGCCAGAGTCGCAGTTAGGAGAACTGTACTCAACGAGTAGAGTTAACCGATATTAAGCTAAAACAAACTCAACGAGCGAATTAACACCCAAGGCATATTCAACATCATCGATTTGGTCGTGTTCGCGCCATTCATCAATCACACTCAACAAGCAACGCACCGCTAAATCGCGTTGAATCAGCTCAGTTACCGCTTGCCAAGCATCCGGTGCATTCGAGAAAAAACCAAGCTGAATCATGCCGCCTTCATGCCACCAAATGCCAATCCAGCCCGCATCTTGTTCTGTTATTTCTACATGCTGTCCAAGGTATGTCATAGCTGCTTTTACTCTAAATTCTGCTTCTGATGACCTATAGAATATGAGCAGCAATGGCAGTTTGACCTCTACTAAAAAGAAGGGATCGCCCAGCGTCACTCTCTCTTAAGGACAGTAACTTTTGGACAATCCTGCACACACAATGGAGAAGTCGTTGATTTAGATTAGGCAGCGCTGCGGGTAACGAGTCCCCACAGGAAGATCGCGAGGATGGCTCCAAGCACTGCCACGATCAACCCAGGGAAGCTAAATCCGGCCCCAGCTAGACTAATTGTTCCTGTTGTCAGAAGGGTATAGAGGCTTCCTCCCAAAAACGAACCAATGATTCCTAAAATCATGGTGCTAAAGATGCCGCCTCCCTGCCGTCCGGGATAGATCAGTTTCGCGATCGCACCTGCCACAATTCCGAGTAAAGCCCATGCAATAATATTCATGCTCATTTCTCCTAAAGCTTCAAAGCTTTGATTGCAGATATGTTCAATCGCCTCAGAGAATTCGGCGATCGAGTTTTTCTATCTTCGAGAGATACTATACTGCCGTCTTTATCTATGCTTTATAAATCAAATTTTTATTTAATATTTGACTTCAGCCAAAAGTAAAGACGCGATCGCACACGTCTTTACTTCTGTGTATATCGTCCGAACTATAACATCCGAACTATGGAGTCGGAATCGCTTCTCTCGAAGCAACAAGCTGCGACTGCGAGTGATTTGCTTGTCCGTTTGATTGCACCACAGGAGTCATCACCTGTACTGCATTTCGCGCTTCAATTAGCTCGATCGCTCTGGTCACACTTTCAGGCAGAATCACTACTAAGCTTCCTGGAGTCGCACTGTCTAATGCAGTTTGAATCGCAGTGATTTCGTCTAAAATCGTCTCGTGTCGAGCATCGGGCTTTGTTTCTTTCACACCTTGGGCAATGAATTCCGCAGTGTTACCGCGATCGCGTCCACGATTGTCGTCATCTTCTTTGATAATGATGCGATCGAACAATCCCGCTGAGAGTTTGCCTAACTGGACAAAATCCTCATCGCGTCGATCGCCGGGTGCGCCGATGACACCAATCCGCTCTCCTTCTTTCCAGTTTTGGACAAATCCACCCAAGGCTTGATAGCTGTGCGGATTGTGAGCGTAATCGATCAGCACATGGAACTGTCCAAGACTGAATAGATTCATCCGTCCCGGTGTTTGTTTGGTCGAAGCTTGGAAAGTCATCAAGGCAGCGCGAATATCTTCGATCCGTACCCCTTGAGCGAAGGCAGCCAAACTTGCAGCCAGAGCATTCGCGATCATAAAAGGCGCACGTCCGCCTAATGTTAACAGTACGTTGATCGCTTGCTCGATTCGCAGTGTCCAATCGCCTTTGAGGATCGATAAATAGCCATTTTCGTAAACGGCTGCAAGTCCACCGCGCTGGGTGTGCGATCGCATCAGTTCATTCTCTGGATTCATCGAGAAATAAGCGATCTGAGCAGTCACACGACTTGCCATCGCAGAAACCAGCGGATCATCGGCATTCAGTACTACATACCCTTTTGGCAGTGCTGATTCAGCCACTACGCTTTTCACCCGCGCCATTTCTTCGATCGAGTTAATATCTCCTAGCCCTAAGTGATCGGCTGCAACGTTGAGTACCACCCCAACATCACACGCATTGAAGGCTAAACCCGATCGCAGAATACCGCCTCTAGCACTTTCGAGCACAGCCACTTCAACGGTCGGATCTTGCAGAATTAACTGGGCGCTTTGAGGTCCTGTATTGTCTCCCGGCTCGACTAAATAATCGCCAATATAAGTTCCATCCGTGGTGGTGTAGCCAACGACTTGATTTGTTTGCTTAAACAAATGAGCAATCAAGCGAGTCGTTGTCGTTTTCCCATTAGTTCCGGTGATCGCGATGATTGGAATTCGACCATTCATGTGCTGAGGAAACAACATATCGATCACAGGTTCCGCCACATTGCGCGGAATGCCTTCGCTGGGTGAAATGTGCATCCGGAATCCTGGAGCCGCATTCACTTCAACGACCACGCCATCGACCTCGCGGAGTGGCTTCGAGATATCTTCGGTGACGACATCAATTCCAGCAATGTCTAAGCCAATGATTTTAACGACCCGCTGTGCTAACCAAAGATTCTCAGGGTGAATGTCATCGGTTCGATCGATCGCAACTCCACCCGTACTCAGGTTCGCGGTCGCTCTCAGATAGCAAATCTCACCTTCAGGTAGAACCGTCTCTAAGTTGTATCCTTTTTGCTCTAATAACTCCCAAGAGGTGCGATCGACTTCGATCTTTGTCAAAACATTATCGTGTCCTGTCCCCCGGCGCGGATCGCGATTGGTTTCATCGATCAATTCCTGAATCGTCGATCGACCATTACCTACGACATGAGCGGGAACCCGTTCCGCAACCGCAACGACTTTTCCGTTTACCACTAAAACGCGATGATCGCGTCCTTGATAAAAGCGTTCAACAATCACCGATCGAGAGACTTCTTTCGCGGCATCATACGCCGCTTCCGCTTGCTCCCAATTTGTAATATTGATCGTAATGCCGCGTCCATGATTGCCGTTGAGCGGTTTAATCACGATCGGAAAACCACCGACATCGGAGATCGCATCTTCTAGTTCATCTAAATAGTTCACGACCGTTCCACGGGGAACTGGCACACCTGCCGATCGCAGCATTTGTTTTGTGCCTTCTTTATCCGAAGCAAGTTCTACGCCTAAGATTCCGGTGTGATTGCTTAATGTGGCTTGAATGCGCTTTTGATGCACCCCAAAGCCGAGTTGGATCATCGCTCGCGCACCTAGCTCCATCCAGGGAATATTACGCGATTCCGCTTCTTTCACTAACGTTTCAGTACTCGGACCTAATCCACACTCTAAGGCAATGTCGCGTAGATCCTTGAGATCTTGTTCGAGTTCGTTTTTTGGGTAGTAACCTGTTGCGACGAGGGTTTGGCAGATCCGGACAGCGGCTCTAGCGGCATAGCGTCCCGCGCGTTCGTGAATATATTCGATCGCGACTTGATACACGCCGGGTTCAGCCGTTTCACGAGTTCGCCCAAAACCAACGGGCATTCCGGTGAGTTCCTGAAGTTCCAGTGCAACGTGTTCGATGATGTGCCCCATCATCGTGCCTTCTCGGACACGCGATAAGAAGCCACCCCGACAACCCGGAGAACAAAAATGCTCAACTAAAGACGGCAGTAACTCGACCAACCCTTCATAAAAACCGGGAATCAAATGAGAAGGTGTCTCTGCGAGGTCTTCCAAATCTAGGCGCATTAAAACAACTTTGTGGCGGCGAATGCTCCAATAATTGGGACCACGCAACGTCTGAATTTTGAGTATCTTCATATAACTTCAATTCGGGGATTCAGGCTGGGACTTGAGAACTGTCGCGAAATTAAAATCGAGGAATCTACCTGTGAAAGCAATTTCCTAGTTTCAGGCACAATCTGAGTCGTCGTTTGTTCACGGTAAACAGTTTATGTTAAGAACTGTTGTCCTCAAAGGTCGGAAATCAGAACAACAACTGTAACAGAACGTAACTGTTTCTATTGGGCACAATAGCAGAATTGTCGATCGATTCCACCTCAAAGAAATCGCTCTAAGCGCGATCCCAAGAAGACTGTTTACGATAATTCCGGATCAGCATCGTGCGTTGGCGCAAGTCAAATCGACAACCCGCACTTAGAACGTGTAGTCGCAAATTGCCCATACATAGCGGCTCTGTTTTCTCGATTTCTGCCTGATTTGTGTAGGTCATCTCTCCAGGATCGAGGATCGTCACCGCTCCTTTACCGAGCACTTGAAGAATGCCATCGCCTTCAAACAGCGCACAGGTGTCTTCATCAATTCCGATTCCTAACAGATTCGGATGTGCGACGATCGCGCTCATCAACCGCGCCATCCGATTGCGATTGTGAAAATGCTGATCGACTAAAACGTCAGGAATAATTCCTAATCCCAACGTCATATCAACAAGCGAATGATTTGGAGATTCACCGCTTCCGCCGCCAGCGATCATGTGATATCCCATCACGGCGGCTCCTGCGCTCGTTCCAGCCAGCGTGATTTGTCCTGCCTGAGCACGCGATCGCACAATGTCCATCACAGGCGTATCCGAAAGCAAGCCACAGAGCCGAAGCTGATCGCCACCTGTGAGAAATACTGCTGTACACTCACTCACATACTCTTGTAGTTCCGGCAAATCTCCTTGAGCGCGATCGTCAATATTCAGCACCTTAATTTCTTGTGCGCCCATTTCCGTAAAAATGGTTTCATAGCGATTGCCAATCACTACAGGTTCACGCGAGGCGGATGGAATAATGGCGATACGGGCATCACTTCCGCCTGAGCGCCAAAAGAAGTCACGGAGAATTTCTCGACCGTGGATTTTATCTTCTGCACCGCCGATCACCATAATGGCGGTATTGAGGGACTGAGGCATCTGCGGTTTCAACGATTGCAAGGCTGACTCTAGCATGAAGGATGAGGGATAAAGGATGTAGGGTGAATGGGAATCGAGAATTCAGTTTAGGATCGTTCAGGTGAGGTCGGCATTGTGATTGGAAGCTATACGATCGAATTTCGTATAGCTTCCAATCATGCCAAATTATTAAGTCTTTATTAACGCTATTTCGTTTTTATTTCTAAACATGCGCTTCGATATTGTGACGTTATTTCCTGATTTTTTTGAGTCACCGCTGAACTCTGGACTGTTGGGAAAAGCGTTGGCGAAACAAATTGCTGAGGTTCATTTGATCAATCCACGCGATTTTGCGATCGATAAGCATCGTCGCGTGGATGATGAGCCTTATGGGGGCGGCGTTGGAATGTTGATCAAACCAGAGCCGATTTTTGGGGCGGTAGAATCCCTGCCAGTCTTACCGAGGCGCGAAGTTATTTTTGTTACACCTCAAGGCGAGACGATGCAACAATCAATGCTGAAAGAATTTGCGACGAATTTCGATCAGATTGTCATCATTTGCGGACATTATGAGGGAATCGATGAGCGAGTGATGAACTTAGTAACGCGCGAAGTGTCGCTGGGCGATTTTGTTCTGACTTGTGGAGAAATTCCGGCTTTAGCGTTGTTAAATGGCACGATTCGACTGTTGCCGGGTGTGATCGGCAAAGAAGATTCGCTGAAGTTTGAAAGTTTTGAAGCGGGATTGCTCGACTATCCGCAATATACTCGTCCGCCCGTGTTTCGAGGATTAGAGGTTCCAGCCGTTTTGCGATCGGGCAATCATGCCGCGATCGATCGCTGGCGAACTCAACAACAAATCGAACGTACCCGAATTCGTCGCCCAGACCTATATCAGAACTGGTTAGAAGAAACGAGGCAAAATGAAAGAGAAGAGGTTAACCCTGAATAATGTTTATTCCTAAATTCCGCTTACTGAATTTTCGCTTAATCTGCGCCACGATCGCGAGTTCTGCCATTCTGAACTCGATCCAATTACCGATCCCGTTACGATCAGAGCTGTTAATCGATTCGGCGGCATATGCGGCACGAAGCGGCGGGCGGAGTGGCGGTGGATCGTTTAGTCGTCCTTCTCGATCGTCGGGCAGTTCTAATCGCAATAGCGGTTCAGATTCAGGCGGCTCGGTGACCCCTCGATCGGGTGGCTACTACGGTGGCGGATATTGCGGGTATTACGGCGGCGGTTACTACGGTGGCTATTCTAGCGGCGGTACCGTGTTGCTGGTTGTGGCATTGCTGCTGATTGGCGGTGCAGGGTTCTTTGTTTGGTATCTGCTCAAAGCAGGCAAGAACAAAGGAAAGGGCGAACTTGAAAACGATACAGTGACGGTAACAAAAGTTCAGGTCGGTCTGTTGGCAGAAGGTCGCGCAATTCAACCGCAACTCGCTGCAATTGTTCAAGAAGCGGATACGGAATCGATCAACGGACTTCATGCAGAGTTGCAAGAGGCAGTGTTAGCGCTGTTGAGAATGCCGGAAAACTGGAGTCATGTGCGTGCGAGTTCTGAAACCGTAAAAACGCGCGAACAAGCGGAGCAAGTCTTTAATCAACTGTCGATCGCAGAACGCAGCAAATACACCACAGAAACGCTGACTAATGCAGGTGGCAAGTTAGTGCAAAAAGACTTCGAGCTTGATCCTGACAAAGATCCAGCTTCTTACATTGTTGTAACTTTACTGGTTGGAACCGCAGACGATAAACCCCTGTTTTCTGAAATCCGAACCACTGAAGCGCTGAAACAAGTTCTCACCCAACTTTCTAGCCTCAATGCCGATTATTTGCTGCGGTTTGAACTGCAATGGACACCGCAGGTTGAGGGCGATAGTCTCACTTACGATGAGATGCTGATGGAGTATCCCGAAATGCTGCAAATCTAATGTATGAACGAGCAATCTACAAACGTTTGGGACTATAAGCCGTGGTGGTGTCAGCCTTGGTCAATTTTGCTCACAGGTGTGGGATTGATTAGCGGGAGTTGGTTATTGCTGCGATCGATTTGGGTAACGGTCTTGGTAGCGATTCCGGTTCTCATTTGGATGGGATTTTTCCTCATCGTTTATCCAAAAGCGGTGGCAAAAAGTTTTGAGCAAGAAACGACGATCGATTAACTTGGCATTAATCTAAATATTCAACTGGAATACGATCGGCAAATGCAAACCGATTTTTCCCGGTTTTTTTCGCATGATACATTGCTTCGTCTGCTCGTTCGATTAGCGATTCTAAATGATCCGAATGATTCGGAAACAAAGCAATTCCAATACTGGTTGTTACGGACAAGGTTTCGCCCGAAATTGCAAACGGTTGCGATAACGTACTCAAAACCTTGCGGGCAACTTGTGTAACAACATTCGTCTCTGGGATCGCTGGTAACAGGACTACAAATTCATCTCCGCCTAATCGCGCAACGGTGTCACTTGTTCGCAAGCACCCTGTTAAACGTTTCGCGACTGCTTGCAGCAATAAATCCCCAATCGCGTGTCCTAACGTATCATTTACCTGCTTAAATCCGTCTAAATCTAGAAACATCAATGCGAGAATTTGATCGATTGATTTTGCAGTCTCAATGGACTGACTTAAGCGCTCATAGAGTAATACACGATTCGGTAAACCAGTTAAAGGATCATGATTTGCAATATAGTTCAATCGATTTTGAGATAGGCGTAATTCTTCATTCGATTGATATAGTTCTGCTGCGGTTTTTCTGAGCTTTTCTTCGATCGTTTTTCGCTGTGTAATATCTCGAATCACACCCACCAAAAAAAGATTTCCTGCTGCATCTTTATGCAGCGATCGCTTTGTAGCAATTTTATATGTTATTCCATTCGCATTCGTGAATTCCTCTTCGTGTTCTATTTCACTTTCATATCTGAAAACGAGATCATCCTGTTGCCAAAAGACATTCGCTTCATGTTCTGGAAAAACTTCATAATCTGCCTTTTCAATAATCTCGTCGATCGGCTTTCCGAGTAACTTCGCGTATGCCTCATTCAGCACTATCCAACGATGCTGCTTATCTTTGACAAACACCGGATCAGGAATCGAATTAATCACCCGATGTAGAAACTCTTTCGATCGCTTCAATTCTTCTTCAGAATGGGCGATCGTAGCAATCACAACCGTCGTTGAAATCAAGAGTGCGATCGCTGCCGGAATAAACGGGACAATCCAACCTGCTAGAAATAATCCGTAACTAATGCCGACCAGTCCACCACCAATCACCAACACTGCAATAAAGTTTCGCTGCGGCAATCGAAGTTGCCAACTCACACTTGTTCCGAGTAGCGCCCATGCCCAAATCCAAACGAACTCGATCGACTCACCCCAAGACTTAAGCAGCGGGCGATGGTCGAGCGTTGCGCTCAAAATCTCGCTAATAATGTTTGCTTGAACCTCAACACCTGGCACACTCTCAGACGGACGCTTGATACTTCCGGTAAACGGCGTTGCTGCAAAATCTTTCAAACTTGGAGCGAAAGAGCCGATCAACACGATGCGATCGCGCAGTTGCGAGGGTGAAATCTTGCCATCCATGATGTCCTGCATCGAAACCGTGTGAAAGTGCCCCGCCCCGCCGCGAAAATTTGACAGAATTTGATACCCACCTGGATCTGCATTCACGTAAACACCATCATTACCCTGAAATCGCTGAAAGACCGCCTGACCTAGCTGCAACTGTCCACGATCGTGTTTCGCGCCTTCTTCTTGAATGCCTCTCTGTTTGAGATACAGCAGCGCTAACTCCATCGCAAAGCTACGATACTGCCGCTTGTCAGAATCAAACCAGTACAGCAACGCCCGTCGAATCTTGCGATCGGGATCATACACGACATTATTAAACCCAACCTGCTCTAAACGCTCTAATTCCGGCGGCGGCGCAACCCCTTGCCCTTCTGGATCAGGCATTTGTCGAATTCCAATTAAGTTCGGCATGGTTCTGAACGCTTTGACCAGTTCACGATGTCCATCGCGTACAGGCACATCCCGATAAATATCCATGCCGATCGCGCGGGGTTGAGCCGACTGGATTTCTTGTAATAGCCTCGCCAGTGTGTGATCGCTTAGGGGCCAATTGTAGCGCTGCAACTCTTCTTCACGAATCCCAACAATCACAATTCGATCGTCAACGGATTCAATCGGACGTTGACGAAAAAAAAAGTCAAGGCTGCCTAATTCCCACGATTGCAGCGCTCCAGTTGATCGAAGTCCAATGATACAGCCTGCGATCGTTGAGGCTGGAACCCAAATTTTGGCGCTTTTTTTGGCACTTTGTCGCAGTGTGGTGAAAATTCTTGTCCAAAGTCTTTGGCGTTGCTTGAATTGATTGACCATTGCAGTTCACGGAACCAGACTTACACGAAACGGAGCGCTTTGAGACGAAGCATGAAGCGAATAGGCAGCCGAAATTGATCAGATCGGGGGCACGATCAACGGTGTTTTGATTCTGTCATAACTTTATCGTCTGACCGTAATTTCTTTACGATGCCTTCGCCTATCCCGTTCTGTAGTTAGGTTAGCTTGGGCGAGCAAGGGTCGGGTAAGTCGTCCTTGCGTAGGTAGTCAGTGCAAGGGGGCTTGTCACTGGCTACCTTCTTTTTGGCTACTAACACTGCTGATTGAAATTGGAGGATTGTATCACTTCGATTTCGCGTTCTCGATCGACTGAATCACTTGGACTGCTACCTGAGTGTTATTGAGGCGATCGATCTCACGAATACCCGTAGGACTAGTGACATTCACTTCAGTTAAGTAGCCCCCAATCACATCAATCCCAACAAAGAAGAGACCGTCTTTCTGTAAGGTTGGGGCAAGTTGGGTACAGATTTCGCGTTCTCGATCGGTGATATCGGTTTGAGCACTGCGACCGCCCACTGCCATATTGCCGCGAAATTCGTTGCCTGTAGGAATGCGGTTCACCGCTCCGAGCGGTTCGCCATTCAATAAGATAATCCGCTTGTCACCATCTTTGGCTTGCGGTAGATAGGCTTGCACCATGATCGGTAAATTGCCTTGATGGGTGCTAATTTCGATCATGGAATTGAGATTGCGATCGCCGGATTGCAAGAACAAAATTCCTTCGCCCGCTTTACCGCCCAATGGTTTGAGTACAGCGGTTCCCTGCTGCTCTAAAAATTGCAGAATGACGCTCTTTTCTTGTGTCACGAGCGTTTCGGGAATCGCCTCGGTAAATTGCAGCGCGTACATTTTTTCATTCGCTGCTCGAATGCCGGATGGCGAGTTGATCACTTTTGTTTTGGTTGGATCAACATAGTCGAGAATGTATGTGGCGTAAAGATAGGCAGTATCAACCGGGGGATCTGTCCGCATGAAAACAGCATCCATCGTTTCGAGCGGTTGAAAGGTGGGCGACTCGGTTTGAAACCATCGATCCACTGCGATCCAGCGATTTTCGCCCAAAGTGACGGGGACGAGCGTGACCCGTTCTAGCGTGGCACAAGCTTTTCCCTGAACGACACTGAGCCGATTTGCCTGTGTCGTCCAGACCTCATGCCCTAACTGCTGTGCAGCTTCCATAAACGCCACGCTGCTATCATGCGTTGGATCTAGGCGATGAATCGGATCGACGATAAATGCAATTTTCACGATGAATTAAGAGTAGAGAGGAACGGAGAGGGGAGCTAGGAGAATTCCCAACTCCCGATCGATTAAGCAGCAAGCAGTGGATCGAGTTTGCCCGATCGCTCTAGGGCATGGATGTCATCGCAACCGCCGATGTGTTGATCGTTGATGAAAATTTGTGGGACGGAGCGGCGACCGTTGGCGCGTTCTGCCATTTTTGCGCGTCCGGGTTCATCTCCGTCTAGACAATATTCGGTGTACTGAACACCTTTGCGATCGAGCAGAGCTTTTGCGCGAATACAGAACGGACAAGCGCTCCAGGTATAAATTTCAACGTTTGGAGTCATAGGTCTCTCAAGCATTAGCAATATTTCTTAATTCTAGACGGACTCGGAACGAATCCAACCATTGAGAGTGAATCGACTGTCTGCGAAGTTGCGCGATCGACAAGTCACAGGCAGCACTTCATGGAGAAGATGACTCGGAAAGAAGACAATACTATTATTAACTGGCTCAATTTCTTGATAGGACTTAGCTTGAATATAGTAGCCATTTTCTAAGTTTACATCGTAAATTCTTAATGCTCCGCCTGAAAAGTTTTTCGGTTCTCGATTAAAGTAATAGACATAGGAAATTATTCGATTTGAAGCATCTTCGCTACCATTATCGTTGTGGATTTTATAATAGTTGCCGTCGTTGTGTGCTGTGAGTTGAATTTCAATCCGAGAAATTGAGAATGGCTGCATTTTCCATTTTGATAAAAGAGATGGAACAACGGCTCTAACTTTCTGAATCATCCAATCTTCGTATTCTTCAAAGTAATAGAGAATGCGAGATTGGCGATAGTCGATCGCACCTGTTGAGGTACTCGTTGTAACGAATCGATTTTCGCGATCGAGAACATACCTTAATAAATTCAATCGATCTTCAAGCGGTAAGAAGTCCTGAATTTGGGTGAATTGCGCGGGTTGATAGAGAAACATACGAATGCTCGATCTCGATTAAGCTATTTACATCGAAGTCGATCGAGGATTCGTGAATGCTCAATAATTTTTTATGATTCGTATTCCTCATTGTGAGAAAAACTCGATCGTTGCAAGCTCAATTACAGGACAATCTTTAATTAAAGGGATATGGATACAGAAGTTCCAGAAGAATTTTGGCAAGGCATCGACCAGTTTAATCGCGGCGAATTTTATGCTTGTCACGACACGCTGGAAGCGATTTGGATCGAAGCGCCAACGTTTGAGAAAAAGTTTTATCAGGGAATTCTACAGATTGCAGTCGGACTGTATCACTTGGGTAATCACAATTGGCGAGGTGCTGTCATTTTGCTCGGCGAGGGATTAAATCGATTGAGAGAATATCACCCGGAATATGGCGGGATCAACGTGGAACAGTTGATCGATGATGCTTCTGAATTTCTGAGTCAAGTTCAGTCGGTGGGAGTTGCTCGCGTTTCCCAAATCATTCTCGTCCACCCTCCGCAGCCTGAATCTGAAGATCAAATTTTTCTCCGTCCACCAATCATCCAGAAACGTTAAGTCAGGATTGGTATAACACTTTATCCGAAACTTGTAGGACTGGTCGTTCGTCTTTAAATTCAGCACGCTATGGAGTAGTGATTGGAATATTCAAAGATTCAGTTGATCCCGCTTGATTAACTTTCTCACAGTGATATATTCGGAGTCATTGCGGTCATCGTCTCATCCATTCTCATCATGCAGTTTTCGCCCATGCTTCGTCTTCGATCGCTTTTTCTTTTCCCCGTGATTGCTGCTTCGGTTTTAGCGACTGGAAGCAACTCGATGCTGGCTCCGCGCTCCGCGTCCGCTCAAACTCCTGCTGCCTCAACCCCGCTCACTCTCAGAGCCAATAGCACCGAAGCAAACGCTAAAACGGGTGTCGTCGTGGCAAAAGGCAACGTGCAGATCAACTACCCAGCCCGCCAAATCCAAGCCACTTCCGCCCAAGCCATCTACTACAGCAACGAACGACGCATCGTTTTATCGGGCGATGTCTACGTTCTTCAACAGGGCAACAGCTTGCGAGGAGAAACCATCACTTATTTAGTTGATGAAGGGCGTTTCGTCGCTTTACCGCAGCCTAATAAGCAGGTCGAAGCGGTTTATCTGATTCAGACGCCGACCACGCCGACCACGCCCGCACCCGCTTCCCCAGTTCCTTTCAGTCCAAAACCTCAGTTTCAATCGACCAATCGCTAACGAGTTACGTCCCCTCTTCATCTAATGCAGGTTCCAGGAGCGGGTTTTGAGAATCGTTCTAGAAAATGTTCATAAATCTTTTGGCGATCGCTCAATTGTGAATCGCGTCAGTTTGTCCGTATCTCAAGGCGAAGTCGTTGGGCTTTTAGGTCCAAATGGAGCCGGGAAAACGACAACCTTTTGTATTGCAACCGGGTTAGAGAAGCCCGACAGTGGTAAGGTTTGGCTGAACGATAAAGAACTGACGCATCTGCCAATCAACAAACGCGCTCATCTCGGAATCGGCTACCTTGCCCAAGAAGCAAGCATTTTTCGGTATTTGACCGTTCGAGAAAATATTCTGCTTGTCCTGGAACAGACGAAGGTTCCGCGCTGGCAATGGAACGATCGCTTAAATAGCTTACTCAAAGAATTCCGCCTCGAAAAAGTGGCTTCAACGCTTGGAATTCAGGTGTCAGGGGGAGAACGGCGACGCACCGAGCTCGCGCGTGCTCTCGCGACCGGAGTAGATGGTCCGAAATTTCTCTTTCTAGACGAACCCTTTGCTGGCGTTGACCCGATCGCCGTTTCCGAAATTCAAGACATTATCGCTCAACTGCGCGATCGTCACATGGGCGTTCTCATCACGGATCACAACGTCCGTGAAACCTTGGCGATTATTGATCGCGCCTATATTATGCGCGACGGTCAGATTCTGGCATCCGGTAGCGCCGAGGAACTTTACAATAATCCCTTAGTCCGTCAGTATTATCTCGGAGATCATTTTCAGCCTTAAAGCCTTATGTCTCTAGCTTCCTCCCCACCGCGATCGCTGATTTCAGTCCTTGATCGCTATATCGCACGTCAATTGATGGGTCCGTTCATTTTTGGAGTAGCGGCGTTCTCATCGATTCTGGTGTCTGTGGGGGCGCTGTTTGACTTGATCCGCAAGATGACGGAATTAGGATTGCCGTTGTCGATCGCTGCCCGCGTTTTTTTGCTGCAAATGCCAGAATTCATCGCCTTGTCGTTTCCAATGGCAACCCTGCTTTCGGCGTTAATGGTGTACAGTCGTTTGTCAACGGATAGCGAATTGATCGCCCTGCGGAGTGCGGGGATCAGTGTTTACCGTTTAATCGCGCCTGCGATCATGCTCAGTTTGCTCGCTTCGGCATTAACGTTTGGGTTTAATGAAGCGATCGTGCCCGCAGCAAAATACCAGGCAGCCACAACGCTAGAACAGGCATTAAAACAAGACAAACCGAAGTTTGACGAAAAAAACATCGTTTTCCAGCAGTATCGAGATGTCAAGCAACCCGATGGAAGTTCGCAGCAGGCGCTCGATCGTATTTTCTACGCTCAACGTTTTGACGGAACGCAGATGAAAGGCTTAACGGTATTAGACTTTTCTCAAGAGGGCGTAAATCAGATTATTACCGCCAATTCAGCCCAGTGGAACTATGACCAGCAAACCTGGGACTTTTTTGACGGCACGATTTATCTGGTCGATCCGAATGGCTCGTATCGCAACATTCTGAAATTCGAGCGTCAGCAGATTCAACTCCCTCGAACCCCGCTCGACTTAGCCAGTCATAAAACCGATTCGGCTGAAATGAATATCGGGGAGGTACAGCAGTATCTTCAGCTTGTGAAGCAGAGCGGTGACGAAAAGCGAGCCAACCAGCTCCGCATGAGAATTCAACAAAAGATCGCGTTTCCGTTTGTCTGTTTGGTTTTCGGTCTAGCAGGCGCAACGTTAGGAACTCGCCCTCGACGCGGCGGAAAAGGAGCCAGCTTTGCAATTAGCATTTTGATCATCTTTACGTATTACCTTCTGTCTTTTGTTTGTGATGCGTTTGGACGGTTGGAAATCTTAACACCGATTCTCGCCGCTTGGTTGCCAACCGTTGTAGGGCTGTGTGCGGTAAGTTGGCTATTAGTACGGGCGGCACGGTAGGAATGGAAAGACCGCTATTTCTTCGCAATCTTTGGTATTACGCGCTTCCGGGGGGTCAACTCAAGCGGGGCAAGACGATCGCAAAAACACTGCTGAATGAACCGATCTTATTCGGGCGAACACGATCGGGGGAAGTTTTCGCGCTTCGGGATATTTGCCCACATCGCGCCGTTCCACTCAGCTACGGACGATTTGACGGGAGTGAAGTGGAGTGTGCGTATCACGGGTGGCGATTCGATCAGACTGGACAATGTACGAGCATTCCAGCGTTAACCGAAGATCAAACGCTGGATTTTTCTCGATTTTGTGTACGATCGCATCCAGTGCGAGAAGTTCAAGGGAATGTCTGGATCTATATGGCAAGCGACGATCGTACGATCCCCGAAGATGAACCGCCGCGCGTTCCTGATTTTGACGATCGCACTTATCAAGCGGTGGTCGTGATGAATTTTCCTGCGTATCTCGATCATGCAGTGACTGGATTAATGGACCCGGCTCATGTGCCTTTTGTGCATCGATCGTGGTGGTGGCGTGCTGATCCAACCTTGGCAGAAGAGGTAAAAACCTTTGATCCATCGCCATTAGGGTTCACAATGCGGCGGCACAAATTAGAGCGATCGACCTTTCTCTACGATTTAGTTGGCGGCGATCCGGAGGTCGAAATTTCGTTTCAGCTTCCCGGTGTACGATTTGAACAGGTGATCACCAAGCAGCATCGTGTTTGTAACTTAACCACAATGACTCCGCTTTCTGACACAGAAACCGAAGTGACTACACTGTTTTATTCGACGATTCCTTGGTTTAATTGGTTGAAGCCGTTTCTGATTCCTGCAACTCGCACGTTTTTGAATCAAGATCGGGAGATGGTTGTGAAGCAGCAGATCGGGCTAAAACACAATCCTGGACTGATGTTGATCAAAGATGCCGATACTCAGGCGCGTTGGTATCACCAATTAAAGGCGGAATATGTGCGATCGCAAACCGAAAAGCGATCGTTCGTGAATCCGGTGAAAGAACAGATTCTTCGGTGGCGCAGTTAACTACTTTTTCTGCTGCGATCGACAAACATAATCCATGACCTTATACGTACTGCTTCCCGCTTTCGGCTGAAGCATCATTCCCGTATCGCCATATTCAAATTTCTGAATTAGCTTGCGATTCGTCGTGTAAGCATTTAACTTTCTCAAGCGCTGGGATTGAGTTGAACAATCCACCGACCAACGCATCACTGCCCCATGCACAGGCTGATCGACTTTCGCTTCGAGTAGCGCATTATTTGCCTCTGGAAACTCACGATATTCCCAGTACCAAGCGATCGCTCCATCGCGCTGAATCGAACTCGTATCGACAAAAAACCGATCCTTAACAGAGTTCTCTGTGATTTTTGTCCATTCAGCAGATTGAGCGATCGCGGGACGCTGTGCCAACAGCGACACACTACCCATCAGCACAACAACGCTACTCAAGAACGCAGCAGAGCGATTTACAAGTTTCAAAGCTTTCATAAATTTACTAGCGGTTCGGTTGAGACGGTTTTTCGGTAATGGGGGTGGGGCGGCTAGAATCGCGCTTTGGGGTATCAAGATTGCGAATGGCTTGAAGGGCAAACTGATCTTGTGGGCGTTCATCCAAGGCACGTTGAAAATAGAGCCGCGCCGCTTTTTGATCTTTACGTTGCAGCGCATCATATCCAGCATTCATGTAGCGCCCGTAAAACGAGTCTTTTCGGGTTGGCTTTTCAGCAGATGCCGTTTGGTAAGCTTTCAGCGCTTTCTGAACATACGGAGCAGTTTCACGCGCGTTAAACTTTGTTGGATCTCCAGTCATCCACCAAGCCGCAACTCGTTGAACGGCGATCATGTCATTATTGCCGATCGCTTTGGCGTCTTGTTTCAGCGCATCGCGCACCACGCAAGTCACAATGGCTCGCGCGGCTCCCGCGTTCGCTTGAAACTCTGCCGGAGAAAGCTCTCGACCCCCACACTGTTTTGACCAGCGGGTAATATTTTCAGGTTTAACTTGCCAATCGCTGTAAAGTCCAGTGTTCGATTTTTCAGGTTTCGAGGCTTGGCGTAACGCTTCAACGACGCGATCGACTTGCGTATCCGTGAGTTGTGCGGAGGCAGGAAGCGCGATCAGACTCAGCACACCAATCGCGATAGAGTGCCCGATAAACTGTTTACAGAAGTACATAACCGCAAATTTTGCATTAAATGGAAATACGATCGTAGACTCAGTTTTTACCTTAAAGCGACGTTCTATGACAAGACGCATCTTGCATAGATTGAATAGAGCGATCCTGATATCAAAAAACTATGAATGAAGAGCGCGTCAAGGTCAAGAGAAGATGCGATAGCGCGCTTAAATGCCACGAAAAATAGGGGACTAGTTTGCCCCCTTATTCTCTTTCTTTCGATCGCGCTTTACTGAGTGACGCGACCCACCACTTGTTCTTTGAGCTTGTTGATTTCCTGCCCTAGCTCTTGACGATTCGAGGCTTTGAGCAGATAGCGGTACACAAACCAAATGCTGTAGCCAAGTCCGATCAGTTCAAAGGTCGGCTCCAACAGGGGCACATCGTTGATTGCGCCCAGAAGTGCGAGGGTAAGCTTGACCGACACGATCGAGCCGAAAATGAGTCCAAGCGTAACTAAAGGCTTGCGGTACTCCGAGAAAAACTTGCCGAGATACTCTGGCAGCGATGCCAAAACCGAGTAGGTCTTATCGGCAATCTCGCGCCACTGCTCGTTGCTCGAAGTCACAGGCGCTAACGTTCCGGCTTCGTCCATTTTGATCGTCGTGGGAGTTTCGACGACCGTGGAGGTTTCCATTTCTTTCACTTCAGGTTCCATACTAAACACCTTGGCAACAATAACCTAGTTGTGTCTTGCTGGAGTAAAATCTCCAGCACTTGGACAGTAGCAGAATTCAAAATTGATTTTCGCTATCTTTCAAACATAGCGAAAGTTTAGGAATAAACTTGTCACTTGCAAGATAGATAATTACTCGAAATTCCGAATTCTGTAAACCCTACCTTTATGTAAATCTCTCTCCAGACTGAAAGTTTAGCCGCTTAATAGTTTATTTGTTCTATTAAGTCTTAATAGCTTACCACTTTAAGAGCGAATCGCAAATTAATCACGTCATTTCTCATACATGAAGCGCACAAAATCGGCAGATCGCTTGCCAGATATGTTCTTCTTGATCTACCAAGCTGTGATCGCTGTCTAATTCGATCAGTTCAATCCACGATCGAGCCGCTGCATAGGATCGACTTTGCGCGATCGGAATCACCTCATCCCGAATGCCATGTAATACGAGAGTTGGAATCGACCGCTTAAGCTGTTTTTCGTCATATTTTGTCAGGTCCGACACAATCCCATAGTCCAAAGGCAATAATTTACCCTTGCCATAGTGATAAATCAAAATTGGCTCCCCAGATTGCCATCTTTCTAGTTGAGATGGGGCAAATGTGGGAAGCCAATGATCGAGATAATTGAACGCAGGCGCAAGTAGAATGATGCGATCGACTTGATGATTCTGTTGAGCGATCCAAGCAGCGGTTAATCCTCCAAAGCTAGAACCAATGAGCGTTACAGATTTTTCCGGTAGCAAGTTTGTAACCTGCTGAATTTGGCGCGACAGCGTGAGATGCTGAAAGTCATTTTGATTGAGATCAGGAATTTCGAGGGAGAGATGAACCGATTGAAAGCGATCGAGTAATTGGCGGGCTTTAGTCGATCGAGGACTCGATGCGAATCCATGCAGATAAAAGTATTTCATCTCTCCACTTTCTTAGTAACTAATCTGCAATGTCACCGATCCTTCGACTCGCTGTTCACCCCCAACCACAGGACTCGGAGCCGCTTGGACTTTTGCAGATCTGAGCGCATCCATCCCCGCTGCCTCTCGGAAAATGGGTGGCGGAGGCGATGCTCCATTGATTTGAACATTCACGATCTCTTTTCGAGTGAGATTCAAAGCGCTAAATACTGAATCGGCTTGCGCTTGCGCCTCTTGGGTTGCCTTACGGAGCGCTTGTTTTTGAGCCACCGCGATCGCGTCATCCGAAGCGACAAAACTCACGCTATCAATCCGGCTGGCTCCCGCCTTGACTGCCTCATCGATAATGCCACCCGCCCGCTCAGTCGGAACCCGAAACGAGACAGTATTTGACCCAGTGTATCCAATCAGCGTTTGGCGGTTGTTGTTGTAACTGTAGCGAGGACCTAAATTGATTCCTGTTGTTTCGAGCTTATCGACTTGGCGCGATCGCAAAAATGACACCACCGAATTCGATCGACGTGCGACTTCTTGCTGCACATCATTTGCCGTTTTCCCTTCCACTTCGACTCCTAAACGTACCTGCGCTAAAGTCGTCTGGATGTCTTCAAATCCTCGACCTGTAACGGTTAAGGTTCTCACTAATTTCTCCTGAGCATAAACAGGACTCACCATCGAGAAGCCGACCATGCCAAGCGCAATTGGAACTGCGCTCCATCGTTGCCAACGTGATTTCTGAACCAGACTCATCATCGTAATTGCTGTACTTAAGAATGTTCTTACTTTGCCATCGAAGCGTGTGAATGGTGCGATCGGTTACGCTTTTCGCAACTCAAGCTTGATTCTGCTTGCGTTCGTGGAGTTTCAATAGAATTTCGGCGTGTTTTTCTCTGGTAATCGGGTAAAAATACGCCAGCACCAGCCCGATTAACAGCACCACTAAAGGTACAGGTCCGACTAAAATCCGAATGGACCAAAGCGCCGATTCAGGCTGAACTGGAGCAGGTTGACCCGCGACGCTTTCCGTAAAACCCGATTTTTGCAGCACCCAACCAACCGTGAATAAGCCGATCGCGAGCGCCACTTTTTGCAGCAGAATCATAAAGCCGTAAAAGATGCCTTCACGCCGCTGACCGGTCTGCAATTCATCTAACTCGATCACATCTGGGATCATCGACCAAGGAATCAAGTACGCAGTCGACACACCAAAGCCAGCCAGAACTGCTAACGCATACATCAAGCCCACTTGCCCAGGTTGCAGCAGAAACAAGCCCACTTGTGCGATCGACCAAAGAATCATGCCCATAAAGTAAACGGCTTTTTTGCCATACCGCTGACTCACAGCGCTCCAAACGAACAGCATGACTAAGCCCGTCACCTGAACCGCGATCACGACCTGAGTAAAGTCGGAATCGCCGAGGCGCATCCAGCTTTTCACAAAATAAGGAATGACGGCTACCGTATTTTGAACTGCAAGCCAAGAACACAAGTAAATTCCAATCACATACAGGAATGGAACATTGCTAAAAGCGATCTTGAGTTGCTCAAGATAAGGCAGTGGCGTTTCAGCAGGCAACTCACGACGTTGACGTTCTAGCGCTTGAACTCGTTGCCGTGTTCCCCAAACGCACCAGTATAAGGGCAGTACCGCAATAACAGCACAGACTCCTCCCAAAACCAAATATTGCTCAATCGGGTTGTTAAACGCTTTGAGAATGAACAGCGCTAATATCAGCGAAAGAATACTGCCGCCGATCGAGAAAGCAAATCGATAGCTATTGAGACTGGTGCGCTCGTCATAGTCTTGAGTCAACTCTGCGGTCATGGCGGTATAGGGCAGATTCACCGCCGTATAAAAGCTGTTGAAGAACAGCCCGATCGCGACATAGTACAAAAATAACGCCCATTCATTCGCGTTAGCATTGTCGCTAAAGTGAGGAACAAGCCACTGTAAAAAAAAGAAAATGCCAAAAGGAATCGCGCCAAAAATCATCCAGGGATGCCGTCGTCCCCAGCGACTCTGAGTCCGATCGCTCAATATGCCGATGATCGGATCATTAATGGCATCCCAAATTTTACCAATCATCAGGATGCTGCCTGCGAGACCCGGTTTGAGTCCAGCCACATTGGTAAAGAAAATGAGCAAGAAAACGCCAGTAATGTTTGCAGTAATGGCTGGTCCAAGATCGCCCGCACCATAGGCTAACTTCGTTCTAAAGCTCAGTTTCTCAGAAAGAAATGATCGATCATCAGCGGAATTATTCATAATCAAAGTCGCGGAATCCGGGGTAACAGTTGTATTATTTTCATCGTCTTCGACTGCGCGATTCGCAGGTTGCAGAAAAACTTATCTTTATTTGAGTTCAATATGCCGGATTCTACTCAGTCCGATCTTCATGTCAGTTGGTCAGATTACCATCGATTAATCGAAAAACTCGCAGCCCAAATTTATCGATCGAACTGGCAGTTTAATCAAATCGTTTGCTTGGCGAAGGGTGGCTTACGCGTGGGTGATGTGCTTGCCCGAATCTTCGATCTGCCCCTCGCAATTTTATCGACTTCTTCTTATCGAGGCGGCAGTCAGTCGAGAAGTTCTCTGGTGTTTTCAAAAGATTTAACGATGACTTCACTGAGTTTAGGAAGTCATGTTTTAATCGTCGATGATCTTGTGGATTCGGGTGTGACGTTGCAGAAAACGATTCCTTGGCTTGATCGACATTACGGTTTCTATATTGAAGAGGTTCGCACTGCCGTTCTTTGGTACAAAGCCTGTTCTGTGATTAAGCCAGATTACTATGTGGATTACTTAGAGCATAATCCTTGGATTCATCAGCCGTTTGAGAAGTACGAAAAGATGGAACCTTCCGACCTGCTAGAGTTTCCAGATTAAGCACAAAAAAACGGGTTAACTGTGAGAAGTTAACCCGCCAGCTTGGGAACGCGCAGAGAAACTATTTTTGAACAACCAATTTCACATTTGCATTGTTCAAGCCAGGGCGCTTGACTTCAGCCAAGGTCTTGTTGACAGCATACTTCTGGTTGATCGAGTTGATCAGTTCGGTTTGGTTGTGCTTCTTCGCCACACCCCAAAGGTCAGCGATCAAGTCAAACGAGCCATCAGCGTTGCGCGACCAGCCCAAATCATATTCGCCATCGAGAACTGCAACGATGTCAGAGCGAACCCGCTGTCCGTTGTAGCCACGGACATCAGCTTCAGTCTTAACCGAAATTCCCAAATCACGCAGTGAGGACTTGAGGATTTCTGCATCGGTGATCTTGGTGCGAAGAGTGCTAAAGTGAGACATTTTAGGGTTTCCTCCGTGGAAAGTTAGAAACAACGACAACGTTTAGGTTTTAGATGTTTTGAGACTCGACGTACTGACGTACTCAAGTATGCAAAACGGTGTTCATACTGCTGGCTAATTGCCAGCCTTCCATCCTGTTGGGAAGACAGGAGAAAGCCTGTTAGAACTCAAGTCGCTGATATTCAGCAACTGAGGATGCAGCAGGTCGCGCTCGCTGCCTAGCCCAATCCCGAAGGGCTGTTACCTGCTCAGTCATCGTCTTGGACAACGGCAAGGTCGCTCTGGATGCCGCGATGATGTCCAATTGGGTAAACTCTCGATCTTGAGCAAATGCCTCATACATTGCTGCAACCAAGGCTTGCTCAACTTCCGCTCCCGAAAAACCGTCGCACACATTGGCGAGTTGATCCAGATCGAATCGATCGATCTCTCGACGGCGTTTCGTGAGGTGAATTCTGAAAATCTCTTTACGCTCTTCGGCGTTCGGTAGGTCAACGAAGAAGATTTCGTCAAATCGACCTTTTCTTAAAAATTCTCCCGGTAGCCGCTCGACTCGGTTCGCAGTTGCCATCACAAACACCGGAGAAGTTTTCTCTTGCATCCAGGTCAAGAACGAACCGAAGATCCGACTAGATGTACCCCCATCAGAGTCGGCTGAACCTGTAGTTCCCGCAAACGCCTTGTCCATTTCATCAATGAATAGAATCGCGGGTGAAATCGATTCCGCTGTCTTGAGGGCATTGCGAAGGTTCGCTTCCGATCGACCCACCATCGAGCCATCGTACACACGACCCATATCTAATCGCAGCAACGGCAATCCCCAGAGTCGCGAAGTCGTTTTCGCAATCAGTGATTTTCCGCAACCCGGAACCCCAAGAATGAGCATTCCTTTCGGTTGGGGCAGTCCGTATTCTCTAGCACGCTCTGTGAAGGCGTTCGATCGCTGCTTCAACCAGTGCTTCAGTTCCTCAAGTCCGCCCACCGAGTCGATCGTTTCGTCTTCTTCGATGTACTCTAAGATTCCGTTGCGTCGAATCAGTTGCTTTTTCTCAGAAAGAACGATGTCAACCTCTTCCTCGGTCAAGCGTCCGGCTGTAACCTGCGCTTTACGATAAACTTTCTCTGCCTCATCACGAGTCAGACCTAATGCAGCCTTCAAGAGCTTCTCGCGAGTTTCGGTCGTGATGCGTCGAGTCCGAACTTGGTCTAACTGATTAGTGAGAACTTGATTCAACTCGGTCATGTTTGGCATCGGGAAGTCTACAAGAACAACCTCCTTCTCCAACTCGATCGGGATGTTTTGCACCGGAGACATTAAGACGATCGCCTTTTGCGTTCCTTTGAAACTAGCGATCGCGTCACGCAACCACCGAGTTACCGCAGGTGAATCGATGAACGGGTGCAAATCTTTGAAAACGAAGATACCCGGTTCGCGCTGGCGCATCACCCATTCGATCGCAGCCTCTGGCGAAACTGTGTTGTGCTGGGTCACGCTGCGAGGCTGACCGTACTCCACAATCCCGTGAGTCACTGTCCACAAATACAGCCGCTTGGGGGGCTTTGTTTGAGCAAGAATTGAGATCGCTTGCTCTGCCCGCTCTTCTTCCGAAGTTACAAGATAAATTAAAGGATATTGAGCCTGTAACAGGATATTTAGCTCTTCTTGCATAACCGCGACCCACTAAAAACGGTGCAGATGTGTAAAGCGAACCTTCTTTGGCTACGTCCTCTCTTGGGTTAGACCCTAGCAGGGAACGACAACCTTCTCCTCAATCGAAACCGTCGATAGCTCATCTTGGAGAACAGCGTTTGAATGATGCCCTAAAGCAGTTAATTCGCCGTTCCGTAAGACAACCGGAGTGGTACAACTGGGACAGTCATAGATCCGGTGTGTTTGCCCATGAGCTTCTTCTTGCTGCTCAACAACCTCCGGGTATGTGAGGTAAAAGCTGAGCGCCCTCTCTGCGAGGATAGACATCGCCTCAGAACTCATCGCTGCTTGGATTTTTAGCTTGCGGTGTAATTCGGGCGGGAGATACAACGTAACTTTCTGCTTGTCTTGCATAGAACTTTCAGTCGTTTTACCCGGGTATGCAAATACAATATCTGGCGGTTTCTAAGCTGTCAAGACGGTAAGCCAGCATGACGGCATTATTGTTACAATCATTTACATTATGAAGCAAGGTTTGAGTTGGGTTTTAGTCGGATTAATTGGGGTAACGGGCTGTCAGGATCTACCCTGGGAACGCGCCTACACGCAGCAGAACAAGCTTCCAGATCGGTGGCAGACTTATCGAAATCCTCGGTTTGGGTTTGAGTTTTTGTATCCAGAAGGGTGGATCGATTCAATCCCGCCGGAAAATCAAGATGGCATTGCGTTTAATGATCCGAGAAATACGGGGTTTGAGATTCGCAGCTGGGCAAAGTTAAAGCGATCGAGTCAATCCACCCAGCCAAAACCGACCCCGAACTTTACAACTGAGCAGGGCATTCCTGGGCGATTAGATGTCAAGGTCGAGGCTCAGTCTAGTGTGATAATGCTGACGATCGATCACAAGGACGTGGTGTATCAATGGCGTGGGGTTGCTCCGAGTAATCAATTTGGCAACTATTACCGATTTTTCTCGTTTATTGCGAGTCGGTATCGTGTTCCGCAGTAGGAGTGCGATCGTTTTGATCAGCATGTTGACATTGAGTTTCTGTCATTGATGTCATTGATAAAGTGGAACAACTGATGTACGCGCAGGTCTAGATTGCAGATTGTGTAAGCTGATTTGTCGGTAGGAGTTGCTGATGATTGTGCGAGAAGCGACCCAAAGGGATGTATCTGCAATGGCACGAGTTCATGTAGATACTTGGCGAACCACGTATCAAGGAATTGTCCCGGATGAATTTCTGACAAATTTGTCCTACGAGAAGCGGGAAAATGGTTGGCATCAGGTCATGGACAACGCTCTAGAAGATGCCAACTTTACTTACGTTGCAGAGAATGAATCAGGTCAACTTGTCGGTTTTGCCAACGGTGGAGTAGAACGCTCAGGCGATCCAGTTTATCAAGGCGAGTTAAATGCAATTTATGTCCTCAAAAGCCACCAGCAAAGAGGAATTGGGCGTGAATTAGTTCGGGCAGTAGTACAGAAGCTGGATCAAATGAAGATTCGTTCTCTACTGGTATGGGTATTAGTGGGCAATCCTGCATGTCGATTCTATGAAACGCTTGGAGGGCAAAAAGTTTATGAGAAAGAAATTGAAATAGGAGGCTCTAAGCTAATCGAGATTGCGTATGGCTGGACGAACACAGCGAACCTGCAATGCACAACGCAATCTAACAACATGGTGGATTAGTCTAATTTACGATCGCTCATCTTCAATCTCTCTTCAAAGGGCGATCGCGCTTTACCAAATCCTTGCCATTTTCAGTGCAAACGATGACATCTCAGGTTCGCAACTGACAGACTCAGGATTATCTAGAATCTCTGTGACTGTTTGGGTCGGTAAATATGGACTTGGCGATTCTGTCGATCGATCAACAATCCCAACCGCACCCCAGTTGCAATATATTCCTCCATCTTTTCGCTCACTAGGGTATCACTACTAGACCGAAGCTCCACAACGAAATCAGGAGTGATCGGCGCAAAAGATGCTTGTTGTTCTGGTGGCAAAGCATTCCAGCGATCGGACAAAATCCACGCTGCATCTGGCGATCGCGTTGCACCACTGGGTAAGGTAAAACCTGAACTAGAATCAAATACTTCTCCGGTCGCATCCGCTTCAGCCCAGATAAAAAGCTGTCCCACGATTCTACCGTTGCGGTTTCCAGTATCGGAAAAAGCGGGGGGCATTACGATAATTTCTCCATGAGCATTCCGCTCGATGCGTAAGTCGGGATTCGTTCGACAGAAATCATAGAACTGCTGATCGCTCATCTGCGGCATTGGAGTTAGCGAAGAGAGGTCGATCGACAAGGGCATCTGTTCGGATTTGACCAGCAGGCTAGCCATCAGTAATTTAGCTCTATCCGGCAGGTTTTCCTTGCTATGGCGAATCACTCAACGCCTAAATTTCAACTTGCAGCAAATTCCTATAGACTGCCGATGCAAGTTAGCGCTACGATCCTTTTCCCACCAAAAAGTAACTTGGATATGTTGGCAAAACGAATTCTGCCTTGTCTGGATGTGAAAGCGGGGCGTGTGGTCAAAGGAATTAATTTTGTAGATTTGCGCGATGCGGGTGATCCGGTTGAACTAGCGCAGGTGTACAACGAGGCGGGGGCGGATGAGCTTGTATTTTTGGACATCACCGCAACGCATGAAGATCGAGACATTATTTACGATGTGGTATATCGGACGGCGGAACAAGTGTTCATCCCGTTGACGGTTGGGGGCGGGATTCAGAACTTGGACACGATTAAGAAACTGCTGAGAGCGGGAGCCGATAAGGTCAGTATCAATTCAGCAGCGGTGCGCGATCCGGATTTGATTAATCGATCAAGCGATCGCTTTGGTGTCCAATGTATCGTGGTCGCGATCGATGCTCGACGACGAGAAGATCCGACGAATCCGGGTTGGGATGTGTACGTGCGCGGCGGGCGAGAAAATACTGGAATTGATGCGATCGCTTGGGCAAAAGAAGTGGCGGAACGAGGCGCGGGAGAATTACTGATTACCAGCATGGATGCAGACGGAACGCAGGCGGGGTATGACTTAGACTTGACCAGCACGATCGCGCAGCAAGTTGAAATTCCGGTGATTGCATCGGGTGGCGCGGGAAATTGTGAACATATTTATCAAGCCTTAACGCAAGGGAAAGCAGAAGCGGCATTACTAGCATCGCTACTGCATTACGGGCAATTAAGTGTTGAACAGATAAAGACATACTTAAGCGATCGTCATGTTCCAGTACGCGGGGCTTAGAATGATGGAACTCCGATGAGCCTTACCGATCGACTCATAAGAATTTGCTACCACCAGAATCAGGAATTTTGCTTGCTTGATCGCGCTCGTATTGATGTCTACTTTTCTGAGCGTCTGTTACAATAGGTAAACTATGGTGATAACAATCTTATTTATTGTCATTGCTCTTGTGGCTTGGGCACTGCATCTGATGCAGGAAGCGATCGAGCAAAAAGAGTTTTCCCTGATGTTGGCTGGCACATTGGTCTCGGTGGCAGCCGCCGCACTCGTTGGTGTTTACTTTGTGATGGGCAATTACATGGGGTATATCAGTCACCTTTCGCCTCAAGAGACAGCAATGAATCAAGAGGCTTACGAATCGGTGGCGCGATATCTCGAAGAACAAGATCAGCTTTATATGAGTGCTTCGGCATCTCGATCGATTTCTCAGGTTGTGCGAAACATTTCGCCATAAATTCGATACGATTTTAGATACCAAGTTTTAAGAATGGGGTGAGCCAGACTTGCCCCGTTTTTAGTGAGCATTATGAGTTACTACATTTCCCCACGTTTCCTGGACAAACTCGCAGTTCATATCACCAAAAATTTTCTGTCTCTGCCAAACGTGAAAGCGCCCTTAATTTTAGGGATTCACGGGCGGAAGGGTGAAGGCAAATCGTTTCAGTGCGATTTGGTGTTTGAACGGATGGGAATTGAAGCCGTTTATATGTCAGCGGGAGAATTAGAAAGCCCCGATGCAGGCGATCCGGGGCGGCTGATTCGGTTGCGATATCGCGAGGCGGCAGAATTTGTTAAGGTGCGCGGCAAAATGGCGGTTTTGCTGATCAATGATTTTGATGCGGGTGCGGGACGGGTGGATCAGTTCACTCAGTACACGGTGAATACACAATTGGTGCATGGGACGCTGATGAATATCGCGGATAATCCGACGAATGTTCAGCTTCCAGGTAGCTATGATTCTGAGCCGACGCAGCGGATTCCGATTATTTTGACCGGGAACGATTTCTCAACGTTGTATGCTCCGTTAACGCGCGATGGGCGGATGGATAAATTTTTCTGGGAACCCGATCGAGCAGATCGAATTGGTATCGTTGGCGGAATTTTTGAGATCGATCAAGTGGCAAAGAGCGATATCGAGAAATTAGTTGATCAGTTTCCGAATCAATCGATCGATTTCTTTGGCGCACTACGATCGCGGCTTTACGATGAGCAGATTCGCCAATTGATCGAGGATGTCGGACTCGATCGCATTTCACAGCGAATTGTGAATAGTACTGAGCGTCCGCCAGAATTCCGCAGACCGGATTTTAGTTTGTCGCACTTGATCGAAGTGGGAACTGCGATCGAACAAGAACAGAAACGACTTCAAGAATTGCGCTTAGTTGAGGAATATAATCAGACCGTTCGCAATCGCGGATTGGGCGAAATTAAGATGACACCGCAACCTGTTCATCACAATAATGGTTCAACTGTTCCGGAGCCAGCCCGATCAACGAGCTATAGTGGTCAGCCTTCGAGTAATCGCTTAACTCCGGAGATTGTAAGCGAAGTCAATCGAATCTTGGGGCAGGGACAGCGGTTAGGCATTGAAGTGGTCGATGCTCGACGATTTAGAATTAATTCTTGGAACTGTTATGGAATGTTTGAAGGAGATGGAGCGGCAGCGATCGCGGCTTTGGAATCTTGTTTAGATGAGCATCAGAAAGATTATGTGCGGATTGTGGAAATTCGCGATCGACAACGGGTGATTGAAACGATCGTGCATCGTCCTAAATAATAGTTGGGCGGCTTCAAGTATTGATTGAGACAGTACTCAAAATGAACTTTCGTTTAGTACCAAGTCATTGAAAACTGCGAATGAGTCGATGTATTGAAGTTGCTGGATAAATCGTAAATCGATTAATACGTAGGCTATACTGTTCAGCTAGTGTCTTTTCACACGAAAAATGGCAAAGAATGGTGGTCGTGGGCGCATACGTGTATTTTTCGCAGAAGTTGAGGGTGATGACGAAACTATTCAGGAAGGCTTGCAGGCAATCAACGTAGCCGCTAACAAGATCACTACATTGGCAAGGACAAAACACAACGCTTAGAACGCACCAATGGCATTGTGAGGCAACAAACCGGACGCTGGCATCGACGGCAGAACAAGTTTGGCAAAGTGTGGGAACAAATGAAGGTGACGACCCGATTGGTGGTGAGTTACTTCAATTGGATTTGGGTGCATAGTCGATCTAAGACAACAGCCGCCTAACGAGCGGGATTATCACTGCAACCTTGGTCTTGGCACGACCTTTTAACCTATCCCACCATTATTTGAGGCACTACCGAAAAAACCAAGTACTCAAGAGCAAGCTATTACTGTTTCGGTTTATTACCTAAAGCGAGTTCTAGAGTTGGATAAGGTAACGCCAGAACACGTATTCACTTGCTCTAAGGATGTTGGGACGGCGGATTAGCGCTTGTGGGGTGAAGCCGATTGGGCAATGGCAATGGCTGTTCAAAGCGTTTTGGCTCTATGGTGCAGTCGAATCCACCACAGGAGAAGCCTTCTTTTTGCAATTCTCCCATGGCGATACAGTGTGCTATCAACGGTTCCTTGATGAGTTCTCCGAGGCATATTCAGATAGTCTCAACATTCTTCAAGTGGATAACGGACGCTTTCACAAGGGCAGAGATTTGATTGTGCCAGAGAATGTAATTTTGCTGTTTCAGCCGCCGTACTGTCCAGAGTTGAATCCCATCGAGCGATTGTGGGAACATCTCAAGGCAGACTTGAAGTGGGCGTCATTCAAAACACTCGACCAACTCCAAGTCAAAGTCGATCAACTTCTGGCTGAATTAACACCGGAAGTGATTGCTTCTGTTACAGGATATTCCTTCATCCTGGATGCCGTATCTGCACTGAACGCTGTTTAAATTGGTATGAGCAGCCGAAAGTTGTGATTTCAAACAAGATTGGTAGAATGTAGGCAACATATTTAACGACAAAGGGGTGAATCGATTGGTTTCACTCCTTTCTTTCTGAGCTTATTGCTGCTATCCGGCATCGCTTCTACCTTTCAAGCTCGTTGTCACCCCCTGAACTTTGCGGACAAAGGCTATGTCTCCCAAAAATTGGCCAAACAACTGCTCAAAACCGCAGGCATTCAACTCATCACCAAGCTTAAGCGCAATATGAAACAGCGCTTGATGCCGCTCAATGACCGTTTGTTGCTTCGCAAGCGCTCCATTATCGAAACCATCATCGACCAATTGAAGAACATCTCGCAAATCGAGCATTCGCGCCATCGTTCCCCGGTCAACTGCTTTGTCAATATAGCAATCCCAGGTCAGTTGTGAGAGTATAGAGAGGACTAAAACAGCGTTAAAAATGACTTTATGCTA
>PSLO01000166.1:0-4910 GCA_040289665.1 Leptolyngbya sp. ERB_1_1 | reverse complement strand
GCTTGGGCGAACGCAGAGGGGCGCAAAGCGTTTGCAGACCAACCGCTTAATGTTTAGTTTATAAATGCGCTCTGAGGCTTATGTCGTTGTTTCAGGCATTTACTTCCTCGATCGCAGGAATCTATGAGGTCTGTATTGGGATTTCCGATTTAGATGCAGCGATCGAATATTGGCAGCAGTTTGGCTACCGGGTGGATCAAGAAGGAACGCTTTCGGGCGCAATCGCTCAAGCGTTGTATCACACGAATTCTGCTTTACGTTCGGTGCGCTTGAGTCACCAAACGGCGGACCATGGCTTGATTCGATTGATGCAGTGGGAGCAACCCCGAAATAAGGGTTTAGCACTGGAATCGATGAAAGTCAGAGGCAATCGTTGGGCAACAACGCTAACAGCCGATGTATTAACCATTCTCAATCACGCTGAAGAAGCTGATCGATCGGGATTACCCATTCGCTACACGTTGCCGCACTGGGAAATGATTTACAACAAAGATCACACCCTGCGCCCGTTTATCGATTCGACGATCGGGGTGCGTGAAATGCTACTGCTGCAACCTTTGGCGCGGCAGGTGTTGTTTCAACGATTTGGTTATACGGTGCCGAACTACGGACGGATTGATGAGCAAGCGGCACTCAGAACCAGCCAAATTACTCACATGGGACTGATCAGCCAGGATGACAGTAAGGAAACGCTGAAGTTCTACGAAGATGTTTTGGGATTGTTGCGCGTGCGCGATGATGTTGAGACAACGTACGAATCTTCACAGGCAGGGCGCGAGTTTTTCGACTTGCAACCGGGTGAGAAGTTTATCGTGACTGCATTTGATGATCCACGATCGTCTACCGATTGGCAGGCAGCGCGTTCTGGTCGCCTGTATATTGTACGATTTCCAGAAGCGTATTCATTGCCAGATCGGTTTGATAAAGCGCGTCCTGGGTGTTTGGGGATGTCGCTGTACACGTATCGAGTGGGAGAGATTGAGCAATATCGCGATCGCATTCAGGCGAGTTCTGCTCAAGGGGTGACTGAGATTTGTAGGAACGAATTTGGCGATCGCAGTTTTTCGTTTACTGCCCCCGATGGTTATTTTTGGACACTGGTCGAAGGCTAGGCGGTTGGAATCGGAAACGTTTCTCTCGCAAGATAAGCATCAAAGTGCTGCTGGAAGTAAAGCCAAGAGGTCATATCTTCTGTGTCAAGCAGCGCTTCAGGGGCATGACGATACAGCGGCAGTCGAGTGTTGATCTCATCTTGGAGCAATTGCGGCAACTGATCAAAATCAGCAACTTTGCTGCCTGTAGCGCTGTAAATTACGTGCCCGGGTCGATCGCCCATTTTCATCCAGGGCAACCAAGGACCAATTCGATCCCAAGCCAGCCAGAGTTTAGAAACAGATGGCAAGTTCTCGTCGAATAGCTCGGTAGTGGGAACGACAAATTTGAACAACTCCGCAGCTTGATAATCGGGATCGGGACAGTATTCTGCGAACTTTGGATCAGAGAGCGGATTCGGATAAGCAGGAAAAATATCAAACGTGAGCGTCGTCATTTCATCGGTGACTTGGGCAGAAAATTGTCCCTTAAATTTGCCTTGGATGGGATTGTTAGCGACGTGCATCACAGGTAAATCTTCCTCAGTCCAAGGATTTTTCCAGGTTTGTAATTTCTCCTCGGTTTCTGGGTCTAAGTAGTACGTTAATTCTCTCGAAGTGAAATCCCAGCGATTTTCTTCAACCGGGAGACAACGGCTCACACTCATGCCGACCATTTTGAACAAGCGTCGCCGTTTCTCACCAGGGACAAAGGCGTAAATCGAACCTGTCCAAATGAGAAACGTTGATCGTGCAGGATCAAGCGACGATCGCATTTTGACCCAATATTTTGCATCCAGAAGCTGAGTTGAAGCCATCATTCTTGTCAGATTAAATTTTTTAGACGATCGAGCAGGGGTTTCTCCACAATCGCATTCAATTAAAAATGTAAATCTAATGTTGCACATCATTCTAGAGATAAAAGATATTCAGAATGAAATAAACATGAAAATTATTGAGAATGGGACTGCTTATAAGGCATTAGCACTTCAAGTGACGTGTTATGCGATTAATCAAAGCCGCGATCGCCAAGAAGCACGATCGCGGATGCAAAGTGCGATCAAACGGTTAGGACAACAGATTGCTGCGAGTCTTGCGTTTATTGGATCTGACTGCCGTTTAATTGTCCTACCAGAATATTTTCTCACTGGTTTTCCGATGGGAGAATCTTTAGAAGATTGGGCAGAAAAAGCCTGTTTAGAAATGGCAGGCGCAGAGTACGAAGCATTAGGAATGATCGCTCAAAAGCATCGAATTTTCTTAGCGGGCAATGCTTATGAGATTGATCCCCATTTTCCGGGTTTGTATTTTCAGACTTGTTTTGTTTTAGATCCCAGTGGATCTGTAGTGTTGCGCTACCGTCGATTGAATTCGTTGTTTGCCCCGACTCCTCATGATGTTTGGGATCAATACCTTGAGCATTATGGGCTTGAGGGTGTATTTCCGGTTGCCAAAACTGAAATTGGAAACCTTGCAGCAGTCGCATCCGATGAGATTTTGTTTCCGGAGGTGGTTCGCTGTTTAGCCATGCGGGGTGCAGAAGTGTTAATTCATCCAACTTCAGAAGTGTATGGACAAGCTCGATCGCCCAAAGAAGCCGCCAAAGTGAGCCGCGCCGTTGAGAATATGATGTATGTGATTTCAGCGAATACAGCGGGGCTGGCGGATTGTGCAATTCCGATCGCGTCGGTGGATGGTGGCTCTAAGATTTTGGATTATCGCGGATTGGTGTTAGCTGAAACCGGAGCAGGCGAGAGCATGGCAGCCTTTGCAGAAGTTGACTTAGCTGCATTGCGGCGCTACCGTCGGCAGCCTGGATTAAGTAATTTGCTTTCACGTCAGCGATTTGATGCTTATGTTGATAGCTATCGAAACTCTGAGTTTTATCCCTGTAACACGATGTTAGATGGTGCGATCGAGCGGAAACATTTTATTCAAACTCAATTAGCAACGATCGAGCGTTTAGCTCAAATGGGAGTGATCTAGATGCCAAACATTCCTGTCCGCAATCCTCGCACCGGGAAGATCGATGACTGGATTGCACCCCCAACTTTAGAAGAACTTGCTCAACAGTGCAATCGACTTCGTACGGCTCAGACCGCTTGGCAATCCGCAGATTTAGAACAGCGAATCACTGCATTACAGCAATGGAAACAAGTCATTCAACAGCATCGCGAAGCATTGATTCAAGCATTAGTCGCGGATACGGGGCGGCTTGGTGTTTCGGTGTTAGAGGTTGATTCGGTGTTGTCGAGTATCGATCGCTGGTGTCAGCTTGCTCCAGAACTATTACAGGAAACTGAGAAACCGACTGCGATTCCATTCATTCATCTGCAACAAGACTCTGTTCCCTATTCACTGGTGGGTGTCATCAGTCCGTGGAATTTTCCATTATTGTTAGCGATGATCGATGCAATTCCGGCACTGTTATCGGGTTGTGCGGTAATTGTGAAACCGAGCGAGATCGCGCCTCGATTCATCAAACCATTGCTCAAAACATTGGATAAAGTTCCTTATTTACGAGAGATATTTACCTTTGTTGAAGGTGCTGGAGAGACGGGAGTTGCTTTGATCGAACAAGTTGATCTCGTTTGCTTTACAGGAAGTGTTGCAACTGGGCGAAAAGTGGCAGAAACCGCTGCAAAACGATTCATTCCTGCATTCTTAGAGTTAGGTGGAAAAGATCCAGCGATCGTTCTCAAGTCTGCCAATCTCGATCTCGCAACTTCTGCAATTTTATGGGGTTCCGTTGTGAATACGGGACAGTCTTGTTTGTCGATCGAGCGCATTTATGTAGATCAAGCGATCGTTCAACCATTCACAGAATTACTTGTTTCTAAAGCAATACAGCTTAAGCTTGCCTATCCAACGGTGAACAGCGGTGAAATTGGTCCGATCATTGCAGAGCGACAGGCGATAATCATTGCAGATCAATTGCAAGACGCGATCGACAAAGGTGCGATCGTGCAGTGTGGTGGCAAAATTGAAACTCTAGAGGGCGGAGCATGGTGCTATCCAACGGTTCTCACCAATGTGCATCACACGATGAAAGTCATGACCGAAGAAACTTTCGGACCTATCATGCCGATTCTGCCATTTGCAACCGTAGAAGAAGCAATCCAGCTTGCAAACGACACGATTTATGGCTTGAGTGCGGCAGTCTTTGCAGGTTCGGAAACAGAAGCATTAGAAGTGGGCGATCGCATTCAAGCAGGTGCAATTAGTATTAATGATGCAGCACTCACCGCATTGATTCACGAAGGAGAAAAGAATGCGTTTCATAGTTCTGGAATGGGAGGATCGCGCATGGGAGCGGCAGCACTAAAGCGATTTATGCGAAAGAAAGCATATTTGATTAAAACAAAACCTGTTACTGATCCTTGGTGGTATGTATAGGAGGCAATCATGATTGATATTCGGAGCGAAATGCCTGTTTTGGCGCGACATGAGGGAGACTGGACTGGAACTTATACGCTGATTGACTGTAATGGAAATTTGCTCGATCGACATCAATCTCATTTAACCTGTGAATTCCCGGCTGACGATCGTTCAAAGTACTATCAAATCAATCGCTACACTTGGGAAAATGGTAAACAAGAAGAACATCGCTTTCCCGGAACCTACTGCGATAGAAAGCTTTGGTTTGATACCGATCGCATCAAAGGTCATGCTTGGGAAGTCGATGATTCAACAGTCATTCTCTGGTTTGCTTATAAGTCAGTTCCAGATTTCTATCTCTATGAAATGATTCAAATTATACCAAATCTCCAAAACCAGACTACAGATGATATAACTCAAGTGTTGCATTCTGTTCGCAGT
>PSLO01000165.1:0-4917 GCA_040289665.1 Leptolyngbya sp. ERB_1_1 | reverse complement strand
ATTTCTCAAAGGTTTTTATGTACGGCGCATTTTCATAACTCATTTAGGATCGCTATATGCCATTTCTGTAGTTCGGTATTGGTGGAACACCTTCCCAGTCTACAATGACAGATTCATAAGGATGTCGAACTGTCAGAACATCTGCTAGCGTTGCGCTAAGGCTCGATCGCGTTTTTTCACCGTCCGTACTCGCTGCGTCGGATTCATTCGCCGCTCTAAGTAACTGAAGCTTTGCGACGAAAGCAGTGTCATTGCGAGATAGATTAAAGACACGATCGCGTAAATTTCAAACGGACGATAGTTCTCAGCGACAATCAACTGCCCACGTTGGAATAGTTCTTCAAACCCGATGACCGCAACCAAGGTTGTATCTTTGAGCAAGGTAATAAATTCGTTGCCGAGTGGCGGTAACATCCGGCGGAAGGCTTGCGGAAAGATAATATATCGCAAAGTCTGTTTAGAATCTAAACCGAGCGATTCCGCTGCTTCAGTTTGTCCAAGCTCGATCGAAGAAATTCCCGCCCGCACAATCTCAGCAATGTAAGCCGCACTATTGAGACTCAAAGCGACTACAGCGGCAACAAAGCGATCGAAGGTAAAGTCAAGTCCAAGTTCTTTGATTACGGCTGGAATCCCAAAGTAGATCATGAAGATTTGAACGAGTAGCGGGGTTCCTCGAAAGAAGTCAATGTAAGCTCTCGCAAGCCATCGTAGAGCAGTCACTTTTGATAGGCGACCAATACCGAGCAGTGTTCCAGCAACTAATCCGATCAAGATTGAAATTGCAGCGAGTTGAATCGTGATTAATGTTCCAGTGAGTAAGTAGGGTAGCGCCGTTTGAATCACACTCAGCCAACTCGATCGTGTTCCTTGCTCGGTTGCTGGAGCGGTTTCGGGCAGGATGGGTGGCTCAACGTTGAACCATTTTCGATAGATTTGGGCGTAAGTTCCATTACTAAGAATTGTATTCAGCCCTTGATTGATTCGTGCTAGATTCGGTGAATTTTTCGGGGTGGGAATGCCAAGATATTCGGAGGTTAAGAGTTGATCGCTCACTCTCAGATTCTTTATGCTTCCGGTTTTGAGTGCATATTGCAAAATCGGAGCATCATGAACGACCGCATCCACATTGCCGTTGCTCAGTTCTTGAAGTGCCAGCACTGCGGCATTAAATGTACGAATTTGAGCATTGGGAATCTTTTGAGCCTCTTGAGCGCCCGTGGTTCCGAGTTGAACCGCGATCGACTTTCCCTTGAGATCATCTAACGAATTAATGTTTGACGTATCGGTACGAGTTGCAATTCCTAACCCTGCTTTGAAATAAGGACGAGAAAAGGAAACGACTTGCGATCGTGCAGGCGTAATCGTAATTGCTCCGACTGCCGCATCGACGCTTCCCGCTTGCAAAGCCGGAATGATGCCAGCAAACGTAATGCTTTGAAAGTTCACGCCAAACCCCGCAGCTTTGCCTACCGCGCGAATGATATCAATATCAAATCCTTGGAGTTCTCCGGACGAACCGCGAAATTCAAACGGAGCGTAAACAGGTTCAACCGCAACGGTTAGCGTCGATTGACTCAGTACTCGGACTGGACTCAACACAACGAGCAGCGTACAAAATAAAGCTAGCCAAATTGATCGCCATTTCATAAGATTAATTTGCATAATTTTTAATTGAGCAACGAGTTTCGATCGTTGTAACTCTGTCTGAAGTAGTATGTCTTGCTCAAAAAATGCGGATATTTTAGATCCCATGAAATACGCGATTCAATTTGACCAGGTTGAGAAGAGTTTTGGTTCGCTACAGGTGCTAAAAGGCATTAGTGGTTATGTTGCGGCAGGTGAAGTGCTATCGATCATTGGATCATCGGGTTGTGGGAAAAGTACTTTACTGCGCTGCTTGAACCGTTTGGAAGTGATCGATCAAGGGCGAATTGTTATCAATGATCTAGAAATTTCGCGATCGAATCTCACGAGCCATGAGTTGAAACAAGTGCGATCGCGAATTGGTATGGTGTTTCAGCAATTCAATCTTTTTCCTCATTTAAGCGTTTTAGACAATCTCACCTTAGCTCCGCAGCAAGTCCTCAAACTTCCACGACGAGAGAGCGTAGAACGAGCGCGATACTATCTCCAAGAAGTGGGACTAGGCGACAAGATTGATGTGTATCCTGAACAGCTATCTGGCGGGCAACGGCAGCGAGTTGCGATCGCCAGAAGTCTTTGTATGGAGCCGCAAGCGATGCTGTTTGATGAACCAACCAGTGCGTTAGATCCAGAATTAGTCGGTGAAGTTTTATCTGTCATGCACCGCTTAGCAGAACGCGGCATGACAATGGTAGTTGTGACGCATGAAATTCAGTTTGCGCGGGAAGTGGCAAATCGAGTGATGTTCCTCGATCAAGGTCGCGTGGTCGAAGAAGGTATCGCGCGTGAGATTTTGACCCAGCCAAAGAGCGATCGTTTAACCACCTTTTTAAGTCGAATGCGGCAGGCTCAAATAGTATAGAGACGGATATCCCTATGCGATTTTGGTGGGAATTCTAGGATTTTCGCTTTATGTTAGAGAGTGATTAGATTGCGCGACTTTCTGAGGAGATTTTTATGCTTGAGCTATATCAATTTGAGATGTCGCATTATGCGGAGAAAGTGCGATTGATTCTAGACTACAAAGGATTGCCTTATCGCAAAATTGAAGTAACACCGGGAATCGGACAGATTGAACTATTGCAACTATCAGGGCAGCGCAAAGTTCCAGTCTTGAAAGACGGCAGCGAGATTATTGCAGATTCCACTGCGATCGCGGAATATCTCGATCGTAAGTATCCAGAAAAACCAATTATTCCTTCTGATCCAAAGCTCAAGGGACAGACTTTACTACTAGAACAATGGGCAGATGAATCCTTGGGCATCAATGCCCGCAAAGGTTTGATCGGTTCGCTTTCACAGAATCAAAGCTTCCGTACGGCAGTTTTACCCGCTTCGACACCTGATCTAGTGAAGAACTTGGTCGGCGCAATTCCAGGTGATTTTCTCGGTGTGCTGAGTTCTGGGGTTGGGATGGGACCTGATGCAGTCAAAGAAGCAACGGATGCGCTTAAACGCAGCTTTACTGCATTGTCGTACATCTTAATGGATCAGCCCTATTTGGTGGGTGATACGCCAACCTTAGCGGATTTTGCGGTTGCAGGATTGTCGATGTATGCCAAATTCCCGACAGGTAGTTACTTGGATATTCCAGAATCACTGAAGGGTAAGGGCGTTGCTGGAATTGCGGATGTGAGCATTTTCGATCCGTTTTTCAACTGGCGCGATAAGCTCTACGCTGATTTTCGGAAAGCTTCTGTGAGTAGCTATACTTCCCCAAGTGGTTCAGCTCCGACCTCGATCGATATTGATTAGTAGAATTTGAGATAGATCTCAGTAGAGAGGTGAGCGATCGCGTCTTTACTGAGATTGTCTTTATCAATCTGTTGTTTTCAGCGGTCGCGCAAACTCTACAAAAAAGTCGATCGAGCTTCCTGAGTCTGCTCTAATACCGCTTCAAGCTCCGTCCATTGCTCTTGCGCAATCAGTGCTGTCATCCGATCGATCTGCTCTCGATAAGAAGAAAGCGATCGCAACACTTCCGGTTTGTTGTAGCGTGCCATCATGACCCCTAGTTCAGGATTGCCGCCTCCGACTCGACTCGTATCTCGAAATCCAGAACTTGCCAGCAATTGAGCAAGCTTTAACACCGTCGAATCTGACTCACTCAAACACGCTGCAATCAAACTCGCGCTCACCATCACAGGTAAATGAGAAATCCATGCCACTGCTCGATCGTGATCTTCGGGTTGGCAGTGAAACAATTTGACCTGCAAGGGACGCAGCAGAGATTCAACCTGCTTGATCGCACTCTCAGGCGTAGTATCAGTCGGAGTCAATACGTAAGGATGTCCAGCAAACAATCCATGCACTGCGGCTTCAATTCCGCTGTCTGCTGTTCCTGCCATCGGATGTCCGCCGACAAAATTTTTCCACATTGGCGAAATATTTTTGATGATCGATGCTTTAACTGAGCCAACATCGGTTAAAACGGTATCTGGAGAAATACACGGAATCAATTGTTCAACAGTAGTAGCAATATGCACGATTGGGGTACAGACAAAAATCACATCCGTATCCGCCAAGAGCGACCATTCGGTTTCAGCCTCATCGACCGCGCCACGGGCAACCGCAATTTCACACGTTCTGGATTTTCGACTGACTCCCAGAACGGTATGACCCTGCGATCGCAAATCCAGACCGAGCGATCCGCCGATTAGCCCTAACCCAACAATTCCGATTTGCATCGCCCTTTCCCTAACGTACTACAGGGTAATTTTGCTCTACAACGGGGTACGTTAGCGCTAAATTCACCTCAATTTCTAGGACATAAGGATCAAAACACGCTCATGAACGCTGAGGAACTGCTTGAAAAGTATGCTGCTGATCTTCGAGAATTTTCGGGGCTAGATCTCAGCGGAGTGAATCTTCCGGGAGTGAATCTGAGTCGATCGACCTTTCTCAATGCCAATTTCAAAACGGCAAAACTCACAAACGCAGATTTTAGCCATTCGATTTTTCAGAATGCTAGATTTCATGAAGCAAAACTGACGTTAGCGGACTTTAGCCACAGCGCTCTACAGCAGGCAAATTTGAGTAAGGCAGATCTGACTCGCACTGATTTTAGTGTTGCAAATTTACAGGGGGCGGATCTGAGTTATGCCGATTTGCGAGACGCAAAACTTCGGTGCGCGAATCTAAAGGGTGCAAACCTCAGTCGAGCCGATTTACGCTATGCAAAGCTGATTTCTGCAAATTGGCTTTGTTGCATGAATAACTAGAAACGGTAACCTGTAGAACAGGAGAATTGTCAGACTTGCGGATGAAAAC
>PSLO01000031.1:0-43095 GCA_040289665.1 Leptolyngbya sp. ERB_1_1 | reverse complement strand
CCCCTTAGCAAGGACATCCGCCCTTGGGGCGGTCACACTCATCAAGCCACCAGCTTTGCTGGGGGTGTCTGACTTGTCCATTCATGTAAGCTTGATCAAACTGCGTGCCAGCTAGCTTTGTGAGTTGAGACACTAACGCTGAATTCTCTTTATCGGGACTGTTTGGTAGCGTGACTTTTTTCGCAGCCGCGATCGGTTTGAGTTTATTACTCGACTCGGTGTGTTGAGTGATCATCATTTGAGCGAACTGCTTCACTTTAGGATTACTAGAGCGCTGAAGGGCTAACTGACTCGTTTTAATCTCGGTCATGTCGCTTTGAGCCGCCTTCTTGATGAACTGACGATCCACAGCGCTGAGTGAAGAATTTGTGGTTTGCGTTGAAGCAGGTGTACTGTTTTGCATTGATCCACCCTGAGCTAAAACAGAACAGGATGAAGACAGAGCTGCAATGCTAGTTACGCAAACACTGAGACAAATCGATCGATAAAGCTGAACGGATTTCATAATTAACCTACTCTCTGTAAACAGTCTGCGTATTGGATGAGCGAATGAGGTGAATGGTTGAAATTATTGAAGTCTTAAGCCAAACCATCGAGCGAGAAGTATAGACAATCTGTACTGAACGAAACGTCCGCCTTAAGAGCGGTTCTAGTTTCTTTGATCCAACTGCAAGATTGGGTGAGCTAAGAGATTAATCCGCCTCGGCTATTTACTTCTGCCTAATGGATAGTCTTAATTATTGCGGCTGGATCAGTACAGTCTCTCCCTTTTTGTAGGGGTTCATTCGATTTGGTAAAGATAACCTAACGGTAAAGGTGATGAATAAAGTGCTGTGTCACATCACACCTGAACGTTTTGGTATCAACTCGGTCAACAGTTGAGCGATACCATTCCGGTTAATTCCTCGCTGTCGTCGGAAGCAGATGAATTACTGACTTCGCTACGATCTCTGGGTGCAGAACAACAAGCTGCTTTTCTAAGCCAAGTTGTATAGTCTAGAATGAACGATCGTGCTTTGTCTGGTGCGAGCGCTCATTGAATTCTTTCGGTTTACCCATATAGATTGGCGATTGTCGCAAGCAAATCACAGATAATTAAGAAAATTTTCTGTAGGGTAAAACCGCTTGTATGAATTCTAAGCTACTCAAACAAGAAGCAAACTCGCTCTATAAAGCGCTCTCGCCGCTCTTGGCGCTAGACCCTAGATTTGCAGATGTAATTTTATCGGATCTCGCTAAACTGATGCAGAGTTGTGCTCGCAGTAACGGCGATGTGCGCTCCCCTGAGTTACTCGCTTTTCTGGTAGTGTACGCTCTGATTAAGCAAGATGCAGAAAAACTGAATATGGCGATTAATCAATGGGATACTTCTGCCGTAGAACGAATTCAATACGAGAAAATAACGCTACAAATTATCTTAGATTTAACTCAGAATCAGCCAGAAGATGCACCACTTTTTCTGCCTTCGATCGTGAATCAATTAGATGAAGAGAAAGGAACAAATTATTTAGGCACGGCGATTAACGCAGTCTATAAATTTGCTCAAGCGATCGTGAAATCAGATGGCTCGATTAGTTTACAGGATTTAGATACGCTTTCTCTAATTTGGCAACGCCTTCATTCTTATCAAAAATTCGCCAATTATCAAGCAGGTTTAGCCCCAGTTTCTCCTACATCTTCAGCATCCAATTCGGCTCAGAATTCAGATGATCTTGAACAAGTTTTAGAGCAAGCATTATCTGAACTCAACGATTTAGTTGGGATGGAAAATATCAAAGAAGAAGTGAAAACATTAGCAAACTTTCTGAAAGTTCAGAAAATTCGAGCCGATCGCGGTTTAGCAAAAACTTCGGTCTCACTTCATGCGGTGTTTTGCGGTCCTCCAGGCACTGGGAAAACGACCGTTGCTCGGTTGATGAGCCGAATTTTTCAAGGACTGGGATTTTTGAGCAAAGGTCATTTGATCGAAACCGATCGCTCCGGTATGGTTGCCGGATATGTTGGACAAACGGCTAAAAAAGTGGATGATTTGGTAAATTCTGCGCTGGATGGTGTCTTATTCATTGATGAGGCTTATGCTTTAGTTCCTGAAGAATCGGGTCGAGATTTTGGACAAGAAGCGATCGATGTTTTGCTAAAGCGCATGGAAGACTACCGCGATCGTTTAGTGATCATTGTGGCAGGCTATACCGATGAAATGACGACCTTTATCGAGTCGAATCCAGGGCTAGAATCGCGGTTTAATCGCTACTTTTATTTCAATCATTATCAACCTGAAGAATTGCTGGCAATTTTTGAGAAAATGTGCAGCAAAAGTCACTTTAAGCTGTCAGATGATGCGCGTGAGAAACTGAGATCGGTATTTGAAGAACTTTATGTTAAGCGCGACAAAACCTTTGGGAATGCAAGACTGGTTCGGAATTTATTTGAAAGGATCATTGAAAGGCAGGCAAATCGTCTTGCCGTCCTGACTTCGCTTAGCGACGAAACATTGACTACCCTAATTGCAGAAGATATTCCAGTTCAAACTGGCAGTCGCTATGCGAGACAGGTTCGCAATTAATTCAATTCGCAAAAGTGTTTTTCAGCGAATCTTCCAAACCCGAACCGTTTGGTCTTTGCTGCCACTCACGAAGCGATCGAACTGGGGCGCAACAAACAGCGATAAAACCCAATCGGTATGATCCTGAAGCGATCGCAGCAACGTTCCATCCTGAACTGCCCAAACATTGATTCGACGATCAACACCACCACTGATTAACGTTTGTCCGTCTGAACTAAAACCGACAGCAATCACTCTGTCTTCGTGTCCGCTTAATGTCCGAATCACTTGTCCGGTTTGCCAATTCCACAGTTTGACGGTTTTATCCCAGCTTGTCGAAGCGATCGTATTGCCGTCAGGACTAAAAGCCAAAGCGCCAACCACATCGGTATGTCCGGTCAGGGTTCTAATCAGTGCACCCGTTTGAGTATCCCAAAGTTTAATCGTTTGATCGTGACTGGCAGTGGCAACCGTTTTCCCGTCTGGGCTAACGGCGATCGAGCAAATCTGTTGCTGATGCGCCGGAATCGTTTGCAATCGTTCTCCACTCGGAAACTGCCACATGATTAGTGCACCGTCATCGCTGCCGCTAAACAAAGTTTTTCCATCCGGGCTGAGTGCTAATCCCCAAATCGGTGTGCCTTGCTCGATCGTTTGAATCACTTGACTGGTCTGTAAGTCCCAGATCTTTATGGTGCGATCGCCGCTTCCACTAATCAGCGTTTTTCCATCCGGTGTAAGAACAAGCGATCGCACGATGTCTCGATGTCCTGAGAGCGTTGTGAGCACGTTGCCAGTTTCAATGTTCCAAAGTTTAATCGTTTGATTTGCTCCACCGCCGATCACCGTTTGTCCGTCCGGAGTCAAAACGACTGCCCAAATCGGAGCCGTATCTAAGAAGGTTTTCTGAAGCGTTGGACTGACAGCGCTAGCGGGATGTTGAGTCGAAGGCAACCGTTGGCTCGCGCTTGGTAGCAGTCGCAGCAGGTAAACGCCGCTAATCATCAATCCGCTGAAGACAGCAATCCCGATTAGCGCTTTGCGAAACCCCGAAGCAATCCCGCTCGATTTCCACAAGCGAACCGGGATCGGCTGAACGCCTTCGGATGCTAAAAGCATTTGTTGATATTTCTCGACTTCCGATCGCGTGATTAATTCATCGATTAGCTTAGCGGCATCTTCAGTTCCGGGGATCGCAGATGGAACGGCTCCAGGAGCGATCGCTTCAGCTTCTTCTAGCGCATTGTTTTCTTGAGCGCTTTCTTCAGCACGAACCGAGGTCACAACCTGAAGATCCTGTCCGGTGCTATCTTCGGACACAAACATCCGAAATAATTCCCCTTGCTGCACGCTCAGAAAGCCTTGCTCTTGAACGGGTGCAAAAATTCTAATCCCCGGACGCGCAGACTGATAATGCTCATCTGGAATCTCAATGCTTGGGATCATATCCGGCAAGAAGTCACGATCGAGTTGCTCGATCGGTCCAATGAGCAGATATGTAAAAATCGATTTGAGTCGATCGCTTGAGAGCGCTTCGGGCAAGTAATAGCAAACAAAGTAAGGAACATGACTGCGATTGAAATCATCTGCTCCGTCGTTGTATAGCCAGCCAAATAAGGTTTGGTCTGGGGAGATTTGGTGAATGTAAGCGGCTCGATAGTCGGCAGGGGGCGGGCTGTAGGAGTCCCAATGTTGATGAACAATGTTTTCGATGAATTTTTGACGGATGCCAGCCGGAACCTCTGCACTGATTAGGGTTTGAAAGCCCAATTTGGCAAAGCTCGTATAGATTAGCTGACCTAGAACTAGAGACATGGGCAAAATCAATTTGAGTAGGTTCGATGACTTTGGCTTCAAAAAACTCAGGCAGTTCCACGCATCACGGCGATCGTTGTTCTTGTTCTTGATTCGGCAAAGGTGCGGGGGGTTGATTAACGAAACTCAGCCCAAATGATAGCAAAATGCCAACTCCCACAAGCCCGATCCCAGTTAGTGACAATACGACAATCAATCGCTGTAATCGGGGTGGAAAACGCTGCTTCACTCGCTTCTCAGACAAGGTGCTTGCAAGATTACGCTCTGGTTGAGAGCGATAGTGTTTGTTTAATTCCATCAGCAGCCACAGCAATGAGTCGGCTGCCCCGTTTGCTTCGATCGCGAAATGTCCATCGATCGCTTTGATGGGAATCGCTGAGTAAAAGAGTCGGTAATTCGCTTTGATGCTGTCGAGTCGTCGAATCAAGGGTTGCAGCTTAGTTTCAAGCTGCGCTATCTCTTCGGGTTCTAACAAATCACACTGCGTCAAAATCAACGCGCTCGCATACTTCAATCCGTATTGTTGAACTAATGATGAGATCGCAACGACCTGATTGAAACTGTCTTGCAAGCTCAGTGCATAATCAGGGTCGTGAATCAACGATCGGGCATTTACAAACACACAGCAAGCGTGCGATGCCAGCACGAAGGTTTGAAACTCATCGTGACGAAGGTTGGAATACTCTCCGGGAATATCCCACCAGCGAAACTGACAAACCGTTTCGATTTGTTGAGTCGTGCGCTGCTGCAACCGAAAGTTAAAGTCTGTCACCTTGATCGTTGCAGGCGGGTACAGTCCAGTTTGCTCGACGTAGTTAAGAATTTTCGTCAAGTTTGCCTGCATATCTTCATCTTGGCATTCAAACCAAAACGAAGAAGGCGAGGAATCGCTGCTTTGATTGCCCACAGTAAAAGAATTCTTCACGATGCTCTGTGAAGAATTTGTCTGTAAAGAATTTGTCTGTAAAGAATTTGCTTGTAGTTGAGCGTAGCTGCCTGCTAGAAAAACAGTTTTGCCAACTCCACGCTGCCCGATGCTTAGAAGATTGAATGTTTTAACGGAGGGTTGAGAAAGTCGCCGCATATCTACCAAACGTGAAAAGTAAACCTAAGAATGGACATGAAAAATAGAGGACAGCAAGCCGCTTTGCTCGGTTCACACCAAATGAGTGGCAGAAAAGCTGAACGTAAACGCCGCAAAATACGCCAGTCCATGGCACAAACAAGCTTTGCACGCAACGAAATTGAGCAACTTGGTTTGATTGAAACAGCTTTTGAACGAATCCAAAAAGACTTAGTAGCACACCAATCTGAAATGATCTCCGCTCCAAACAGTTTGAAATGGAGATGGCTGGAGTCATGTTAACACCGTCAGAAAGAAATGCCTCTGGCTAAGGATACAATTCCGTATTAGTGATTTGACTTGTATAAAAATAATCCATTGCTCTCCGCATGGAAAAATCTGATGATGAGAGCACCTGGATTCAGCGCGCATCGAATGTCTGGTCGCAACACAATAATTCTTATGCTTCGCCCGTTGAGGTAGCGGTTTGTTCGATCCATTGTTGCAGAATCGGATTGACGATTTCTGGCGCTTCATCTTGCGGACAATGACCTACATCCGGAAGCGGAATAAACTCTTTCACTTGAGGATATTTAGCGAACTTTCGACCGAGTGCGATCGGTTCCCAAGGATCGTTTTCGCCCCAAAGCACGATCGTAGGACAAGGCAATTTCGGAAACAGATCTTCAGGTAATGGACCTGAAGAATACCCAGTAAATGCAATGAAAACCGCTGCGGCTCCTTGATCGCTTGCGGCTCCAAGCAGCAGTTCGATTAATTCATCGGTGACAGCTTCCGATCGCGCATATGCCTTAAGCAAAATGTTTCTCACCGCTTTCGGCTTGGCAATTTGGCGGAAAAACCATTGTCCGATCGTTGGATTTTTCAAAACTTTTTGCAGGATGGGCGCACCGATACGTTTAATCCACGGTTGTGTAGCGCGATGTCGATCGTGCAATAACCTTAATGAGCAATTCAACAACGCCAACGATCGAGCAATTTCGGGATGATCGACCGCTGCTTGCATGACCGCGATACACCCGATCGAGTTGCCAATCAAAACCACAGGCTCTCCGACCACTTCGCGACAGAAATCAGCGATTTGTTCTGACCAAGTTTCAAAGGTGTAGTCGATCTGCTCGACGGGTTTGGGTTTCGCAGATTTGCCAAAACCGATGAGGTCGATCGCATACACGCGGCAAGATTTTGCTAGTTCTGGAATGTTTCTACGCCAATGAAAAAACGACGCACCAAAACCATGCACTAAGACGACCGGAATTCCCTCTGTTCCTTGCGTTTGATAGGCGAGTTGGAATCCTTTCCACATCCAGATCTTGTATTCGGTTGAAGCGGTGGGAGCCGTCAGCATAGCGACATTTTGAAGTATCCGTACTCTCTAAGCGTACAGAATTTGTGAAGTTTTGTGTTATTTGCTTTTGATATCGGCGATCGCATTTCTTGTGACCCCTGCGATCGCGGCATCGGTCGCTTTCGGCAAATGATGATATTTTCCACCCGCTTGTTTTGCGAGTTCCTTGGCAAATCCAGTTGAAATGAATTTGTTTTCAGTATCAATCACTAGAAGCTGAATCCCCAGAGCGCGAATCTTTGCCGCTAGTTCTAAAAGTTCGCCTTTAATATCCGGCTTTTCACCTTCGGGAATCGTTTCACCGAGCGATCGAGCTAACGGGATGTTCCCGCGTCCGTCGGTAATTGCAACAATCACCACTTGTCCAATGTCGCCGGATTGTTTCGCATTCAGACCGACTCGAACCGCTTGAGTGAGTCCGTGTGCTAGAGGCGAACCACCGCCGCAAGGTAAACGATCGAGTCTGCGTTTTGCGGCTTCGATCGATCGAGTGGGCGGTAAGAGAACTTCAGCTTGTTCGCCTCGAAATGGAATTAGCGAGACTTGATCTCGGTTCTGATACGCCTCAGTCAGTAAGCTTAAGACTGCACCTTTCGCGGCGTTCATGCGGTTGAGCGCCATCGATCCAGAAGCATCAACGACAAAGACAATCAATGCGCCTGCTTTTCGTGCTAGTCGTTTTGCGCGGATGTCGCTTTCTTCGACAAACACTCGTTTGCGTCCAGACAGAACTTCTGGCGATCGTGCCCTTCTCGATTTTTGATATGGTGCAGCCGTTCGCAACGTTGCATCTACCGCAATCCGTCGAACTTTGCCTTTTGGTAACATCGGTTTGATATAGCGACCGCGATCTTCAGACAGTACGATCGTACGGCTACCAGATTTTCCTTGTCGCGTTGCCATTTGAGCAAAGTACAGCACTTCGGGATCGAGAATCACACCTTCTGGATCAAAGACGAATTCTTCTGGAATGTTGGGTGTGTCTTGCTCGGGTTGATCTTCTTGCTCATCCTGGTCTTCTTGATCTTCTTGCTGATCTTGCTCTTGGTCAGATTGATCTTGAGGCGGTGGGGGCGGTGGAGGTGGTGCTTCTTCAGGTGGAGTTTGCACGATCGTCGATCGCGGAATGATTACCAATTCCACTGCTTTTCTCAAGTCTTCTGCATTAACTTGTGTACGTCCTTCTAATGCTGCGTGTGCTTTTGCAACTCTCAGCGCAAACAGTTCTGCTCGATGCCCTTGAACCCCACCCCGAACGGCTTCTGTCACCAAATATTCAATTTGCTCAGTGTTAATCTGAACATCTTTGAGCCATTCACGCGCTAAGAGAATTTGCGTTTTGAGCGCATCAATGTCTTCGTTGTATTGTTCTAAGAAAGTTTGTGGAGAATCAGAATAGCGGGTGGCTTGTTCGACAGCTTGAATGCGATCGTCAATTCCCAAAACCATATCTGCAGACAAAGAAATTGCAATGCGATCGAGCAAATGTTCGCGCAATGTTCCTTCTTCTGGATTATAAGTTGCAATCAATAATGGTTTACAAGGATGCTGAAAGCTAATCCCTTCTCGCTCGATCTGATTGCGTCCATCGGTTAACACTGACAGCAATAAATTTGAAATCTGATCATCTAACAAATTAATTTCATCAACATACAGAACCCCCCGATTTGCTTCTGCCAACAGTCCAGGCTGAAACACCGTTTCTCCCTGTTTAATCGATTGGCTGACATCGACTGATCCGAGCAATCGATCTTCGGTCACACCCAAAGGAATCTGCACAAACGGCGCACGAATCACTTCTACTGGCACATCTTCGACGTTACCAAACTGTTCGAGTGTGAAATCGTCCCATTCTGCGATCGCGCCCGGTTCACAGTTGCTAATCGAGTCTTTCACGACTTCGATCGGTGGCAAGAGGGCATGAATCGCACGCGCCATCACGGATTTTGCGGTGCCGCGTCGTCCAGCGATCACGACTCCACCTAAGCCAGGATCGACCGCAGCCAGAAGTAATGCGAGTTTAATCGCTTCTTGACCGACAACAGCAGCGAGAGGAAAAGCAGTAATTTGAGAATCGATCGTGGCAGGCATTGATAAATTTAGATTGCTCCAGATCCACAATACCAAGATCTGGTCAGGGATGTGGATCGATTCATCACCTAGGGCATTGTATAGTGGAATGTGAAGCGGTGCGATCGCGAATGACTATCGTCATTTCTGGAGTGTCAGAATCTAAAATTTTCTCCAGATTCCAGGCTAAGTTGCAGCGTTGTCAATAGAATAACTTGTCAATAGAATAACAGTGAGCGTATGCGAAATTGTTCTGTCTTTCTATTTGCCACCCTTGGAGTTGTGGGACTCGGCATGATTGTCAAGCCTGCTAGAGCAGCGATCGTGCAAAACTTTGAGATCACCGTGGATGGGTATTATACGCAACCCGGTACCCCACCGAGTCCGATGCAACCGCCGATTGGCACAAAGGGATATGGTAGCTTCACGCTTGATGAGTCGCAAATCAAGTACAACGATGTACAAACGCTGTACCGTCAATATCCGCCGTTGGGATATTATGTCTTAACGCCGAGCAGCTTTTCCTTGGACTTTCTCAACCATCGCTACACGGAAGTACGCCAGTTCGGTCCGACTCCTTCGTTCGCTACCCAGTTTTCGCTCGTTCCTACGGGTGGAGGACAGTATCGGGTGACAAACTTCGGCATCAATACCTTGGACAAAACGAGCGAGCTGAATGCGATCAATGGAAGATTTTACTATAGGGACACAACTGCTCCCTATTATGAGAGTAATGCTTATGGTAGTGTGCAGTTAACGAGTGCGGAAGAAGTGCCAGAACCGAGCGAAGTGCTGGGGATTCCGATCGCGATCGCATTTTGCTGGTTGTTTCAACGTAAATGGGCATCGACCAAAGCAGCGAATCGCAAGTAGTGTAGATGAGATGAATAGTGAGCTTGAGAAAAGCACAGAGAGATTCATCACAATCAGAAAGCTCTGATATAGTACTGAGATACCAAACGGTGTTGCTCATGCCTATCAAACCTTCTCAGATTTTGAGCTTGCTCGATTGTAAACGCGAAGAGTTTATGTCGTTCGATCGAACTGCGATCCAAGCGCTTCAACAGTACGGAACTGCATTGATTCAAATGTCGCAGAAGTCTGATCGAGCGTTACTCTCTGCATTAGAAGACATGAAAGATTGTGGTGCAAGACCGCTAGAGCCGTTGGGACTGTTTCTCGAATGGATCATGCACTCAAATCTAAGCTGGCAAAATCGCGAGGAAAGTTTGGAATGGGTTCGCGATCGCATTACTGGAGTTTCAACTTTCTCGGTGGATGGTTCTCAAATCTATCCGAGCAAAGACTTCTCAATTCCAGTCGCATTAGTTCAAATTGGTTGGTATGAGAACTATCACCTTCCGTCGGGTGAGTATGAGAAAGATATCGCTTTGGATGTGATGACTCCGAATGATTTGAAAGTCGGACGGGGCGATCTTGCCAATCGACGAGTGAATTTACGCCGATTTGAAATGGAATGCGATCGTATTATTCAGTACCTGGAAGAACATGCGGGTAATCAATCTTGTCTCGCATTTTTTGATGGATCGCTGATTGCTACGTTTGCAGAAGCATTTGACGAAGAGACAAAGAAATTCTACGTAAGATGTATTCGTAGTGTATTGCAAGCAAGTGAAGATTATCGCGTTCCGGTGATTGGTTACGTGGATACTTCGAGTGCGCGAGATCTTACAGAAATGTTACAGCGCTTGTGTCAACTTCCTGAAAGTAAAACAATCCACGATGCTCAATTATTGCACCGCGCAAAAAATCAAATGCAATGGGGCGACCGCACTCCGATCTTTCTCTCTCAACGTCCCGGAATTCGCGATTTATATTACGAACAGCGCGATCGCATTGCGTTCACTTATCTGAAAACAAATCGAGACGGGTATCCTGCTCGAATTGAATTACCCCTGTGGATCTATGAGGAAGGCTGGCACGATCGCGTTTTAGATTGGGTACGTGCAGAAGTTGTGATCGGCGGCGGTTATCCTTATGTAATTGAAACAGCGGATCAAGTTGCGGTTTTGAGAAACGACGATCGACAAACCTTTTACCGATTGCTGCAAGACTGGGCAGAGAAAGAAGATCTCACGCTCCGACTCTCACGCAAGATGGTTAGCAAAGTTAGACGACGATAGTTAACGTGAGTTTGGGTTAATTTCCAATGTGTCCTTAACTTTACTGACAAAATCACCTCAACAAGCTCCCTAACTTTCCCTAACTTATCGTTATCGACGCTCCTAAGTATCAGCAATACAGTGGAACCATTCTGAGACACCGATAAAACCTGTCACAGAACAAACCCCTTGAAATACTGAAGGAGCATTCTAATGACCAACGTAATTCCTACGGAAACCTCGATCGATTTTGGTCCTGGCAAACTGCAAAAGAGCAATGCAAGCGATCCGTTTATTTTGGCAAAAAGTCAATATATCGATCTGCAAGTGTACATTGCAACCGGAAAAGCACTTCCCAAGAATTTGGCAGAATTGAAAACGAGTTGGAATCTGACAACCTCGATCGATGTCTCGATGTTTGGAGCACTGCTTCCTGCCTACAACAACGTGATCCAGCACTGCACGGATTGGGAAGCCAATACGCTTCCTGGGCTGCGAGGTTTGGCGGATGATCTTTATAACTATGGTGTTCAGGTGCCCGATTACTATGGTGCATTGCTGGATTGCTTGAATACAATCGCCAGCCCAACTGCAAGCCAGCAAGATAAAGACCAAGCAAGACAAGACTTCAAAGCCGTTGTTGATGATCTTTCAACGCAAATCAAAGCGTTTATTGGAAAGTGCCAAACCGTTCAAGCTGGGGTTGATCGCTTTAGAACTCAGACCAAGCAAGATGATGCGGCGCTGAGTGATTTGTTTAAGACGTATGACCAGCAGTATGGCACAACGAACGGCGAACTAACGAGGTTGAATCAGCAGCTAGAAGACGCAAGAAAGACATTGAAGGCAGCGCAGGACGAATACAACCACGATGTCACTGTTGCAGCTACGACACCAACCTACGCTTGGGTAGGCGTTCTTGGATTGATTGCGGCGGCTGTTGTTGCAGGTGTGTATGGTGACAAAGCGGTGAAAGCAAAGCAAGCGATCGAAGCTGCCAACGCCCAAATTGCAACGCTAGGTGAGCAAATTCAACGCGATCAGAATATGCTGGCTCAGTTGAATCAAGCAAAAACGCAGGTAAAAGCCTTAGACGATAGCTTGGTCAAAGCTTTGGCAGTGATCAATGAAGTCAAAGACGGATGGGACTCGATCGGTTCAGTTTTAGCGGATCTCAACGATCGCATTGACAAAATCTCTAGCGATGAAGTTGCAGCGATTCTCAAGAAAACGAACATCAAGACTTCGATCACGGAATGGTCAGATCTCAAGAATGATGCAAACAACTTCCGTCATCACTTCACAGTAGACATTCACGGAAGTGCAATTTCTCCGGTGCGTAATGTAACTCGATTTGTTTCGAGAAGATTCGCGGCGTAATTCTCAATGCATTGTCGTCTTTATTTGCACTCACATTCACGATTCAAGATCAGTACTTTAACATCGCTGGTCTTGAATCTTCCTGAATCCTTTAACCACCATATTTCTCAGGAGGCTCACATGACGTTATCTCTCAATGGTTTAAAACCGCTTCGGATTGTCGCTTACCCAGATTGGAAAACCAAGTTCAGCACAATCCAAAAAGCTGCCAATGTGCCTGACACTGCTCAACGGGTTTATCAAGGTAAGCAATGGATTGTTCAAGATTTGTTTGTTGATCTGTCTGAGGTCGATGCTCAACTTATTGCACAGCAGCATACTTTGCCCGAAAGTGTAGAAATTTATGCCGATGTCGTTCGCATTCCTGCAAACTACGTGGGGTTGTTTAACGGAGTTAGTGTAATCATTGCTGCTCGCCGCATTGAGATGTTAGGAGTAGCCGATTTGATTTTAGATTATCGACAATCCGATCGCGCTTCTCTAACGCTGTACGCTCAAGAAATTGCAGGTAAAATCAACATCACCTCATTGATTGACGATGCTCAACCAAAAGCGACTTTCGAGCTAAACAGCTTTGCTGCGGGTGCTATCGGATTTGAGGTGACGTACGATCGAGCAATTCTCTACGATCGATTTTTACAAGCCGTTGATCCAGCAATGCTGCTTGAAGGTTCAGATTTTACGCTGTTGCTGGGTGCGGTGTTCCAGTATGCAACGCTATTGTTAGAAACGGATGTACAAACGGCGATCGCCCAACTTAGCTGGCTTAAAACCGCAACAGCCGGGGTTGAAACCCAAGCAGATTTGTTTTTGCAAAGCAGCGCATTGCTGGCAACGCTGCAAGCTGCTGGAAACACAACATTTGTTCCCGTTCTCAGCCGTGACCTTTACGAAAAGCAAAGCACAAAGTTTATCAGTGCTGCTGCCGCCTATGAGCAGCAATATCAACGCTTCAGCGACAAAGTTCAGGCGATCCAAGATCGCAAGCAAGCAGCCCAGTTAATGCTGGATTACTACAAAGATACAACCGATTTTGAGAGCAAACTGATCGAGCAATGTCAGAACAATTTAGAGAGCGCAAAAGAATCGACTGATGCTGCTAGCGCAAAGCTACACAGTCAGCAGAACATTGTGGAGCAAGCTCAAGTAACGTTTCAGTCTGGCTTGAAACAGTGGAAGTATGATCAGCAACTCAAAGCCTCGGTTGAGATTATTAGCGGCATTGTCGAGCTAGGAGCGGGAATTGCGTTGATGTTTGTTGGCGATGAAGCTGCGATCGCAGGTGCGGTCACTGCTTTAGCAAAAATTGGGACAAAAGGCGCACAGTTAGCGGAGATTATCGAGAAAATTGCTAAACTGACCCAGAAAATGCTGGAAATTTACAGCGTCGCGCAGAAGATTGCGGAAGCTTCGGCATCGATCGCAGAAAGCCAGCACCTAACGGAACAAATGCAGGAGATCAATCAAGCCAATCTCTCAAGCGCGGATGGTGAAGATCTCTCAGCAACGGTTTTTTGGCAAAAACTTCAGCTTGAAGCAAAAAATGCTTTACAAGTAGCGATCGACAACCACATCCCTGGCGCGTCCGAGTATCAACTACAGCTTGACATTCTTGTTGTGTATGGACAAGCGCTAGCTGCCAATCAACAATCGGTGATTCAGCTCAGTCAGGAACTTGTACGGTTGACGCTCCAGCAGCAAGTGAGCAGCAAGCAACAGCAACGATTAACCGATTATGTCAGTCAAATCAGCGCTAGCATCCCACCCACTGTTGAAATGATGCAATTGTTTTATCAACGCTATCTCAACATCAAGCGATCGCTGTTCATCTCGCTGTACAACTACAACCGCGCTTATCGATACTGGGCTTTAAGAACTTCGCGATTCCAACCGTCGATCGTTCAGTCAGTTGCCGAGCAAAAGGCATATCTCGCTAACATTCAGCAAGACTATGCTGCCGCACTGGAACGATTTTCACCGAGGGTACCACAGACGTTGCAGGGTGCAATGAAAGTGATCACCGATGCTTCGATCCTGGCAGCGCTGCAATCAGATCGAACTGCATCTTGGGCGATCAACCTGGATGATCAGGGATTCCGGGGTGTCGATCGCGTACGAGTTGATACGATTCGGGTGTGGCTACAAGGCGCTAAGTCTGCAAAAAATCATCCCTGCTACATCGTGATTACCAACACTGGTCATTACCTCGATCGCTATCAGTCTACGAGCTATTCGTTTAGCTCGATGCCGATAGAGCGTGAATTCAAATACATGATTCCGACTGACTGGAAGCAATGGCGCGAGAGCGGTTGGAACGGTAGAGCAGACAAGTACGTTGAGATCGAGGGCAAAGTTGCTGACGAATTCAGGTATGCCTACTTTGAGCCGACCGTGTTTTCATCTTGGACGATCGAGCTACCACAATCTGAAAATCCAGATTTGGATCTTTCTGAACTGAGCGCGATCGTGATCGAATTTGGCGGAAACGTGATCGCCAGTCCTCAACGCTCAACCGTACTCGGAGCACAGCTACTTTAACATGGCGCTCCCACAAGCTATGCAGGTGGGAGTCTTGGTTCGTCGAGTCCACTTACTTAACCCGGACTCAGGTTAAGTAAGTGGAACCAATTTTTGTTTTAACCAGATCGAAGTTCTGGCATGGAGGTAAGCAGGATCGGAATAATGATCAATCGCTCGATCGTAAGATTCGATCGCATTTCCATACGCGCCCATCTCAACCATCAACAATCCGCGATTAAACCAAGCTTGATGATAATCCGGTTGTAGAAAGGTGGCTTGATCGTAGTTCTTCAAGGCTTCTGCATAACGCTTCAGTGCAGACAGGGCATTGCCTCGATAGTTCCAAGCTTTCGCACAATTTGCATCACATTCAATCGCTTGATTAAAATGCTCGATCGCTTCTAAATAGTCTTCCCGCTGACAACATTCACACCCTTGCGCGATTGCGGTTTCCACACTGCTCATAATCATTGCCTCATTCGTATCTCTAGTATCTGAGCAAAGTTCTCTGCTGTCTGGATGGGATATCTCGACTCGATATGATTCGGTTAGCAGAGTCAGGATTTTCGATCGCGCTCTACACTAAAAATGGCATTGAGGAAAAACAAGTGGATTCTACATTCAATACCGTTATTGAAATTCTTTTAGGGATTAGTTTAAGTGCCGCCGCAGGGTTTCGCGTCTTCGTTCCGCTGCTGATATTAAGCGGTGTGTCTGTGTTTGGACATTATGACCTACCGACAAACTTTGACTGGATTGAGAATGTCCAAGCCTTTGATCTTTTTGCGATCGCCAGCGTTCTCGAAGTGATTGGCTACTCGATTCCCTGGTTTGATCATGCACTTGACTTTCTCGCAACCCCTGCTGCAATCATTGCCGGAACGGTTGTGGCTGGCTCCGTCGCACCCGATATGAATCCTTTGATTCAATGGACACTTGCGATCGTGGCGGGTGGCGGAACCGCAGGAATTACAAAACTACTCACTAATCTCCTGAGAGGTACTTCGACCGCCGCTTCAGGTGGACTCACGAATCCAATTTTTGCAGCGGTGGAACTTGCGATCGCCATCTTGCTTTCTGTTTTAGCGCTCACAGTTCCCGTCTTTGCAGGTCTGCTTGTGATTGGACTTTTCGGCTTTGGAATCTATCAGCTTACAAAATTAGTGACACGCTGGCGAACTCAGGGCAGAATGAATTCTCTGCAAACAACTGATACAGACTCATCTGCCCCGCTTCAGTAATCCGTTTAGTTTCCGCAGGTTAATAGTCCTTCTTTTACACCATCGGTTCTCGTTTGGACTGTAAGCTTCGGTTGCTGTCCTGGATAGCATCGAGCTAATACTCGATCGCCACTCCGAGTCATACTCAAAACATAAACTGGTTTACCACCTAACACAGCTTGATTCAATGTAGGAGCGGTGGGTGCAGTTGCGATCGCAGGCATCAAACTAGAAATTCCCAAAAACGCAACGGTCGAGCCAATCGCCAACCCTGAAAAACGGCTCACAAGCTTCATAAATCTCACACCTATCTGACAAAGTATTTTAATTGACAGGCTTAGATTACAAGTAGCATTGAGTGGTTGTCAATCACGAGAAGTTAGATATCTTCATCAGATAGAGAGATTTATCCTAGAATTTCATTAACCGCGATCATGACATCTGGAAAGGCTAAAAGCTCGATCGTTTGACCACGCATAAATGTTTGAAGCGATCGATATCCTGTAGCGCTCGGTTGCCGATACACTTCGACTAATTCTGCATTGACATCGACAATCCAAGCTTCAGCAATATTGTCTTCAGCATAGAGGGGAATTTTGATGGTGCGATCGTATCGAATCGTTGAATCTGAAACCTCAATCAGCAAAAATATATCCTCCGGTATGGGATGTGCAGACCCATAGAAATCGCCACGCGGTCTAAGAATTGCGATATCAGGTTCAGGTTCAGAATACTCATCGACCTCAACCGGATTTTGAACAGAGACTAAGACTCGATCCCCAAACTTGTCGTAAAACAGACGATTTAGCCGCCTGACTCCTGCTGCGTGTCTCGTTTCGATCGCTGCCATCTCTACAATTTCTCCTCGAATCAACTCAACACGATCGCCCTCTGTGATAATTCCGGTTTCGATCATGCGGTGATATTGTTCGACCGTAAACAATCGCTTTAGAACCTCGGCTGTCATGACAAAATCCTTGGTGTGAGTACATCTAGATTATCGAAAATCTAAGGCTCAACGATCACGGGCGTTCCGATCGCCACTTTCTCGAACAGCGCAGTCACATCTTTATTTCGCATTCGGATGCAACCATGAGAAACCGCTTGCCCGATCAGTTCTGGCTCATTTGTGCCATGAAATCCGAGTTGCGTTTTACCGTCTGTCCAAAATCCAATCCAACGAACGCCTAACGGATTATTTGGTCCTGGCTGAATCACTTTGCCAGTTTTGAAATTCTTAAAAACGGGATTCACTTCTTTTGAGAACACTTGATAGGTTCCGGGCGGTGTCTCCCATCCTGCTTTGCCCACCGCGATCGCGTAACTCGCTACGATCACTTTGCCTTCGTACACATAAACCCGCCGCGTCTTTGTCCGTACTACCACCCGCAGCAAATTCGTCTCAGGCTCCGATAGCGTAATTTCTGCTGTCGATCGCCAATCGGGAGGTGGAACCTGTGCCACCACTGCCGAACCTGTGATCCATAGCGCCACTCCAGACACCAGAAAAATCCGTTTCATCTCGCTCACCTTTCACACTTTTATATCATTCCTGCCGATTTCGGTAAAATAATCAAGCACGCGATCGAGACATCTGATTAGCCTGAACAACGGATGTGGAAACGACAAGATAGAATAAGTCCAGCAAACCTTATGATCGCGGTAAAGGTTAGAAAAGCGAATGGGTAGAGTCGTTGGGATTGACCTGGGAACAACCAACTCGGTCGTGGCAGTCATGGAGGGCGGTAAGCCAGTAGTCATCGCCAATGCCGAAGGAATGCGAACCACGCCGTCGGTTGTCGGTGTGAGCAAAGAAGGCGAACGTTTGGTCGGACAGTTGGCGCGTCGTCAGGCGGTGCTCGATCCGCAAAATACATTTTTCGGGGTTAAGCGGTTTATGGGGCGCAGATATGCCGAACTCAGCCCCGAATCGAAGCGCGTTCCCTACACGATTCGCAAAGACGAAGCGGGCAATATTAAGCTGAAATGTCCTCGACTTGATCGAGATTTCGCCCCTGAAGAAATTTCGGCACTGATTCTAAAGAAATTAGCCGATGAAGCAGGTCGCTATTTAGGTGAGCCTGTGACGGGCGCAGTAATCACCGTTCCCGCGTATTTCAACGATTCGCAACGTCAAGCGACACGCGATGCGGGACGGATTGCAGGGCTAGAAGTCAAGCGGATTTTGAACGAACCGACTGCGGCATCGTTGGCGTATGGACTCGATCGTGTTCAGAGCGAAACGATTCTCGTATTTGACCTGGGTGGCGGCACGTTTGACGTGTCGATTCTCGATGTCGGGGATGGCGTGTTTGAAGTGAAAGCAACGAGCGGCGACACGCAGTTAGGCGGGGCGGAATTTGATAAGAAGATTGTCGATTGGCTGGCAGAACAATTTTTAGAGCGTGAAGGCATTGATTTACGCAAAGAACGGCAGTCGTTACAGCGATTAACCGAAGCCGCAGAAAAAGCAAAAATCGAGCTTTCAGGGGTCGGAGTGACGGAAATTAATTTACCGTTTATCGCCGCTGATCAAGATGGACCAAAACATTTAGAAACTCGACTCACTCGATCGCAGTTTGAAGGCTTGTGTGATGATTTGCTGTCTCGGTTAAGAACCCCATTACGAGAAGCTTTCCGGGATGCAGGTTTAAGTCCACGCGATATCGATGAAGTGGTTTTAGTCGGTGGCGGTACTCGAATGCCGATGGTGCAGGAAGTCGTGCGATCGCTGATCAACCTCGAACCAAACCAAAATGTGAATCCGGATGAAGTCGTCGCAGTCGGAGCCGCAATCCAAGCGGGAATTCTCGCAGGCGAAGTCAAAGATATTCTGCTGCTCGATGTCACTCCGATCTCGGTTGGATTGGAAACGATCGGCGGCATTATGAAAAAGCTGATTCCACGCGGAACCACGATTCCAACTCGTCGATCGGACACCTTCTCGACCTCGGAAGATAATCAAACCGTGGTTGAAATACACGTTCTGCAAGGTGAACGCGAAATGGCATCCGGTAACAAATCGCTGGGACGCTTCAAGCTCATGGGCATTCCACCTGCGCCGCGTGGGATTCCGCAAGTTCAAGTTTCATTTGACATCGATGCCAACGGAATTCTGCAAGTGACGGCAATGGATCGCACTACCGGACGCGAACAAAGCATCACAATTCAAGGCGCATCGACCTTGAGCGATGAAGAAATTAAGCAGATGATTCGGAGCGCTGAAGAATTTGCGGAAATCGATCGTTTACGTAAAGAAAAAGTCGAGAAGCGCAATCGTGCAGAAGCGATGACTTATCAAGCAGAACGCCAACTGCGAGAAGCAACGCTAGATTTCGGTTTCCAATTCGTTTCGCCGTACCGCAATCGGATCGAACCGCTCGTTCAACGACTGCGAGAAGCGTTGGCAAACAATGACGATCGTGGAGTTGATATCGCAGAAGCCGACCTCAAAGATGCGCTCTACGATCTCAATCGCGAAGTCTATCAGCAAAACAAAATGGAAGAAGGCGAAGGCGGCATTCTGCAATCGATCAAAGACTTCTTTCTGGAAGATGACGACGATTACTATTACGACAATCGCCGCGATTACCGAGATGACTACTGGAGCGGTGGACGCAGCGGCTATGCGTTGAATCCTGCCCCTGAGCCGTATCGCCCAAGTTACAATGATCCCTATAGTTCTGGTGGACGACGGAACCCATCCGATGATTATGGTTCTGGTGGGCGATCGAACCGTGATGACTATGGTTCTGGTCGATCAACGCGCGATGATTACGGTTCAGGTGGACGATCGAACCGCGATGATTATGGCTCAAGTCGAAATCCACGGGACGAAAACGGCTCTGGACGATCGCCACGCGATGATTACAACACTCCACCCCGTCGCAGCGCTGATCCATATGGCGACTCTTATAACGATCCTTATCGCGATCGTTCGACTCCGCCCCAGAATTCCGAGTACTACGACTACGGCACACCGCGTCAAGATCGTTCACCCCGCCGATCCGACGATTACGATCCGCCGCGTCGAGATAGCTACGATTCTCCCCCTGCTCGAAATCGTCCAGATTACGATGCGGACTATTACAACGATCGTCAATCTCCGAGCAATCAATCTCGCCGCGACGACACTCCGCGCAAACGACCTAGCCGACCTAACTATCAGCAAGATAATTGGGATGATGAAGACGACTGGCTGTAAGAGAAACAGGGACAAAGAGGTTGCTCCGAGTTCTCAAAACAGTGCTACACTCTAGTCCCTAAGCCTCTCTTTCTAACTTCCTAGCTCTGTTTTCCTATGCAAAATTTCCGCAACTATTACGAGATTTTGGGCGTTGACAAAAATGCGTCGGCTGATGAAATTAAGCGATCGTATCGACGTTTAGCGCGGCAATATCACCCTGATCTCAATCCCGGAAATAAAGCAGCGGAAGATAAATTTAAAGCGCTCGGAGAGGCTTACGGTGTTCTGTCTGATCCAACCAAGCGATCGCAGTACGATCAATACGGTGGTTTCTGGAAACAGCAAGGCTTTCAAACCGGACGTAGAGGACGAAACGAAGGCGATTTTAATTTCGGAGCCTTTCGCGACTTTAATAAATTCTTTGATGACATTCTCAGCCAGCGGACTCCTGCACCAGAACCCGATTTCGATCCGGTTCCCCGCACCCCCCGTACGACTCGAACCTCCCGAACTGCACCGCCTCCTCCACCAGAACCCGATCCCTTTCGTCCCGGAACCTCAAAAGAAAGCTACACCGTAAAACGTCCCGCGCCGAAGCGAGATGCAGAAGCGAGGCTAACCGTTCCGCTGGAAAAAGCATACTCTGGCGGACGAGAACGCATTCGATTAGAAGACGGTCGATCGCTTGAAGTCAATATGCCGCCTGCAATGGTCACGGGGCAAAAAGTCCGGCTCCGAGAGCAAGGCGTAAATGGCGGCGACTTGTATCTCAAAATCGAAGTGTCACCGCATCCGTTTTTTCGAGTGGAAGGGTCAGATATTAGCTGTCAACTCCCGATTACGCCCAGTGAAGCGGTATTGGGCGCACCTGTAGAAGTGCCGACACTGGATGGATTAGTGAAAATGGTGATTCCGGCGGGAGTGCGATCGGGGCAGCGTTTACGACTGGCGAATAAAGGCTACCCCGATGCAAATGGCGATCGAGGGGATCAAATTGTTGAGATCCAGATTGCCGTTCCGAAAGAACTGAGTGAACAAGAACGCGAACTGTACGAGAAACTGCGGCAGGCTGAAACCTTTGCTCCTCGTAAGGATCTTCCGGTCTAGAGCTTTTACTGATACAGTCACTCAGAGGACTGCACCTAAAATACTGAACATGAATTCATAGATTCCGAGGAAAAGTTTTCTTTACCGACATCATGCTCCTCGACTTCGTTCAGGGCGCGATCGCGATTTGATTGCGACTTTAGAATAAGCGATCGCTGCACCAGGAATCTTTTCAGGTTCACTCTAATTGTCTTCGGGCAGAATCCATTGCGTCGGAGTAGACATCCGCTCTAAAGCTTTTTTCCGTACCGCTTCGTCTGCCATTTCGAGCAGCTTATCAAGCGGCGTATCGCTGATAAACTGACTGGTTTGCTCTGTGTACTCGCGGTTTGGGCATTCATCGCCCAGAACACAGCCGTTTTGACACATTTCAGCACAATTGATTTCCGTCATGGTTTCTCCAGAGTCTTTGATCATGTGTTCTTGAGCAGTGGGAGCCTCTGCCCATCTGTCATTTTAGCGGTGATTAAAGATCGTTCCTATCTCTATCGTCGGATGTGATCATCAACTTCCAAGCTTGAAGGCTTCGAGAAACAAACTGTAAATCAATCCAAGTTTGAGCGCATTCAGCACCTCAACCAAGAGCGATCGACGTAAGCGATCGTTTCCTCCATAAGTAATCCGGCTCACTGCTTCTGTTACCAACAACAGCAAAAATGCTTCAACGATATCGAGTTCCGCTTTTTGCCCTGCACTAGTTGAAATCGCACTACCGAGAAAAAACCCCAACAGCAAGGCAATAATTAGCAATGACGTGCGCCGCCAAGGATTGCGAAATACCTGAGTTAGTTGTGCCGTTGTCGTATTCACGATCGTACTCAGCCGAGTATTCTGCATAATTTAAGCGCACCTCTTCACGGAACTATTCAAACTGTATGCGAACTCTTGCCGAAATTAATCAAAAGATTCAGCGCGGTCAAGCGATCGTTCGCACCGCTGAAGAGGTCAAAGCCCAAGTTGCTGAAATGGGCGTGACAGAAACGGCAAAACTCGTCGATGTCGTCACCACTGGAACCTTTGAGCCAATGGAAGCTTCGGGCGCGATTTTAAACCTCGGACAAACTGATCCGCCGATTAAGATTCGCCAATGTTGGATCGATGGCGTGCCTGCTTATGCCGGATTTGGCGCAGTGGATTTGTATCTTGGGGCATCTCAATTGGTTGAGTATCCGGGCGGGGCAGAGCCGTTGGATAGTGAGGATCGAGAATCTCCAGAAGTCAGGCAACGACAGCGCGGCGGGGGTCATGTGATCGAAGATTTGATCGCCGGGAAAGCGGTGAGTTTACGCGCGATCGGACAGGTGACCGATTGTTATCCGCGATCGTTCTTTGAAACGATGATTACACGCGACACGATTAATCAGTTTTATTTGTTCAATCCTCGCAATTTGTATCAGAACTTTATCGTCGGAGTGAACGGTGGCGATCGACCTTTGTTTACTTATTTGGGTGCACTTCAGCCGCAATTGGGCAATGCCGTATTTTCAAATCCGGGGGCAATTTCTCCATTGTTAAATGATCCAGATTTGCAATTAGTGGGAATCGGATCGCGAATTTTTCTCGGAGGTGGAATTGGCTATGTCGCTTGGGAAGGAACGCAGCATTTCCCCTTGCAAAAACGCTTACCTAATCGCACTCCGATCGGACCTGCTTCCACGTTGGCGCTGATCGGAGATGCTAAACAAATGGATGCCAAATGGATACGGGGTTGCTATTTTCGCGGCTATGGATCGTCGTTGATGCTTGGAGTTGGAATTCCGTTACCTGTTCTAACTGAGGAAGTGATCGCTCACTGTGCCGTTCGCGATAAAGATTTGGTTGCTCCGATCGTTGATTTTTCCATTCCCCGGCGTGTGCGTCCAACATTTGGACTCGTGAGTTACGCTCAGTTGAAATCGGGTCGATTAACGATCGATGGTAAATCCGTCCGAGTTGCTCCGCTTGCCAGCTTTTATCTATCGCGACAAGTTGCACTAGAGTTAAAACGTTGGATTGAATCGGGGTCATTTACGCTAACCGAAGCTGTTGCACCCATTCCGAGCGATCGAACTTTTATTCCGCAAGATATGCGTGGCAGTTAAACTAAACTTAGAGAGCTAGGAGAAGATCAATCAATGGTGATTGCAGCGCCAGAACCGACATTTGAGGCACAGTCCCATGCTGGAGAACAGCGTATTCTGATTCGGGACTTACCTTGGAATGGTTACTTACAGATTCTAGGTGCGCTTCCTGAATCCCGTAATTCTCGTTTGACCTATGACGATGGAACGCTAGAAATCACCATGCCTTTAGAAGCTCATGAGTTCTTCGGTCGTTTAATCGAGCGATTTATTTTAACGTTGGTTGAATTGCTTGGAATGCGAGTGAAAACAATGGGTTCAACGACGATGAACTATCCCGATTTGCGAAAAGGGGCAGAGCCAAATAACGCTTACTATATTCAAAATCAACCCCTGGTTAAAGGTCGATCGATCAATTTTACTCAAGATCCGCCACCCGATTTGGTTGTTGAAATCGATGGAGTGCCAGAGTTCTGGCGGTTCAATGGCAAAGTATGGCGCGTCTATCAACTTCAAGCAGGCGTTTACGTGGAAGTGGAAATGAGTCCAACGTTTCCCCAAGTTCCTAAAGAGTGGCTTTATGTATTTTTGGAGCAAGCAAAAGAGGACAAAATTGAAGCAGTTCGATCGCTGAGATCCTGGTGGCAAGACCAGCATTAATCGCACTGAGTAGACGGAATTCACTTCTCTTTCTTGGGAAAGTTACCCTTTGCCGTTGCTCGTTTTACGATTGGGGCGATTTCACCTACAGGTAATTCGATGAATCGAAGCCAGCGGCGTACCCTGCAACTCTATAGCCGGGAAAGTGTTACAAGCGATGAACGGCACGCATCTTGGTTAGAGCTTTTTTTTGATCTCGTCTTTGTGGTCGCGATCGCAGAACTTTCTCATTTTCTGCACGATCATCTTGATTGGGGCGGGATTGCGAGTTTTGCAGTATTGTTTGTTCCGGTGTGGTGGTTGTGGATTGATTTTAGTTACTACGCGGATCAGTTTGATGTTGAGCGGGGCTTTTACCGTTTAATTATGCTGGGAGTGATGTTTGGCATGATTGTGCTGGCGCTGACGATTCCAGAGGCATTGCACAACGGTTCAGCCCAATTTGCTGCTAGTTTATTCAGCGTTGCGCTTGATCATTGTTGGATTGTATTTTCAGGCATGGCGGCTTGTTTCTGAAGCGCGAGAACTCACTGGACGGTATACGCTGAGTTTCACGATCGCTCTCGTGCTTTGGTTGGTGTCGATCGTGGTTCCCCCTCCCATACAATTTGCACTTTGGGGCTTGGCATTGCTGATTGAAATTAGTAATGGTCGATTACGTATGCGACGATCCGAAACGTGCCTGTACAGGTGTCGCACATGGATGAACGGTTTGGACTGTTTGTGATCATTGTGTTAGGTGAAGCTGTCATCTCGGTTGCAAGTGGTGTTTCGGACATTAAATGGCAATGGCAAGAAACGTTAACCGCAATTGGTGGATTTGTTACAGCCGTAAGTTTATGGTGGTTGTATTTTGAATGTGCAGATACTTCGGTGATTAACCAGGCACTCCAAAGCAATCGAAAGCGAACGCTATTACGATCGTTCGTCTATGGCTATAGTCATGTTCTGGTGTTTGCAGGAATTGTTGCTTCTGGGGTCGGGATTCAAACAGCGATCGAAAGCGTAGACACCGGACAACTCTCGATCGCAGCACGAACCATCCTCTGTGGTGGGATTGGTTTGTATCTAATTGGTTTGAGTGCAGTTCAGTGGGCAGCACCACGATCGTTACCGAATCGAATCCTAGTCGAGCGGCTATTCGCGACAATGATCTGTTTCGTCTTGCTCGGTCTAGGCGGACAATTTACGCCAGTGGTCGTGATGGTAGGTTTAACATTACTGCTGATCGGGCTAATTCGACTGGAAACACGGAAGTCTGAGGCTGCGTGAATTTAAGAGATCAAGTATGTTTGCGAATATCCGAGGCACACAAATCTATTTCGATATAGAAGGGGCTGGACTTGTCCCGGATGGAAATCGAATGCGCGAAAAGCCGATCGCATTTCTCATTCACGGTGGACCTGGTGCAGATCACTCTTCCTACAAACCGACTTTTTCTGCATTGAGCGACAAAATGCAGTTAGTGTACTTCGACCATCGTGGACAAGGACGATCGGCAAGAGGCGACAAATCAACCTACACGCTCGATCAAAACGTCGAGGATATGGAAGCCCTGCGGCAATATTTGGGACTGGGAAAAATCATTGCGATCGGCGGTTCTTACGGCGGGATGGTTGCGCTCACTTATGCCACCCGCTATCCGCAAAACCTTTCACACTTGATTGTGATTGCGGCTGTTCCCGATTCTCGCTTTCTGCAACGCGCTCAGGAAATTTTGCAGGAACGCGGCACCCCTGAACAAATCGCGCTCGCCCAATATCTCTGGAATGGCAATTTTGAAACCGAGGAGCAACTCGGAGACTATTTCCGTATCATGCACTCGCTCTATTCGTTCACGGCAGAGCCAACTCAGACTGTTCAACGTCGAACCATTTTATCGATCGATGCCATTAACGAAGCCTTTGGCGGATTTTTGCGATCGTATAACGTGCTCGATCAACTTCACAAAATCACCGTTCCAACACTGGTGATTGCAGGTCGCCACGATTGGATCTGTCCACCCGAATTTTCTGAAGAGATTGCCGACGCGATTCCCAACTCGGATTTACGTATCTTTGAGAACAGTGGACATCTGATTCGAGTGGATGAACCCGAAGCGTTACTGGATGCGATCGCAGGCTTCATCGTTTACAAAAAATAGGGGCGATCCGAAGATCACCCCATTCAGCCTATGCTTCGCTTATTGCATTGTCTGTTCCTTGCGTATCGCTCTCAGCCTTTCGCTTCACTGGCTTCGGTAATGGTTCCGATCGCCGAGGAGCTTCTGGTTGACTCGCAGTCGGTCGTCGATCCGCTCCACCCGGACGGGGGCTAAACGGTCTTCTGCCACCGCCACCACCGGGACGACCGCCAGGACGAGCAGTACGACTTCGCGCGATTTCTTCTTTCGATTTCTTCCGGGGTGGAATCATCCCGATCGACTTCGCACTCTTAATGACGAGATCCGGTCCTACGCGCTGGACGTTGAGTTCCCAGAAATAGCCAACGACCTTCCCGCTTAACTCACCGTTCAGCTTCAGCTTAAAAGATTTACCCTGATCGTCTTTCTTTCGGGGCGCTTGCTGAATCTTCACCACCACAGATTTCTCTTCGGGTGTGTGGAAGATGACTTCGCCGCGAATCGAGAAGTAGTTATCTTCAACTTCGGAAGAAGGTAAATAAGCAGGCTTTTCTGTCTCTTCTGCGGTTTCATCCGGCTGGCTGAGGTTCTCAGGTTCCCAGACTCCGACGATCTGGACGTGCAAATCTTCTTGTTTTTCGCGAGTACGGGGATAGACAACCCAAAGATGCTCTTGTTCAAGATCCAGGTGATTTTTCACCAAGCTCATTACGCGACCGAGCAAAACGGCTTCGATCGTCGTGCCATCGGCAGTGAACATTTCGCCACGCGTGAACTGCTCTTCGGAGGCTTTGTAGCGACCGCGCAACAAACCGATCGCGCGATACTGCATCGGTTCACTAGGAGCCGGAATCGGTTGTTGTCTCAAACTTGCTGGATCGAAGGTCTCCTCTGGCTCTGGCGGAGTCTCAACAGCGGTCGGCGGAGTTGGTGCCGCAGGTTGAGGACGAGCGACAGGGCGCACCAGCGGACGCTGGGGAGTCGGTGGTTTCGGATCAGATGCATCTGGAGGTTGGGGCATGGCAGAGCCTTCAGCCGCATTTTGAGCGGCATAGGATTTGGGAGGCTGAGGTGAGCGGTTGGGCAAGGGACTCATAGGCTGTCATCGTCACAGGCTGAGGGCAAATAGCAATCAGTCGCTTATTGTACTGAATGCAGGCTGACTTGCAAGAATCCGAACGCTTTTAACTGGTTTATGAAAAAATTATCCAGTTCTGCGTATTTTCGGTGTCTTTAGAGTTCTGATAAAAATGCCATACTGGAAAATACGGTATTTTATAGAACTTCTTAGCATCATAGGCATAGCGTCAGCAATAACACTATGCCTATGATACTGATTTCTAATGCTGTCCTCGTCGATTTGTCCAACTGACAATCTTAAGATTTCCCACGGTTTAGATGAGATTAACAGGTGAGGGCGGGTGTTTTGGAGTTTGGAAATTCCAATATCGAAATCTATCGCTCAGTAGATCGCGCAGAATCAATTGTTGTGTAAGCGAGAGCGCCCTGCCAAACTCCGTGAAAAGCGCGTTAAAATTTGTAAATAAGCAATTCATATTGATTCACAGAAGACGAATCACAGGGATCTTTCGGAAATGAATCCGCGTCTTCATGAAGTATTCATATGTAACGCTTCACGATTCATCTCTTCGCTCCCCTTTACGGGTTGAGTTTGATCCATGCAAGTTCCTTTCTTTGGCAAAGTTACTAAAAAGCCGACTCGCTGGCTACTGGGGCTACTCGCGGCAGGCGCGATCGCAATTCCAAGTGGTGCTTTTGTTCTTTCACGGCAGTCGGCTCCTCGTCAGGAAACTGCCACAATTTCAGTTGAATCTAAAATGGTGACGGCACGCATTTCAGCGAGTGGAGAAGTCGTACCGATTCGGACGGTGAATCTCAGCCCCAAAACCGCAGGAAAAATCGTTCAACTCCTCGTAGACCAAGGTGATCAAGTCACTCAGGGGCAGGTGGTCGCTCGGATGGAAGGTCAAGATATTGAAGCCGAACGCAATCAAGCCCAAGCGCGAGTGGCAGAAGCGCAAGCCAAACTAGATCAGCTCCGAGCTGGAACCCGGATCGAAGAGATTCGGCAGGCAGAATCGGAAGTCTCACGCGCAAGAGGTGAGATCAATCGTGTTCAAGGTCAGGTCGCAGATGCCAATTCAGCCGTTGAGTTTGCTCGAACCCAGACCCGACGACAGCGAGAACTCGCAAGTCAAGGCGCGATCGCCACGAACGCCCTTGATGAATATATTCGTAAAGAGCAAAGCGCTAATCAAACCCTGAGTCAGGCGAGAGCGCAACTGAGTCAAGCACAAGCGCAACTCAATCAAGCAAATCAGCAGTTAGAACAGCGACAGAACGGCGCACGACCGGAAGAAATTCGTCAAGCTGAGGCGCAGTTAGCATCCGCGATCGCTCAACTCCAACAGGTGCAAAATCGCCTAGAAGATACGTACATCCGCGCCCCGTTTTCCGGTGTGATTACGCAGCGGTATGCAACTGTTGGCGCATTTGTGACACCCACTACACAAGCAACCGCAGGGGCGGACGGTTCCGCTTCGACCTCGATCTTCGCGCTGGCGGATGGTTTGGAAGTGCGGGCAAAAGTGCCCGAAGTCGATATTGGACAGATTAAACGCGGTCAAGCCGTCGATATTCGAGTCGATGCTTATCCAGAAGAAACCTTCAAAGGACGAGTTCGGTTGATTGCACCGGAAGCGGTTACAGAGCGGGATGTTACCTCGTTCTCGGTGCGGATTGATATTCTGACGGGGCGCAATAAACTGCGATCAAAGATGAATACCGATGTCAGCTTCTTAGGCGATTCGATTCCGAATACGTTAGTGGTTCCTACGGCTGCACTTTCGACGCAAAAAGGTCAAACGGGCGTGTGGGTTCCGGGTGAGCAGAATAAGCCGAGATTCCAGCGCGTGACGACGGGCTTGAGTTTTGACAACGAAACTCAGATTTTGGACGGGATTAAAGCGGGCGATCGTATTTTTGTACAGCCGCCGGAAGGACAGAAAATCGACAACACGAACAACTAGGGCTAAGAGAGATGGATTTTGGTGAAAGTTTGAAAATGGCGGCAAAGACGCTCACCGCCAACAAACTCCGCAGTAGTTTAACCATGTTGGGCATGATCATTGGCAATGCGTCGGTGATTGCGATGATCGGAATTGGACAAGGGGCACAAAAGCTGGCATCCGAGCAGTTTGAGTCGTTAGGTCCAAATGTTTTGTTTGTGTCACCCGGAAGTGGGCAAGCCCGACAGCGAACGAATAACTTACCGCGAACGTTGGTCTGGGATGATGCCAAAGCGATCGCCGAACAGCTTCCTGCGGTTGGTGGTGTTTCGGCTCAGAAAAATGCTTCGTTTCCCGTTGTTTATGGCAGTCGTAATTCATCCTCGCTCATCGTCGGAGCGACACCAGAATTTCTCACGGTTCGCAGCTTTGATGTGGCAAAGGGACGTTTTATTTCAGAGATTGATCTGAAGCGAAATCAGCGCGTTGTTACTTTGGGCGCAGATTTAGCGACTCGATTCTTTGGCGATAAAAACCCGATCGGTGAAGAAATCCGAATTCGGAATGTGAGCTTCAAAATTGTCGGTGTGCTGCAAGCGAAAGGCTCGTTTCTTGGCAGTAACCAAGATGATGCCGCTTATATTCCTCTCACTACAATGTCGAGTACGCTCACCGGGCGCACTTCACCGTATGGATTGGATCTCTCTTTTATTTCAGTCTCCGCTAAAGATGAAGCGGCGATTCCAGCGGCAGAATTTCAAGTCACAAACTTGCTCAGACGACGACACAAAATCGTGACCGATGATGATTTCACGGTGCAGACTCAGAAAGACATATTGCAGATTGTCGGTACGATCACCAGTGGATTAACGGTGATGTTGGCAGCGATCGCTGGCGTGTCTCTGTTAGTCGGCGGCATCGGCATCATGAATATCATGCTGGTTTCTGTCACCGAGCGGACTTCAGAGATCGGATTGCGAAAAGCGATCGGGGCTTCTGGAAATGATATTTTGACCCAATTCATCATCGAAGCGGTGATTCTCTCTGCTGCGGGTGGCTTGATTGGAACGGTTGTCGGAATCGGTGGCATCATCATTGTCGCTGCTGTCAGTCCATTAGCAGCGATCGTCTCTCCAGCGGCGATCATTCTTGCGGTCGGCGTATCGGGATCGATCGGTCTTGCATTCGGTGTAATTCCCGCGCGTCAAGCTGCCAAACTCGATCCTATCGTTGCGCTCCGGAGTGCTTAACCATGCCGAAATCCGTCATTATCCGCTTAGAAGAAATTACCAAAGTCTACGGCATTGGAGAAACGATCGTTCATGCGTTAGCAGGGGTCGATCTTGTGGTCGAACAAGGCGAATACTGCGCGATCATGGGGGCTTCTGGATCAGGCAAGTCTACGATGATGAACATTATCGGGTGTCTCGATCGACCCACTGCCGGACGTTACTATCTCGATGGCGAAGATGTTGCCCAACTCGACGATCGCGCGCTCGCTCACATTCGCAACCGGAAAATCGGTTTTGTGTTTCAGCAGTTCCATCTGTTGCCCCAATTAACCGCGATCGAAAACGTCATGCTGCCGATGGTCTACGCTAACGTACCACCACAAGAAAGACGCGATCGAGCCACAGAAGCATTAATTCGAGTGGGACTTGAGAATCGATTGCAGAATAAACCGACTCAGTTATCCGGTGGACAACAGCAGCGGGTTGCGATTGCAAGAGCGATCGTCAATCAACCCGTTCTGCTTTTAGCCGATGAACCAACGGGGGCGCTCGATTCCACTACAACTCAGGAAATTCTCAGCATTTTCACACAGTTAAATGCGAGCGGAATGACTGTGGTAATGGTGACACACGAACCGGAAGTTGCTCGCTGTACTCGTCGCGTGATTTGGTTCAAAGATGGTGAAGTTCTCAAGCCTTATCTTGCACCTGAAGAAATTGGAGTCGCCACAGTTGGTTAACGTTAGTTCAAGGTAAGAAATTGAGGTGAGGTGCAACTTTAATGGGTTGAGGTTCAGCGCTTTGTGACTGAGACAAAAAGCATCCTCGTTGAACAGTACTTTGTCATTGAGATAAAAAGACTTACGGTTGAGCTTCAGAAACTCGTCATAGAACATTAGCACTTCATGATTGAGCTTCAGAAGTTCGTCGTTGAGCTTCAGAGGTTGGTGATTGAGCTTCAAAAGCTCGTCGTTGAGCTTGAGAGGCTGGTGATTGAGCTTTAAAAGCTCGTCGTTAAGCTTTAGAGGCTCGTCGTTGAGCTTCAGGGACTTATCATTGAGCTTGAGAGGCTGGTGATTGAGCTTTAAAAACTCGTCGTTGAACTTCAGAGGCTCAAGTGCGAAAATCGCACATCCTTAGGTCGGGTTTGTGTGCCTGGGCGAATAGAATTCGCGGCTATGCAAACGAAGTTCACCGCTGTGGACTCTTGCTTTAACGTTGACTGTGAGTGCGCGGCGTACTGGGTCTGTATGCCGCGGTCTCAATCGCTGAACATCTAAAGATTAACCCGAACTGACGTTTGGTTAGACTTTTCCAAGTCGATCGAACGGATAAAACCGCAGCCAAGCCCGACCTAAGATAAACTCCTGCGGCAAAAAACCCCAAACATGAGAATCATTGCTGTTGTTGCGGTTGTCCCCCATCACAAAGTAGCTGCCTTCAGGCACTTGAACAGGCGGCATTTGATAGTTTGGTTTCTCAGCAATATAAGGTTCTTGCAGCGGTTGATTGTTTACGAACACCTTACCGGACTTAATCTCGATCGTTTGTCCTGGCGTACCAATAATGCGCTTGATAAAAGCTTGATCTTTCGCATATCCAAGCTCTTGTAGTTGAGTGGGTGGATCAAAAACGATAATGTCTCGAAATTCTGGTGGATGTAAGCGATAGGAAATTTTTTCAACCACTAAGCGATCGCCAATTTCCAACGTCGGAATCATTGAATCTGAGGGAATGAATCGCGGTTCTGCAATGTACGATCGCACGATCAACGCCAAAATCAGCGCAATGAACAAAATCTGAAAGTTCTCCCACCAGGCTTTCCATTTGGGGGCAGAACTTGAGGGAGCAACAGCGGGTGTTTCGACTTTCGATTCGGGGGTCATAGCAGATTCAACGTACTATGCGATATTTTACCGGGGAATGCGAATTCTCGGTTCTCGACCCTTTCGCTTCAAATTTTTTACGAATTCGGCTGCTCTTTCTTGTAGCAAAATGAGCTTACACCGTTTGTAAAAACGCGCATCTAAGGAGCATCAAGAATATGCCAGTCACTTCACTACAAGACCTCAGAGAAAATCTAGACGGACTTGGATATTATCTAGGACCGAGAGGACTCGATGGTTTAGGAAATAGCGTGAGTTCTTGCGATCGCGATATTCTCGGCGCGATCGATTGCGATGTTACTTCCTTGCGCCAACTTGCCAATATCGAAGACTACACTCGCGCCGCCATTCTGCAATATCAAATCGATAACAGCATGGCAGCAACCGGAAACGATGGGGCAGAACTTAGAAGCGCGATCGAAAAAACGGTGAGAATTTTGCAAGACAACTTGAAAAAAGTCTTGCAAATCTCGATTCCGCTCTCTGGAAATTATCGACGAGAAACGTATGCTGCGGTCAAATCTTATCAGCGTAGTCGAGGTTTTCCTGTTACTGGAATTGCCACAATTACCGTCCGTAGACGACTCAATGATGAAGCACGTGGCACCTCAACCCCTTCTCCCACACCTTCCCCGTCTTCCGAGTTAGACTCGTTGCGAAAACTGAGAAGCGATTTAATTACTTTGAAGCAAAGCCTGCAAGCGCGGCAAATTACGGATGAAGAATTCATTCGAGAAGTCTTCAGTCGGGTGCCATAAAAATCGCGATCGCTTACCCATCAAGAGGATGTTTGAAAAGTATAAAAAGTTTCCACACTCGTTGCTGTCTCGCCCCGGAATGGAATTCGGGGCTAATCGTGCGAAGTCAGTTGAAACTGACTGAAGAACTTCAATTCAGCTTTCAGTCCCCTTTAGTGGACTTCGTTCTGTTAGCCCAAAATTTCATTTCAGGGCGGGTGCTGCAAGCAATAGATGCTTTCAATAGATTACTTTTCAAACATCCTCTGAAGCCTTTTGTACTTGTTCGTTAATCAAAACTCTTGATTTAGTTAGATACACAAATCATTGAAACCTTCGATAGTAAAAACGAGCGTGGGTTCTTGGCGAGAAAGAGGATCAAATGGTTACAGATTATGACTTTTTTAGCGAATATATTCAGAATCTTCAGCAACGTGTACACGTCCTATTCGAGACTGCAATAAGCTGTCCTACGGCACAATCTGATTTAACAATTACTTGCTTAGAAGAACTCCGAGTTGCCCTTGAAGAATTACAGGTCGCAGAAGAAGAATTACAACAGCAAAACGAAGCCCTACTTGTCGTCCAAACCGAAATCGAAATCGAACGTCAACGCTATCAAGACTTATTTGAATTTGCGCCCGATGCCTACATCGTGACCGACATTTACGGAAGCGTTCGCGAAGCCAATCGCGCCGCCACAGCACTTCTAAATATCAATCACCGCTATTTAATCAATAAGCCCTTAATTAACTTCATTTCTGGAGACAATCAACGCCAATCCTTTCGATCCATTCTCAGCCAGTTACCCACCATTCACCGTGTTCAAGAATGGGAGTTGCTCCTGTGTGGGCGCAAAGGTGAACCATTTGATGCAGCAATCACCGTAGAAACCGTTTACAAAGGAGGAAAAGCCGTTTCTCTACGCTGGCTCATTCGCAACATCACCGAGCGCAAACGTACCGAAGCCGAACTCCAATCGATTCATCTTCAAAACGTCCAATTGATCGAAGCCGATCGCTTAAAAGATCACTTTATGGCAACCATTTCGCACGAGTTACGCACACCGATGACCGCCATTCTCGGATTTTCTCAACTGCTGCAAAAACGAATCAGACGGATCGACGATCCATCTCTCGACGACCTCATAGAGCGGGTTGTTCGCAACAGTAACCACCTATTGAGGCTGATCGAAGAACTGCTCGACTTTTCCAAACTTAAATCCCGAAAACTTGAAATCCATCCAATCGAATTTAATCTGAATCAAGTGGCGATCGATACCGTTGAAGAACTCCAATCGCTTTCAGATCAAAAAGGCTTAACCCTTCGGATTGACTGCGTCAATCCGAAGATATTGATTATGAATGATCCGTTTCGAGTGCGACAAATCATCATCAACTTATTATCAAACGCGATTAAATTTACCGAAGCTGGTCAAATCACATTAGGATTTTGGGAACTGCCCGAAGGACGAGTCGTGATCACCGTTCAAGACACTGGAATTGGTATCGAGATCGAGGATCAAGAAAAAATCTTTCAAGAATTTTGGCAAATTCACCAAAGCTCAACTCGAAAAAACCAAGGAACCGGACTCGGACTCGCGATCGTGCGTGCCCTAGTCGAATTGATGCAAGGGTCGATCTCTGTCAATAGTCAGGTCGGACAGGGCACCACGTTCCGAGTTGAACTGCCCCGGATTGTTAAGGTTTGAGGGGGTTCATTAATTCGATCCAGGCATCACTATACTGAAGAAACTGAAGAGCAGCATCATCACTCTTTATTTGAGCAGTTGATTTATGAAACTTGGTTTATCCCTTCAAGATCAATTAGAAATTTGCACCGAGCAAATCACCACGCTTAAAGCAGAATTAGCCGCTGAACAAGTCGTTCTAGAGCGATACAGCGATTACATTACTGCCGATCGCAGTCGGATGAATTCGATGCAGCAAGAACTTCGACATTATCGTCGGGAAAACGCCGCCTTAGAACAAGAAGTTCTTCTGCTACAGCAAAGCATTGTCACTTCTCATTAATCCTCCGGCGGCTCCCTCATAAATATATGGCGGATTTTGCTTCTAGCAACGGCAAGAAAACACAAAATATTATTGTAATTGGCGCGTCCGCAGGCGGTGTCGAAACCCTGGTGAAGCTCGTGGAGTCTTTACCCTCCGATTTAGAGGCTGCGATCTTTATCGTGGTGCATTTTCCCGCTCATGCCGTTAGCGTTCTTCCCAACATTCTCAATCGCGTGAAAAAACTCCCGGCTCAAGCCGCCACCGATCGCGCCCCGATTCAAACCCACCAGATCTACACTGCCCAACCCGACTATCACTTACTGATTGAGCGCGATCGCATTCGACTCAAACATGATGCTCGCGAAAATGGTCATCGCCCCGCGATCGATGCGTTATTTCGTTCCGCCGCTTACGCCGATGACGGTCGCGTCATCGGCGTAATCTTGACCGGAACCCTAGATGATGGCGTAGCCGGATTGCTCACGATCAAAGCCAGAGGTGGATATACGATCGTCCAAGACCCAGACGAAGCCCTATTCTCTGGAATGCCACGGAACGCGATCAAAGCGGTTCAAGTCGATGCCGTTTTACCAGTTCGAGACATCGCCGCGCGACTTTGCAAGCTTGTTAATACGCCAATCCCGGATAAACCTCAAAAAAAAATCATGGCTGAAGAAATCTCACAAGAGAGGGAATGGGTTGCCAAGGAAAAAAGCGCGATCGAGCAGGGGGAACGATCCGGGTACGCCTCGGCGTTTACCTGTCCCGACTGTGGCGGAGTCCTTTGGGAGCTAAAAGACAAACATCTGATGCGATACCGCTGCCATGTCGGTCACGCCTATTCGATCGATAGTTTGCTCGCCGAAAAAGACAATGACCTAGAGCGAGCACTATGGACAGCAAATCGATCGCTGGAAGAAAAAGCGGCACTGGCTCGACGCATGGCAACCCAAGCGAAAAGATCAAATCATCCGATATCAGAAGCTCAGTTTTTAGAGCGAGCCGAAGAAGCGGAAAAACACGCAGCAGTTTTAAAGCAAGTCTTGTTGCAACAAATTGAATTGAAGGCGCGAATTGAGGAGAATAACCTGGATTAGATTAACCTGAGTTCGACGAGACTCCTCAGCGTTATCACCCGATCGAGCAATTGCTATCATTTGCTTACCCCAACGCACGAAAAACGTCGATCGCTCTCGAAGGACAGCACCCTTGGCAAAAGACACTGACACTATCGACGTTGAAGCCTTACTCGATTACATCAAACGGAGTCGCGGCTTTGACTTCACAGGCTACAAACGAGCGAGCCTAATCCGTCGTATCTCCAAACGAATGCAGACTGTCAAGATCGAAACCTACAGCGAGTATCCCGCCTGTCTCGAAGCGCATCCCGCTGAATTCAATCATCTATTCAACACACTGCTGATTAATGTCACCGCATTTTTCCGCGATCGACCCGCTTGGGACTATCTCGCCAGCAATGTAATCCCGCGAATTCTCTCAAGTAAAGCCTCAACCGAATCGATTCGTGTCTGGAGTGCAGGCTGTGCCTCTGGTGAAGAAGCATACACGATCGCCATTCTATTTGCTGAAGTTCTCAGAATCGAGCAATTTCGCGATCGCGTCAAAATCTATGCCACCGATGTCGATGAAGAAGCACTCAGTCAAGCTCGACAAGCCACCTACACGCTGCAAGAACTCAACGGACTCAGCAAAGACCAAATCCAGCAGTGTTTCGATCAAACCGAAAATTGCTACACCTTTCGCAAAGATCTGCGTCGATCGGTGATTTTCGGTCGCCATGATTTGATTCAAGATGCGCCCATTTCCAGAATTGATCTCCTGACCTGCCGCAACACGCTGATGTATTTCAATGCGGAAACCCAGGCACGCATTCTCGCCCGCTATCATTTCGCACTCAAAGACGGCGGCTTTCTGTTCTTGGGTAAAGCCGAAATGCTGTTAACCCATTCCAATCTCTTTACTCCAGTTGATCTACGCTGTCGCATCTTTACCAAAGTCCCAAAACTAAAGTTGCCCGATCGCTTACAACGGATGGCGTACACTGAGAGCGACGAAACCATGAGCCACTTATCAAGTTATGTGTCTTTACAAGAAGCCGCATTTGAAGCCGCCCCGATCGCTCGGATCGTCGTCGATAGCAATGGAATGTTAGTGCTGGTAAACGAGTGTGCCCGATCGCTCTTTTCAATTGCCCCGCGCGATCTCGGTCGCCCCCTGCAAGATTTAGAAATTTCTTACCGTCCGGTCGAACTGCGCTCGTACATCGAACAAATCTACAGCAATTGCCGCCCCATTCATCTGCGCGAAATTCCTTGGCAGCGGCTCCGAGAAGACCCAATCTACTTCGATGTCCAAATTGCACCCCTAGTCGATGCAGACAGCAGCATGATCGGAGTCTGCGTCAGCTTTATCGATGTCACCCACGCTAAACATCTCAAAGAAGAACTTGAACACTCCAATCAAGAACTTGAGATGGCATATGAAGAACTGCAATCGAGTAACGAAGAACTCGAAACCACAAATGAAGAACTACAATCGACCAACGAAGAGTTAGAAACTATGAACGAGGAGTTGCAATCAACCAACGAAGAACTCCAAACCGTAAATGACGAATTGCAGCGACGCGGCGCAGAACTGAATCAAAGTAATGCCTTTCTCGAATCGATTCTCACCAGTTTGCAAGGCGGTGTTGTGGTCGTCGATCTCCATGTGCGCGTTCAAATCTGGAACTACAAAGCTGAGGATCTTTGGGGGTTACGTTCCGAAGAAGCGATCGGGCAAAACTTTCTCAATCTCGATATCGGGCTACCCGTCGGACAGTTGCGCCAACCCATTCGCGATTGTCTCTCAGGTTTATCGACTGGCGCGATCGAAGTCATGCTAAACGCGATTAACCGACGCGGGCGCGTCATTCACTGTCGAGTAACCTGCACACCCCTGATCGGCGTTGACTCAGAAATTCAGGGAGTCATTTTACTGATGGAAGAGCGCAGCGAAGTTGACCCAGAGCCGAGTTAAGCCCTCATTGTGGAAACGAGGGCAATCCATTAACGACGATTCATCGTTGTGGTGAGACGATCGATCGCGTCAGTTAAACGCTCTTGCGAGAGAACCACGGGGTCGGCTGTGGGTTCTTCGATCGCTTCTTCGCGCACGAATCTCCGCTTTGCTTTCTCGAAAGCACGAATCATTAGAAAAATAGAAAGCGCAATGACCAAGAAATTAATAATCGCTGCCAGAAATAAGCCGTACTTAATTCCTTGATAGGAAAGATTCTGCAAAGTGTCTACGTTCGCTGCTTTCAGAGCAGGATTCAAAATGATGGGTGTAATGATGTCCTCAACCAAAGAGGTCACGATCTTGCCAAAAGCGCCACCAATAATCACCGCAACTGCAAGGTCAATAACATTGCCTCGCATCAAAAACTTTTGAAAATCTCCCCAGAAACCACTTCTTGCCATAAGTCAATGTTCTCCTTAGCTTTCACGAATAAACAATTGTTAAACCGCGCCATTTTGTCGTTGTACGTATTATGGGGGGAGACTTAAAAGGTGGGAGTCGATCGCGTCTCTAAAAACACGAATCTGTCAGCGAATCGAACGAAGTTCACGCTCCGCGACTAGCGATCATTACCGTCTGGATTTCAATCCTTTTCAAAGGACTTCGCACAGTTAGCCCCGAATTCCATTCCGGGGCGAAGCAGCAATGAGAGCGAAAAGACTTTCTATACTGTTCAAACATCCCCTAAAAACAAAGCGGCAGGAAGCTCTAAGACCTCCTACCGCTCTAAGTTTTCGATCGTCAGAAGCTACTCTGCTGCTTGCGGCAACAATTCACGTTCTTGACCGTGTAGAACCTTCACTTGTCCGCTTTCATCCACGTCAACGGTTGCAACATCGCCATCTTTCACCCGCGCCGACAGAATCTCTTCTGCTAACGAGTCTTCCAGCAGTCGCATGATCGCCCGACGTAATGGACGCGCCCCATAGCTTGGGTTGTAACCTTCATCCACCAAACGATCCTTAAATCGCTCAGTGACTTGCAATGTAATCCCTTGCTCTTTCAGACGCTTGAACACATCATTGAGCATGATATCTGCAATTTCCTTGACTTCGCTCTTGCTCAACTGACGGAAGACGATAATCTCGTCCAGTCGGTTCAAGAACTCAGGACGGAAGTATTGCTTCAGTTCCTCGTTCACCAAAGAGCGAATCCGGTTGTACTGCGAATCCGATTCGTTCTCGGTAGAGAACTCGAATCCAAGTCCGCCGCCACCCTTCTCGATCACCTTAGAACCAATGTTCGAGGTCATGATCAGTAGCGTGTTCTTGAAGTCTACGGTGCGTCCCTTGGCATCGGTCAACCGACCGTCTTCCAAGATTTGCAGCAGCATATTGAAGACATCGGGGTGCGCTTTCTCAATTTCATCAAATAGCACTACCGTGTAAGGTCTGCGACGAACGGCTTCAGTCAATTGACCGCCTTCGTTGTAGCCCACATATCCAGGAGGCGAACCGATCAGTTTAGAAACGGTATGACGCTCCATGAATTCCGACATATCTAATCGAATCATCGCTTCTTCTGAACCGAAGAAGTAAGCGGCTAATGCCTTCGTCAACTCGGTCTTACCTACCCCAGTCGGACCGGAGAAGATAAACGATGCGATCGGACGATTCGGATTCTTCAATCCAACCCGTGCCCGACGAATTGCACGCGACACCGCTCTCACTGCTTCGTCTTGACCGATCAAGCGAGTATGCAGCGTGTCTTCCATATGCAGCAACTTCTCGGATTCGGATTCGGTAAGTTTATTCACCGGAACGCCTGTCCAAGATGCAACGATTTGAGCGATGTCATCTTCACCGACAACCGGAGAAGCATTCTCATCGGTCGATTCCGACTTGCGGGTTTGAGCGATCGCTCTAATTTCCGCTTTGATCTCCATTTCTCGATCGCGCAGTTCACCTGCTCGATCAAAGTTTTGGGATCTCACTGCATCATCCTTGTCTTTGAGAACCTGACGCAATTCGCGATCGAGTTCCTTCGCTGCGGGAGGCAGTTGGGAATTGATCAACCGCACACGCGATCCAGCTTCATCGATCAAGTCAATCGCTTTATCGGGCAAGAACCGATCTGAAATGTAACGATCGGAAAGTTTTGCTGCGGCTTCGAGTGCTTCGTCTAAGATCTTCAGCTTGTGGTGCTGCTCATAGCGTTCGCGCAATCCTCGGAGAATCTCGAGCGTTTCATCAACCGAAGGTTCACCGACCATCACGGGCTGGAAGCGGCGTTCGAGGGCTGCATCACGCTCGATGTGTTTGCGATACTCATCGAGGGTAGTCGCACCAATACATTGCAGTTCACCACGAGCGAGGGCAGGCTTCAAAATGTTGGCGGCATCGATCGCGCCTTCTGCTGCACCCGCACCGATTAGGGTGTGAACTTCGTCGATCACCAGGATGACATTTCCGGCAGAGCGGATTTCATCCATGATCTTCTTCAAGCGTTCCTCGAATTCACCTCGATACTTCGTCCCTGCGACGAGCAGACCGATATCAAGGGTGACGACGCGCTTGTCTTCTAAAATGTCAGGAATATCATCATTCGCGATGCGTTGGGCGAGTCCTTCAGCGATCGCGGTTTTACCGACACCCGGTTCACCAATTAACACGGGGTTATTTTTCGTCCGCCGACCGAGGATTTGAATGACTCGTTCGATTTCTTTTTGGCGACCGACCACAGGGTCGAGTTTCCCTTCGGCTGCCATTTGGGTCAGATTCGAGCCGAATTCGTCCAAAGTCGGGGTTTTGGTGCGACCTTGGCTACCGCCGGAAGTGACTTCAGCGGTTTCACCCAGCATCCGAATCACTTGGGTTCGTACTTTCGAGAGGTCAACGCCGAGGTTTTCTAATACTCTTGCAGCAACGCCTTCCCCTTCTCGGATAAGACCTAAAAGCAGGTGTTCGGTTCCAATATAGTTGTGACCGAGTTGGCGAGCTTCTTCAAGTGATAGTTCCAAGACGCGCTTTGCCCGTGGGGTAAACGGAATTTCCACTGCCACAAAGCCCGATCCGCGACCGATGATCTTCTCAACTTCGATACGAGCGTCCTTAAGGTTCACTCCCATCGACTTGAGGACTTTGGCAGCGACACCCGTTCCTTCTCCGATTAGACCCAGGAGGATCTGTTCTGTACCCACAAAGTTATGACCCAAGCGGCGTGCTTCCTCTTGGGCTAACATAATCACCTTAATGGCTTTTTCTGTGAAGCGTTCAAACATGGCGTATTTCCATCACCTGCTGCGTAGGTCTGATTCTAGCATAGTGGATCTTTCCGGTTACGATACGTCGCAACAGGTAGATGGGAGGATTACCGAACGCTTTCGGTCGCAATCCGATCGAAAATTGTGTGTTTTACTACCAAAGGCAGATTGTTATCGATATCTTATCGATTAGTCAAGCTGATCTTTCCAAGGCTCAACAGGGTATCGAGATCGCAGAGTATTCGTTGTTGCTGAGCAAGACGATCGCGAACTTCCAACCACTTTTCTTTCAATGTATTCTGAAATTCAGCCGTTTGAAGTCCACCGCGCCACAAAATCAGCGCGTCTTCGCCCGTATCAGCGTAGTATTTCTTACGCTGTCCTGCAACTTTAAACTGGAATTTCTCGTATAAAGAAATTGCAGATTGATTAGAAATTCTGACTTCTAATGTAGCGTGCTTCATCTCGCGTTGACAGGCGCGATCGAGCAACGCCAGCAGAATCAGTTTTCCCAATCCTTGCTGCTGATATTCGGGGTGAACCGCAAGGATCGTAATGTGTGCTTCATCAACGATCGCCCAAAAACAGCCATATCCGATCAAGCGATCCCCAGATAAGAGTGCGATTAATTCGCTATTTGGGCTGTCTACTTCTCGCTGATACCCTTCGATCGTCCAGAGTCCATTGAAACAAACTTGATCCAGTTCGAGGACTTTGGGGAGGAGGGGATGATCGATTGTTTGCAGCGTAATGGAATTCACAGCGATAGAGATAGACGAACGAATCTGATTGTATCTAAGCTTGGGTGTGTTCTCTTCCTGCTAAGCTGGGATTCTAAGATGAGTTTTCCGTGCCAAACTTTCAAAACTTTACAAAATGTATGCGCGTGATGCGAGTGTTATGAAGCGATTGTTCAACTACAGTCTTGTTAAACGCGAGGCATTCGGGCATTGAGATGAACTTGTCACGTTGGAAGATGTAACGATCAAGGTTGTGATGCCTGTGGTGATCTTTACCACTGATCCATCATTCTTCACGCTGTTCATACGATGGAGTAAGGAGAGATCGCTTGAGTGAATCGAGTAAATTCCGGTCTCTCATCTCGAATTTGTACACGCGAGATTTGACTTGGAGAGGATTTGGGGGAATAGGGAGTTCTCAATCGCATGGATTGCAATGATGAAAGTTTTGGTGCGATCCGGATCAGAAGATGCAATCGGAGTAGTATTTTAGAAGTGTAAATTCATACACTTACAGATTCAAAGATTGCAATAGCCCTCTGCACGCAAGTGTATTGCCATGCATAGACAAGACCCACAGGAGTACTACTCCATTCTAGGTGTATCTCCAAGCGCTTCTCTTTCCGAAATCAAAGCTGCATTTCGTCAACGCGCCAAGCAACTTCATCCCGACCACAATTCATCGCCTTATGCCTCGCAGAGGTTTCAGCAGCTTAAACAGGCATATGAAGTGTTGAGCAATGCAGAAAGTCGCGCTGAGTACGATACTTCTAGCATTGACGTTTCTCAGTATGGCACACTGCTCAAGAGCAAGTTGCTAATCAGGAGCCTCTTGAGGCATTAACTTGCTTAATGTGTCATAAAGTCAGACACCCCCAGCAAAGCTGGTGGCTTGATGAGTGTGACCGCCCCAAGGGCGGATGTCCTTGCTAAGGG
>PSLO01000164.1:0-5012 GCA_040289665.1 Leptolyngbya sp. ERB_1_1 | reverse complement strand
AATTGATAAATCAAACGCCTGACCTGATCGTGCTCGATGTGATTTTGCCAGGTCAAAGCGGATTTGAACTTTGTCGCGAACTGAAAGCCGATCCAAAGACCAGCAAAATCCCGATCGTCCTGTGCTCGACGAAAGATACGGATGTTGACATGATGTGGGGAAATTTGCTCGGTGCTAACGCTTATCTTCCCAAACCCGTTGATCCAACAGCGCTCCTCAGCACGATTCGTCAACTCATGCCGATTTAGGAGGAACAATGGCTGAACTTTCTGAATTGACACGATCGACCGCTTCAATTACCAGTTTAGAGTCCCTACTGAGTTCACCCGCTGAAATCGAACCCCTACAGAAATTTTTGCGCTTCCGTCTCGATCCAACTCAATCGATGCTACTTGCAGTCGAAGAAATCGCAGCCGTCCAGACGATTCTGATTTCTGACATTCTACCTGTGCCTCAAATGAGTGCTTGTGTATTGGGAATGTCGAACTGGCGAGGAGAATCGCTCTGGCTCGTTGATCTTTCTCAGCAGCTTGGATTCATGTCGATCGTCCAACAATCGCAACGACCCACGAATCTAAGCGCGATCGTAGTGCAATCCGATCGCAACGCTTTGGGATTGGTCGTTCCAGGAATTGATGAGATCGAGGAACATAATCCCGATGCATTGCGGCATCCATCACCCGATCTGTTTCCTCAATCGATCTCTTTGTTTATCAAAGGATATTTTAATCGCGATCGCAGCGTTGTCTTAAATATTTCTGCTGTGATGCAAGATCCATCTTTACATATTCACAATTTTAATTCCTTCTAGCCTCCAGGAGAATTGTTATGTCCGCATCGCATCGCACTGAGCCGACTCTTGATCTGTCTTCGATGTTTTCTGCAGAACCCACGCTCGAAGAATTCACTGCTGTTCTTTCAGAGACTCCGGTTGAAACAGAGGGTCTGCAAACTACGAACAGCTCTCATGAACCTACTCAACCAACCAACGGCAAAACCCTAAATCGAATAGAACCAGAGGACACGGGGCGAGAAATCCAGCAAGTTGTGACGGCTCTAACTGGGTTGAAATCAGAACTCAAACGCGCAGGACTCTTAGACAAGCCAAACGTTCAAAACCTGTTTCGTCAAGTTGCTGAATTCGCTGCCGCTCAGCCCAAGAAATCAAACTCGCAAGGTGTATCGAGAGAACTACGCCACCAACGCAATCAACTCAACGCGATCGCGGCTCAAATGCGTCAAATGACGGATCTCGATGCCTTGTTAAAAGTATTTGTGAAAGTCGCGCGTGAAATGCTGCAAGTCGATCGCGCAATTCTTTATCAACTTGGATTGCAAGATAACGGCTCGATCGTTGCAGAATCAACTCAACGCGGTTGGACACCTGCGATCGGTGAAGCGCCTTCACTCACTTGTTTTTGCTTTGATCACTCCGAAGACGATGTGAAACAGCAAGTCATTAGGGTTGAAGATGTTAATCGTGTAGACTTGCTGCCATACCAACATCAACTCCTCGAACAACTTCAAGTCAAAGCAAGTCTAAGCTTACCAATTCGCGTTTCTGGGCAAGCTTGGGGTTTACTGGTAGTTCATCAATGTTCACATACAAGACTCTGGCAAGAAGTTGAAATCAATCTACTGCATCAGCTTTGTTTAGAACTCACTATCAATCTACAACAGTCAGAGTTCTCAACCAAACTCGCCCAGCAAGACGAAGCAGAACGAGCCGTCTTCAAAGTGATTGATCGCATTCGTCGATCGCTCGATATCGATACGGTTTTTCGCAGCACAACCCAAGAGATTCGGCAATTATTGAAAGTCGATCGAGTGAGTATCTACCGTTTTGAAGCAGATTGGAGCGGTGAATTTGTCTCAGAATCAACTGCACCCGCTTGGACTTCGCTACTTCAAGAACAAATTGACAATCCCATCCTGAAGCAAAACATTAGTGAATGTAGCTTGAAAACGATCGGCAACGGGTCTGCACGTTTAACAGATACCCATCTTCAGCAAGCTCAAGGCGGCAAATTGGCGCAAGGAGCAGCCTTTCGAGCCGTGAGCGATATCTATGAAGCAGGTTTCTCGCCTTGCTATGTGGAGATGCTTGAGCGCTATCAAGCTAGAGCCTACGTGATTGTTCCAATCTTGCGAAACCAGAAGCTTTGGGGACTGCTAGCAGCGTATCAAAATTCGGCTCCTCGTCAATGGCAAGATGCAGAGATCTCACTAATGACGCGACTTGGAACACAACTAGGAGTTGCAATTCAACAAGGTGAGAACTTGCAACAGCTACGATCGCAGACCGAGCAACTCTCGAAAGTTGCCGATCGTGAACGCGCGGCTGCACGAGTGGTGGATAAAATTCGCACTTCGCTGAATCTCAACACTATCTTTAAGACTGCTACTCAAGAGGTTCGTCAGTTTCTCAACACTGATCGTGTCGGTGTGTATTGTTTTAATCCAGATTGGAGCGGCGAGTTTGTTGCAGAAGCGGTGACACCTGGCTGGATTTCTGTGATGGAAGAGCAGCTTGAAAATGCTGCTTTTAAGGATAATGCCAGCGATTGTGAGATCAAAACGATCGGCAAAGTGAAATCGATCGATACGTATCTACAAGACACTCAAGGTGGTGCATACCGTAAAGGAGCAAACTTTAGAGCCGTTTCAGACGTCTATAAAGCTGGATTCTCACCGTGTTATCTCAGTGTGTTGGAACGCTATCAAGCAAAAGCTTACATCATTGTTCCAATTATGCAAGGTGAGAAGCTGTGGGGATTGTTGGCAGCTTATCAGAATTCAGGGACGCGGCATTGGGATGAGACTGAAATTACATTGATGATTCAGATTGGAACTCAGCTTGGTGTCGCAATTCAACAGGCAGAGTATCTCAAGCAAGTTGAAACTCAAACGGAACAGTTGGCAAAATCAGCAGCGCGGGAACGTAACTTCATTCGCGTGATCGACCAGGTGAGTAAGTCGGTGCTGGAGCGGATTCGCCAGTTTGACAATATTGAAACGATTTTTGGGCAGACGACTCAGCAGATAAGACAATTTTTGCAGACCGATCGCATTGCAATCTATCGCTTTAACGAAGATTGGGGTGGCTCATTTGTTTCAGAGTCTGTTGCACTCGGTTGGTCGCGCTTGGTCGGGGCTGACATCCATACCGCCTGGGATGATACACATTTGCAAGAAACTCAAGGTGGACGATACCGCAACAATGAGAGCTTCGTGGTTAATGATATTTACAAAGCGGGACATCTGCCCTGTCATGTTGAAATGCTGGAACAGTTCCAAGTGAAGGCATACATGATTGTGCCAATTTTTGTGGGGCAGAAATTATGGGGATTGATGGGCGCGTACCAGAACAGCACTCCACGTCATTGGGAAGAGTCAGAAGTGAATTTGCTGTCTCAATTAGGCGCACAGTTGGGCGTGGCGATTCAACAATCAGAGTATCTGTTGCAAATTCAGCGGCAAGCTGAGCGCGAAAAAATTCTTGCTAAAGTCAGCGATCGTATTCGTCAACCGATCGATATGGTGCATCTGTCTTCTGATGTTAATTCAATCTTTCAGGCGACCACGCAGGATGTTCGACAATTTCTGAAAGTCGATCGTGCTGCAATCTATCGCTTTAATCCGGATTGGAGCGGCGATTTTATCTACGAGTCAGTATCTGGCAAATGGAGCAAGCTAGTTGGCAGCAATGTCGGAACGAACGTGCAAGATACTTACCTGCGTGAAACTCAAGGCGGGCGCTATCGAAATCGAGAAAGTCTCGCTGTTAATGATATCTACAATGCAGGTCATGATCCTTGTCACATTGAGCTTTTAGAGAAGTTTGAAGCACGGGCTTATGTTCTGGTTCCCGTTTTCAAGAGGCAGGAACTGTGGGGAATTCTGGCAGTTTATCAAAATAGTGGAACGCGGCACTGGGAAAAAGCAGATATCACTCTACTGAATCAGATTGCTGGACAGCTCGGCGTGGTACTGGAACAAATTGACTCGCTCGAAAAGCTACGAATGCAGTCTGAAGAACTTGCTCAAGCGGCTGAACGTGAAAAAATGGCAAAAGAACAATTGCAAATGCAAGTGATTCAACTGCTGGCAGCCGTTAAGCCTGTGTTCTCAGGAGACTTAACGGTTCGCGTTCCGGTCGCTGAGAATGAAGTTGGTACGATCGCAGATGCCTACAACAATACAATCCAAAGCTTACGCAAAATTGTGACTCAGGTGCAGACCAGCGCAACAGAAGTAACGAACACTTCTCGCAGTAGCAGCGGTGCAATCACAAAGCTGACCCAACAAGCTGAAGAACAGTTACAGGAAGTCACTCGCGCTTTGGAGCAGCTTGAAGCGATGGTAAGTTCAACTCAAGCGGTAGCGGCAAACGCTCGACAAGTTGAAACGGCACTTCAGCAAGCGAATCAAACAGTGCGTTCTGGAGATGCTGCCATGAACCGCACCGTCGATGGAATTCTTGCGATTCGAGAAACCGTTGCCGAGACGAGTCGAAAAATTAAGCGGTTGAGTGAGTCTTCTCAAAAGATCTCGAAAGTTGTAAGTTTGATTGGTAGTTTCACCACACAGACTCAATTGTTGGCGTTGAATGCTTCGATCGAGGCAACCCGCGCTGGAGAATATGGACGAGGATTTACAGTTGTGGCGGATGAAGTTCGATCGTTAGCGCGTCAATCTGCGGATGCAATGCGCGAAATCGAAAAGCTGGCACAAGAGATTCAATCTGAAACGAGTGCGGTCGCTATTGCAATGGATACCGGAATACAGCAAGTGGTGAGCGGTACTGGATTAGTGAATGAAACTCGTCAGCAATTAAACGAGATCATTAATGCAACTACGCAAATTAGTCAATTGGTAAATGGAATTACTGAGGCAACATCAACCCAAACGCAACAGTCTAAATTAGTAACGCAATCGATGGCTTTGTTGCATGAATCATAAACGCTAAGAGATTTCCGACAGATTCAATGACTTAACGCACAACTCGAACG
>PSLO01000030.1:4588-44480 GCA_040289665.1 Leptolyngbya sp. ERB_1_1 | reverse complement strand
AATTTGGGCGAACCCTAAATCAGCGGATTCAAGCAACCATGCAGCAAAAAAGCGATATGCAGGTTCGTTTGACTGAGACACGCGGTCGCGCTTTAGTGCTTCAGCGCCAGTTGGGACTCGATCAGTCAGACATCGGTCGTCTACTTCAACAAGATACTCGCTACTCATCTTTGCTAGATCAATTCCGAACTGTGTCTGCACAATTGGCAACAGAACTCAGTCGGTCTCAAGTTGATGCTGCACGAGTAACAGCATTAAGGCAGCAGCATACGCGATTCACTAAAGAACTGTTCAAGGCAGCCCAAAATGCGGCTCTCAAAAATTCGTCAAGCTTACAAGTCGAACCGACAAACTACCAAGCTAAGATGCGCTTGCAAACTCTACAGCAATGGGTTGATCTAACTTATCAGACTCAGGCAACTACCATTTCTCAAGCAGCGCTCACTCAAATCGAAAAACAGCTAAAAGTTCTTGTAAAGCAATGGGCGGGATCAATGTTTAATTATGCTCAAGCTCAACAGGAACTAAAAACCGCAAACAATACCCTCAAACTGCATCAAAAGCGAAAAGTAGAATTACAAGCTCAAGGTCGCCCCCAGCCTTTGATCAAACTGGTTGCTCCACCTACAATAATTGAGTAAGCCACTCTTCGCAAAGCAGACTATTTTTGGTCATTAAATTCAAGCACACAATACTCTTACGCGAAATATAAGGCATACATAATCCAAGTATAAAAGTTCCGTTAAGACCTTAAAAGTTATGAATGATCCTCTGTTTATCTATAGTAAGATTACGGGGAATTGCTAAGCTTGTGAGCTACTGAAGGCTTTTAGGTTAAGCTTAATAGCCTAACTTCAGAAGAAAGGCTAAACAACAGGGCATCACCAATTAGACGATCTGAGCCATCTCCGTTTCACGCTAGGAACTTTCTATACCGCTGTCTTATGCAGCAGAACAACTCCCAGGGGAACTTCTACCTTTCAGCTTACGACAGCATCTTATACCTTTCAGGCATCCTACCAATCTACCGCTAAGTTCACTTGAGTGGAGCGATTTCTAAAGCTGTATATCTTCTGCTCAAAGCATCATCTACCCGGATAAATCAGCATTCTTTCTAAGTGCAGGGTATACCTTCAATTACTCAAACAGAAGTCAGAGGATACTGACTAATAAGCTAAGAATCACGATCGAGCATTTAGCGCTTCGGATTTTTAGATTTGTTATCACCAAACTGTTCAGCATCAAGTTCAATCAGGCGAGAAGTACGAAATCTCTGCATCTAACCAATTCACTTCGTCTTTAGTCTGCCAGAAATTTACTTGCTATGCACAAAGAGAAAAGTCGATCGGTAGAAGCCCCGCCGATTCAATCTGTGATTGGTTTTCCAGTGACAGCTTTATCGCTTGATAATCATGTCTCACTTATCATTGAGTGGGCTAAGCAGCGTCTGAGTAGAATTGCCTGTGTTGCTAATGTTCATATGCTAGTCGAGGCGACTAGCAATTCTGCTCTGGCTTCGATTCTTCGGAGTGCAGACCTTGTTACACCCGATGGTATGCCGCTTGTTTGGACAATGAGACTGACCGGGGTGCCCGCTCAAGAACGAGTTGCGGGAATGGATCTGCTTCTAGCGCTATGTGAGCAGGCATCGCGAGAGCAAGTCAGCATCTTTTTCTTAGGCTCAGAGGTAAGAATTTTAAAGCTAATGGAGACGCGCTTAAAGTACGAGTTTCCTAAGCTGAAAATCGCAGGGATGGAATCTCTACCCTTTCGTCCACTCACCCAGGAAGAGGATGACGCGATTATCCAAAGGATCAACAGCAGTGGTGCAGGAATTACGCTCGTTTCTCTAGGATGCCCGAAACAGGAACTGTGGATGGGTGAGCATAAGCACAAAATTCGGTCTGTTCTCATTGGTGTCGGCGGTGTTTTTCCGGTTTATGCAGGAATTCACAAACGAGCGCCTGAAGTAATTCGCGCGATGGGGCTGGAATGGCTGTATCGACTTATACAAGAACCCCGCCGACTTTGGGGACGATACAGCAAAACTATCCCTCCCTTTCTCTGGCTTGCTTCAAAACAGTTAGCAACTTCACGGCTGAAGTTCAATTAGCGTTGAAAAACAGGACTGAGGACAACCTAAAAGTCGATTTTCAAAAGTTGTGATCAGACGACTAAGCTGCTTTTAGCCAGTAGTTATAAGCAGCTGCTAGTTTTTCATCATACCGATTCACGCGGTAGCTTTCACCGTTGTACTGGCGCGCAAATCCTGCCCAATCGCGATTGTTCAAAAAGCGATCGAGTCGATTGCTTTTGATGAAATTGAACATTGCAGCTAACTGTTTTCCTTCGCTTTCATGCAGATCACGAACGAATGATTCCACATCGCGGTAGCCCGCAGCAGCGTGATTAAAGCCCATAATCTGACCTAAGCCCCAAGAAGCTGATTTCAGTGCTGCTTCTCGCTGCAAATTTGCTGCGCGGTAGATTCGATCCCATTCTCCGGCTCCACCTACATACAAAGCGCGATTCCAGACAGGGCTTGAAATATCATCATGACTGTCATCAAACTGCCCATTCGTGAATTCTGAAAACCATTGCGCTTCAAACAAAATCTTCGGTCTGCCATCGCGCAAGAAGCCTGATCCGGCTGCTTCCACATCTACGACTGCTCGCACTGCTGCAACTTCACATCCAATCGATCGAGCGACATCACGAAAATCTTGAGCGCTCAGCGATCGCGTCGGACGAGTTACGGGAATCCGAGGAATGGCAGGTTCAAGTAACATCAATGCGGCGATCGGTGAAAGCTCATTGGAATTAAAGCCGTAAGCTCTGGCAAATGCAACATATCCTGCCTGAGTTCTACCGCCCCAGAGACCGTCGATTGGACCTGGATTATGTCCCATTGCATCAAGTCCTTGCTGAACTTGGCGAGTGAGACGCTGATCGGCGGTGATTCGATTCATCTGCCAAATGAGTAGATCAGTTGCGATCGCGCGGAGCCCGGTTGGAATGGCTTGAGTGGCTGGAGCAAACCGAGGCGCAGATGGAACTGGAACTGGGGTTGCAGGAGGTTGCTGAACTGTGGGTGCTGGAGTTGATGGTGCAGGGCGGGGGGTTGAAGGTTGCGTGGGTCGAGGTTGGATTCCAAGCAACAGTTGGGCAGCACGAGGACTGATTTCATCCCCTTTAAGCTGATTGCGAGTTGCGAATGCAGTAAAGGCGCTCTGGGTTCGGTTGCCCCAAACGCCATCGACAGAGCCGGGCTGGAAGCCTAACGCGATCAGGCGCTGCTGTACTTCTTTAGTTAAACTTTGACTGTTCCGAACCGTGGTCAGCGAAATTGTTGCTGTTCCTGATGCAATAGTTTTGAGGTTCATAAGGTTTCACCCACGCGCTAACGAGCACTCTAGATTGTAGGCATGATTACCTTAATTGCTTTAGAAGATTCTACGTATTTTCCAGAATTAAGAAACATTTTGTTACATCACTACAGAGACGAATTTAATCTTTGGGTTTGCTTACCAAAATTCGCCAAGTGACAAACATCGTCATTGCAACAAAGCTCCAAAATACGACTGCATCTTGCCAATTTTCTAAAAATCCAATGTGATCGTTCATTTGATGTTCCAGCGCCGTCTCCAACTTGAGGTTGATTCTACCTTGCTCGATCGCTGTTCTTGTTCGTGTCGCGCCAAAATTTCTTCAGCCGAGTCGTGCAAGGTGCGATCGCGATAAGGGATCGCGGCACGAGTGTTTAAGTGCTCTTGCTCCATTTGCGATAGAGGATGCAATGTTTCGGAGTTCCAAGCTGCGATCGTGCCTTGTGCCCAGTCATACGGAAGGTGCAGTTTTCCAAGTGGAATGGTTCCGATCTGTAATCCTGCTGCGAGCAATGCAGTGCGAACAGACGCGGATCGCGAGTAGGTTGCGAGTTTTCCAGTTGGGGCGAGACATTGAGCCACAAGCTGAAAGAATTCGATCGTCCAAAGCTGTGGGCAGCGACGCGGCGAGAACGGATCAAAAAAGATCGCATCAGCTTGAAATTTCGATTGAATTAGCGATTGAATGGTTTGTCTTGCATCTCCAATTAGCAATTGTGCTTTGAGATATTCTTGCTGATAGTAATGCTGTTTCGCCAGTGATTCTAAAATTTCTTGAACGTGATGCGACCAGTATTGTAATAGTTGTGGCGTTACTGCTCCAACGGGTACGGTTGGATCGAGTTCTAATCCACAGATTTCGATGTTGCAGTTCGGATTGATTTTTCTGATGACCTCGATCGCTGCCGCAGTGTTATAGCCCAATCCATAGCAAACATCTAATAGTTTAATCTCGGGTTGCTGTGCTTTGTGTTGGAGATCGATCGCATCTGAGAATTTCTGAAATGCTTCTGTTTTTGCGCCTTGATAACTGTGAAACGCTTCTCCGAATTCCTCAGAAAAAAACGTATAAGATCCATCCTGTGTTAATTGCGGAATCCAATTGGGCATACATACTTTTCAACGCTTCCTTTATTGTAGAAGTAGGGTTCACAAGGATAGAACTGTGTTTAAAGTTGTCACGCGCGATGTCGATCGAGAGTTCGATCGCTGGATTGATGCTCTCGATTTTGCTAAATCACTGATGCCAGAATGCAAATGGTTTCAGGACATTCGGATTTTTGAGAAAGGGAATTTAGTTTGGGTGTATAGTCGATCGCACAAATTTCCGCAGTTTGTTGGAGCGGGAGTTTACGATCGATTAGCCAAGCGGTTTTTGATTGAAACCGCGATCAAGGAAGGCACGATCGATCTCAACGAAGATGAACCGACAAAAGATTGAGAACTCCGATCTTTCACGAAGTTCTCAAGCATGGACAGTTATCGATCGTGCGGCGACTGATAGTAAATCTTCGATCCACTGTCTGCCACAAAATGACAGGCAAAGTAGGACTTGAAGAAACTCTTCCAGATTGGCTCATTCGACTTGCGATAATACCTGCCCAACACAGGCTTAATTGCTTCTGTCGCTTCTTTCAAGCGGTAGTGCGGCATATTCGAGAAAATATGGTGAGCAACGTGAGTCCCAATATCGTGATGAATCGGATTAAAAATTCCGTAATCACGATCGATAGTAGACAATGCACCCTTGAGGAAATACCAATCTTCACCGCGATACCAAGGAATATCATCCTCAGTGTGATGCAAGAAAGTCACTAAATCTAACCAAATTACGAATACAAGGTAACCGCCAAGATAGTACTTCAGCAGAAACAGAAAACCGAACTGAGAAGTTAACGCCGCGAGAAATCCAACCATTGCCAGCCAGCAAACGGTGCTAACGATAATGCCATTGCGCTCAGAGGGCTTAAACAGTGAGCTACTCGGCAGAAAGTGAGAGCCTTCTTTACCGGGCGATCGGCGAAACAAATACAGCGGATACGCCAACAGCGGTAAATAAAACCGCATCAGCTTTTCCAAAAATTCCATCTCTGCATATTGCGCCTCTGTCACCGGATACCAACTTTCATCGGTTTCAATGTTGCCCGTATTCGCGTGATGCGTCCGATGGCTAATTCTCCAACCATGAAACGGAACCAAAATCGGAGAGTGAGACAAATGCCCGATCAAATTGTTCAACCACTTGTGTTTAGAGAATGAGCCATGTCCGCAGTCATGCCCAACTACAAATAATGCCCAGAACATCGTGCCTTGAGCAAACCAGAAAATCGGAAAAAACAACCAAGAATCAAGATAAGCTGCGATCGCGATCAGTCCTGCAATGATGCCAATATCGAAGAAGAAATAGGAAAGCGATCGAGCGGTAGAAGGCTCAAAACAGCGATCGGGAATTGCTGAACGAACATCTTTGAGCGTAAAAGGTAGATCCTGACGAACATAAGCGTCTGTAACCGGGGAACTAGACGGATTCGAGAAAACTTGCACGTATTTTTTCTAACCAAACAATAGATAGCTTGGTCATCTTACAGTGTAGGCAATGTCTATGTAACAAAATATTTCGAGAATTAGAATTGCATTTGTCATTTTGAATGTTGTCCAGCTAAGTTCTACTTGCATCTAGCGCGATCGTCATTTCTTCACCTTAGGTCGTTCTCAAATCATATCGCAACAAAAAACCGGGAGAATTCTCCCGGTTTCGCTTCAATTCAATGAAACCAATTTAGTACGTTTCAACGTGCCAACGACCCGCTTTCTTCATCGCACTACGGAACTCTTTCCAATCCACACCTTCTTTTGCCGCTGCCGCACCGAGAGCCGCATCAATGCCGTCCTCCATGCCCTTCAAACCGCAAATATAAGTGTGAGTCTTCTCACTCTTCATCATTTCGTACAGTTCATCCGCATGTTCTGCCACTCGGTCTTGAATGTACATTCTGCCGCCGTCTTTGTTCTTCTGCTCACGGCTGATTGCATAAGTAAGACGGAAGTTGTCCGGATACTTGCTTTGGATCTCTTCAAGTTCTTCCTTGTAGAGAATATTTGGCGTGGTTGGAATGCCAAAGATCAACCAAGAGAAGCCTTTGAACTGATATTCAGGGTTCGCCGCTTTCTCGTTGTCCTTGAACTGCCGCCACAGATAAGCACGCATCGGCGCGATTCCTGTTCCCGTTGCCATCATGATCACATTCGTATCTTCCTCTTCCGGCAAGAGCATTTCTTTTCCGGTCGGACCTGTGATCTTCACATCTGCACCCGGCTCAAGGTGGCACAGATAGGTAGAGCAAACACCGTACACTGTTTCACCCGTTTCAGGATGCTTGTACTCTAGCTGACGCACACAGAGCGATACTGTTTTATCATCCACATCATCGCCGTGGCGAGTTGATGCGATCGAATAAAGCCGCAGCTTTTCGGGCTTGCCGTTTTTGTCTGTTCCCGGCGGAATAATGCCGATACTTTGACCTTCCACGTAAGTCAAATCGCCGCCTGAAATATCGAATTTGATATGTCGAACTGTTCCAATGCCGCCTTCGCCCACTAGCTCATCATTGGAAATGCACTTTCCAACGAATGGATTATTGGGCTTATAAATGTTGACTGGAACATCCGCGTGTTTTTTCGCCTTGGCTTGTGTCATGGGCTTAGATTCTGGTGGGTTCGCAGTAGCATTTTCCTGCGGAGTTGCAGGCGCTTTCTGTCCAACAGTAACGTTTCCAGACCCGTTGCCGTTTGTCTCTAAAGGCTGAATGCTGACAATTTTGCCGCCCAAGCGGGTGATCCGCTGCATGAACTCATTCATGCGGTTATAAGGAACATTGATAAAGGTGCTGCCACTTTGCCGAATCTGGTGAGTTTGTTGATCGGTGGCATCGCTTTGGCGCAGCCCGACCACTTCATACCGGAAGACGCGGCTCCCAGATGGGGTGTTCGCAGCACCCGACGCGCTGGAATAATACATCGCTCTGTGTTTCTCCGACCTAAATGAACTAAAACTGTGCTGCAAGTTGCCCGTTTGGATAAATATGCAACGTTTGGGGATTGATCGCAAATTTACCTGAATCTGATTTGAATGCGCTCAGAAGTCAAACTGATCTCCGTTCTTACTTTACAGAGGGTTGGAGACGTTCGATCGCGCTAATTATGAAGCTGAAATTAATCTTCGTCAGGGATGATCGAACGATCGCACTTAAATTCCCTAATCAAATCAAGAAATTTTAGCTTCTTTTAAGGCTTGTACCAGGGATCACGATTTGGTAGAATCCCCTTAGCTGATAGTACTAAATACTTACGCTATACCTTAAGCCTTGACTGGCTGAGTGTGAGGTATTTTTTTGCGGCGATCCGGAGCGATCCTGAAATCGTGCAGTCATACCTTGCGCTGTAACTTGTGAAGGTAAAGCGATCGACAAATTTATTTGTCGATTGAATCAAGCGCTATCGATACAGCCTAGACTCTCCGGGCTGACCCAAAAAAACCGTCGTTGATCTTTTTGTTTTTAGAGGAAACTTATGACCAGTAAGCCAGACCGCGTGGTTCTGATTGGCGTTGCCGGAGACTCCGGGTGCGGTAAGTCCACGTTTCTGCGCCGAATCACAGATTTGTTTGGGGAAGATTTCGTCACTGTGATCTGCCTGGACGATTACCACAGTCTGGATCGGAAGCAGCGTAAGGAAACGGGCATCACCGCACTCAATCCGAAGGCAAACAACTTCGATTTGATGTACGAGCAAATCAGAGCGCTCAAGAGCGGTGACACGATCGATAAACCGATTTATAACCACGAAACCGGGCTGATCGATCCGCCAGAGAAAGTCGAGCCGAATCACATTGTCGTCATTGAAGGGTTACATCCGCTCTATGACAAGCGAGTTCGGGATCTGATCGATTTCAGCGTTTATCTCGACATTAGCGATGAAGTCAAAATCGCTTGGAAGATTCAGCGCGACATGGCAGAGCGGGGTCACAGCTACGAAGACGTGTTGGCGCAAATTAATTCGCGTAAACCTGACTTTGATGCGTATATCGATCCGCAGAAAGAATTTGCGGACGTAGTGATTCAAGTGCTGCCGACGCAGTTGATCAAGGATGACAAAGAGCGGAAAGTCCTGCGCGTTCAAATGATTCAGCGCGACGGCATCGAAGGTTACGATCCGGTTTACCTATTCGACGAAGGTTCTACGATCGATTGGACACCTTGCGGTCGTAAGCTCACGTGTTCGTATCCCGGCATCAGAATGCACTACGGACCTGACGTGTACTACAAACACGGCGTTTCGGTGCTCGAAGTCGATGGTCAGTTCGACAAGCTCGAAGAAGTGATTTACATCGAGCAGCATTTGAGCAAGACTTCTGCGAAGTACAACGGTGAAGTAACAGAATTGTTGCTGCAACACCGAGAGTATCCCGGTTCTAATAATGGAACGGGGCTATTTCAAGTGCTGACCGGATTGAAAATGCGTGCAACTTATGAGCGCTTGACCAATCAAGTCGGCGCGGCAAAAGTGCCTGCAAAGGTCTAGTGCTTGTTTTAAAATCCTTCGTTCACTCCCGCCCTGGAATTCGGGGCGGATCACAACGCAGTGAGAAGCTTTTAAAACACGCCCTAGAGCCATTTGAAAGCATTAAGGGGGCACAGTCTGAGTGCCCTCTATTTTCTAGTGAGTTTGATTGGATGTGCTAATCGATCGTATTAATTCTGCTTGGGATTCACCGATATCAGTGCCTCCGGTTTCACTTATAATGATTCCTTAAGAATCGAAACGACAAACAGCGCCCTGGGTAAATTCTTCCGGCGGTTGGCAAACTGTAATTCTGTAAATCATTGACTGTAAATCATTGAGGGAAGGCGCGATGGCAACCAGCCGGGGAAATCAAACCAGTCGCAGGACAAATAATCGACGTACCGCCGCGAAGGTGACAGAAACGCCCGATTCGGCTCCTGCTCCGGTTGAAACCTCATCAACTCCAGATGTTTCTGACTCAGCCAAAGAACCAACCGTAACTGAGCAAACCGATCGCTCGGAATCTTCTCCCGAAGCCGACCTCCAAACCATATCCACAGAATCAACCCCCGAGGAATCTCCGATGAGTAATGTAGAAGTGATCGAAGCAACGGCAACCCCGGCAGAAGGCAACAGAAGTGCGCTTGAGATTCTCAGCCTTCCGAGCCTCTCTGCTAGCAATCGCCCCGTAATGTCCGATGATTTCGAGGTTGCAGGCACGATTCAGTCAGCGGGAATTCGCCCGATCGAAGCCAGCCATCTCGCGGTGTACGGCACGATTCTAAACGGTCGTCCGATTATGTCGAGCAGTTTGAAAGTTGCCGAAATGCTTCCCGGCAATCGCCCGATCTTCTACAGTGATTTTCACTCGGTAGAAGGTTCAGAAACGTTTGGGCGACCCGTCATGATGAGCGACCCAGGATTGCTATCGGCTGACAGACATATGGGCGATCGTCCGGTATTTTCTAACGATCTGGATGACTCCACAGCGCTGATGGGCTTCATCGATTGAGCATTGAATTTAATCTGAGTCTACGGGTGCTTCTGAAAAGGAGTACCCATTTTTATCGGCATCTCACGCAGAGAACCGTTTATCATGGCTAAATGTCCCCCATTTCTTGAATTCTCATGACTGCCACTCTTCCAACTCAATACAACGCTGCAACGACAGAAGCGAAATGGCAAAAGTTTTGGGAGGAAAATCAGGTCTTCAAAGCCGATCCGAATCAACCCGGTGAGCCGTATTGTGTGGTAATTCCGCCGCCGAATGTGACGGGTAGTTTGCACATGGGTCACGCCTTTGAGAGTTCGCTGATCGATGTGTTGATTCGGTATCAGCGGATGTTGGGCAAGAATACGCTGTGGTTGCCCGGAACTGATCACGCCAGTATTGCGGTGCAGGCAATTTTAGAACGGCAACTGAAAGCGGAAGGGAAAACCCGCAATGATTTGGGACGGGAACAGTTTTTAGAACGCGCTTGGAAATGGAAAGCTGAATCGGGCGGAACAATCGTCAACCAACTCCGACGTTTAGGGGTATCGGTGGATTGGTCGCGCGAACGTTTCACGATGGATGAAGGACTTTCGGCAGCGGTGTTAGATGCCTTTATCAAATTACACGATGAAGGGCTGATTTATCGCGGCAATTATCTGGTGAACTGGTGTCCGGCTAGTCAATCTGCTGTGTCCGATCTCGAAGTTGAAAACAAAGAAGTTGACGGAAACCTCTGGCATTTTCGCTATCCGATTAGGGGTCAGGATGGCTTTATCGAAGTGGCAACCACCCGACCAGAAACAATGTTGGGTGATACAGCCGTTGCAGTCAATCCGAACGACGATCGCTACAAGGATTTAATCGGTAAAACGTTGCTGTTACCGCTAGCCGATCGCGAAATTCCAATCATCGCAGATGATCATGTTGATCCGAGTTTTGGAACAGGCTGCGTCAAAGTCACACCTGCTCACGATCCGAACGATTTTGAGATGGGGCAGCGTCATAAGTTGCCGTCGATCAACGTGATGAACAAAGACGGCACGATGAATGAGAACGCGGGAGAATTCCAGGGACAAGATCGCTTTGTTGCACGAAAAAACGTGGTGAAGCGGCTGGAAGAAGAAGGCTGTCTGGTGAAGATTGAGCCTTACAAACATACCGTTCCGTACAGCGATCGCGGAAAAGTACCGATCGAACCGCTGCTCTCGACTCAATGGTTTGTCAAGATCAAGCCATTAGCTGATTTCGCTTTGGCATCTTTAGAGGATCAAAATTCTCCGCGATTTGTACCCGATCGCTGGGCAAAGGTGTATCGGGATTGGCTCGTGAGCTTGAAAGATTGGTGTATCTCACGACAGTTGTGGTGGGGACATCAAATTCCGGCTTGGTATGCGATCAGCGAGACAAACGGAGAAATTACCGACTACACACCGTTTATTGTGGCGCGATCGCAAGAAGAAGCGAAGCAAAAAGCGATCGAGCAATTCGGCGAAACTGTTCAAATCGAGCAAGATCCGGATGTTCTCGATACTTGGTTTTCTTCTGGATTGTGGCCCTTCTCAACCCTGGGCTGGTCGGATACGAATGCTGAGGATTACAAACGCTACTATCCCACGGCAACACTGGTAACGGGGTTCGACATTATTTTCTTCTGGGTAGCCCGGATGACAATGTTGGCGGGACATTTCACCGGACAGATGCCGTTTAAGGATGTCTACATTCACGGGTTGGTGCGCGATGAGAACAATAAAAAGATGTCGAAATCAGCAAACAACGGCATCGATCCGTTGATTCTGATGGATAAGTATGGAACAGATGCGCTGAGATATACCCTGGTTCGAGAAGTAACAGGTGCAGGTCAGGACATTCGGGTTGCTTACGATCGCAAAACCGATGAATCCGAAACCGTCGAAGCCTCGCGCAATTTCACCAACAAGCTGTGGAATGCGTCGCGGTTTGTGATGCTGAATTTAGACGATAAAACGCCTGCACAATTGGGTGCTCCGAAAAATTTGGAACTGAGCGATCGCTGGATTCTTTCCCGATTTAACCAAGTCACCCGACAAGTTCGTGACTACATCGATAACTATGGATTCGGCGAAGCGGCAAAAAGTCTCTACGAATTCATCTGGGGCGATTTTTGCGATCAATATATTGAGCTAGTCAAATCTCGACTGCAAGATCAAAATTCACCCACCCAACTCGCGGCACAGCAGACCCTCGCTCATGTGTTAGAAGGGACGCTCAAACTCTTGCATCCCTTTATGCCACATATCACCGAGGAAATCTGGCACACGCTAACGCAGACTCCGGAGAGCGATCACAACTCTTTAGCGCTGCAAAGCTATCCTGTGCCGGAGATAACCCTGATCGATCCGGATTTAGAGCGGCAATTTGAGTTGATTATTAACTCGATTCGCACCATTCGGAATCTGCGAGCAGGAGCCGAGATCAAACCGGGTGCAAGAATCACCGTCGCACTTCAGACCGAAGACGAGCAAGAAAAACAAACGCTGCTTACAGGTCAGTCGTACATCAAAGACTTAGCGAGAGTAGAAACGCTAACGATCTCAGGAACGGATGATACGCCCGTGTTAGAACCGACGATCGCACACAGCAAAAATCAACCTGTTCTAGCGATCGCATTCGATGCCGTTGAAACCTTCCTCGCCAAACATCAGCAAATCCTACTTTCACTCTTGCTGATTGGCTCGATCGCTTTTGCCCTCAAACTTGCCGCTTCGACTCATCACGCCATTCACGAAATCCCGCTCCTCTCAACGTTCCTGGAACTGATTGGAATTGGATATACGATTTGGTTTACGAAAGCGCAATTATGGCAGAAAGACGATCGACAAACGTTTTTCAAGCAAGTGGATCAATTCAAAACCGAAGTGATCGGAGAGCCAAAACCCCCTGCAATTCTAGAATCTGCAAAAGCTGAACCTGTAGACGATGCTCAAACGATCGTCGGTGTCACCGGAACCGTCAAAATTTCGATTCCACTGGCTGGACTGATCGATCTAGAAGCGCTAAAAGCCAAGACTGAGCGCGACTTGAAGAAAGTTGAGGCAGAAATCCAGGCGCTAAGCGGTCGTTTGAACAATCCAAAATTCGTAGACAAAGCGCCACCGGATGTGGTTCAAGCCACCCGTGAGGCACTTGCAGAAGCAGAAAAACAGGCAGAAATTCTGAGATCGAAGCTTGATCGGCTATAAATTTATCATTTCTTAATCTTTTTGCCAGAGATGCTTAATTTTGGCATCTCTTTTTTGTGATTCGATGAGGGAAATCCCTTAATGATTCCCATAGAAAACGAAAAAGCTATACTGTCTTGATAGGTACGCACAATGGGCGCAACCGGGCAATAACCGAAGCTGTTCAACCGCTGTACTCATCAGGTCAGTGCATCTACGGGCGATTGAATAGGGATTCAACGTAGTATGTTGTCAAAAGTTTTGGACAGCATACTCGATCGCTTTGTAAATGACCCTGATTATCGCTCCCACTGAGACGACAACGAGAGAAGATTAATGCTGCACTTGGCGCAAGTTCAAAAAAAAGGCTACCTAGGCAAGGCAGGATTGCGCTTACTAGCTGCTCAAAAATCAGAGCACGTTTGGACAAAGCTCCCTGAAGAAGAGACGGTTCTTTCCGCTGAAGCCAATAGTTACAGTGATGGCTTGCTGGTGTTGGTTGAAATCTCCAGCAACAATCAGATTTTAGATATTCGAGAAGCAAAGGATTGGGTACTGGAATTAGTCCAGTGCTATCTCACTTACGGGATCACGCCGAGCTTTTTGCAGCAAGAGATCGAGCGGGCAGAACAGTGGCGGCAGTCGAATACGCTCGAAAGTCAGGAGTTGGCGCGACAGAAGATTGAGCTTGAGGCACGTCGCGAACAAATTCAAGAACTCGAAGAAGAACTCAAAAGCGAGAAAAAACAGCTAGAAACGCTGATGACGCAAATCAAATCGCAAAATCAGGACTAGTTCACGTCCTGTATTTTCCAAATACTCGCCAATAGCACCCAACCCATCAAATTAACCCGTGCATCAAACAGGGTCACATCCAAGAAGCTGAACAGCGTACACGCAAAAAACGCAATCCAAAATGTGAAATAAATTCGCTGATCTTGCTTACGTAATCTGCGCCAAGTGAGAACGCCTTGAGCCAATATCCAACCCACTAACCCGTATAGCATCAAAGCTGCGGGCAATCCTGACTCAGCCGCCATCATGAAAAAAAGATTGTGCGGGTGTCCAACCCAAAGATGTATCTGCTCGGTATAAAGTTTCGAGAAACTGCGTAAACCCCAACCTGTTAACGGACGTTGTTCGATCATTGACCAAGCGAATTTCCATTGGGTCGATCGCAATTGATTCACGGGTCGATCGCTGTACATCTGATCGTTTAATCTCGCCCAGAAAAAGCGCGGCACGATCGTTCTCAACGGCGAGGCAATCGGCTCTGGAGCAAATGCGGCTCCCAACATTAAGCCCGTCACGGCTGCCACTCCAGCAACGATCGCTTTCCAACCCTGATACAGCGCAAACGCTAAAGCCGCTAAAACCGCGATCGCCCAAACATTCCGAGAATTGGTCAAAATCAGCGCGATCGCGTTGAGGAAAAAGATCGCTCCTAAAATCAGCTTGCGTTCTTCCAACCATAGCCCCAGGTTGAGAACAAAAACGATCGCGTAATAGTTCGCCAGCACATTCGCATAAATGAACACCGAGGACATTCGACCCAACGGCTCACCACCGGGCGCGATCGTCCATTCGATCAATCCCCAAAACAGCGATGGCGCTCCCCCAACGTTGAGAAACAATTGAACAAATCCAATCAGCGTAACGGGGATCGAAGTCAGCACCCAGATCCAGGCAATTTGTGTCAATTGTTTTGGAGACTGAATGATTTCACTCAGTCCCGCGAATACGACGAAAAAGGGCAGAAAATTGAATAAACCGAGAAAGGCGTTTGGGCGATCAACAGCAAAACCAGCCGCCACGATCATCACCAAGCTCAGTGCCGCAAAGCCTCGATTTACAGGCTCACGACTCAAGCTCGAAAATCTTTGTCGCCAAACGCCCAAAGCTGCAACCAGCACCGGAGTACATCCAAGAAACGCACTAAACGGCAGCAAAAACAATCCAATTTGAACCAGAATCCAGTGCCGTTGCAGAGACAGATCAGGATGAGACTGGACGCGCAGCGTTTTCAATTCCGACCTCAATTAGAATCAAAACAATTAGACAGGTTCAAAACAATCCGATCGCGTTAACCGAATTTGAGCCAAGGCAAAAATCGTCGGAATCACTCGACCGTAATTCGTCGCGATCGCTCTCCAACCCAAATCCGCCAAAAACCAAGCCCACAATGCCGAGCCCATAAACGCAAACGCCGCGCGAGTTGCTCCATATCGCGCCGTTGCGAGTGTCATTCCTCGTTTTGCGAGTTGCATCGAGACTTGGGTTTGAATTTGGGTTGCGGCTGCGACACTGCCTTGAGCGATCGCTTGCTGTGCCACTTGGTAACGGGCAAAATGCAGTGCAAACTGCCGTGCAATATGTTCGAGCAGAAGAGGCTGCACGACGGTATTGACTGCCAATGCGCCCCCGCCTTTTACCACAAGCGACATCGGGTTTTTCTGCAAAGATAGCGGCAGTTCTTCGACAAAACTAGAGTTAGAAAGAGAATGTTCAATCCGATGGGTTAAAGCGGTCTGTTCTGATACGGGAAGTTGTTTCCAAGCACGATTTAATAGACTTAGGAAGATTTCTGCCTCCAGGTCTGTTGTGGACATTCCCCCCATATAGGGCAATTTCATATAGCGACACACCTGAATCAGCACTTGGCGATAGGTCACTTGTCCGGTTTTACGACGCAGCACCGTGATCCCATCTGCCGCAAGAAAGCGAAATCGATCGTCGATCGCGTTTAGCCAGTCTTCTCGATTTTGGCTTTGCAACTCGATCGGGTCGGGAGCGTTAACATAATCCAGCGGATTGAACTTTGGACGAAATAAAATATCAGTAAGTTCGCGCAGTTCGTCATCTGTTGCCAACTCCAAAGCGGTTCTAAACTCATCCACTGGTGGTCTTCCTCCCGATGCAGCGTCAAGTTTTATTCTACCTAAGCAAGACGGTATATCGGATAATACTGTTTCATCATTGTTGATGTTTATGCTCGATTCTCAGTTCGATATTGCGATTGTCGGTGCGGGAATGGCAGGTTTGTCTTGTGCCCAGTCTCTTCAGCAAGCAGGGTACAAAGTGATTGTGCTCGATAAGTCGCGCGGACTAGGCGGACGAATGGCAACCCGTCGCTTACAGGGAACTCACGCGGATCATGGAGTCTGTTACCTAAGACCGCAAGCGATCCAGTTTCAGGAATTGTTGAATCAGCTTGTTGATCGTAAAGTGATTCGAGTGTGGACAGATACGATTCATACCCTGGATCTACAAGAACAAATTCAGCCCGGTCAAAAGCAGGCAGCTTGTTACGCATCGATGAATGGCATTAGCGCGATCGCGAAGTTTCTGTCGATCGGGTTGACGCTGCGACTCAATCACAGAGTTGAACGGATTGAAGCGCGGGACGGTTGGCAGTTGTATTGTGAATCTGGAGAGCGGATTTCGGCAAGCGCTATCGTGATTGCAATTCCGGCTCCTCAAGCGGCGGTAATCTGTGATTCGTTTGATCAAAATTTTGTTGAGCAACTGAGAGCGGTTGAATATTCGCCTTGCATTAGCGCGATCGCGGTTTATCCAACAGAAAGACAAGCTGAGGTTGAAAAATTGGGCTGGAAAGCGATCGTTTGTCCTGCTGATCCGGCTTTAGGTTGGATTGGAATTGATAGTACGAAGCAGTTGAATCCGGTACAGCCGACGATCGTGATTCAAAGCAATGCCACTTTTGCGACTCAACACCTCGATGATCCTGACCTTCAGCAAGTGGGGGAACAGCTTTTGCACCGAGCCGCAGGAATGACCGAGCAATGGTTTGCCAGTCCTGAAGTTTTGCAAGTTCATCGCTGGCGGTATGCGTTTCCGATTAATCCGATTCCAGACAAGTACCTTGCAGCGAATACGGCAAATCTTTTAGTATGTACGGGCGATTGGTGTGGAGGAAATCGAGTTGAGAGTGCATTTCATGCGGGACTTGCAACCGCGAAATATTTGAATGAGCGATTAAGCGATCAAATTTTGCCAGAACAGTTTTGGATGCAGATTTAATGTCAGTTTAATAAGTGCGTCTACAAGGCTTCAACCTAATCGACAGGTAGAATCATTCCTTCGCGTGCCAACAAACTATTTGGAAAGACCGATCGCACTTGTGCTTCAACCGAATCAAGAAAATCATCGCTATGATTTGGGTCATGGTGAAACATTACCGCTTGTTTGACCCGCGCTGCCTCCACAACTTTTAATGCCTCTTGCCAAGTAGAATGTCCCCAACCAATTTTGGGTGCAGTCTCGTCGTAATATTCTTCGTCGGTATAGCAAGCATCGTAAATCAGAACATCGGCATCACGTGACAGATGTACTAAATCTTCGTCAATCCGATCGGGGTAATGTTCGGTATCGGTTGCGTATACGACCGTTTTTCCTTGATAAGTGACGCGATAGCCGATAGCAGAATTGGGATGGTTCAAAGGACCTGTTTCAATCCGAATCTCATCGAGTTCGATCGCTTCCCCCACCACCACATCGGTAAACTTTAGCTCAGATTGCATAATCTGCATTGGGACAGGGAAATTGGGATGATGCATTTGATCGCTGAGACGTTGCTGCATGGTTGCGCCGTTGGGAGCGATCGCGCCGTAGATGTGAAAGCAGTTTCCTGGAATAAACGCAGGAATGAAGAATGGAAAGCCTTGAATGTGATCCCAGTGCGAATGAGAAAAGAAGATGTGCGCTTCAACAGGCATTTGCTTGAGCATCGATTTTCCCAGGACGCGCAACCCCGTTCCACCATCAAAAATCAGGCGTTTTCCGCCCACACGCATCTCGATGCAGGAAGTGTTGCCACCATAACGCACGGTTTCATTCCCCGGTACAGGAATGCTGCCTCGAACACCCCAAAAATGAATGAAGAAATCGGAAGACTGAGTCATTGCTGGATTCAAAATTGCTTCAAGCGCTTGTGAGTGAAACCGAACGAGAGCAGAGTGATTCACCAAGGTGATTATTATTATCAGTCAACTCAGTGATACCGCGCCATAGGACGGTGAGAGCGGTGTCCCTCCGTTTAGGCTACCCATCTAGTTCTACTGGATACCAAGCTGACTTGAATTATAATCGTCACAATAAAAAAAGGCTCAGGAATTTTCCTCAGCCCGTAAAGCGTATAGAAATATACAAAGCTTAGTTTGCTGCTTTGATGCATTCTTCAACTAAAGGCAGGACTTTATCCACGTCTTGCCAGCCGAGAATTTCCGTCACTTTCTTCTCTAGATTTTTGTAGGTTCTAAAGAATTCTGCCACCTCATCTAAACGGTGAGAGGGCAAATCTTTGAGCGATTTGACATTGGCGTACCGAGGATCTTTGTCGGGAACGCAGAGGATCTTCTCATCACGATCGCCGCCATCGATCATTTCCAACATTCCGATCGGGCGGGCTGCGATCACACATCCGGGGAAGGTAGGCTGATCCATGATCACCATGCCATCGAGCGGATCGCCATCGTCGGCAAGCGTGTTGGGAACGAAGCCATAATCGAACGGGTACATCACTGAGGCATATAGAACGCGATCGAGCGCGAAGGCGTTGAGGTCTTTATCGAATTCGTACTTGCTCTTACTGCCTGCGGGAATTTCGATCAGGACGTTGATTAAGCCGGGTTTGGGTTGGGCGGGAATGCGAGATAAATCCACGTGCGATTCTCCAAGCTAAACAATTTCACCATTTTGCATTGTAGAAGAAAGCGGTCTACGCCAAAAAGAGTTTGTAGGCGGGATTTTGATTTTCGTCCCAGTAGCGATAGCCGATCGAGTCGAGAAAGGCTTTCCAGTCCGACATTTCATCGGGTGGAACTTGCACACCCAGAACAATTCGTCCGTAGTCAGCACCGTGATTGCGGTAATGAAATAAGCTGATATTCCAATCGGGACGCATCGATGTGAGAAATTTGATCAATGCTCCCGGACGTTCGGGGAATTCAAAGCGGTATAAAACCTCGTGATCTGCTAGAGAAGAACGTCCACCAACCATGTGCCGCAGATGCAGTTTTGCGAATTCGTCATCGGTGAGATCAAGCGTTTTGAAGCCATTTGCCTCGAATGTTTTTACCATTTGCGCGGCATCCGATCGCCCGGAAACTTGCATTCCGACAAAAATATGAGCGATCGTCTCGTCTGCAATTCTGTAATTAAATTCAGTAATATTTCGTCGTCCTAATAAATCACAGAATTTTCGTAAGCTGCCGCGCTCTTCGGGAATGGTGACGGCAAAAATCGCTTCTCGGCGTTCTCCCAGTTCTGCCCGTTCCGCAACGAATCTTAAGCGATCGAAGTTCATGTTCGCTCCGCAAGCAATCCCGATCAGCGTTTGATCGGTAATTTGTTCACGTTCAACATAGGCTTTGATGGCAGCGATCGCTAACGCTCCAGCAGGTTCAAGAATCGATCGTGTATCTTCAAAGACATCCTTGATCGCCGCACAGGTATCATCGGTATCGACCAAAATCATTTCGTCTACATACTGCTGGCACAATCGAAACGTTTCGGTTCCCACTTCCCGCACCGCAACACCATCAGCAAATAAACCCACATTCGGTAACTTGATTCGATGTCCGGCTTTGAGCGATCGCGTCATCGCATCGGCATCGACTGGCTCGACTCCGATAATTTTCGTTTCTGGGCGGAGTCGTTTGATATAAGCTGCAATTCCGGAGATTAAACCGCCCCCACCAATCGCCACAAACACCGCATGAATTGGTTGCTGATATTGCCGCAAAATTTCCATCCCGATCGTGCCTTGTCCAGCGATCACATCTGGATCATCGAACGGGTGAACGAAGGTTAAACCTTTTTCTGCTTCTAACTGTCGGGCATGAGCGTAAGCATCATCGTAAGTATCGCCATGTAGCACCACTTCACCGCCGCGCGATCGCACTGCATCGATTTTCACTTGCGGCGTGGTTTCGGGCATCACAATAATGGCAGTCGTTCCCAAGCGTTTTGCACCGAGCGCGACTCCTTGAGCATGATTTCCAGCAGAAGCGGCAATGACTCCCTGAGCGAGAATTTCAGGAGATAGCTGTGCCATTTTGTTATAAGCGCCGCGCAGTTTGAACGAAAACACCGACTGCATATCTTCGCGCTTGAGCAGTACTCGATTATTGAGCCGAGCAGAGAGATTGGGCGCATATTCAAGCGGTGTTTCTTGAGCAACATCATACACACGGGCATTGAGAATCCGCTCTAAGTAGTCACCAGACATAAGGTTTAATGGTGAGGAAGTTCACTGAATCCTCATTGTACGAGGTGAAGGGTAACAGCAAGCTCTAGTCTGATCAATCTCACAGCACGATCGCACAACCATCTGCCCTCGATTCTGAGCCTGCAATCAGCACCTGATCGGATTTGAGAATGATCTGTCCTCGACCGAAAGCGCTGGGTTCGGCAGTGAGTTGAATGTGGTGCTGTCGATCGGAAAGTGCGATCGCAATGTCTGATGCAACGGTTTGCTCAAGTAGCAATTGATTGTTGGCTAACCATCGCCATCGGGGAGCATCTAGCGCGGTTTGAGGATTCATTCCATAGTCCACTAAGTTCACGATCATCTGTAAATGTCCTTGAGGCTGCATAAATCCGCCCATGACACCGAAAGCACCGATCGGTTGATCTTCGATGCTGAGGAAGCCTGGAATAATCGTGTGATAAGGACGTTTACCCGGTGCAACTTGATTGGGGTGTCCTGCCTCAGTGCAAAATCCACTCGCGCGATTCTGTAATGCAATGCCCGTACCAGGAATAAGAATTCCGCTACCAAATCCTTCATAGTTTGACTGAATGAATGACACGATCAAATCTTCGTCTGCTGCTGCTAGATAAACGGTTCCTCCTTTGGGTAGTCCTGAGCTAATCGTGGTCAAAGCAGATTGACCGATGAGTTGTCGCCTTTGGGATGCGTAAGTTTTATCAAGTAAATCAGTATGAGAAACACGCATCGAAATCGGATCGCTAACATGACGATCGACTTCGGTAAATGCTAACTTCATCGCTTCGATTTGTAGATGAAAACTCTCAACCGAATCACGAGGATATTGAGAAAGATCAAAGCCTTCAAGAATATTTAATGCAATCAGAGTTGCAATACCGTGCGTATTGGGTGGAATTTCCCAAACAGTCACACCACGATAATCAGTCGAAATCGGATCAACCCAATCCGCTCGATGATTGGCTAAATCATGACGATCGATAAATCCTCCGGTCTGTTCTGCGAATTGGGCGATCGCGTCGGCAAGCTCACCTCGGTAGAATGATTCGCCTTCAGATTTGGCAATCGATCTTAATGTTTTTGCATGAGCAGGACTGTGCCAAATTTCCCCAGTACGAGGCGCACGACCTGTAGGAAAAAACACAGCTTGAAACGGCTGGAATTCTACACCGGAAAGTGAAGCAAAAAGTCGTTCAACTCTTTTCCAAGCACGTGCTGTTTCAGGCGACACCGGAAATCCTTCTTCTGCATAGCGAATTGCAGGTTCAAACAGTTGCTCGAATGGTAACTTTCCCCAACGCTGAGAGAGCGATCGCCAAGCTGAAACCGCACCAGGAACGGTAACAGTTCCCCAACCTAAACTGGGCATTTTAGGCGCGTCGAGAAAGGCGTGTGTGGGTAGATTTTGCGGGCTTCTGCCAGATGCGTTCAATCCGTGAAGCTTGCCATCCCAGACTAATGCAAACGCATCCGAGCCGATCCCATTTGAAGTGGGTTCAACGACCGTAAGCGCGATCGCAGTTGCAATTGCGGCATCGATCGCGTTTCCACCTGCGATTAGCATTTGTATTCCTGCTAACGTTGCTAACGGTTGACTGGTTGCGATCGCGCCCTTTGTTCCCATAACTACCCGACGCTTGGAACCGTAAGGATAGTGGTCAATCTGTTTTTTGATAGAAAGTCTTTCCCAAGAATTAGTCTCCAAGACGTACTCCTGTCTACTTCTTTAGACACTGTTCAGCGATCGAGCAGGTTATTACTCTTACTGATAGTTTACGGTGCGGCTAATACATGATTCAAATTACTAGGCGCTTCATGTTTTGGGAGTCCGCCAAATCGATTCGATTGATCTTACTTAGTCGGTTGCGATTTCTGACGCAAACTTAAATGTTTATTCATTTAATCATTCACGATTCGTAATCTATTTTACGAACAAGTTTGTGTTGGGAATCTGGACATTTACGGAAAGGAAACTATGAGTTCTGTTCACGCAAAGGTCGAATCAACCGCTCAGTCATTTCATTTGGAAGGATACGAAAAGATTGAATTTAATTTGGATCTAATCGAAGGCTTGTTTGAAGTTGGAAATCCAGCTTTAGCAGACAACTATCGAGGTTTAGGGCGTTGTCTAGCCGTTGTTGATCACAATGTCGATCAACTCTACGGTGAGCAATTGCGCTCGTATTTCGAGTACTACGACATCGATTTAACCGTGTTTGCGATCGAGATTACGGAGCCTGCTAAAACGATCGAGACTTTCTTGAAAATCACCGACGCTTTTTGCGATTTCAACTTAAAGCGTAAAGAGCCAGTTTTAGTGATTGGTGGTGGATTAGTTTTAGATGTGGCTGGATTTGCTTGTTCTGCATATCGCAGAAGTACAAATTACATTCGAGTTCCTTCTACTTTGATCGGACTGATTGATGCAGGAGTTGCAATCAAAGTGGCGGTGAATCATGGCAAGTTGAAGAATCGATTGGGCGCATATCATCCACCAAAACAAGTAATTCTCGATTTCTCGTTTCTGAAAACATTGCCTGTGGATCAGATCCGAAACGGAATGGCGGAACTGGTTAAAATTGCCGTTGTTTCTAATGCTGAAGTGTTTGATTTGTTAGAGCAATATGGCGAAGATTTGCTGTATAACCATTTTGGATTTGTAGGTGATAATGCTTCTCTAAAACAAGTGGGACATCGAGTAAATTACGAATCGATCAAAACGATGTTGGGGTTGGAAGCACCTAATCTACATGAATTGATGCTCGATCGCGTGATTGCTTACGGTCATACTTGGAGTCCGACGCTTGAACTCGCTCCGCAAATTCCGCTGCTACATGGTCATGCGGTGAATATTGATATGGCGATTTCTGCCACAATTGCCGAAAAGCGCGGTTACATTTCAGCAGTGGATCGCGATCGCATTCTCGGCTTGATGAGTCGTCTTGGACTGGCATTAGATCATCCATTGATGGAGATTGCTCTGATGTGGAAAGCAACTGAATCGATCATGCTGACGCGCGATGGATTGTTAAGAGCCGCAATGCCTCGCCCGATTGGAACTTGCTACTTTGTCAATGATTTGACTCGTGAGGAATTAGAAAGCGCGATCGCTGATCATAAGCGTCTTTGTGCTGACTATCCACGTGCAGGGGCAGGAATTGATGCGTATGTAGGCAGTAGTGAGTTGATCGGGAGCGCAAGCTAAATGACAACCATAACTGCTGCGCGTCCGGTCACACCGCTTGGCATTTTGACGGCTCATTTGCAAACGGCGCTTAGTGCCCTGCACAACTCCGAAGGAACCGCGCAACTTCAACACTCAGAAGATGCGACAGAATCGGTGCAGAAAGCATTGGAATTAGCGATCGGGCTTGAAGAGTATGTGAATGCTTGTACAACGCCGGAATCGAAAGATCTCAGTGCGATCGCCCTAAAAACTCAATGTGAACCTTGGGATCAGCGCTTTTCTGATGGTGAAACGGTGCGCCATTTAGAGCAAGAAATGCTGTCGGGTCATGTGGAAGGACAGTTCCTCAAAATGTTGGTTCATATGACTCGCGCTCGTCGCATTCTGGATATCGGAATGTTTACCGGATATTCTGCTTTAGCGATGGCGGAAGCGTTGCCAATCGATGGTGTTCTTGTTGCCTGTGAGGTTGATGATTATGTTGCAAATTTTGCTCAGAATCTATTCGATCAATCGTTGCATGGCGCGAAAATTCAGATTCGGTTAGCGCCTGCGATCGATACACTCAAGCAACTTGCAAGTCAGGGCGAATCCTTTGATTTCGTCTTTATTGATGCGGACAAACGGGAATATGTGCAGTATTTTCAATTGCTGCTCGATTCTGGGCTATTAGCCCCAAATGGTTTTATCTGCGTGGATAATACGTTGCTTCAAGGACAGCCTTATTTGACTGAGCGATCTGCGAATGGAAATGCGATCGCTGAGTTTAATCAGGTGGTTGCACAGGATGCGCGAGTTGAACAGGTGTTAGTACCACTGCGCGATGGTGTGACGTTGATTCGACGAGTTTAGAAACCTCTCGCCCTCACCTCCAACCCCTCTTCTCAAACTTGGGAGAGGGGAGCAAGAATATTGTTTTTACTTATGCTGGATTCTCAGTCGCTTCAATTTAAATTCACCGTAGCGTTACAGAATATATTGACGCTGACGTTACTGCTGATTGCTCTACCGATTAATCTAACCACTGTTGTCATTGCATTCTTGATTGGGAAATTTCAAAGATCGACAACCGCCAGATCGGATTCTCCAAAGCGGATCTTAATCACAGGCGGCAAAATGACGAAAGCCTTGCAGCTTGCCCGATCGTTTTATGCGGCTGGGCATTCAGTTGTTCTAATTGAAACACAAAAATACTGGCTCACAGGACATCGATTCTCGTCATCGGTCGATCGCTTTTACACCATTCCCGCACCGAAGCCAGATTCAGAAGCATTTACTCAAGCATTGTTAGACATCGTGCAGCGAGAAAAGATTGATGTGGTTGTTCCTGTAACCAGTCCGGTTGAGAGTTACTACTGTTCACTTGCAAAACCTGTACTATCGAAACATTGTGAAGTGTTCCATTTTGATGTGGGGATCACTCAGCTACTCGATGACAAATTTGAACTAAGCGAGAAAGCTCGATCGCTCAATCTCACTGCTCCAAAAACCGTTCGTATCACTGATCCGCAGCAAGTTCTAGATTTCGAGTTTGACTCCAGCCAGTACATTCTCAAAAGCATTGCTTACGATTCAGTGCATCGCTTAGATATGACTAAGTATCCGTTGGAGTCAAAAGAAGCAATGGCAGCCCATCTAGCAACCTTGCCGATCAGTGAAGAGAGTCCTTGGATTCTGCAAGAGTTCATTACTGGACAAGAGTATTGCACACATAGCACAGTGCGAAATGGTGAAGTGCGATTACATTGTTGTGCGAAGTCTTCTGCCTTTCAGGTGAACTATGAACAGGTAGAACATCCTGCAATTCAAGCTTGGGTGACAACATTCGTTAAAGCTTTGAACTTGAGCGGACAGATTTCGTTTGATTTTATTGAGCGATCGACCGGAGAAGTTTATGCGATCGAATGCAATCCCAGAATGCACTCCGCGATCACAATGTTCTACAACCATCCCGATGTTGCCAAAGCTTACTTAGGAGAACCATTGGCTGTAGAACCGATCCAACCACTTCCGAATAGCAAACCCACGTACTGGACATATCACGAAGTTTGGAGACTCGTTACAGCCAGATCTTGGAGCAAATTCCAAGAGCGTTTGAGTGTAATTTTGCGCGGAAAAGATGCCATTTTACAAGTCTCTGATCCGATTCCTTTTCTGATGGTGCATCATTGGCAAATTCCATTATTACTACTAAATAATTTGCGTAAACTCAAAGGCTGGATACGCATTGACTTTAACATTGGTAAGTTAGTTGAACCGGGTGGAGATTAATGAATCTGAATCGTATTCATCAAGGCATTATCAGTTTGATTGAGCCGATCCCAACCGGAGCATCAGAACTACAAACGATTAGCATTCTCGATCGCAGTGGAATTCGGATTGGAAATGCGATCGCCGGAATGCTGCGATCGTTTCTCCGGGGCGCACCGATGAATTGGGACCCGTGGATTCTCAAAGATGACGATCGCTATTTGATGTTCTATCTCCAAGGGGTCGAAGGACAAACGCCTTGGTGGTCAGTGAGTAACCTTTGTGGTGCAGTTTCCAAAGACTTGTATCACTGGGACGATCTCGGCATCTTACTCGCACCTGATCCAAATCATCCTTGGGAATCTGGCAGAATTTCCGCAGGTCACACCGTCAAAGAAAACGGAACCTACTATCTGTTTTATTCAGCAGGCGGCAAAGAAGGACAAGAACTCAAAAGCGAAGGAATTGGACTGGCAACTTCAACCGATGGGATTCATTGGGAACGACAATACGCTGCCTCTGGCTCTCGCTCTGCGAGTCGCTTTCCACTAATTCCCAGTGACGATGATCCTTACTATGGTCGCTGCAATTGGACAAAACATTTCCATTGGCGTGATCCTTACATCTTCAAAGATCCGAACTCTGGTAAATATTTCATGTTCACTTGTGCGAGTTCTAAAACGCCTGGAGACTTCCAAGGCTGTGTTGGCTTAGCGGTTTCCGATACGATTGACGGAGAATATCAAATCCTGCCTCCGGTAATTGTTGCGCCTCCGAATGCTAAAGATTGGGGATTCTATCACCTCGAACGTCCCCAAGTCATTTACAGAAACAATCAATATCACTTATTTTTCTCATGCTTCCGAATGTTTCAAAATCAGAAATGGTTGCACCAACATCCACGCGGACGCATTACGAATTCTTCCTTGCACTGGTACGTTAGCGATCGGATTACAGGTCAGTTTCTCCCGGTTGAGCAAAATCAATCGATCGTCCCCGGCAGCGAAACCAGCGGACTCTACGGAACGAACTTACTCGAAACCGCAAATCCAGATGAATACATTGCCTACGGGTGGTATCACCGCCTTCATGTGCTCGAAGTCTCACCTCGCTATCGAATTCGCTGGACTGGGAGCGGCTACGAAATGCGACGCGCCAGAACGCTCCGACCGCACTTGTCTCGCCCAATCTTATCCGGAACACTCGATCCAGTGTGTGAATTTATAGAATAAGAGGACATTGCCTAAATCGTTTCAGTCCAGGCAGTGACGCGATATGAAATACAAAGCCTTAGTTTTGTCTGGAGCCATACTTTTGACTGCTGCTGTGAGTTCGACGATCGCTGCTGTCACCTACCTGCGTCCACAAACTCAGATTAAACAAACTCAGATTGAACAACCCAAAATTCAGCAGTCTCAGCCTGCACCTGCGCCTTCTGCAACCACCGAGAAACTGAATCCTCCCGTTGCGGCTTCCCCGTCTCCAAATTCTGATCCTGCTCGTCTACCGATCGCGCTTGTCGATGAATCGGTACAGTCTCCAGAATTTGCGAAGTTTCTCGATCGCACAAAACAAGCCGTTCGCGATCGGGATGCAAAATACATTCGTAGCATCGTCACGTCGCAAACCAAATTCAGCTTTGGTAAACAGAGATCGATCGACTATCTCAATCCAGAAAATCCCAACTCACCCTTCTGGGCATCGCTCGAAAAAGCGCTTGCATTAGGGTGTTCAAAGGACGCGAATGGTTACTCTTGTCCAACCGTTTTTCAGCAATTCCAAACTGCACTGAAAAATAGTTCTTCACCCAACATGGATGCTTCTTCTGCGATCGTTGTCGTGGGTCAAAATGTGAATGCTCGATCACAACCGAATGCAGATTCACCTACGATCGCAACACTGACAAACGAGATCGTGAAGTACGACACAACAACGTTTCAAAACGCCTCTGAGCAAGAAAAAGCCGAAACCTTCAGGCTCGATAATCCCAATGGTTGGGTACCTGTGATTTTGCCCAACAACCAACGCGGATTTGTGTCGAGCCGTTATGCTTACAGTCCGATCGGCTACCGAGTCTTGTTTGGTAAAGAAGGCGGCGAATGGAAAATGCAAGCTTTTGTGACTGGAGATTAATCAGTTTGGCGATGTCCATTGGGGTAAATGGTAAAGGCATCGACGATCGCCCCTGTGAGATCAAGGTCGGTCGATCGAGCCAAGTTTGCCCCACTCAAGTTTGCGCCGTTCAGATTTGCCTGTCGCAAATTCACGCGACTCAAATCAGCCTGACTTAAATCCGCATTGCTTAAATCTGCACTTACCAAATTTGCCCCGCTCAGTTTCGCTCTGCTCAAATTTGCCCCACTCAATTTCGCCAAACTCAAATTGGCTCGAAGTAGAGTGGCGCGTTCTAGATTTGCGTTGGCTAAATTTGCTTGATGCAGTTGAGCGTCGCTGAGTTCAGCATTTTCTAGCTGTGTCGCACTCAAATTCGCTTGTCGTAAATTCGCGTAAGGTAAATACGCGCTATTTAAGCAACTCTTAGCCAGATTGATATGCGCTAACATCGCTTCAAACAGGTTTGCTTGCTCCAAGCTACAGCTTTCAAAATCTCGCTCTCCCTGGTTGTATCTTGCAATCAAGGTTTTAGCCGCGATCGTTTTCATTGCTGTCCTAAAATTTGTCACTCACACTACACATGTAGAAATGTAAAGAACGGCAGTAAAAGATTAAATATTCTTAACATTTTCTTTAGGGATCAGACGGCGATCCTCCGAACTAAAGAGAATTAGCGTAAAACCCTATCAAAATGCTTCTATCTCTTGAGATTTCTGTGTTTAATGCCTAGCTTCCAGCCCCGTTCTCATGCCAATATCAGAAATAGTACGCAGTCTAAAGAAGAATTATGCCGGACTTGCAAGTGTCGATCGCTGAACATTATCACGAACGCACCAAATACGACCCGGAAACGATTCACGCTAAAAGCCAAGCGCTGAATTGGGAAGAGCAGCCGATCCCGTTCAAGTCGTACAAGTTTGGCACGTCAATCGATCTCAAGCCTTATCTCAGCGAAGATTTAGGCTGCGAGAATTGGTGGCAGAGACTTTCTAAACTACTGGTCTGTAGCTACGGTCTGACTGGCGCAATTCCAACCAATGGAGAGCCGCACTATCTTCGATCGTCTCCATCTGCGGGTGGGTTGTATCCAGCCGAAGTCTACCTAATTTCGCGCGGGACTCCGAACCTGCCTGCCGGAGTCTACAACTACCAAGCTAGAACTCATACATTGCTGAAGTTTTGGGAAACGGATGTTTGGACAGCGCTTCAGTCGGCGTGTTTTTGGAATCCAGTTCTAGAAAATACGCAATTTGCGATCGTGCTTTCTGCTGTGTTTTTTCGCTCGGTATGGCGGTATCAAGATCGTGCTTATCGCCGGATTTTTCTTGACAGTGGACACTTAATTGGAAATATTGAGCTTGCTTGTGCGATGACCGATTTTCGCCCGCATCTCATTGGCGGATTTGCGGATGAAGCGATCAATCAATTGCTTTATTTCGATTCGGAGCAAGAAGGCGCGATCGCAGTATTACCGATCGCTGATCTGTCTGAGATTCAAGAAAATCTACCGATCGCTCGAACAGCCCTTCCCACCACACCACAGCTTGAGTATCCCAGAATTCCCGATGGCGGATTGTTGAGCTATTTTCACCAAGCCACTCAAATTCCCCACGATCCAAGTGCAAAAGTAAACTGGAAAATTTCCGAACCAAGCGAATATCCTGACAAGTACAATTTTCCGTTTTGTTTGAAAGTTCCAACAAATTGTGAGCCGATCGATTGGAATCCCGATTTACGTGGACTTGAGCAAACTATGATTCATCGTCGATCGACTCGTGCTTTTAGCGGCGAACCTTTGTCGATCGAGGAACTCAACGCGATTTTAGACTTTGCTTATCAACCGCAGCATTACATTGATCAGAATCTCGATCGTTCTCCTGATTATTTTGATCTCAATTTGGTTGAAACCTTTGTCGCAGTGTCAGGCGTGACGGATCTTGAAGATGGTTGTTACTACTACGCGCCCAAAGCTCAAGAACTACGTCAAATTCGATTTAAGAACTTTCGACGAGAACTACATTTTTTGTGTTTAGGTCAAGACTTAGGACGGGATGCTAGTGCGATCGTCTTTCACACCGCAGATCTGAGAAATGCAGTTGAGCAATATGGCGATCGGGTTTACCGCTATCTACACATGGATGCTGGACACTTAGGACAACGAATGAACTTAGCTTCCAGTCATTTAGGACTGGGTGCAAGTGGCATTGGTGGATTTTTTGATGATCAAGTGAATGAGGTCTTAGGCATTCCAGAAGATGAAGCGGTGTTGTATATGACTGTGTTAGGTCGTTGCTTGCAGCGCGCTTCGCGCTCAAGACAGTGGTAGATAAAGCCTTAATGCAAAATAAACCCTTGCTGCACTGCATCTTCAATCAAATTCTCCACAAACTCACCCAACACCGGAGAACCGATCGATACAGGTTCCATCCGTTTTCTCACCTGCTCCACGGTTATACCCGCCATTCGCCAAGTGCCACCCTGGGTGTAGTAATTGTGCAATAACGGCTGAAGTCGATCGAGTGCCGCTGCAAATCGAGCATTGATCGTTTCTTTCGCCTCGAATTCTTCCCACAGCGATCGCAACTCTTTTTCCAAATTCTCTGGCAGCATTCCAAACAATCGATCTGCTGCTTTTTGTTCTCGTTCGGCTTGATCTTGAAGCGCGCTCGCATCATAACAAAAGGTATCGCCTGCATCGATCTCGACTAAATCGTGAATCAACACCATTTTGAGAACACGCAGCAGATCGACCTGTGGATCAGCATATTCGGATAATACGATCGCCATCATTGCCAAGTGCCAAGAGTGCTCTGCATCATTCTCACGCCTCGATTTGTTCATCAATAGCGTTTGCCGTAAAACGTGTTTCAGCTTGTCGATTTCGACAATGAATTGAATTTGGGCTTGAAGTCGCGTAGGGGTGAGTTGCATGAGAGATTCTAGAGTGCTAAACTTGCAGTCAAACGCTACGGATAGCGTAGAATGAACAAACGAAATTCTATTTATAGGGTATTCTATAAATTCATTCTACCGCTAGAATAGGTGTACCAACCCAAGGTTGATCATGAACGTTCCTCGCCTGCATCCAGATACGATCGAGCAAGTGAAACAACGCGCTGATATTGTAGACGTTGTTTCGGAACACGTCGTCCTGAAGAAGCAGGGCAAAGATCTTGTCGGCTTGTGCCCGTTTCATGATGATAAGTCTCCAAGCTTTACCGTGAGTCCGAGTAAACAGTTTTATTACTGCTTTAGCTGCGGAGCAGGTGGAAACACGATTAAGTTCCTCATGGAGTTGGGCAAACGCAACTTTAGCGAAGTGGTTCTAGACCTTGCGAATAAGTACCAAATTCCAGTTCAAACGCTTCAAGCTGAAGATCGGCAAGAGTTCCAGCGGCAGCAGTCGGTTAGAGAACAGCTATACGAAATTCTGGCAATCACAGCGAAATTTTATGAACACGCTTTGCAGCAGTCACATGGCGCAGAAGCTCTGACTTACTTGAAACACGATCGCCAACTTTCCCCGGAAACGATTCAACAGTTTCAACTCGGTTACGCTCCGGCAGGATGGGAAACGCTTTCTAAGTATTTGGTGGAACAGAAACGCTATCCGGTTGCGCTGGTTGAAAAAGCAGGCTTGTTGATTCCGCGAAAAACGGGAGAAGGATATTACGATCGCTTCCGCAACCGTTTAATGGTTCCAATTCACGATAGTCAAGGTCGCGTGATTGGATTTGGTGGACGTACCTTAACCGACGAACAGCCAAAGTATTTGAACTCTCCTGAAACTCAGTTATTTGATAAAGGAAAGACGCTGTTTGGATTAGATAAGGCAAAATCTGCGATCGCGAAACAAGATCAAGCGGTTGTGGTTGAAGGGTATTTTGATGTGATCGCGCTTCATGCTGCTGGAATCACGAATGCAGTTGCTTCTCTGGGAACAGCTTTAAGTGTTGCTCAAGTCAAACAGCTATTACGCTACACCGAATCAAAGCGAATTGTATTTAACTTTGATGCCGATCGTGCGGGTGTTCAAGCAGCAGAACGAGCGATCGGAGAAATTGCAAACCTTGCTTATCAAGGAGAAGTTCAGCTTCGGATCTTAAATATGCCCAACGGCAAAGATCCAGATGATTTTCTCAAACATCACACTTCGCAGGACTATCAGGAATTGCTCGATCGCGCTCCGCTCTGGTTAGATTGGCAGATTCAGCAAGCGATCATCAATCAAGACCTGAAACAATCCGATCAATTTCAGCAAGCGGTCATGACGATCGTTTCCCTACTCGGAAATCTACCCAATCCTTCGCTGCGGACTCACTATGTCCATTACTGTGCAGAACTATTGAGTCAGGGAAACAGCCGTTTAACTCAACAAATCGAAGAGAACTTACGGCTACAAGTTCGCGGACAACGGTGGCATGGTCGATCGCAAAAATGGCAAACTCCGGGTGATCGCAATTTACTCGAAGAATGCGAATCGCAGCTATTACGTCTCTACCTCCACGCGCCTGAATATCGTGCCCAACTCAGAGCCGCGATCGATGCCCAAGACCTCGAATTTAGCCTTTCACACCATCGCTTTCTCTGGCGACAAATTCGCGAAATCGAGCAAGACAATCTCGACTGTGATTTGTTTGAGCAATTGCGCGATCGAACTCACGATTTCCCGCGCGAGATGTCTCAAGTGTTTTCTCTGTTTGAACTCGACGAAAAAACGAATCGTGACATTCTCAGAGCACCTTTAGTAATTCGATCTGCGACTGCTGGAATCGAGCGCGTCATGTGCGAAAAACGCTATCGGCATTTCCTTGATTTGTGGGAAAAAACTGATCTCAGCACTACGCCGGATCTGGGTCAGTTCTATCAGCAAAAAGCCTACGTTGAGAAACAGCGAATTGCAGAACTCGATCGCTTACGTCAAGTGAGTTTTGTCGATCTGGTTCAATCTCCGATCGCGGCTGATTAGAGACTTAAGTTGATTTCGGTCGAGAAAGCTGGTCGAGCCGAATGGCTTGTTCTAGCGCAGTCTTCTCTTTTGCTCGATCGACAAATGGCTGTAACGCTGATAGTTCTCGTCGCGTCAGGATTTGGAGATCAGCGATCGTCATTCCCCGCATCAATAATTCAACACACCAAGTTTGATAGGCTTGATCGATCGTGGGCTGTTCGTTCAGAAGACCTTCAGTTAAGCTACTCCAGCGTTGAGCTAAATCAGCCTCGGTGATCGGCTGAACACTTGAAGTGAGAAACATTGCAGAGACAACATCTTTGCGGCTTTTGAGCCATTGAGTCAGTGGATTTTTTACATACGAGCCGTAACGTTTTCCTAAAATCCACTGATTGAGCGGCACGTAACGGGCACGACCTTGAGTAATGTGTAACTGCTGCTGATGTCGTGTGTAGTGGTAATCCGATCGCGTTAGTTGTACAATCTCGCTCGAAGTCAGTCCCGCACCAAATAGAACGTAAACGATCGCATAATCTTGTAGTCCTCGCTTCTTCGCACGCTGAAAAATCAAATGCACGACATCCGCAGGCAAGTCTCGAACTTCCGAAGGCGTAGGTTGAGAAGGCTGAATCGCACCTTGTAAAAATAATGTGACAAGATTCGACAAAAATTCTTCTCGGCTTTGCCAAAGTTCATGAAACTCGCTAGTGAATTCAATTACAGCGTATCCGAGCAGCATTCCGTTGAGCAGACTTGCGAGAGTTTCAGCAGAGAGATTCGGCTGCATTTGGCGGCGCTGAATCATTTGATCAAAATATTCCGCCACATAGCGATTCGCTTGAGTTAGCCCGCGCCCTAATGCTTTACGATTTTCAGCAGGATACTGTCCGGCTTCTCCGACCACCGATCGCACCATTTCTGGAACTCGTTCGAGTGCTTCTAAGCAAGCGGTGGCATATTCCTTGAGCGCTTGATCGATATAATCAGCTTGATCAGCCTGTTGTACCAGCGTCTGACCCAGTTCGGTAAACACGGCGGCTTCTTCGATCGCAGCCAGCAGCAGACCGTGTTTGTTGCCGAAATGCCGAAACAGCGTGACTTCGTTGACATCTGCTAATTCAGCGATTTGTTTGGTCGTGGTATCCGTGACACCATGAGCCGTAAATAGCTCCATCGCTGCCTGAATTAGCCGTTGACGAGTAGTATTTCGGGGAGTAGGCATAAAAGATGCAAGTGCCACTTGCAGAAAAGCGCATTCATTGTTAGGCTACAAATGCAAGCGTTACTTGCAAATGCGTTTTTCAACTGTAACGGATTTCGCCGGAAGTTGGGGAAGGCAAGCGAGATCGGCTTGAAATTCAGGTCGATCGTTGTTAATTCAGTAAAGGATTTTCATGACTTCTAATTCTGTTCAAGCGGACTCCGGGCAAGCCCTCAAATTGGAGTGGACGAACGTTGCTTTCTTCGGCGCTTTTCATGCTTTAGCACTGACCGCTCCTTGGTTTTTCTCCTGGAAAGCACTAGGTGTGATGATTGTTTTGCATTGGCTATTTGGTAGTATCGGGATCTGTTTGGGCTACCACCGATTATTGACACATCGGAGTTTGCAGGTTCCAAAAGTCTTGGAGTACGTGCTGGCGGTGATTGGAACGTTGGCGTTACAAGGCGGTGTGATTTTCTGGGTAGCGGGTCATCGGATGCACCACTTGCACACCGAGGATGTGGATAATGATCCGTATTCAGCCGAGCGCGGTTTCTTGTGGAGTCATATGGGCTGGGTGCTGTATCCCCGCGACAAGTTTTTTGATTATGAGTCTTATCGGAAATTTGCACCAGATTTAGATCGCGACCGGTTTTATCGCTGGCTCGATCGTACTGAAGTTTATCTGGCGATGCAAATTCCGGTCGCGATCGCGCTGTACTTGTTGGGCGGCTGGTCGTTTGTGATTTATGGCTTGGTGTTACGGGCGGTATTGTTGTGGCATAGCACTTGGTTTATCAATTCTGCAACGCATCTATTTGGCTACAGAACCTACGAATCAGACGACAATTCGGGAAATCTCTGGTGGGCAGCATTGATCACCTATGGCGAAGGTTGGCACAACAATCACCATGCTCAACCGAATGTCGCGAAGGCAGGTCGGAAATGGTGGGAAATCGATGTGACTTGGTGGGCAATTCAGGTATTGCGATCGCTAGGTTTAGCTCGTCGTGTGGTGATGCCGCCGAATTGAGATCTTAAGCTTAAGCTCGACTTTATCCATTTAAAGTTCAGCAAATTCCTACTGCCGTTTGAGTCTGGCTCAGAGCCTCAGACTTTCTTCCAAGTCTAGAGAAGCAGCGACATTCAAAAAGTCAAAGGGCAACTCCGAGATCGTGGAAGCTGCTTGAGCAGGGGATATCGACCAATGGATAAAGTCGAGCTAACAATGCTTCGGATAGATTTAATGCTCAAATGCAATCACTTTCACCGTTTCCGAGTCGATCGAGCCTTTTTCTTAGCAGGCACTTCCACAGGTTCAGGTAGCTCCTCGATCGAACCTCCCCCACTTTGCAAACTTGCCGCTTGTGCCAACAGCGAATCTGCAAACGCGATCGCGGCTGCCTCAGTCGTCGCATTCTCCGACGATCCAACCTGACCACTGGCTAACTGTGCCAACTCTTGACGGCGTTGTTCTCGATCGAGTGAATGCACTCGCACGATCGTTCTCAGATCCGCACTGGCTCCATTGCCGTTTTGCGATCCGCTGCTGAGTTCGATCACTTGTTTCGTCACATTGAAATGGTGATCCGCCATTGCTGCCACGATCGGTTGGTGAGTCACGCACAAAACTTGATGGTGCCGACCGAGTTGGTAGAGCTTTTCTGCGATCGCTTGTGCCACTCGACCCGATACCCCCACATCAATCTCATCGAATACGAGCGTTTCAGCAGAATCGACTTGAGAAAAACAAGCTTGCAAGGCAAGGAGAAATCGGCTCATTTCCCCGCCTGATGCAATCTCAGTCAGCGGTTGCAAGGGTTCACCAGGGTTCGGGCTGAATCGATAGGTAATGCGATCGCTTCCCGCTGCGGTCGGTGCAATTGGTGTAATTCCGACCTGAAACTGTACCTTTTCCATTGCCAGCGGTTTGAGTTCTGCGACAAGTCGAGACTCTAAGCCTTGGGCAGTGGATTGACGCAATTGAGTCAAGAGTGCTGAGGCTTCGGTGAGTTGTTTTTGGCGGGTTTCGGTGAGGTTTTCGAGTTCTTCGAGCGATTGTCCCGCTCCGGTAAGTTCTTCAAGTTCGGTTTGCAGTGATTGTTGCAGCGCGATCGCATCACTCAAATTCGGACCATATTTACGACAAATTTGCTTCAGTTCAACAATGCGCTCTTCGACTTCTTGAAGCCGTTGTGGATCAGTTTCCAAATCATCGCCATAGGCATTAATTTGCTGTCCCGCTTCTTCCACTTGTGCGAGTGCAGAACTCACAATTTCTAAAATCGGCTGAATCTGCTCGTCATATCGCACCATATCTGTTAGCAAACTTTCCGCCTTGCCAAGCAAATCTGCACAAGCATCATCTCCATTTTCATTTTGGTAGAGTGCTTGATACACCTGATAGCTTTGTTGCTGCAATTCGACACTATGACTGAGCCGCTTGCGTTCTTGCTCTAATTGATCCAATTCATCCGGGTCATTGAGATTTGCAGCATTTAATTCACGCAATTGATAATCAAATAAATCAAGCTGTTGTAGGCGTTGTTGCTCAGAGTGACGGCGTTTTTCTAATGCTTGAGCCGCTTGCTGATAGCTCGAAAAGGCGTGACTCACGACTTCGCGCTGTTTCAGGAGTGCCACACCTCCGTAACTATCAAGCCAATCTCGCTGAAGGCTAGGCTGTCCGAGTTGAACGGTTTGCCCTTGCGCGGTAATTTCGACCAAACGATCGCGCAACGCTTCCATCTGTTGCTTGTTCACCAGAACGCCGTTAATTCTCGATCGATTCCGCTGTCCACTCCCTAGCGCGACAATTTCTCGACTACAAACGGCGAGATCATCATCGAGCAGATCGATCTCTTCTTGCTCAAACCAGGCTTTCAGCAAGTCATTAACGCGAAACGTTGCTTCTATCAAGGCGCGTTCTTCTCCGGTTCGTACGGCTCGACCTGTGACTCTACCGCCAAGTGCTGCATCGATCGCATCTAAAATAATCGATTTTCCTGCACCCGTTTCTCCGGTCAGAACGTGCAGTCCTGCCCCAAACGTCAAGTCGAGATGATCAATGAGCGCAAAATTTTCGATCCGCAGGGACAATAGCATGAAGACTCACAAAACAACGATCGGCACTTTGTTCCATGTTAACGAGGACAAGACGGAGTACAAGAAAGATTTCGTTTTGAATATAGTAAATGCGTTCTATCTTAGCGTCAAGAGGGAGACAGATTAAGATCTTTGTCCGACTTCTCGTTCTAGGTGAGGATTTCCTAATGAGAGTGATTCGGTAATCTGGCGATCGAAATCTTCCCTAAAGCTTTTACAAAATGGTTCACTAGGAAGGATAAAGCCTTTGAATCTTCTTGTTACAATACTTCATAATAATCGCCTTCGGTGTTGATCGATGAACGTAACTCCTACTCCGTCCCGCTCTATTGCTGATATGCCTCAGACTCCGGAATCGCTTCCGTTCATTCGCACCGAGAACGGCATGATCACATCGGAATTAGCATTAGTTCCGAATCAAGCCGACATGACAACGCTTCGATATGATCCGGATTTGATTGCCGCATATTATCGGACTCGATCGCTGAAAGTTTGGCGACGGACGTTAGGAATTTTTCTACCGTTTCTATTTTTTGCTGCACGACTTTGGTGGGATCGCATCACTGGAAATACTGTCGAGCGTCAACAGAACCAAGCAATCCATCTGCGCGAAATGTTGACGAATTTAGGTCCTGCCTTTATCAAAATTGGGCAAGCCCTTTCGACCAGACCTGATTTAGTACCACCGACTTATTTAGAAGAATTAACCAAACTTCAGGATCAGCTTCCCCCGTTTCCGAACGAAGTCGCGTTCCAATTCATTTGGGAAGAGTTAGGCAAAACGCCTGATCAGATTTATGCAGAACTGAGTCCGATGCCGATCGCGGCTGCGTCTTTGGGTCAAGTTTACAAAGGCAAGCTGAAAACGGGCGAAACCGTTGCGGTGAAAGTTCAGCGTCCGGGACTGGCACAAAATATTGCACTCGATATGTTCATTCTGCGACGGTTGGCAGGATGGGCAATGAAAAACATTAAGCAAGTTCGGAGTAACTTAGTTGCGATCGCAGATGAGTTAGCGACCCGCATCTTTGAAGAAATGGACTACACCCACGAAGGACACAACGCCGAACGGTTTCAAGAACTCTACGGGCATCTTGCAGAAATCTATGTCCCTAAAATCTACTGGGAGTTCACTGGACGGCGCGTTCTGACGATGGAATGGATCACGGGACTGAAGCTGACCCAACTCGAAGCCATTCGTGCCCAAGGAATTGATGCGACTCATCTCATTGATGTTGGGGTGCAATGTTCGCTCAGACAGCTTTTGGAACATGGATTCTTTCACGCCGATCCACATCCTGGAAACTTACTTGCAATGCCAGATGGACGATTGGCTTATCTCGATTTTGGCATGATGAGTCAGGTTGAACCGTATCAGCGATATGGTTTGATCGAAGCGATCGTACATTTAGTAAACCGTGATTTCGAGGGTTTAGCGAACGATTACGTTAATCTCGGTTTTCTATCTCCCACGATGGATCTAGCTCCGATCATTCCAGCATTTGCAGAAGTATTCAACGAAGCATTGGGCGCTTCTGTTGCAGAAATCAACATCAAGAGTATTACCGATAAATTATCGGCATTGATGTACGAGTATCCGTTTCAAGTGCCTGCATTTTTTGCGCTGATTATTCGATCGCTTGTCACCCTCGAAGGGATCGCGATCAATGTCGATCCTGATTTCAAAGTTCTCAGCAAAGCATATCCTTATGTTTCAAAACGTCTCTTAACTGATCCGGCTCCAGAATTGAGAGCATCGTTGCGTGATCTCTTGTTCAAAGATGGAAGTTTTCGCTGGAATCGGTTGGAAAACTTGCTGAAAAATGCGAGAGACAATTCAGACTACAACTTAGATCAAGCCCTTGATCAAGCGGCGGATTATTTGTTTAGCGATCGAGGTGAATTCATTCGCACCAACTTGGTGAATGAAATTGTAAAAGCTTTAGATTCCCTCAGCCAAAATGCTTGGAGAAGTCTCTCTTATGGTTTCCGTGAACGAGTTGGCTTAGCGGTCGAGCGCCCTCCTTTACCGCCTGAAAACCAAGCTACCTTAGACCATCTCAAACGAGTGTGGAACATTCTGAGAGAAACACGCGGCTTCAATCAGACAAGGATTCTCGCGCTGATTCCGCGTTTATTAGCGAAACCTGAAACTCAGGAAATGGGGCAGCAGATTCTCAGCGATTTCACTCAGCGATTGGCGGCTCGATTGATTCGAGAAGTGTTGCTCAAAGATGATTTGGAAGAGCGATCGACCTCTTCGATACAGCCTGCGTCGGCTTTAACGGTTGTTCGGTGAAGGTTTTTCTAAAATTCTGGCAACAAGCTCTCCGGCAATTTCAACCATTGGACGATCGACTGGGAGATTGATTTCAGGGCGGGTGATTGTAACGAACGAAGACTTTTCAAACGTCCTCTTAATATCCGAGAATTCGATCGTTTTACGGCGATGAGAATACACAAGAGCTTTATGACGAACAAGCTGAATGGCGACCGATGCTAGAGGAGATTAAATCGATCGATCCGGCATCATCGACTGAGCAGTTCCGCTCCAAAATCAAAAACTTGATGGATCACTTGGGCGATCACATTCGTCAAGAAGAAAGTACCATGTTTGCTGCGATTGACAAGAATTGCAGTACTGAAGAAAAAGAGCAAATGGCAACCGAATTCAAGAAAGTGAAAGAGAGATTGC
>PSLO01000030.1:0-4578 GCA_040289665.1 Leptolyngbya sp. ERB_1_1 | reverse complement strand
TTAGCCATAAGGGTCAGGGTGCGTTATCACAGATAGCGCACCTTTGCTTCAATAAAGCTAAGCCTTGGGACACAAGAACTTCTACCGTGAGAATGATATGCCGGATCTGCGGATTCGAGTAAAACGTAAGAGGTTAAATTTTACGGAGACTGTATCCTATGAAACTGAATTATTTTGTAAAGCGTTTAATCACCGGACTGTTTGCTGTTTTAACAATGGCATCGCTTTGGTTCTCAACGCCGAATGCGATCGCGGCTCCTATGCTCTTAGCTAACGCGAAAGGTGCAGCACAAGCTACTGAAGATAACTCTAAGGGCTTTGTGGACAACGTGAGAGACAAAGTGAAAGACGCTGCAAAGAGCAATGCGAGCAAGGTTGATAGCTCAACTGATGATAACGATGTTGCGTCACGTAAGGCAAAGAGTGATGCAGCGACCGTCCAGAAGCGGGCGGACGAAGATGCTGCTCGGACTAAAGATGCGATCGACAACAACATGGGTGCTGTTAAAAAGGCAGTTGAAGGAATCAAAGATGCGTTTGGTCAATAGTGACTAAACCTTAGAAAGCGATGAAGTCCATTGAGGGTAACACAGTCCTTCAGTGGACTTTTTTGATGAGCAGCGCCGTCAATCTCTCCTTCGATGTAGGTCGACGTGTCTGCTTTTAGCTATCGATTAAAAGGGATTCCCTGGTGCAAGTATGAAAGCTATTTCGCGATCGACGTTAATCATTTTGATCTTGCTGCTCGTTAGCATTCGGGGCTATAATCTGCAACTTGCGTTACCGACTCGCCCACCTAAATTAGAGAATGTTGCTGCATTTCAGCCGACCGCACAGGAACTTGGCTCGTATGATGTATTAGGGCAACCTGTGAGCAAAGCTGAAGCTGAGAAACTGCTGCAAACAACCGAGGGAAAAGCATACCTTGCACCTGAAAATGGCGCGATCGAGATTACAGATGACTTGATTCAACTCGGTCGAGATAGCTTTTATCGAGAGACTTTCGGGAATGAGTATTTTTTCACTGATGTACTTGGCGCGATCGATGGTGCGATCAATCTCGTCAGCGTGAGTCAGGCGATTCTTGCGCTCAAAGGTAAACCGACGACCAATTTACAGATTCCGATCGCTCAGGATTTGTCGATTGGCAGACATCAATTCAAAGCAGGAACAAAACTCGATACCGGATTAGATGTTGCAGCCGGGTCGCTACTGCCATTAGGAATGCAGGTTGTAAAATCTGGTGCAAAACTGCGAGTCGGATTAACTTGTGCATTGTGCCATGCGGCAGTTGATTTAGAATCGGGAAAAATCATTGAAGGTGCGCCGAACACTGACTTAGATTCTGGTCTACTACAAGCTTTTGCTACCAACTCCGCTGCTATGTTTCGCCAAACGGGTGTGAATCCAACAACCATTCCCGCAAGTGAAAAGAGTTTAAGCTACATCAATGCAGCAGGACAAACGGCAAAGCTTCCTGACCCAGAAGCATTAGAGAATGCGGTAGATGCTCAGCTTCTCGCTTGGTCTCCCGGTAACTTTGATTCAAGCGGAGATAACAAAAACAATCCTGCTCAAAATCCTTCGTCTTATACGTTTGAGACATATCCTTATGGCTGGAGTGGCTTTTCTGCGATCGGTTGGTTTCACGGCTTAACCACATTAAATAACAATGTTCACGCCACCAATTCCGACCCCACAACGGGAGCAAACGCCAGCGAGAAACTATTGGGCATTGATAAGGAAACTTATCTCGGTGTCATGCTGCAAAAATCCGCCGATCGACGTTTCCGATTGCCCAACGGCACGAAGCCTTCTGAGTTTCTGCAATCGGTTGATCCGACTCCAAAAACACCTGCGATTAATGAAGTGGTCAAAGCACCTGGATTTCCACAAGGTTCATTGTTTATTTTGGATGGCATGATTGCAAGTTCTCCAGGCTACAAAGTGGGAGAGCAATTGAATGCGATGTCTGCCTTTCAAAATACACTTGCTCCGCCTGCAATGCCTGCGATCAACACGGATACCCTAAAACGAGGCGCAAAGGTTTTTCAACAAGCAAATTGCGCTAGTTGTCATAGCGGTCGATATTTCACCAATCATGCAGTGATTTCAGAAGATGAGATCAAAGCCCAACCTTCTCGTGCTGTAGCTTTAGCTAAGTTTCCTCGGATCTTCGGTGAACCTCAAACCTATCTGCCCAATACCCCTGTCCCTTTGCCAGTTGATCCTTCAATGATCAGCGTACCTGTAGACACTGCACCACTAGAAACGCGCAGGACAGCTTTCGCGATCGACCCTCCTACTGGCGGCTATAAAGTTCCTAGCTTAGTTGGCTTAGCAGTGAGCGCACCTTATTTACATGATGGGGGTGTTGCAGCAAGTGCAACTGCGATCGCGCCTCAAAGTGATGGAACCTACACGGTCGTTAAGCCAGATGAAATGGGACTTTCGGGTACTTGGATGCAGCGAATTGCACCTGATCCAGAGGCAAGTTTGCGCGTGTTAGTTGATCGCAATCTGAGAGCGATCGCGGTCGATGCAAATCGCGCCAATCCTGATCTTCAAATCACCAATAGTGATGGTAGTGGGCATGCTTATTGGGTGGATCAGACTGCTGGATTTAGCCCACAAGATCAAACGGATCTAATTCAATTTCTGTTGTCGATCGACGATGCGCCCGCAGTCACTATCGAGAATTAAGGACGTTTCGTTCATTAGATCTCCAGATCTTCTGCATGAATCATTGTGCTTTGGCGAATCGAATTCGCGGCGATACAGACAAAGTATGCCTTCGCACACTCACAGCCATTTTTTGGTCAGTCCACACAGGCGGACTTCGTTTGTATCGCCGCGAATTCGATTCGGTGGGCATTCATGAAGGAGGTCTATTGCGTTCGCTGTTAGAAGTTGCGAATAATTGCATCAGCAAATTCAGAACATTTCAGAGGTGGATCAACCGGAGGCTCCATCAATCGCGCCAAATCGTAAGTCACCTCACGTTGTTCGATCGCTTTTGCCAGTCCTCCCTTGATCAGATCCGCTGCTTCTTGCCAACCGAGATATTCCAGCATCATCACACCAGAGAGAATCAGCGAACCGGGATTCACTCGATCGAGTCCTGCGTGTTTCGGGGCTGTCCCATGAGTTGCTTCAAAAATTGCAGAAGAATCTCCAATATTTGCACCCGGAGCCATGCCCAAACCACCCGCGATCGCAGCAGCAGCATCAGAAATATAGTCCCCGTTGAGGTTCATTGTTGCCAAGATCGAGTATTCATCGGGGCGAGTCTGGATTTGTTGGAAAATGCTATCCGCAATACGATCGTTGATCATTACTTTTTCTTTCCATTGACCGTTTCCGTGAGTTTCCCAAATCGTGTTGAGTACTGCTTGCACTTCTTTGCAAATCGAGGCTTGCTTGTCCGGAGTCATGGAATCGTAACCAGGATCGATTTGACGGGCATTTTCTTCGATCGACAAATCCGCTTTCTTCTCTTTGTTGCTGAGAATCCAAGACTCGCGTTCTGTGACACACTGCGATCGAAATTCCGTCGTTGCTAGTTCGTAGCCCCAATCCCGAAACGCGCCTTCGGTGTACTTCATAATGTTGCCCTTGTGAACTAAGGTCACGGTTTGTTTATGTTTGGGCAATCGAAGCGCGTGTTGAATTGCCCGTCGTACCAAACGTTGAGATCCTTTTTTACTAATTGGTTTGATTCCAATTCCAGAGTCGAGCGGAATTTGCTTTTTACCATGCTCTGGAGTGCTGGGAATCAGATCTTCATTCAGCAGTTTGATTAAGCGATCGCCAATTTCACTCCCTTGCTTCCACTCAATGCCCAAGTAGATATCTTCGGTGTTCTCTCGATAGATAATTACATCCAGCTTCTCAGGATAGCGATGCGGCGAAGGCGTTCCCGCATAGTACTTGCAAGGACGCACACAGGCGTAAAGATCAAAAATCTGACGCAAGGCAACATTGAGTGATCGAATTCCACCCCCGATCGGAGTCGTCAACGGACCTTTGATCGCTACGCCAAATTCTCGAATCGCTTCTAACGAGTCTTCGGGTAAATATTGATACGTGCCGTACTGTTCGCAGGCTTCATCACCGACGTAGATCTTGAACCAAGTGATTTGGCGCTTTCCGCCGTATGCTGCCTGAATTGCCGCATCAAAAACTTTTTGCGATGCGGGCCACAAGTCGATGCCCGTTCCATCTCCTCGAATGAATGGAATAATTGGATTATCTGGAACGATCGGTTCTCCATGCTCAAATTTGATTGCGGAACCCGTCGAAGGAGGTGTAATTTTTTCGTACATGATCGAGCAGTTCTCAATTAGGATAGGTTGGGCAACGGCGCTAGGCTACCAAATTTTGTGCCTTCATGGTGAGAGTGGTGATATCGATGAAGTGTGAGAGTTTTCTAGTTTGTCTGCTTTCCCCAACTTAAGCAGTCATTGCTTCAATTAGAGGGCACGAATGCAAACGCGAATGAAACTATAGCGATCCTAAATCAGTTATGAGAAGCAGCCATAGGTAAATAGCTTTGAAAAATTAAAGGTCTGGCAGTGA
>PSLO01000163.1:0-5243 GCA_040289665.1 Leptolyngbya sp. ERB_1_1 | reverse complement strand
ACCCCTTAGCAAGGACATCCGCCCCAAGGGCGGTCACACTCATCAAGCCACCAGCTTTGCTGGGGGTGTCTGACTTACCGCCAATGTCATTATCCCAATAGTCGTCTAGATGAGGGGCAACACCAAGTTCTTGAGCAACTCGGCTGCAAAAAAAGCGTAGAAACCGATTGAGATCAGTTAGATAAGCAGATTCGATTTGAGTGCAATCGATGCTAACGCTGTGATAGCCCTGCGTTTCTGCAAACGTTAGTAGCCGCAGCATTAGAGAGCTTTTTCCCATCTCCTTGGGTGCGCGAATTTGGATGACGCATCCAGGCTGAGTGACTTCTTGATACGCTAATGCTTCGATCGGCGGACGTTCTACATAAAACGGGGAGTTGAGCGGAACCGGACCGTCAGGATACCGCAGCACTAACGGTACAGCACTGCTTGATTCACTTGATACTGTAGTAGCGACTGATTGCTCTACAGCCTTCTCCGAACGACTTACATTAGAAGCAGTTTCGGCAGAAGTTGTTTCTCCAGATTCATTCAAGCTGGTGTAATCTTCTGGTCTTAGTTCTAGATCAAATGCACTGAAACAGAGTTTTAGTGTTTTCTGATCAACACTAGAATGAAGCGACCATAAGCGGCTGAGCGTTTTAGTTGAGATGTTAATGCGATCGCCTAAGTCTTCTAGAGTGAAGCGATTTCCTTGGTTTTCCTTAATCTCGACTGCTAAGATAGCGGCTTGCAGTTTCTTCAGTCCTACAGAAGTCAAAACAACTCCACGCCGTCGCTTCGTGCGGGATTCATCAGTTGTACCGCCAATCCACCCTGCTGAGTTCATGTTGAAAATGCTTCTATGTCTAGAGTAGGGACGCCTTTGACGCTGACCAGATCAACTGCATAGTGGCATCTCGATCGGTGAGCCAATTTCTTCTGAAGTCTGAAGAAAGCTTACTGTGCTTAATTTGACTTGGCTTTCAGATACTTTAGTCTATTACAATAAGTAGTCTATTACAATAAGTTCGTTAAAGTATAGTAGCAGGACGATTTTTAAAGTCTCGTTGTACACTACTTCGGACAGTTTTTGAGAGACTCGACAGGAAAGCTACTCGCCCCTTTAGGTGCTAATCAGCCAAAACTGCACCGAATCAATAGCTGTATGGAGAGATACTGCTGAAAGTCTTTGTAAGGTTGCTGCTAACATTCGTGTCGCTGCTATCCAATCTTTTCCTTCGCTGGAGGCGTGACTTTTGTTTTGATCAAGCCTTGTTCGATTTCCTTTAATAGTTCACAATCCTCATCAGGCAATGTTCGATCGCCGTTCTTCTCCAAAAAGCTAAACGCTGCTCGAAACTCGATCGCGTCTGCTACGATCGGTGCATCTAAATGACAAGGGATAATTCGCTCAAAGTCCCAACTTGCGACCTTTTGCGCCCAATCAATCACGATTTGTGGTTCGCGGTTGAGAATCAATCTCTGCAAAATCGGTGCAACAATCAATCGATGTTTTCGCAACGCTTCAAACGATCGCTGCCAACCCAATTTCCAGTGAAACGGATACCAGCCGAAGAGTGCTTTTTTCGAGTGATCCGGCGCTTTCACCGCTTCCCGCACTGAGGGAACTAAATCTGCAATGTCTAGACCGCTCGGACGAAAGTAAAACGTAAATAAGGCAATCCGTTGCCAACCTTTCCGGCGATTTGCTTCGGTATCTTCGATCGGATCGCTCACCGTTTCGCGGGCGTGAAACAGTAGTGGATAAGGATCGATTTGGATAATTTCTGGTGCAACTTCTGGAACGGATACGACTGAATCTGTAACCAGTAGGGTTTTAGAGCGTCGATCGAATAATGCAATTTCTTCAAATGGACCTAATCCCAGTCGAATTGGACCTAATTTTGCATACTCAAACTGATCGTTAAATGGAATCGATCGACCATCGAGTAAATGCGTCCGATTCGGAGGAAACCCCAACCACGACAAGGGTAAATTAATCGGGTAACTCCATTGATCTGGTGCAATGTAAATTTGAGCATTCGGAAACTTTCGAGCAAACGGCGGCACAAAGACTTTATGCTCTAAGCCAGAAGCAGTGGGAAGAATAATATATCGAACCTCTCCATGAATGCTTACGATTTCATCAAGCAATCCTAAACATTCAACTGTCGGAGCGACAGGCGCATACACTAAAAGTCCGCCTGCATCAAGTTTTACAACCGTCATCCGAATCGGTGTCACAACATAAAAGATTCCCTGAAGCTGCTCGAATGTCCAAACCGCATCTTTGACCACTTCCTTTCTGATCGTTCGCCGCTGGCTGTATGGGTAAATTGGAACCGTAAACCAATAAAACCACGATCGTTCACGCGAACGGATTTGTCTATTTTGCACTTTTGAAGATACGATTCAATATTGTGTCGTTTGAGCAGCTTTTATGGTTGTGCTTTGGGTCTTGGCGATCGTCGTTGGTGTTGTCTTGATTGTTTGGGGTGCGGAGACGTTTGCCGAGCATCTTGGAGCAGCAGCGGTACGGTTGAGGATCAGTTCGTTTGCGCTGGCATTGCTGCTAGCTGGAGCAGAACCGGAAGAATTAGCAACGGTAGTGACAGCCGCCTTGAGAGACAGCCCAGCGATCGCGTTTGGTGATGTGATCGGTGCAAACATTGTAATTTGTCTGGTGGCTTTGGGAACGGGAGCCTTAATCGCACCTTTGCCGTTTGGAAAGCGAGTCATGCGCTATGCGATATTTGCAGTGCCGATCGGTTTGATCGCAACCGCCTTTGTTTGGGATGGAACGGTCGATCGAGTCGAAGGCGGAATTTTAATCGGTCTGTATGTGCTTTATGTGGCTAGTATTTGGTGGGCAGAGCGACAACCCCCCGCATTAGGTGAGACCGGAGAATTAGCAGAAGCGCAGGAAGAACTCGAAGCACGGGGAGGACGATCGTGGATGGGTAAAGATCTCTTTCTTGTGATGACGGGGGTTGTTGCCATGATCGTTGGCTCCATTCTATTAGTGGAAGCAGTACGGCAAATTAGCCAAGTGGAGGAAACCCAGACCAAGCTTGCCTTAACGCTTGTCGGGTTTGCGACTGCGTTTGAGTTGGTGGTATTAGCTTGGTCAACGGCGCGACGGGGTGCAACCGAAGCCGCGATCGCAGGTGTAGTTGGATCGTTTGCGTATAACGTAACAATGACCTTGGGAGCCGCCGCGATCGCTCGTCCACTCACGATCGTGGACGCGAGTTTGCTGCATCTTCCTTTTCTAGTGATGATGGGTGCTTTGGGGTTGGTGATTGCGTTCGCCTTAACAACTGGAGAACTCGGCAAATTCGCGGGCGCAATTTTACTTGCTGCTTACCCGATCTTTTTGATTGCTGTACTAATCCATTAATCCTGGATGTATTCTCGATCGCTCAATAAGCACTGTTCTGCCCGCACGAATTCGCGCCCCAGATAAGCAGCGTGATCCAACCGGGTAACGCTGCAAGTTTCAGGCTTCTCGAAAATCTCGATACAGAGTTCCTTAGCGGTTCTGCCTTTGAAAATCGCGTTAGGTCTGCGTTTTAACTCCCCACCGCAAGGAAGCGGCTCTCCAGTTTCGGGATCGCAAGCCAAGCCTTTCTCGTTGATTGTATTGGTGTAATGCTCTGCACAAATTAATCGAGCGGCACGATCGACATAAATCAGAAAGTAGCCACTCGGATCGAGTTCGATGAATCGATTTGACAATTTATCATCGAAGGCAACCGGATCAAAAACAGCTTGAGTCATGTCATTCAAAATATTGATATGTTTGATCATTCTAGATTTTGAAGTCGATCGTTTGCTGTTTAAAGGGCAATTCTTGATTAATCGCGTCGATTTCTTGTTGTTCAAGATCATTAATTTGCTCGATGTGCGATCGCAAAATCTGCGACAAGCGACTGTTATAAAACTGATGGAGAGAATGATTCGGGGTCGCTGGAAAGCCGCGCCGCTTCTTGTGTCTTCCCCCTGCTCCCGGATCAAAGGTTTGAATTCCGTTGTTAATTCCCCACTCGATCGGCGCGTAATAACAAGCATCGAAGTGCAAGCAATCAATTTCCTGCGTACAACCCCAATATCGACCATACAAGCGATCGCCCTTGGTCAAACAGAATGACATCCCGATCTGCTGATGATCATTTCCTTCCGCATACGCCGCGAAAAACACCACGCGATGCCGATAGTTTGAGTAAAGTTGCTCGAAGAATTTTTTGGTCAGATATTTACTGCCCCACCAGCCGAATTTATCACAAGTATCGCTGTAAAAGTTGTACATCTGCGGAAACATTGATCGCGGAATTTCATCCCCAGTGAGCGTCTTAAAAGACAATCCCGCATTTACCACCGCTTTCCGTTCTCGCTTAATATTGCGGCGTTGATTCGCATTAAACGCATTCAAATAATCATCAAACGTCTGATACCCCTGATTCGACCAGACAAACCCGTGATGTAGCCAAGAGCTAAACCCATGACGCTCCATCACCGTGCGCCATTCTGGATCGACATAGAGAAAATTGCAGCCGGAAATTCGATTGCGTGAGCAAAAATGATCGATCGCGCTCACCATCATTTCGGTCAATTCATCTTCATCTTCTCCGGGAGCGATGAGAAACCGATACCCTTCCGCAGGCGTAAACGGCGACATTCCCAATAACTTCGGGTAATACTGAATGCCCAAGCGATCGGCTAAATCCGCCCACTGATGGTCAAACACAAATTCACCGTAGCTGTGTCCCTTGATATACAAAGGAGCGGCAGCAATTAGCTCACGATCGCGCCACACCGTTAAATGATTCGGCATCCAGCCCGATCGAGCCGTCGTACTGCCAGAAGTTTCCATATTATGCAGCCAGTCCCACTCGAAGAACGGCGTTTTTAGCGGAGTTGCCAACGCATCCCAAGCAGGCTGCGGGACTTCAGAAATCCGATTAATCCAAGCGATCGAAGTACGGGGCTGGAATTGTTCAACCATAACCAGATATCAGTAGCTTCATACAGCGTAATAGATTTGTCAAAATCTGGCACAGCGCTGAAATTACCCGTTTGGGGAATGCAAATTTGAAAGATTTCGTTAAGAATGGCAAGAAAGCAATATCGCCGTTAGAGTGAAGGAAGATTTTTAGCGTAAATCGTTCAAAATCATTGATTTAGCGGATAACTGAATCTTTGGGGTAAGCCACTGGTTCTACCAGTGCGACTCGATGAGCTTTGAGCGATACGGCAGTAAA
>PSLO01000162.1:0-5292 GCA_040289665.1 Leptolyngbya sp. ERB_1_1 | reverse complement strand
AATCATTGCTTCTATCACAGGCTATTCCTTCATTCGAGAAGCAGTATCTGCCCTGAACGCTGTTTAATTTGGTATTAGATATTGGCTTGCCCGTTCCGCCGTGGGAGAACCCGCTACACGCGCTCCAAGGTTGACGAGCACTTGCACATCAGCGTGAAGTGAATCGGCAGCAAATAGAGAATGAGCCGCGATTAGAAATGCGATCGTCACGCCGAGCCAAATTCGCGATTTGTGAAATCGAAAAAACATTAGACTTTCAGGAGGTGAGGACTGCTCTAGCTTAAGCGACGAAACTTTCTCTACCATTGAGCCAAAAGCAAAAAAATCGGGCATCCCAGTGACGAGATACCCGCAAGACTAGCTTTCAAGGTTGACCAGAATTTAGAATTTAGAGAAAAACATTACATCAAACCCAGGAAGTGGAGCGTTCCACTACCCGTCAAGTATTCCGTGGCTAAAGCAGCGACAAAGCCGATCATTGCGAATCGACCATTCCACAGTTCAGCTTGGGGAGTGAAGCCAAACTTCCAAGCGTTACGATCCTCTACAGCCGTTGCTGTCAGTCTTTGGGTGTCTTGCATGGTTAGTTACTCAGAACGCATTAGCTATGAACATATTAAACAATATTACGAAAAGTGTCAAAGTATTAAGCAAAATGTAAAGCTCTATACGCAAAACTTATTCTCTTAGCGGAACTAATCTTGAACTCTCCAGCAAAATTCAGCAAATTCTCAACTTTATCGCGCCAACCCTCCCCGACTTTGGATATAGCGATATGATGTAAGCGATTGATTGATAAATGTAAAGAATCATCAATGATTGTTTCTGAAACTAGCTGGCGCAAAATCAAGGACTCCATTACCGAGAAGCTTTTCTTCGGTCATGAGCCATCGGCAGAGCTAATCGCGATTCTCCTGGTCTATTTTGTACAGGGAATTCTCGGTCTGGCTCGATTGGCGGTGAGTTTCTTTCTCAAAGACGAGTTGCACCTGAATCCGGCTGAGGTTTCAGCGCTGTTGGGGATCGTCGCCCTGCCGTGGATGATCAAACCACTCTTCGGTTTCATCTCAGATGGATTGCCGATTTTTGGTTATCGTCGTCGTCCTTATCTTGTGCTGTCGGGCGTGTTGGGTGCGATAGCTTGGATTTTACTCGCCACGATCGTACATTCTGCATGGGCGGCAACGTTGGCGATTTCACTCGGATCATTATCGACCGCGATCGCAGATGTGATTGTTGATTCACTGGTGGTTGAGCGGGCGCGAGGAGAATCGGTCAGCGGTGCCGGATCGTTACAGTCGCTGAGTTGGGGCGCTTCTGCGGTTGGAGGCTTAATTACCGCATACTTCAGCGGTTCGCTCCTTCAGCACTTTGACACCAGAACGATTTTTTGGATTACCGCAACGTTTCCGCTAATTGTGTCCTGTGTCGCCTGGCTGATTGCGGAATCGCCTGTCACCGAGAAAGCGAATTGGTCAGTGGTGGGCGATCAGTTGAAGCAGCTTAAACAAGCCGTGACACAAAAATCGATCTGGTTGCCGACTGCATTTCTGTTTTTGTGGCAAGCGACTCCAACGGCTGAATCTTCGTTCTTTTACTTCTCAACGAATGAATTAGGATTTGAGCCAGAGTTTTTAGGGCGCGTGCGTCTTGTCACCAGTATTGCCTCGGTTTTAGGAGTTTGGGTATTTCAGCGATTTCTGAAAGCGGTTCCGTTCAGGTCAATTTTTGGTTGGTCTACGGTGATCTCTGCCGTTTTGGGATTGTCGATGCTGTTGCTTGTGACGCATACGAACCGGGCATTGGGAATCGACGATCGCTGGTTTAGTTTGGGCGATAGTTTGATTCTCACTGTAATGGGGCAGATCGCGTTTATGCCTGTGCTGGTTTTGGCAGCGAGACTCTGCCCACCGGGAGTAGAAGCGACGCTGTTTGCTTTGTTAATGTCGATAGTGAACTTATCGGGGTTAGTGTCGTATGAGTTGGGGGCGCTGTTAACTCACTGGTTGGGCGTGACCGATACGAATTTCGACAACCTCTGGATTTTGGTGCTGATTACGAACCTCAGTACCTTGTTGCCATTACCGTTGTTGGGCTGGCTGCCTGCGACGGATGCGACTACACCGATGCCTTCGGCACACGCAAGCGTGACTGCTGAAGTTCCTCCTGCATTAGAGGCTGATCCGGCGAAACCGATCGGACAAGCATTTATGCCGAATTTGGTTTCGGTGAGCGCAGCGAAGGAAACCTCGATCGAGTAACCCGATTTAGAAGTCAAAGGATAAGGCACGAAAGAACAATGCAAGGGTTTCAGCTTTTTGAACACGCGGCTACGGTTCCGACCACTTCTTACAACACTAAAGAATGGCAGCGGGGATATCGGTCGCTTCAACAAGAATACGATTACTGGATTGACGAGATTGAGGGCGAGATTCCAGCCGAGTTAAACGGAACGTTGTTTAGAAATGGTCCTGGATTGTTCGAGGTCAACGGCGAAAGATTTCAGCATCCGTTTGATGGCGATGGCATGATTAGCGCGATCGCATTTCACAACGGACGCGCTCATTTTCGCAATCGTTTTGTTAGAACCGAAGGCTACTTAGCCGAACGAAAAGCTGGGAAAATTCTCTATCGTGGCGTATTTGGAACACAGAAATCGGGGGGTTGGCTGGCGAATGCCTTCGATGTTCGGATCAAAAATATCGCCAATACGCAGGTGATTTACTGGGGCGGAAAGCTGCTTGCTCTCTGGGAAGCCGCTGAACCCCATCGCCTTGAGCCAAAGACCTTAGAAACACTGGGCTTAGAGTACTTTGACGGAAAATTAGGTAAAGGCGCACCTTTCGCGGCACATCCTTGGATTGATCCATCGAGCAAGTTTGATAACGGTAATCCTTGCTTGGTGAACTTCTCGATCAAGGCTGGATTGTCATTTACGATCGCAATCTACGAACTCGATCTCGATGGCAACATTATCCGCCACCACGATTATCCGGTGCCCGGATTTGCCTTCATTCACGACTTTGCCATCACTCCGAACTACTGTATTTTCTTTCAGAATCCGGTGAAGTTCAATCCACTGCCATTCGTCGCTGGAGTGCGATCGGCAGGAGAATGTATCAAATTTCAACCGGATCAAACGACGAAAGTTCTGATCATTCCACGCGATCCCGCTGTCAAAGCAAAACCCCAAATTCTCGAAACGCCATCCGGTTTTGTGTTTCATCATGCCAACGCATTCGAGCAAGATGGCGAAATTGTGATCGATTCGATCTGTTACACCAGTTTGCCAGAGGTTGAACCTGGAGCAGACTATCGAGAAACCGATTTTGATGCGCTTTCACCCGGACAACTATGGCGTTTTCGGATGAACTTAGAAACAGGGGGGGTCGATCGAGAACTCCTCGAAGCGCGTTGCTGTGAGTTTCCGTTTATTCATCCTGCGAAAGCTGGACGTGAACATCGTTACATCTATCTGGCGGCGGCGCATGCAGAAAGCGGAAATGCACCGCATCAAGCGATTCTTAAAGTCGATGTCGAAACGGGAGCGCGTCAGGTTCGCAGTTTTGCACCAACTGGCTATGTGAGTGAGCCTGTGTTTGTTCCGCGCGGTAAAGCTTCGGAAGATGGACTCTACACTGAATTGCAGGGCAAAGAAGATGACGGATGGTTAATTGCAACCGTGTTTGATACAAAACGCGATCGATCGGATGTTGTAATTGTCGATGCGAAAGATTTGAGCATCGTCGCAAAGCTACATCTCAAGCATCACATTCCTTACGGATTGCATGGAACTTTTACTCCAGCGTACTTTGAGGAATAGTCGCTCTTTCTGTCGAATCGGTTCAGCATCTGGTGTGTTAACACTGAGATCGATTTGTGCTTGCAATTTTTCTCATGGTTGAGCTTCTGAGACTCGCGATCGAGCTTCTGAAACTCGGCGATGAGTCTTAGAGATTCGTCAGTGAGTCTTCGATACTTGTTGATGAGGTTTTGATACTCGTCGCCGAGTCTTTGATACTCGTCAGTGAGTCTTTGAAACTCGGCGATGAGTCTTTGATACTCGTTGTCGAGTGAGGAGACGTGGTAGCCATTGCGATCGATGGTAAAACGTGCAGTTCCGCATCGCATTTGCGCTTTACAGCCGAGACACTTTATCTCTCAAGTCCCGCCTTTGGGTACAATCTCAAACTGCAATTGTGAGCGGTAGAAACAGACGTTAAATTCCATGAAGAAATTAACTTGTCCCAAAATCAGCGGTACATTCGTCGCCTGCGTCCATGCAAAGACCAGTTGCACAGGCTCAAATTGTCCGACAACAGCTTGAAGGAGTACGACACGCGCTTCGTACTGAGCCAGATTTCCGGTCAAACTTAATGCCGTGGTTTGGCGTTCCCATTCATAGCCAAGCTCAACTCCTAACGAATATGGCAGCACATTTATGCTTGCTCCAGTGTCTAACAAGCCAGATGCCTCAAGAAAATTCTGTTGATGATTCAGGGTAAGAGGCAAGTATGGACGAAACCGAGCTTCAGCTAATGCAGCATCACCAGAGATGAATGGATATTGTTCACTATCACGCATTATTTTCAGTCTTTGCAGCTTGTAGCGCTTTCAACATGATCTCTGCTGCTTCGTCTGCATCGTAGGGCGACCAGACTGGATAAGATTCACCGGGTTTAATGAGGTCTGTTTCTTGTTGAGCAAGTTCGGAGAGCAGAAGTTGCATGATGTGAAATTGATCAGCACGACTGAGAGAGCGGAGTGTGGCAATGAGTTCTGATGAGACCATGTGCGGGTATCCCAGTTGAGTCAAACTTTTCTCTTCATTCTAATTGACTTCTCACCCCATCTTCCTCACTCCTCACTCCCGCCTCTCAGCAAAATTTGATACCTTAAAAACGTCCCTCCCCTCTCTCCCCCATGTCTCCCCAGAACCCCAATAACAGCAAAACTCCCGCTTGGGCTTTAGCAAAGATTCGAGCGGCTGGAGAGTTTAATTTCAAGGAGTTAGAGGTTGATTCTAGAGATAAAAAGACTGAAAAACTTAAAGAAATTCCATCTCAGATTTTTAACTTATCAGCTCTGGAAAGTCTAAAGCTAGGTAACAATGAGATTAGTGAGATACCAGAAGAGATCTCTAAATTGAAAAACCTTTCAAGACTAGACTTAAGAAATAATAGAATTAGCAAAATTCCAGAAACAATTGTTCAACTAAAAAACCTTAGAGCGCATTTATAAACTAAACATTAAGCGGTTGGTCTGCAAACGCTTTGCGCCCCTCTGCGTTCG
>PSLO01000029.1:25987-45464 GCA_040289665.1 Leptolyngbya sp. ERB_1_1 | reverse complement strand
GATCTTGTCTATCACAGGACGAGCATCTATTCTGGAAGCACTATCTGTAGCGGGAATTTAGAGAATTGGTATAAGAACTCAATCTAAGTTTCAAAAGCTAAACAAAGTCTAAAATTTAGTCAAAATATAAAGCAAAAATGAAGAGCGATTTGATTCGATTAACCGAACTTCCAAGGAAAGAAAGATTTGATTTGTTCTTCAAAATAAATGATTCACGGCACGAGATTGCTACTAGAAGCGAACAGAGTTTTCAACAAGAATTGCTTTAATTTTTGCAGATAGAATTAAGAAGAATAGATATACCCATTCTCCAAATTGCTTAGAACTCACTCAAAAAGTCGTTTGCTAGAAAATATTTGAAAAGGAATTGCTATTTCAACTGCTCAAGATTCGGGCGGACTTTGGCGCGAATCGCGATCGCTGTAATGTTGTCGTGTCCGTTGTACTGATTTGCCAAATCAATCAAGTTACCCACGCTTTGATCCAAATTCGTTTGCGAACTCAGCAACGGATCAACATGACTTTGCCAATAAGTCTCTAGCAGGTTGTTATCTGTTAAGCCATCTGATGCCAGCAGCAAGACTACATCCTCGTTAATTTCAAAAAACTGCACATCAGGATTAACGAAGTACTCATCTCGCGGTCCTAATGCTTGGGTGAGTTGGTAAGCATCTGGGCGACCGTAAGCGATTTCAGGTTCCACACCTCGCAAAATTTCGCGCTGTCCGACTTCGTGATCTAGCGTCATTTGCTCCAGTCCACGCTTGCGAGTGTAGCGATATAGACGGCTGTCTCCCACATGAGCGATCGCAGCTTCTGTATCGTGGATCAATACCATCACCAGGGTTGTTCCCATTCTACCACTGCCCGATCGTAGTCCGTCTTGATTGACGTTGTAGATCGCTTTGTTCGCCTGCTGAATCGCGCTTCGAATCACATCCGCAGACGGAAGCTTTGCGGAGTATTTCCCTTGATCCATGTCTCGCCAGTACTGCCGAAAGTAGGTTCTCAGCGTGTCTAACGCCATTTGGCTCGCCACTTCTCCGCTTGCATGACCGCCCATGCCATCACACAGAATATATAGCCCTCGTGCTTGAACCAATCGGCTGGTCGGAGACTGCACTTTATCAATTTGAGTATCCATGCCGAAACAATCTTCGTTGTGATCGCGTTGCCGTCCAATATCAGTGCGTCCAGCATCCTCTAGGCTAAACAACTGCATCGGTAACACGACCGTGGGTGCATCATCTTGATCGGGATCTGGCTCGGTAATTAGCGTGATTGCTTCTTCGGGCGGCGTTTCGGAAGTACGGGGAAAATCTTCGGGGGAGGGAGGGTCAGACATGATCTCGGAGTCTGTAAAATCGGCTTGGGTATCGTGCGCGATCGCTTTGAGATGCGATCGAAGTTGATCAAGAGTTGATATCGTTTCGGTTTGGATGTCGGCGATCAATTGATGTAAGGATGCCGATTGTGTTTGAGAAAGTTGACAGAGGAGTGTCTGCCAGATTGTACCCAAGTTTTTTAGACTGAGCGCAGTTACAGATTCGGGAACTAGTTGTTCTAAACACAGCAGTTGGTCTTCATCGAGTCGCAAGTTGTGAAGCTTTAGTAGACTCTGCCGCAGATGATAGGGTTCCAGCGCTTCCCATATATCAACCATTTCGTAGAACCAGTGGAGAATTTGCAGCATGGGCACATTCTTACTGGTTTTGAGAAAATCGCTTAGCGTTGTGTAGTGCGATCGTGCTTCAAGAATGAGAATTTCGCGGTCTCCCTCCTGCCATGCATTAAATAGATGCGGCAAAATCTGATGTAGGTAAGGCTCTAATTCTAGATAAGGAATGGCACGATTGGGGGGCGTTTTGATCGTTGCGGGCTTGAGGGGTTCTCGATCGAGGACTTGCAGCAGGGCTGTTTTTGATTCCAAAATTTCATAGCGCTGTTGCGAATCGAGATAAGCCACGTTTGGCTCGAATGGCATCGTCATCCAGACCGAGCGAATTGTGCCCGTGATTGCATTGCAATTGAGGCATTGATAAGCGCTCCAATCAACCATCTCACCACAATTTAGGCAGGGCTTTTCAGAGAGCGAAGTGCCGCACGCCTGACAAAACTTATGGTGTTCTGGATTCTCAAAATGGCATTGAGGGCAGACCAGCATTCCAGATTCCTCAGTTCCCGATCGGGAAGTTTTCTCAATGTTACGCAGATTTTGTAAGACGATCTGAAACTTTTCAGGAGTGTAGCAATTTTAGCCGATTCCAGAAATCCGATCCGGGTTTCCGCATCTTCGTTCTGCCTTAATCCTTTAGAATATATCCAGCTTCTTATAGGCGTATTGATTTCATGACTACTGCTGCTCCCGCTAAAACTCAGTACGAAGCAATTATCGGACTCGAAACTCACTGTCAGTTGAACACCGAAACGAAGATTTTTTCGGATAGTTCCACTCAGTTTACGACCGATCCCAACGTTCATATCGATCCGGTTTGTATGGGAATGCCGGGAGTCTTGCCTGTTTTGAATCAGAAAGTGTTGGAATATGCGGTCAAGGCAGGACTCGCGCTCAATTGCCAAATCGCACCCTACAGTAAGTTCGATCGCAAACAGTATTTCTATCCTGATCTGCCGAAAAATTATCAAATCTCTCAGTATGATTTGCCAATCGCAGAACACGGTTGGCTAGAAATCGAGATTACCGACGAGAAAGGTAAGCCATTGCTGGATGAAAACGGCAAAGCGAAAACCAAGCGCATCGGGATTACTCGTCTGCACATGGAAGAAGATGCAGGCAAACTGGTGCATGGCGGCAGCGATCGTTTATCGGGATCAACCTATTCGCTGGTGGATTACAACCGCGCCGGGGTTCCGCTGTGTGAAATCGTGTCTGAGCCGGATATGCGAACGGGTCAGGAAGCCGCCGAATATGCTCAAGAGCTACGTCGAATCATGCTGTATTTGGGTGTGAGTGACGGCAATATGCAAGAAGGCTCACTGCGCTGTGATGTGAACGTTTCGGTGCGTCCGGTTGGGCAAGAAGAATTCGGCGTGAAAGTCGAGATCAAAAATATGAACTCGTTTAGTGCGATTCAAAAAGCGATCGACTACGAAATCGAACGGCAAACGACTGCGATCGAGAATGGTGAAAAGATTATTCAAGAGACGCGCCTTTGGGAAGAAGGATCGCAACGCACGATTAGTATGCGCGTGAAAGAGGGATCGAGCGATTATCGCTACTTTCCCGAACCGGATTTAGGTCCGATCGAAGTTACTCCAGAACAATTGGAAGAATGGCGATCGCAATTACCGGAGTTACCTTACCAAAAGCGTCACCGCTACGAAGAGGAGTTAGGACTCTCGGCTTACGATGCGCGAATTTTGACTGACGATCGCGCCATTGCCGAATATTTTGAAGCCGCGATCGCCGCCAAAGCCAATCCAAAACTGGCAGCAAACTGGATTATGGGCGATATCAGTGCTTATCTCAACAATGAGCGTCTGAGCATTACCCAACTTGCACTCAAGCCTGAAACGTTAGCCGAGCTAATTGGACTGATTGAAGATGGCACAATCAGCAACAAAATCGGTAAAGACATATTACCAGAGTTGCTGAAAACGGGCGGATCGGCAAAAGAACTGATCGAGAAGAAAGGCTTGATTCAGATCTCGGATGTGGGCGCGATCGAATCTGCGATCGATGCCGTTCTTGCTGCGAATCTGAACGAATTAGAACAATATCGCGGCGGTAAAACGAAACTGCTCGGCTTTTTCGTCGGCAAAGTGATGAAGGAAACGGGCGGACGGGCTGATCCAAAACTGACGAATCAATTGTTAGCGAAAAAGCTGAATCAAGGCTAGAGAGAGGCGCAATCAAAAAGCCCCAAATCCCAATTCTGGGATTTGGGGGTTATTCTGCATCAGTCTTAGAAAACTGCGTACCGTGAATTCGGGTCAATGGTGAGACGTTTGGCGAATGGAATTCGCAACTAAACAGATGAAGTATGCCTTTGCATACTAGCAACTCACTTAGAGTAGGAGTCTGCCGCTGCGGACTTTGTTTGTATAGTCGCGAATTCTATTCGCCAAGGCATGTTCAGCAATTTCTTATCCCGAACTGACGTTGTGTTACAAACTCGCTTGTAGCTGATCTAACAGCTTCTCAACATAGGTCAATGCACCTCGAATCGTCGCCGGATCTTCGATATCCACACCGACATACTGCCGTAGCGCTGCAACCTGATCTAAGCTGCCACCTGCTGCAAGCAACTCCAAATAACCTGGAATAAAGTCTTTACCAACCTCAAGATACTTCTGATAACAAGCAAGGCTGACAATGTTTGATGCAGTGTACTGATAACAATAGAACGGTTTGAAATAGATATGTCCAATTCGCGCCCAGTCATACTGATGTTCAGATAACACTTCAACTGCATCCCCACACAAGGTCTGATACAGTTTCATCCATTCTTCGTTGACGAAGGTATGATCAAAGCTACCTTGAGCCGCTCGATCGTGAATTGCCAACTCTAACCGACTGATCGTACTTTGTCGAAACAATAGATTCAACTGATCTTCAAGCTGACGAGTGATCAATGATTTGGTCAGTGCTTTATCATCCTTTGCTTGCTTCAATAGATAATCGAGCAGCAACAGTTCATTGAAGGTTGAAGCGATTTCTGCCAGCACCATCGGTGGATTGCTGTTGAAATAGGTTTGTCGATCGTCAATCCAAGCAAAGTGCAATCCGTGACCCATCTCGTGCGCTAAGGTAAACAACGAATTGTAGTCATCGGTGTACGACATCAATAGATAGCTATGTTTGCCGTAGGTGTAAGAACAGAATGCACCACCCCGCTTACCCGGACGCACTTTTGCATCCACCCAGTTTTTCAAGAAGAACTCTTCTGCCCGTCGGGCATAGTTCGCATCAAACTGATCCAATGCCGATAGTAAAGTTTCAACGCCCGCTTTGTATGTAACAGGCGGCGTGCTTTCCGTTGTCCAAGGTGCATATAGATCAGCAGTGCGAATCTTTTGTCCTAATGCTTGACCTTTCAGCTTGTAGTAGCGCTGGAATAAGTCAAAGCGATCGCCTGTCCCCGTCATGATTGCCCGAAACACAGGTTCGGAAACTTCATCGGCTAACAATTGCTTGTGTAGCGTCGATTCATAGCCGCGCATCTGATTTTCTATCTTGTGATCCTGCGCCACCGTGTTCATGATGTAGGCATACAGCGAATTGTGCTGCTTCATCACTTTGCGAACCGATTGATAGCCTGCGGTGCGAACTGTCGGATCGGGATGATAGAGCAACGCACTCAGTTCAGACTCAGTGCTGACTGTGCGACCCTCTGGAGTAGTAACAGGCTCGTATTCTTGTTCGCCAAGATGCACCGATCGTAGTTGAATAAAGGCTTGTCTTCCGGTGAGACTATCTTGATTGCGCGTTTGTTCAACTTCTTCCGAAAGCGTGTGAGGACGGTATTTTGCAATGCGGTTTAGATAGTGCTGGTAGTCAGAAAGAACGGAAGCTTTTTGCAAGGTGTCAAACTTCGCTGCATCTAAACCTTGGAGTTCTAGATCAAAGAACAATAATTGATTCTCAACCAACGTCAGCGCTTCCATCACTTTGTCGAGGAATTGCTTGGCTTCGGTGTTGCGAGTATCGGCTGAAAAAATCAGGGATGGAAATGCATAGAGATAACCAGATTTTTCAGCGATCGCTTCCAAGGTCTTAAAGCATTCTGCTAATTGTTCGGGATTTAAGTGTTTGACTTTGCCACGAAATGAATCGCGAAATTCACCCGCTTGGATCTGTAACGACTCTAGATCCTGAGTCAACTTCGGATCATCAAAGCCTTGATAAAGATCCGACAAATCCCATTCTTGAGGACTGTCTAATTGTGTGAGTTCAACTGCTTGTGTCATCGCACATTGCTCCTGATATTTCTAACCAAATTTCTGGATTACCACTTAAGGCGTAGTCATTATGAGTTTGCTTTAGCTATGATAATAACATATCGTTTCCAAGGAATCAGCCTCATGGTCAAAGTAGTCGGCATCGCTGGAAGTTTAAGACCAGGTTCGTACAGTCAGCAAGCCCTTAAAGCTGCCATCGATCGTGTTGCGGCATTGGGAGCGGATGTAGAAATCCTGGATTTACGATCGCTGAACCTGCCTTTCTGTGATGGTAGCGATGATTATCCGGATTATCCAGGGGTTGCTAAGCTGAAACAGGCAGTCAGTGAGGCGGATGCAGTGATCTTAGCGACACCAGAGTATCACGGTAGCGTGAGTGGTGTGCTGAAGAATGCGTTAGATTTGATGGGATTTGAGGAGTTCACCGGAAAAGTAACAGGCGTGATTAGCGTTCTGGGTGGACAGTCAAATAATAATTCACTCAACGATTTGCGAATCATCTTGCGCTGGATTCATGCTTGGACAATTCCTGAACAAGTTGCTGTAGGACAAGCTTGGAAGGCATTTAGCGAAGACGGTAAGCTGCTCGATGAGGGGCTGTCTAAGCGATTTGATACCTTTGCTCAAAGCTTGGTCGAGAATACCCAGAAATTGAGAGGATAGCGAGAATCAACCAATCTATTTCTACTTCCGTATCCCGATAATTCGATGCTGTGTCTAATCTAGGCACAGCAATTTTTTTGAATCCATGACTGACTTCTCAACCGTTCTGCAATTCATCAGCAATTTTGAGCAATCCTACCCGGATGCCTCAACGTATGAAATTACCAATCGATTACGCGGCTATACCAAGCCAAGCTACACCACAAAAGCTTGGACGATCGTAACCGGATTTGAGCAACCGTTTATTGAAGGTAAGTTAGACCAAGACATTACTCTCGCCTGCGAGATTACCGATTTTGGACATTTGATCGCAGCACTCTCAGACCAAATTAATCAGCCCGGTTTGCAATGGTCGGACTTCACGCGCTGGACAGGTGATCATACTTCTTGGGCGGGCGATATTGGATCAGCGATCGAGCTTTATCGCTCATCTCCCGGTAAGCTCAATTCGTTAAGTGAAGCGCTCGATCGCTTTGCCTCTGATTCTGACTATATTGCGGATATTGCAGCTTGGGCGATCGGCGTAAACATCAACAAAAATCCACAGATTCGCCTTTCTGAAGCACTCCAGCAGTATCATCCGAAACTCTATTCCGAACACGTAAAAGCTTTCATTCAACAGCGTTTTAACGGCATCCTTGAGAATCAAATCTTGACGAATCCCGCCAAAATTGAAGCTGAAATTCGGAATGTGACATTTGCCTATCTAGAACTGTCACAAAATGCTGGACGACTGAAAAACGTCATGAAATCGTTTAGTCAAAAACTACGATCGACCCCAGAACGTGATTTACTCAGCGCTGATCTGCTGCAAGGTTCGCTGCATTTTATGTCGCATCTGTTCAAAAAAGCGAATCTTGCACCTGTAAAATTTAAGCCATACCAGCAACCCCAATCTCCGTGGCTTGGAACGGTAAACTATGAAGTCTCGATCGGAATTTAACCCTATACAGGGGTTTGATAGATGGAGAAATGCCCCCATCATTCTTTCAAATTCGCCGGAACCTGCTTAGGAACCGTCCAAAAATACACATTCGTTCCATTAAAAACCATTCACTGAAATCGAAATTCATTGGAATCCTGACCCAAGGCAAAGTTCGTCCGCGCTCCGGTAAAAACAGTTGCGTTTAATGAACCCAAGGCTGAAACGGCAATGAGAAAGCTAATAAAGACGACACCCGACTGCCCAAAAGCGCCACGCATCAAATCCGCAGCCACCGCAGATGAATTCGCCATTCCACTCACGCCTAATCCATGCAGGTAGGCAAAGTTAATCGCAATATAAATTGCCGCAATGATGCCAATTCCCCAAAAGAGCGATCGAGCAATATTTCGATCGAGATTGCGAATCTCGGCTGAAATGTAAGCCGCTTCGTTCCAACCGCCATAAGACAACAACACAAAGTCATTGCCATTCCCCACCAATTTTGAACGCCTTTCCCTTGTCGCAATCCCAATATATTGATTGCTGTGAACAATACGATCGCGCTTGCTGCATAAATCGATCCTGGAAAAGCTCCTAGTGGCAGAATTTCAGAGGCATAATCGCCAAAAACATAAGCAAGAAGGGCGATCGAGCCAGTTTGCACAACCGTCATTCTTGCCCAAGCGAATAGAAACGCGATCGAATTTCCGTAAGCCCGCTGCAAATAATAATAGTTGCCTCCAATATGGGGATAAGTCGTGGCTAACTCGGCATAACACAATGCCCCAATTAAGGACACGATCGCTCCAAGCATCCAAGCGAATAAAACTGTAGAATTTGTGCCTGTGTTAGATGCAACCAAGGCAGGAGTCTCAAAAATCCCTGCTCCGATCACAATGCCAACAATCAACGCTACTGCATCAATCACCGTTAAAGCAGTCTTTGGGCTTGCAGATTGCTCAGAGAGCGAACTCGCTGTGATCGACTCCGAAGAGTTAGGGGAACTCATATTAATACCTAGCTAAAGATCAGAACCAGCTGTCCGAAAACTAGACCCGCGAAATCGAGCTTTCAAGGGATTTTAGTTACCTTGGATAACAGACGCGATCTGACTTACGACATAAATGTAGAGAGATACTCTCCTTCTAGTGCATTTCATTTAGCCTTGTAAAACGCGCACTGGGTAATATACTTTTAGGAGAAACCCTCTATTGTACTCTTCTTCAAAAACGTTGCCCAAAAAATATGGAACCGATCGCACATCTGCATCTTGCCTGTGAAACCGCGTCACTCAATCAAGCGCCAAGGAAGCGATCGCGCATCAGGAGACGAAGCCTTCAAGTTTTGAGCGCGATGGTCGGGTGCGCCATTATTGGTTTCGCCTCGGCTGCAACCGCACAAATTGTTCTACGAGAAGGCGATTCAGGTACGACCGTTAGCGAATTGCAAGACCGTCTTAGAGCCTTGGGCTGCTTTGATGGTCCGACTACGGGCTTCTTCGGCTCTCAAACGCGCGATGCAGTGATCCGCTGTCAAGAACAGCGCGGAATTACTCCAGATGGAGTGGTCGGTGCGGAAACCTATCGCGCTTTAGGATTGGGAAATTCATCACCGGGATCAGGTTCTGCCCAGTTTGGCGATCAATTGCAACTTGGCGATCGCGGTCCCGGTGTGCAAGAGTTACAAACCCAACTGCAAGCGCGGGGATATTATTACGGTGCGATCGATGGTGTCTTTGGTCCAGATACTCAAAGCGCAGTGCTTCAACTTCAACGAGATCGCGGTCTTCCTCAGACTGGCGTGGCTGATGCTGAAGTTTATGCCGTCTTAGGTGTGTCAGTGCCTCCCACACCCTTGCCCAATCCTGATCCAAGAAGCCCATCCATTCCTCAGAATAGCCGCCGTTACAACGTGATTGTTCCGTTTCGCGATCGTGCAGATTTTGATCGAATTCGATTTGTGCTTCCGGATGCGATTCCGCGACAATCTCGTTTAGGAAATTACGTCAATGCAGGCAGTTACCTCACTCCAGAACAGGCAGAGCGTAGAGCCGGGGTTTTGCGATCGCGCGGATTGCAGGATGCGCGGGTTGTGTTTCAGTAGGCTAGAGCGGCAGGAGCGATCGCTGGCAGGTCGGGCACACTGCATGAATGGTTAATTGACAGTCTAAGATGTGGTATCCCTCTTTCTGGGCTGCTTTTGTCCCCGTTTTGAGAATTGAATCGCTCTTGAATTCGATCGTTTTATTGCATCGAACACAAATTAGATGATGATGATGATGCGGGTACGGTTGGTTGATTTCGTAGTGTTTGTGTCCCTCTGCAAGTTCGAGTTCACGCAAAATTCCCATTCGAGACATTAATTTAAGGGTGCGATAAATCGTTGATAAACTAATTCCCTCGCCTTGCGTTTGAAGCTCGTGATAGAGATCTTCGGCGCTGAGATGTTGACCCTCAGGAAGTTTTTGAAATACTTGAAGAATAGTCTCGCGCTGCGGGGTTAGGCGCCATCCCTTTTCGTTTAGTTCAGCCTTGAGCGAAGCACTGTTATAAGTAGGAGCGTTTAGCATTGTCAACAAAGTCTCCTTTCTTGAGAATCATAGCATACAAAAAAAATAGGCGACTTGCAATAAGTTCGCCTAATTGAGAATATTCTGCAATTGCAGGAGGGAGAGGAGAAGTTAGCTAAGCGACTCAAGGTAGTTTCGCACCCGGTTACGACGTTTTGGCTGACGAAGTTTTTGCAATGCTTTCGCTTCAATTTGCCGAACTCGCTCTCTGGATAATTCTAAAGCGCGTCCGATTTCCGCGAGTGAGTAGGGGTGTCCATCGCTTCCTAAACCAAATCGCATCTCGATTACGTCTCGTTCACGATCAGTCAAATCCGCCAAGAGCTGAATCAGATCGCGTCTGAGCGATTCGCGCATCAAGGTTTCTTCGGGTGTTGTTTCCTCAGTTGCGAGCAAGTCACCCAATTCGGTATCGCGTTCTTTACCGACTTTCGTTTCTAAAGACACCGATCGCGGAACTCGAAGCAGAACTTCTCGCACTTGAGGCGCGGTCATTTCCAGTTCCAATGCAATGTCTTCGATCGTGGCGGTGCGACCTTTTTCTTGAGAGATTTTGCGCTGGGCTTTTTTGATTTTGTTAAGCTTTTCGGTGATATGGACGGGCAGCCGGATGGTGCGACTTTGGGTCGCGATCGCGCGAGTAATACCCTGACGAATCCACCAGTAAGCATACGTGCTGAATCGATAGCCTTTGGTCGGGTCGAATTTCTCAACGGCTCGTTCTAACCCCAAAGTGCCTTCTTGAATCAAGTCGAGCAATTCTAAACCGCGATTTTGGTATTTCTTCGCCACAGAGACGACTAGCCGCAGGTTCGCATTGATCATGTGCGTTTTGGCGGAAAGTCCCTGATTTTGCATCTGATCGAGTTCGGCAACGGTTAATCCGACCAGTTTTGCCCAGTGTTGTTTGCCTTCGGCTAACATCGGCTTCAAGTTTGTGACATCGATATTGGCTTCGGCTGCCCAGCGTTCGAGCGAGGGGCGGTGAGTCAGGGTCGAGACTAAGCGATCGCGAGCGTCGATTAATGCCACGTACTGACTGATTGGTGCGTTACCTTTGGCTGCGGCATCGTTGCGTTGTTCTAAAAGCTTCATATAGCGCTGGACTTTTTGCGCTTCAGAGACTTCTTCATCGCGTCCAAGTAGACGATAGCGCCCAATTTCTTGTAGATAGAGCCTTACTAAGTCAGTGGTTTTCCGTCCAGCGGCACGCATTCCTGCTTGTCCCGCCAGTTCAGCTTCAAGTTCTGTTAGATCTGTGGTGGGATCGAACTCTGGTTCTGGTGAGATCCGTGAATGCTCCAAGGTGGAGGGGTCAAACTCTGCATCAGCGTAGAAAGAAGTTGCTGGCATCATGTTCGTTTGTGCGCTATGTGGAATCGTTCGTTCGGTTGCTTCGCTAGTGTTCCCGGTGTTTGGGACTCAAGAACAGAGTTGAGTGTTCCAGGAAACGTTGAAACTACCGAAGGTAGAGCAATTGAGAATCGCGATGTGCGATTGCCTGAAGTTTCTACTGATTACTACAGGCGATCAAGGCTGCGATTCGGAATTTAAGCGGGTAAAGTTTTGCACAAAAACGGATTGAGGTCAGTATAGTTGAGTTAAATGCGTTACGCCGTGACGTAGATCAATCCGTGTTTTTTCAGAAATCACTCTTCAACATCCCTTCAAAAGTCTGCAATCGATGACATTATTCTTCACCGTTAAGCAACTCTAATCCGGAGGATCGCAGCGTTTCAAACGTGTCATTCATTTTGGATTCTGGCGGCACGAAAAGAATGAATCCATCTCGTCCGCGAGTCAGCAGAACTCTGTAACTATTAATACGTAGTTGTAACGGATTACGAACATTCTTTTGGCGTGTTTTTGTGATCCAAGCGCGATCGCTCCAAATGAAGTCATCGCCCCATCCCACGATCGGGAAATCCAACTCTAATCCTTGACAGCTAAATTCTGTAACCACGCGATCAAAGCTACAGCAAGAAGCTTCAGAGTCAGGCGGATCAATATACCAAGCGCCAACATTTAATTTCTGCGTCGAAATATAGTCGTTTCTAATGCCGTACTTGACTAAATTGCGCGATCGAGACGAAGCGACAAGACCGTAACGCTTGTCGGATTGCCCTTGATAGCGCGATCGACAATATTCTTTTGCGATCTCAAAATCACGGGTCAGGTAACAATTAAATCCCTCTTCGATTAAAAAAGGCATTACTGATCGAGCCTGATCGATTTCTCCATCAAGAACGTGAGCCACCCAGGTTTGAACGTGTTTCGCGAGATGCGATCGCAAAGATGTCGTCAGATTTAATAAATTATTTGTGTGAACTGTCGTCTCGAAATTCTGAGCTTGCTCGGTCGAACAGTGGATTTGCCAAGGCTCGATCGCACTTTTCAAGCCTTGATTCCATTGCTCGATCCCGCCTTCTTCACCGACGTGAATCGTTTGCCCTTCACCGATTAAGCCCAGTAATACACACCACTCTGGAACACGCTCACAAATTCGCAGCACTGCACCCGGAGCCGCGCTCGTAATGCCATATTTTTCAGTCATGCGCTCGACATCCCACGCCCGTTGCGCTTCATCAAAGACGACAATGTGTTCTCTCGGTGCCGATTGACGACGAGCCTCATGCTGAAGGTAAAAGTTCCGAATTTCGCGCACAAAAGCTTTACTTTGAAGGGCGTATTGGAGAACGGTAATTAGCGGGCGATTTCCAGAGAGAAAAATTGCAGGACGATCGCTTTCGGTTTGATACACGAACTGCAATCCGACCAGCGTTTTTCCTGCTCCCGGAACGCCTGTGATCAGAATCAAGTGCCGCTCTTTTTGCTGGTAAGCGCGATCGACGATTTGATTCAGATAGTTCAGAATCTCAGGAATCCTGGCACTCTGAGCACGCTTGATACTGGGCAAGGGTTCCTGCTGAAAAATGCGACGTGCAGCATCGATCACGGTAGGCAGCGGTTCATAAGTTGAATTGATCCAGCGATCGACATCAATTTGAGGCTGCGTTTCGTCCAGCGTTTCTAAATAAGTTGAAATTCGCGTTGGATTCAGAATGTATACTGCATTCCGATTTGTATTTTCTTTTGTGTAACGAGTCGGAATCAGGATCGCAGTCACAGGATTGTGAGCCGATGCTTGATGATATTCCGCCAAATCCCGCGCGTACGCCGCTACTTGATCCACATCAGCATTTGATAGCGCTGCTTTCTGTTTGAACTCGAAAACGAGGATCTGTCCTGCTCCTAACAAAACTAAATCAGGTCGCCGCCCTCCTTCACCGGGCAATTCATATTCAAAAATCAGTGTCCACGATTGGCTATCAGGGCGGCTTTTAACCAAGAGGGAAAATTGCGACCGCAAAATCTTTTCACAATCTCCCCAAGCTTGCTGTTGCGTCCCGGTCGATCGCTGTTGATAGAGTGCTTGATAGTTTGCTTTCAGCGTTTCTAACCAATCTGCTGGAGAACACGCGAGAAAATTAGCGATCGATCCAAACCAGCCGTAATGCGTTGAAGGCGATGACATATGCTGCAATTGCAAAAATAAAGGGGCGGTTCACGCCCCACAGCCTATTACCTTAAAACCTATTTCTTAAAATAGCTTTGCCATTTGCGGCTCAGGCGGGAACGCCATTTCTTCGATTTCTCCGGGTTGACCCAGGGGTTTCGCTTGGCTGTCATTAAACGTCACAATTACACCCCCTGCATTTCCGGCTCGAACGATCACTTGGCGATCGGCTGTCCAAGTACGTTGCGTTCCTTTCGGTAATTCCCCTTCATATGCCACTTTGTTGTCTGCCATGACGCGCACCCAGGATTCTTCGGTGACTGTTAAGCCGACCCGAACAGGCTTACCAGACGTCGAAGCAGGAGATGCTTTCTTAGTGGACTGCTGGGCGGGTAATGACGGACCCATTGGCGAGACGGGTGCAGGAGATTTTTGCAGCTCGACCGTCGCGATCGAAGCTTGCGTCGATCGATTCAGAAAATACGACAGCCCATTCACCGCGCCTACAATCAGCAACATGTACAGCAAGTACAAGTGCATCGGGCGCAACTGTGCTCCCGGCAATGATCGCCAGGAGGTTCGTATCGGCGGTAATGCCATTCCAGTGGTCGGAAACTCACTGGCAAACTCTACCCCGTTCAACCCAATCGCGTCCGCATACTGACGAATAAAGCTATGAATGTAAACGGGTTCTGGCAGTTCTTCAATTTTTCCTTGCTCGATCGCTCTTAATAAGCGCGGCTGAATACAAGTCGTGCCTGCCACTTTTTCGAGTGTGATGTCCTGTGCCTGACGACGATCGCGGAGCCGATTTCCCAACTCTGCCAGCCGCTCAGCTTGCTCTCGATTCGTGTGGAGGTTTTGCTTTCTCATCTGCGCTGCTCCTTCATCTGTGCTGGCAACTTCTCTGGGGATGAGTTCATCCCCTGCTTTAACATACGAACTTCAAAATCTTCAAGTGGGCGATACTGCCCTGGTAATAAAGCGGAATTGCCCGATCGCTGGAGTTGAATGTCTCCGATCGCGCTGCGATGTAGCTGAATCACAGGATGCCCCAACTGCTCAGCCACTCGACGAATCTGACGATTTCTACCTTCGCGCAGAATTACACGCAACAGGGTGCTAGACTCAGTGCGTCGCAAAACATCCACCGAAGCAGGTAGGGTTTCTCGGTTGTCCAACATAACGCCTTCGCGCCATTGTTGCAAGACGGATCGTGACACCTCTCCATCAACCCATACTTCGTAAGTTTTGGGAATATGATGGCTTGGATGAGTCAAATAATGAGTTAACTCTCCATCGTTGGTCAACAATATCGCCCCGGTTGATTCTACATCTAATCGCCCGATTGGGTGAAGTCCTTTTCCTTGATTTAGTGACTGTGGTAACAGTTCAAGAACCGTGCGTCGATCATGGGGATCGTCACAGGTGGAAATAATTCCCGCTGGTTTATTTAAAAGCAGGTAGATGGATTGCGGACGATCGACGGTTTGAATCAAGTATCCATCGACTTCGACGCGATCGTGAATTGGATCAGCTTTTTGACCTAACTCCGCGATCGCTCCATTCAATCTCACTCGTCCTTCTAAGATCATCTGTTCCGCCTGCCGACGCGAAGCGATTCCCCATTGCGAAAGAATTTTTTGCACTCTCTCCGACATAACAGACTGAATCCAAGACTTAGAAGGCTGTGAGCAACGAATGAAGCGGCAATGCGACGAGATGACACCAATCAATATGTACAAATATTAAATCACGCTGTATTCGTCAAGATAGGGGGGGAATCACGACATTCAGAATTCGTAATTCGTTGTCACAGACCGATAAGTATTCATGAAGAGTATTTATGAAGTCCGATTCCGTTCTCGTGCAGTGGGGCTATCGCAGGGTAAAACGAGTTGTAACCATGCGCCACCATTAGGATGATTTTGAGCGCGGACTGTGCCATGATGTGCCTCAACGATTTGACGCACGATCGCGAGTCCTAACCCATTGCCGCTGGTCAACTGGCTGGCTTCCTGCCCCTGACTCTGACGTGCCCGCGAAACATCTGCGCGGTAAAAGCGATCGAATACGTGATTGATCGCGTCTTCAGGAAATCCCTCACCTGCATCGATCACATCAATTTGAATCCGGGGCTTTGAATGCTCTTGCAAAGTTGTTTCGACTCGAACGATGCCTTGAACAGGGCTATACTTCAAACTGTTATCGAGCAAATTGAGAAAGACTCGGTACATTCGGGCTTCATCTGCTCGGATCATCACGGACTCTAAGCCGCTGTAGTGAAACCGAACTTGTTTTTCACAAGCAAGCGGCTCAAGGCTTTCCCAAGTGGAATAAATCAGCTTCACGAGATCGATCGAAGTGAGCCGCAATCTTTGCGAAGGATTGAGATCCAACTGGCTGAGATCAAGGAGATCCTGTACCAATCGGCTGAGGCGAATCGTTTCATTCAATAAGCGATCGATCCATTGCCGATTTGGGGGATCTAAGCGAGGTTGCAGCGTTTCAGCGACGAGGCGAATCGAAGTCAGAGGCGTTCTCAGTTCGTGTGCCACATCGGATGTCCAGCGATCGCGCTGGTGCGCTAAGTTCATTGCTTCTTGCCGATTTTCAAGATAAACCCCGACCTCGCCTTCTAACAAGGGAAAGGCAAGCCCACGGATGGGAACCGATCGCGCTTGTGAGAGGTCTTCGGCATCTGCGGAAATCGGATAAAACACCCATTCGCGCTGGTGCGGTTGATCCCGATCGCGTGCCTTCTCGATTAGAGAATCGAGTTCATACGATCGCACCATTTCCAAGAGCAAACGAGGAGCATAGTCGTCGCTTTGATGAATGCCCAACATCTGCACCGCTGCGGGATTGCACCAAATCAGTTGATTCTCTTCATCAACTTGAAGATAACCGATCGGAGAAAGATTCAGAATCTGTTTCCACGTTTCGGCAGTGCGCTCCAACTGCTCGATTTGAGCCTGATGATGAACCATCATCATCGACAGGCGAGAGGTCACCGACAAATCGACCGCAGCTTCATCAGGCGAGAGATCCTTTGCCAATCGATTAATCCGGGCACTGAGTTGACCCCGATACAGCACGAAAGGAAGAATTCCGATCGCGAGTCCAGCCAGAAACCAGAAAACAGACACGGGCAAAAGGGGGGCTAAAGGGTGAGTAAGACCATTTCTCTCCCTTTAGCTTAACCGAATCGATAGCCGAAGCCCCGCACAGTCACTAAATATTGAGGATTGCTTGGATCAAGCTCCAACTTTTCTCTTAGCCAGCGAATATGGACATCAACCGTTTTACTTTCTCCGATAAAATCGTGACCCCAAATCTTTTCTAACAGTTGATCCCGCGACCAAACTCGCTTCGGATGCCGCAAGAAAAGCTCTAGCAACTTAAATTCTTTCGGTGAAAAGTTTACAACTTCACCCCTGACGGTCACGCGACACTCTTGCGGATAAATCGTTACGTCTTGAAATTGCAGAGTCGGAATCGCTTGAGCAGGCTGAAATTGTTGGTGACGACGCAACAAGGCGCGGCAGCGGGCAACTAATTCCCGCATTCCAAATGGCTTGGTGAGGTAATCGTCGGCTCCGACTTCGAGACCCACGACGCGATCGGTTTCACTCCCTTTCGCGCTCAGCATCAAAATCGGGACGCTACTTCCTTCGCGTCGCATCCAGCGGCAAATATCTAACCCGTTCACAAACGGCAGCATCAGATCCAGAATGATTAAATCTGGCATGGCTGATTTACTAGAATCTTGGCTCAAAGCCTCTTGCAAAATTTCAAGGGCTTGACGACCATCGATCGCGGTCATGATTTCATAACCTTCGTCGGACAAGGTGAGCGCGGTCGTCTCTCGAATCAATTCTTCATCATCGACCACCAAAATCCGCCCGATGGTTAATTTTGGTGGGGCGTTTGCAGCTTCAGTCAGGAGCGTTGGCGGCATAAAAGTGCGTCTCGGCTTGTCGGCAAAATTCTACCATTGATCCAGATATAAGTATGCAGTTATACAGTTTTTCAATCTTTAGTGACTAAAAAACAGCCAAACTGGAATCGTTCCTAGAATAACGATCGTACTCAAAGCAATGCTACTTGCAGCTAAATCGTGATCTAAATTATATTCCTCCGCGAGGATCAAACTTGCAAATGCGGTGGGTACGCCTGCCATGATCGTTAAGGAAAGGCGTGCTTCGTGATTCAATCCCAAAAATGCGATGGCGATCGCCACTAAACTCGGTAGAATAACCGCTTTAAGCAATACCGGAACTGCCGCGCTCTTGAGGCTCTCGATGCCTTTGAGTTGAATCAGCCGCATTCCCATGAGCAAAAATGAAGCGGGAATCACAAATAAAAGCGACGAATGCACGATCGTTTCTCCCCATTCTGGAAATGCGATCGACTGAGTGGCATAACTCGCAGCAAATGCCCAAAGTGTTGGAACGGTGACAAGATCGCGCAATAGTGACCGAATTGTACTTTGCTCGTTCGATCGTCCGTAGTGACTGGCAACCAGTACACCAATTCCGTAAGTTCCAATCAAGTTTTGAGTAACGCTGAAAAATACTGCCCAACTCAGATCGCCCTTGCCGATCAGGGCGGGAATCAGCCCCAAACCAACAAAGCCCGTATTCCCAATCGTCGATGCGATCACAAACGTTCCTTGTGAGGCTCGATCGAGCGGCGGCAACCAACCTTCGATCGCACTCAACCCCGTCGGCTTTGATTCTGTTTTGAGCCAGATCAAAATTTGCAACGCGATCCAAGCGATCGTCAATCCTGTACCGAGCGTTGCGATCGTAATTGCAGGTGCTAAACCCACATTTGTCGAAAAATCCGTTTCTCGTACCAAAGCAAAAATCTGCCACGGCACACCTACCCAATACAAACTCCGCCCTAAAGATCGTGGAAACGATTGAGGCAAAAATCGAAACAACAAAGCACCCACCCCAGTCCAGAAGATCAGGGGTGTATAAGCGTGAACCAAACTACCGATCATGCCCTTTCCGCCACCGGGCGCTACTCCCTGCCTTATCGTAACGGATTGTATCCGCAAATAGCGCAGTCAGAAGAAAGACATTTTAGGGCGGGATCACTGCCAGTTTTTGATGCGCCACTGGTTGTCTTGTCGCACCAAGGTATAACGCACCGCCATATCACGATCGGTCTGCACCTCTCCGGGTTGACCCCCTGGAAAATATTTCCGCACCTCGGTGACAGCCGCTTTGACCGTTGCTTGATTCGGATTGCTTGGATTGACTTCAACGCTTTGGACTTTGACCGCGTGATCGTATTCGATATGGAGATTCTCGCGCTTCGTGATTTCTAAATTACGCTGCCATTCGGAAAGCTTAGGATCGACTAGCACTTGAGAGAGCTTCGAGCCATCGTAAGTTTTCCCCATTGCCAATTTTTTCGCGTCTAACCAAGTTTCTATCACTTTTTGGGCTAAGGTCTCGTTCATGTCGCCTGTGAGCGCTACGGGCTGCGCTGCGGACTGTAATTGCACTACAGGCTTATCAAGTTGGACTGGAATTGGATCGTTTGCGACTTGACCTGCCGGATTCATCAGCGCTCTGAGTGCTCGAATCATCAAGAAACCTAATCCCATCGCCAGAGCAATTCCCAATAGCAAAACCAGCCAGCGCGAGCGACGATTTTCTCTCGGTGCTCTGGTCGGTGCATCTTGATCTGCTGCTTGATAACGAGACTGGACAGAACGTGAGCGACCATGACGAGGCGAACGGGAGGTCGTGGATGCTGCGCCGTTCGTTGCGAGTTTTGTCGATCGTTCCGAAGCAGCCACGGTAGCAATGTCGGATGTGGTGAGTGTGGCGGCAACTGATCGATATCCTCCGATATTTTCTTC
>PSLO01000029.1:0-25952 GCA_040289665.1 Leptolyngbya sp. ERB_1_1 | reverse complement strand
GGGGTGCCTTCGTTGAATCATAGTTCAATTCGCGATGAACTAATCCGCGCTCTGCTAGCGACCAATCTGTAACTAGTTCACCGTCCGCAGGGAGGTCTTCTAGATAGGCTTGGACGTGTTCATCCGCAAAATAGTCTTTCAGCAGTGCTTCTCGCTTGGCTAAATCGCGGAAGTGTGGAAAGACCTCATCTTGCAGCCAGCGTTCTGAATAAAGGCACAACCCTGGTAAGAGATCCGGTGAACCTTGTGAATTTTCGCGAATAAAAGCAAGCGGTTCGTATTCTTGAGACAGTTCTAGCACTCGACTCGCTTCTTCGGTCTGTCCTAGCAACAGGGCACAAACCGATTGTTCAAGGTGAACATCTTGCCGACTGCCAAGCCGGAACAACATTGATTTCGCTCGACGAATTAAAGCAGGCTGATGATCCGCAAATCCCCGCGCCAGAAGTGCATAAACTGCCAGATAGGTTGCCACCGCTGACGGACGGCGAGACTCTTCCTCAAACAATTCCTGCTGTTCTTCTGCGGTCAAATATCCCCGTAGTTGCTGAATAAACCGCAAAAAGTCATCAGTGCTTAACCCAGATTGATCATTCCCGGTGCCATCAATGCCGCCGCGTTCTCGCAGCATATCTTTGAGCAATCGTAAGCCTTTGTGGCGACCGCTCTCTTCTTCATCCGGCAGCGCCAAAAGTTCCAAAATTCGGTACGGGCGCAATTTATAAAGATCCGACTGGATTTCACCCCGCACTCCCGCAAACAATCCTTCGCGCAGCAATAACTCCTGCCCAGTTTCTAGAGCTTCTGCGGCATTTTCATACTGTCCTTGCTGCCACTGTTCGCGACCGAGTTCTAAACATGCAAGCGCGATCGTCAACACAATATCCGATAGCACAATCCGGGGGTCGCCAAATCGACCATCTCGAATCGAAGCGGTTCCACTGCTGAGATAAGGTCGTCCGATTTTTAGAACTAATTCATATTCGCCCAACTCTTGTAAAATCAAGAGCGCTCCGATCAAATGTCGATCGTCAAGCTCGATCGTCGGCGCATCCGTCTCTTCTTCGTATTGAAGACTCAGCAGCTTTTCATCGACCGACTTGCGCTGGATCGGGTCAGACAGCACCGTGTAAGCTTGATCGAGCAGATCTCGACGAGTTGCGATCGCAGCTTCAGAATACTCACGACGGGGCAGTTGTAACGTGCGATCGCGATGAGCTTGCTTCAACTGGTCTGCCGTCGCTTGCATCGGTAGACCTAAGATTCGGTAGTAGTCGAGCGGTATACGCACAGTTCACGTCCCCAGCAGTGTATCGAGGTATATAAAGAGAATGACGATCGAATTGACAGACATCATACCTTGTAGATGCAAAGTCAGCAGCGTCCGTGAGCGTAACTCGGAAATAGCAATCCTAACAATAAAGGTATCTGCAAACCGATAGAACCACTACAAGTTAAATAAATCTTGAAGTTTATCGATCGAGGGCGATGATTCTGTTACGGTTTCCGGTTGCTGTATTTGATCTTTGACACATCAGGAAGGTATTTTAGATTAGATTATTCAGAATGGTGCGTGATTCTTTGCGCGAGTTTCGCATACACTTTTCAGGCTGGGGTTATTGCAGCGAGGTTAATTGATTCTCATGGTTCAAGAAAGAGCATTTCCGGCATTTCAAACCGTCCCCGCGCAAGTGACTCGCGAGGAAGGACTGATGCTGTATGAGGATATGGTGTTGGGGCGCTTTTTTGAAGATAAGTGTGCCGAAATGTACTATCGCGGCAAAATGTTCGGTTTCGTTCACTTATATAACGGACAAGAAGCAGTTTCGACAGGCGTGATTCGGGCAATGCGTCCGGGTGAGGATTATGTCTGTAGTACCTATCGCGATCACGTTCATGCGCTAAGCTGCGGAGTTCCTGCTCGTGAGGTAATGGCGGAATTGTTCGGCAAGGCGACTGGCTGTAGTAAAGGTCGTGGCGGGTCGATGCACTTATTTTCAGCGGAGCATCGCTTACTGGGTGGATTTGCATTCATTGGGGAAGGAATTCCGGTGGCAACGGGCGCGGCGTTTCAGTCGAAGTATCGTCGAGAAGTGATGGGCGACGAAAGTTCAGATCAAGTGACGGCTGCCTTCTTTGGTGACGGCACGACGAATAACGGGCAGTTCTTTGAATGCTTGAATATGGCGGCGTTGTGGAAGTTGCCGATTATTTTCGTGGTTGAGAATAACAAATGGGCGATCGGCATGGCGCACGATCGAGCGAGTTCTCAGACGGAGATTTACAAAAAAGCCAGCGTGTTTGGAATGCCCGGATACGAAGTTGATGGAATGGATGTGTTAGCGGTTCGTGGAGTCGCACAGGAAGCGGTGAAACGAGCGAGAGCGGGTGAAGGTCCGACCTTGATCGAATGTCTGACGTATCGATTCCGGGGACATTCTTTAGCTGATCCGGATGAACTGAGATCGAAAGAAGAGAAAGAAGCATGGCTGGCACGCGATCCTCTGAAGAAATTCTCGTCTTATTTGATCGAGCAAAATTTGGTGAGTCAGAGCGAGATCAAGGGCATTGAGAAAAAGGTACAAGGTGTCGTGGACGAGGCGGTGAAATTTGGATTAGAAAGCCCTGAGCCTGATCCGAGTGAACTGTACAAGTACATCTTCGCTGAGGATTAGAGGGTGTCGATCGATTAATTTCAACGAAAATCGATTTGCAGGAATTCTAAACGCCTATCGAATGGAATTCAGGGCTATACAGACCCAGTGGGGCTGTCGCACACTGACAGTTATTTTTTAAGTCAGCCCATGTAGATGGGCTGCGTCTGTTTAGCCGCGAATCCTATTCGCCCAGGCATTCACACAAGAGGTCTACTCTATAAGCCAACCTCCTAGCACCAACTTTCTTGATGTGCTTGACGTTTCGATTGAATATTTCCTAAGTGCTTTTTCACCGTATCGATCGTAATAAATAATTGAGCGGCGATTTCTTTTCGAGATAAATTACAGCGCTTAAGAAACCAGACTTCAGCTTCGCGAGGTGTGAGACCGAACTTTTTTGCCTCGGTCACTGCAAGACTTTGCAGCGATCGCTGTTGGTCTTCCAATCGAACTAGCAAACAAGGTTCGTCTAATTGCAACCATTGAACCCGAATTCGGTAAGTTTGGTGATCCTCAAGTTGCAGTTCAGACTCGATCACTAATGGACGATCGCCATACCATTGACGGCTCTCGATTAACGCTTCACAGGAACGCCAGACCTCAGTAGGATATGGCTGATTAGAATTAAGTTTCTGGCAGAGTTCGGCTGCGGGTGTATTGGCGAAGATCAGTTCACCTTGCGGACTCACGAGCAGAATACCATCGACTAACCCTTCTAGCACAGACAACAGAAAATCATTAGGAGTATTAAGAGCCATGTTCATCATCTTCAGGGGCGAATGAACTAGAGGAACTGGAAGTCAGACGAGCTGAGTTCCGATAAGGCTGAATACGGTTGAACAATTGGTTTTATGCACCCGATTCACCTTTGGTATCTCGAAGGTACGCGAATAATGCGCGATCGACCGTATGAAAAGGTGATCGATCGAAGGTTATAAAACGTTATTTTGGGGGATGCGAAATTGTCAGAGAATTAAGGTGTCCGTAATTTCCCTAGATGTGATTGAAGCGCTACATATTAATTGCATCGCTACGAGAATAATCAGAAAGGGTGAACTACCGTGATAACGATCGAAGATGCACTGTGTGTGTTGGATCGAGTGTTCGAGCAGGATCGCTTGACTCATCTTCAAGAAGTAGTGTTCCGGTGCGCTTGGGAGGGTCTGACCTATGAACAAATTGCAACGGCTGAAGACTACGATCCGGACTATATAAAACTCGTTGGCGCTCAATTGTGGCAGCTTTTATCTGATCGCTTAGGTCAGCGAGTGACAAAGAGCAATTTTCGCGTTGTGTTGCGCCAATATACCCAATCCAAAGGGACGCAGTTGAAGCCGTCTGAGTTCCCAACGTCCCAAGCCTTGATCGACTGGGGAGAAGCGGTCGATGTATCGGGCTTCTGTGGTCGCACCGAGGAATTAGCAGCCCTCGATCGCGCGCTCACCGAGGAGCAATGTCGATTTGTGTCAATTTTGGGCATGGGAGGCATTGGCAAAACGGCTCTGTCGGTGAAATTGGCGCAGCAGGTACAAGCGAAATTTGAAGCGGTGATTTGGCGATCGCTGCAAGATGCGCCGCCGCTCAATGTGATTTTGTCGGATTGGATTCCGTTTCTTTCTCGCCAACAAGAAACAGAATTACCCGATACCGTCGATGGGAAACTGGCTCGATTAATGCACTATTTGCGATCGTCGCGCTGTTTGTTAATCCTCGATAACGTTGAATCTATTTTAGAGATTGGCGATCGAGCTGGACATTACCCGATCGGGTATGAATGTTACGGTGAGTTGTTTCGTCGCATCGGTGAAACGGTGCATCAAAGTTGTTTAGTCCTCACCAGTCGGGAGAAACCGAAAGAAGTCGCGGCATTAGAAGGACAATTTGTGCGATCGTTCCGCTTGGATGGATTGGATACAACAGAAGCCGGAGAATTTCTCAAACCGAAACAATTAGAAGCGAGTTCAAGCACATTTACACGCTTCATTAATCTCTATGGAGGAAATCCGTTAGCGCTGAAAATTGCAGCCTCCACGATTCAAGATTTGTTTGATAGTGATGTAAAAGAATTCCTTACGCAAGGAACAGCGGTGTTTGGTGGCATTTCGGATTTGTTAGATGAACAGTTCAATCGCTTATCTCCCCTCGAACAACAGATCATGTATTGGATCGCGATTAATCGCGATGGCACCTCGCTATCTGAACTCGCTGACGATCTGGTTCCTGCAATTCCGAAACGGCAGTTAATCGAAGCATTAGCATCTTTGGCACGAAGACCGATCGTCGAAAAACGAGGGGCAAAATTCACGCAACAACCTGTAGTGATGGAATATGTGATTGATCAATTTATCGATCGCGTATTCCAAGAGCTTTGTTCTGAGTCGTTTCAATTACTGATGTCTCATGCGTTGATCAAAGCGACGGTTGAAGATCACATTCGCGATCGCCAAATTCGGATGATCATGCAGCCATTGCTCGATCGGCTCACGGCTCCCACCCATTGCATCACCGATTTAGAACAAAAGCTAACAAACATTCTGGTCAAACTTCGACAACAGTTCGGTTGTACGCCCGGATATGCAGCGGGTAACATTCTCAATCTACTTTGCTGTCTCAAAGCCGATTTGACTGGATATGACTTCTCTGACCTTGCAGTATGGCAAGCACAGCTACAAGGAGTGAGCTTACATCGGGTGAATTTTACCAACGCAGATCTAAAAAAATCGGTTTTCTCGGAAACGTTGGGCAATGTTTGGTCAGTAACATTTAGTCCAGATGGTGCAACATTAGCGGCAAGTGACACCGCTGGCACCATTCATCTTTGGAATGTATTAGATCGGCAAAAAATCTTAACCTGTGAGGGTCATCAACATTGGGTATGTGAGATTGCTTTTAGCCCAGACAGTAATTTGATTGTGTCAGCCAGTGGAGATAATACTGTCAAAATTTGGAATGCAAAAACAGGCGGATGTTTGCGAACGTTGACAGAGCATCAGGATTGGGTGATCTCGATCGCCATTTCTCCCAGCGCTCCGATTGTTGCCAGCAGTGGTGCCGATCGCACGATTCGACTTTGGGATCTCAATACCGGAAAACCGCTGCGAGTGCTGGAAGGACATCAACACTGGATTTGTAAGGTTGCTTTCAGCCCAGATGGTCGAATGTTAGCAAGTGGCAGCGACGATCGCACGATTAAACTCTGGGATGTCCAAACGGGTGAGTGTTTGAAAACGATCGAAGGACATACAAACACTGTGAGAAGTGTTGCGTTTAGTCCAGATGGAACAATGCTGGCGAGTGGTAGCGAAGATGCAACAATCAAACTTTGGGACATTCAAACTGCAACTTGTATAAGAACATTAACTGGGCATTTAGATCAAATTCGATGTGTGAACTTTAGCCCAGATGGACAAATGCTATTAAGCGGTAGCTTTGATGAAACCATCAAGCTTTGGGATCGATCATCTGGTAAATGCTTAAAAACCTTGCATCAGCATCGTGGAATCGTACGATCGACAGCGTTCAGCCCTAGCGGTACTCTGATTGCGAGTGGTAGCGTTGATCAATCGGTGCGACTCTGGTACACCCAAACCGGAGAATGCTGTAAAACACTGCAAGGTTATACCAATTTCGTCTTATCGGTCGAATTTAGCTTTGATGATCAGTTCCTAGCCAGCACGGGTACCGACCAAACGGTAAATCTTTGGAATCGTGCTTCTGGAACTTGTGTCGGTAGCTTTTATGGTCATGAGAACTGGGTTGTGACAGTTGCATTTAGCCCAGATGATCAACTGCTTGCCAGTGGCAGCTTTGATCACACGGTTCGAGTGTGGGAGCGATCGACCAATCAATGCTTAAAAGTATTGCGCGGTCATACAAATTGGGTATGGTCAGTGTTGTTTAGTCCGAATGGCAGTACCGTTGCCAGTGGTAGCTTTGATCAAACCATTCGATTATGGAATCCGAACACGGGCGAGTGTTTGAATATTCTCACGGCTCAAAGTCGAATTTGGTCGATCGCGTATAGTTCCGATGGTGAGTTTCTCGCAAGCGGTGAAGAGAATCACATGATTCAGATTTGGAATCCGCATACAGGTCAGTGTCTTCAAACCTTGCAAGGACATACTAGCCGGGTGATGTCAGTTGCATTTAGCTCCGATGGCAAACAGCTAGTCAGCGGTAGCGAAGATGGAACCGTGAGAATTTGGGATTTGAAAACGGGACAGTGTGAAACGGTCTTTCAAGCTAGTGATCGAATTGCATCTGTAGCATTTTCGCCAAAGGGCGATCGCGTTGCCAGCGGTGCGATTGATCAAACCGTTAGCATGTGGAATCTCAAGACTGGAGAATGTGAAATCTTGCGGGGACATTGCGATCGAGTTTGGTCTGTGAAATTTAATCAAGATGGTTCGATGATTGCGAGTGGAAGCGAAGATCAGACCATACGATTATGGAATGTAAACACTGGAAAGTGCGTGAAAGTATTGCAAAAACCACAGCCTTATGACGGAATGAATATCACGAATGTGAGTGGAATGACGAATGCCCAGAAAACAACATTGAAGGCGTTAGGCGCGATCGATGTTTTGGGTGGCTAGAGTGTGTGTTAAAAGCCCTAGAATTCACATACCTAAAACTGTCCCTCGATCGCTAGCACACATCGTTCACACAACAAAGGATGTTCTTTGGATTCACCAACATGAGTTGAATAGTTCCAACAACGATCGCATTTTTTCCCCTCTGCATCTACAACACCAATTCCCAAACTTTCCGTTTGAGCAGTGTATTTGGCTTCAGTTAATCGATCGCTCAAATCTACTAAACCAACCTGTGATGTGATAAACAGATAGCGCAGTTCATCGACCCGATTTCCGCTCAAACTATCAGCAGGATTCAACTTCTGAAGCTTCGATCTCAATTCTGCATCTGCAACAAATAACAGTAGCTTCGCTTCGAGTGAAGACCCGATCGCTTTATCGACCCGCGCTTGTTCTAGCACTCTATTCGCCTCTGCACGAAGTTCGCGCAATTGCTCCCATTGTCGCGCTAATTCTGGCTTGCGCCATTGGTCTTCAAGCTTCACCCAACCTGCCTCAAAGACTGATTTGTAAGGCGTTTTATAGGGCAAATACTGCCAGATGTCTTCTGCCATGTGTGATAAAACAGGCGCGATCGATTTCACCAAATTTTCGAGCGCGATCGCTAACACCGTTTGACAACTACGCCGACGTTCCACATTCACTGAACTGATGTACAACCGATCTTTCGCAATGTCGAGGTAGAAGTTAGACAAATCCACTGCACAGAAGTTCTGCACTGTTTGGAAAAAGCGGAAGAATTGATAGGTTTCAAACGAGTCTTGAATCTCGTCGAATACTTCGGTCATGCGATGCAGCATATATCGATCGAGTTCCGGTAGCTGATCATAAGGAACTGCATCTTTCGCTGGATCATAGTCGTGTAAGTTTCCTAGCAAAAATCGCGCCGTGTTGCGAATCTTGCGATACACATCCGACATTTGCTTGAGGATGTTTTTTCCGATCGGAACATCATTCGTGTAATCGACAGAAGACACCCACAACCGTAAGATATCCGCACCATAAGGCGGCTCTTGCTGCTGGTTTTTGCCGCCTTCGATCACCACCATCGGATCAACGACATTTCCCAAGGATTTACTTTGTTTGCGTCCTTGTTCATCTAGGGTAAAACCATGTGTTAGTACTGTCTTGTAAGGTGCTTGTCCCTGTGTTGCCACACTGGTGAGCAAGCTGGATTGGAACCATCCACGATGTTGATCAGAGCCTTCTAGATACATATCAGCCGGATAGCGCAATTCTGGACGCTGTTCGACCACTGCTGCCCAAGACGATCCAGAATCAAACCAGACATCCATCGTATCTGTCCCTTTACGGTACTGCTTTCCGTGATACTTTTCGGGTAAGAGTTCTTCGATCGATAGTTCCCACCAAGCGTCTGAACCTTTTTCCGCAATAATCGCTTGAACATACGAGATGGTTTCTTCGTTCAATAATGGCTCTCCGGTTTCTTCCTCGTAAAACACCGGAATCGGAACGCCCCAACTGCGCTGACGTGAAATACACCAGTCCGATCGCTCTGCCACCATCGCCGTAATCCGATTTTCGCCCTGTGCGGGAATCCAGTTCACTTGTGCGATCGCCTTCAAAGCTTCATCTCGGAAGCCTTCTACTGAGGCGAACCATTGTTCGGTCGCGCGGAAAATCGTTGGTTTCTTCGTGCGCCAATCATAAGGATATTTGTGTTGATAAGGTTCTTCTTTCAAGAGCGATCGTACTTCTTGCAACGCTTCAACGACCGCAGAATTACCCTCTCCCAACACATTCAAACCTTGAAACTGTCCTGCTTCTTCGGTAAAGTCGCCATTGTCATCAACCGGAGACAAAATCGGCAATCCATACCGCTGACCAACAAGATAGTCATCTTGACCATGCCCCGGAGCTGTATGAACCAATCCCGTTCCAGAGTCAGTCGTGACATAATCCCCACCGATCACAATTTCGCTGATGTGATCGAACAACGGATGACGATAGGTACAATGCTCTAACAATCGACCCATCATCGTCGCTTTAATCTCAAGCGTTGTGCCGAGAACTTCTGATAAGCGATCGACCAAATCTTTCGCCACGATCAAATACTTGAATCGTCCGGGTGCATTCTCTCCAACTTCAACCACAGCGTAAACCAAATCCGGGTTTACACTCACCGCTAAGTTTGCCGGAATTGTCCAAGGGGTTGTCGTCCAGATTGCAACCCCCAACTCACCCAAGAATGGATCGAGCGGCATTTGCAAATCTTTCGAGAGGTTCAGCACTTCAAACGCTGCGTACAAACTCCGCGACGTATGCCCCTCCGGATATTCCAGTTCAGCCTCTGCTAGTGCCGTCTTGGAACTCGGACTCCAGTGAACAGGCTTCAGTCCGCGATAGATATAGCCTTTGAGTACCATTTGCCCAAATACGCCGATCTGAGCCGCTTCGTATTCGGGTTTCAGCGTTAAATAGGGATGCTCCCAATCGCCCCACACACCGTAACGCTTAAAGCTGGCAGCTTGTTGAGCAACTGCGTCGATCGCGAAATCTCTCGCCTTTTGCCGTAGAGACAATGGGGTGAGTTGTCGCCGCTCTTCGGGCTTGAGGGTTTGGAGAACTTTGAGTTCGATCGGTAAACCATGACAATCCCATCCGGGCACAAATCGAACTTTTCGCCCTTTGAGCAATTGATATTTATTAATCGTGTCTTTCAGGATTTTGTTCATCGCGTGACCGATGTGAAGCGCACCGTTCGCGTATGGCGGACCGTCGTGCAGAATGAACAATTCACCCGGATTCTCTTGCGACAGGTGTTCGTAAATTTGCTGCTCTGCCCAAAATTTTTGCAGTTCGGGTTCGCGTTTGACGGCATTGGCACGCATATCAAACTTGGTTTGGGGCAGATTGACGCTGTTTTTGTAGGAGCCGGGTTCTGTCGCAGTCATAAGAGAGGGGCTAGAAAAATCATATATCCGTCTATTCTGTCAGGAATTTTGCCACAGTGGAGATTGCAGCGAAATTTGTTTCCTATTCTCGATTAGGGATCGCACCGCTTCACCTGGGCAGTCTGAATATGACAGAATTGAGAAAAAATTATTCCTACCGTTGCACAAGCGTTCAAATCTGTTGAACTTTGCCAAAAACGTTCTGACTTGTATCGAGATATCTACCTGTTTCGATTCAACCCAATCACCGGAACAGTATACATTCTGGCTCAGGAAAATCTCGAACTCATCATCCGACTCAATGGAACTTGAGAGTTTATCAATGAAGCCGAATTTTGAAGCAATGACCAGAGAAGAACTGAAAGCGTACGTGTTTGAGCACCGAGAAGATGACAGGGAATCGAGCGTTAATCGGTTCCTTTTTTGTCAATTCTGTTCTTCTTTTTCCTGTATGAATTGCTCGATATCTGCCAGCGCTTGCTCAAGGTCGATCGAAGAATTTGCCACTTCTTGAGATAGCTCAGCTTCAGGAATACAGAGCGCTTGTTCTAATTTATTCAGCGACTCGGTAAACGCTTGAGCAGCGGCGCGACGTAGTTCTCGCTGTTGACGATCCATGAGGTTTACTCCCTAAACAGATTGAGACATCTTGCCCCAAAGAAGCACTTAAAATGATTTTTTCACGGTAGCTCAGATCAGAATGCCCAGTTCACACCAAAGCGTTTCATGACCGATTTGAGCCTCCGTATTGTCGAATCGACGCTTCACAGATGAGAATGAATAGGCATTAAGAACGGGAGGGAACTGTGGCTTACGATTATGACTTAGTGATTGTCGGCGCGGGCGTGGGAGGTCATGGTGCGGCACTTCACGCAGTAGATTGTGGTCTGAAGACTGCGATCGTTGAAGCTGCCGATATGGGCGGAACCTGCGTAAATCGGGGCTGCATTCCCTCTAAAGCGCTGCTGGCTGCATCTGGACGAGTGCGAGAATTGCGAAATGCAGAGCATTTAAAAACGCTCGGAATCGATGTCGGGGATGTCTCGTTTGATCGAGCCGCGATCGCGAATCATGCTCATACGATCGTGACGAAACAGCGCGAAGGCTTGATCGGTAGTCTGAAACGTTTAGGAGTCGATGTGATTCACGGACGGGCACGGGTGGCGAAAAGGCAAAAATTAATCGTTTCGACCCCAGAAGGCGAGAAAACTATTACGGCAAAAGATATTATTCTCGCTCCGGGATCAATCCCGTTTGTGCCTCCAGGTGTGCAAATCGACGGAAAGACCGTTTTTACCAGCGATGACGCGATTAAATTAGAGTCCTTGCCACCTTGGATTGCGATCGTCGGCAGCGGCTACATTGGTTTAGAATTTTCGGATGTTTATACTGCGCTCGGTTGCGAAGTCACGATGATCGAAGGACTCGATCAACTGATGCCAGGATTTGATCCCGATATCGCAAAACTAGCGCAAAGAATTCTGATCACACCGCGCGATGTCGAAACAAAAGTCGGTGTGTTTGCCTCAAAAGTCACGCCCGGATCTCCGGTAACGATCGAGTTAATCGATGCCAAAACGAAAGAATTGGTCGAAGTGCTGGAAGTTGATGCCTGTCTCGTCGCTGCGGGGCGCGTTCCGGTTGCGAAAGACTTGGGATTAGAAACCGTAAACGTCGAACTCGATCGCGGTTTTATTCCGGTGAACGATCGAATGCAAGTTTTATCCGAAGGAAAACCTGTGCCGCATTTGTGGGCGATCGGAGACGCAACCGGAAAATTAATGCTGGCTCATGCAGCTTCGGCGCAAGGAGTCGTCGCGATCGAGAATATGTGTGGTCGATCGCGCGAAATCGATTACCGCAGTATTCCTGCCGCAGCATTTACCCATCCCGAAATTAGCTTTGTTGGCTTAACCGAGCCGCAAGCGAAGGAATTAGGGAAAAAAGACGGATTTGAAGTTGCGGTAGTGCGGACTTACTTCAAAGGCAACGCGAAAGCGCTGGCTGAAGCAGAATCGGAAGGGATCGCGAAGATCGTTTATCGCAAAGACACCGGAGAAGTCTTAGGCGCACATATTATCGGACTTCATGCGGCGGATTTGATTCAAGAAGCAGCAAACGCGATCGCCAAACGGGAATCAGTGCGATCATTGGCGTTCTTAGTTCATACGCATCCGACGCTCTCGGAAATTCTGGATGAAGCGTACAAGCGTGCAGCTGTGCATTGATGTCTGCTCGACTTGCTTCACTAGACTTTTTGCATGAATCCTAAACGCCGACCGAATAAAATTCGGGGCTATTCAGACCCAGTGTGCTTGTCGCACACTCACAGCCATTTAGTCAGCCCACGCAAGTGGACTTCGTTTCTATAGCTGCGAATTCTATTCGCCCAGGCATTCATGCAGAAGGTCAACTGTTACCCTGGATTGGAAGGCGCTTCGCTCCATCCGATCCAATTCTCTAACCCTTAGCCCGTTACCTCAATGGAAATTCGTCGTCGTCGTCCGAATCCTGCTGTTGCCGTTCAAGAACTGCGCTATCAAGTCAAAGTTCCAGACAGCGCACCTCATAACATTCTTGAAGAAATCGTCTGGCACAAAGAAACCGAGGTCGATCAACTCCGGGAAAAAATGCCGCTGATCGAGCTACAAAGCAAAGTCAAAGATTTACCTCCTCCCAAAGATTTCTTAGCCGCGATCAAAAACAGTAAAACGAAGCCTGCTGTCATTGCAGAAGTCAAGAAAGCCTCACCGAGTAAAGGCGTGATTCGTCCTGACTTTGACCCGGAAGCGATCGCACAATCCTATCAATCCGGTGGGGCAACCTGTCTTTCAGTTCTGACCGATGCGGAATTCTTTCAGGGCAGTTTTGAGAATCTGTCAAAAATCCGCGCGATCGTGGATCTGCCGCTCTTGTGCAAAGATTTCATCGTGTACCCGTATCAAATGTATTGGGCACGATTGCACGGAGCCGATGCAGTTCTATTCATTGCCGCAATTCTTTCAGACAAGGATTTGCAGTACTTCCTCAAGATTGTGAAAGCGCTGGGAATGACTGCCTTGATTGAAGTTCATACCTTAGAAGAACTCGATCGCGTGCTTGCCCTCGACGGCGTAACGTTGGTTGGGATCAACAATCGCAATCTAAAGAATTTTGAGGTGGACTTGAAAACGACCGAAGAGATTTTGCGCGATCGTGGCTCGGTGTTAGCAGAGAAAAACATCACGATCGTCAGCGAATCTGGGCTATATGCCGCAGCAGATCTAAGCAGAGTGGCGCGGGCGGGTTCGAGCGCGGTACTGATTGGAGAATCGATCGTCAAGCAACCTGATCCCGGACAAGCCCTCGCGCAGCTTCTCGCTGGGCTAACTTGAGTATTTCGGCGCTAGACTTCACTGCATTAATTTTTTAGAGTGAAGCCTTGAGTTTCATCCAACTCACCGTATACAGTCAAGAGAACGCAAGAACGCCCCTCTCGCTACCAATCATTCCTTGTAGGTCTTTCATGGAACCGATTCCTCTGCCATCGCACATTCATTATGAGTTGTTACTACAACTATTAGAGCGTCAAACCATGTTTACCGTAGGAGGGCGACAACGAGAACAAGTTCAACAGCTCATCATTGCCCTTCGCAAGGCGCTCTCTCAGCAAAAACATCTCGAAGGTGAATTAGAACGGCTGAATATTCCGATCGAATATCGCTGGTCGCTCAATTGCCTCGAAATGCCAGCAGAAGCGGTATCGCTGCCTCAAGAGCCAAAGCTCTAGACTCAAACGCCTACTACGGAGGCGGAAATCTCAGACTACGTATACTGTTAAAGTCGGACTCGTGGGAGGTTCGAGCGGTGTCAGAACTGGAACAACTGAGGTTGAACTTAGAGGAATCACCAGGGGCGATCGTGCCCAATCCGATCCCGAACTTGCTAGAACAGGTTCAAACACAGCAGCGCCGCATCCGCGATCTAGAACAAGCGCTCGATCAGTCGCTTGTGAGTCTGGAAGAACTGCGATCGCAAATCGTAAATCAGCATTTTCTAGAACGCCAATTGGCTTCAACCGAAGAAATTGCCAATGTCCAGCAGCAAGCGATTCATCAACTCAAGCTGCAATTTTCCCAGCAAAAAGCCGAACTCGAAATCAAAATTCAGCAGGCACAGCAGCGAGAACGCGATTATCAAGTCCTTTTAGATGCGGCTGAGGCACGACAACAAGCAGAATTAGAGGTACTAAAAGCGGATCGCGCGGAGGTTCAACCGTTCGCGATCGAGCATCAGTTACAAGTGCTGCAAACCGATCTGCAACTGAGGCGGCAGCAATTACAAGACCTCGAAGTCCAGAAGCAAGTAGCACTCACTCGCGGCATTGAGCTAGAAGCACAAGTCGAAGCATTAGAAGCTAGAATCGCGCGGCACACGACGACTCAGGCGCTACTCCAGCAAGTTTGTCAAGAACTCGAAGTCGATCGAGAACAAAGCCAAGCGCGCATCGCTGAATTAGAGAGCCAAGCGGCAGAGATGCAGGAACAGATTCTCAGCCAAGCTCAACAGGCGAGTGAGTATGAAACAGCGGTACAGCATTGGAAAACCCGCTTTCAAGGACTGCACGAAACTGCAATCGCGCTTGTACAAGCATTATCGAATCAAGACCTTTCGCCGGAAGTAGCGGAACTGTTAGCCACGATCGACACCTCTGCACCTCCGGATCTCAAATCTACTGCACGATCGAATTCATTCAACTCAAATCTCAAGACCGACATTCCAGAATTCTTAGTCCGCCGCCGCACCTACCGCACCCGAAAAACGTGAGTCAATCTAAAACTTCTTTTGTCGCGATTCTTTCTGCTAGAGCAATTAAATCTAAGCTGTTTAAGATGCTAGATTTAATTGGTCGTTTTTCGTCCCAGAAGATTAGAGAGCAATAGAAATCGATCGCGATTGGAGACGTTAAAAGTTTGAATGTTTGATAAGCAGTCTGTTCATCTTCAAAGCTGAGAAAGTAAACAGTATCGTCGAACACAGTTGGTTTACCATGCGTTTTACCAACAAATCGAAAATCTAGTTTCTTATAGAGTCCACAAATTGCAATTTTCCAAGGTGCAAATGTGTACGAGCCAATCCCAAACATAGAAAAACGAGGATTCTGCTTGTAGATTTTGCTTTTTCTACCATCTAGATACTCTGAGTGATTAATTAAATAGTCCCAAGTTCTAGGGGCAAAAGTTTGGAGATAGTCAGTTGAATCACCGATAGCTTTTTGAGTTACTAAAACGTATCGATTGATGATTTCGAGACGATCTTGGGCAACATCGGAACCTTTAGCTAAAGGAAATAAACAAGTTTCTTCAATATCAACAACTTCTCCTAAGCCATTCATCAATCGATCGCCATCTTTACGAAGCTCCATCACGCTGGAGCAATCATGTTTGATTCCCGATCGCCATTTTGCACCCCTTGGATTATACAAGTCTTTTAAATTGTCAAAAGAGGCAGTATTTCTAATTGGGATATTATTTCGATATCCAATTCGATAATAAGTATCAGTATCAAGATTGGAGAACACATCACAGAAATAGTTTTGGGCCTCTGAATCAAATTTACAGAATAAAAGACAAGCATCAACAGTGGCATCAAAATACTTTTTTGCATCTATTTCATAAGCGGCACAGTAAGCAAGATTTAAGTTATTAGAATGAATGTAGTTTAATAGTTTTCTTGAAACAGAAGTCTTGCATAGCATTGCAAGATAAGCATCGCGATTCTGCAACCATTGAATAGAATGAATTAACATCCATTCAGAAATATCAAAGTTGCTTTTACCCGTAATTGCATCCAAACCATTGTGATTTTGAAAATTATTTTTCTTGGGTAAGTTCTTACCACCAATTAAACCTTGCTGAGAGTTCGTCACCCAAGGAAAGTTACCCAGCACCAAAATTCTCTCATCAAACTTATCAATTAACGAAGACCAATCAAACTCGAAAAAGTCTCCTTGCTGAATCTGAATTCTCTCGTCTTGTAAAAACTGATTCCTTTTCTCTTGCGGGTAATCCTGATTAATTTCGATTCCAATTATCTTTCTTGCTGATTGAAATGAAAGTGCAGCAGCTTGAATGAAGTTACCGATACCGCAAGTTGGTTCGATAATAATGTCAGGTAAAACCCCAAGCTTTCTCAATTTATGACAAATTCTCTCAGCCAGTTCTAGTGGAGTTTGAAAGTCTCCATACTCTACTTTTTGCTTAGGAACAACCTGAATCATAGAGCTGAGTTGTAAACAGAAATAATACCTTCTTCTTGTCCAGCACGATCGATGACTCTTCCATATTGCAACCGCCACTGCAAAGCGTTAGAAATTGTTAAAAATCCTTGAACAGGAGGATTGCTTAGAATTTCGTCTGCAATATTTGCTGCCTCGATTTCATCAACGGGTAGATTGCGATCAAGCATAAGTGCAATCAAGTCATCTTTGTTTCCTTCGTTAGCTAAAATATTGCGAATTCCACGAGTCATCTGAAAATCTGCTGTTCTCTCAGCAGTGACAAAAATAGTGTGTAGAATGCTTAAAGTTGCTGTTCGGTTTGTACTGTCGTCCGCTTTGTCATAAACAAAAATGATCAGCGGATATCCCAGACCGAAAATCTTTTGTCGTGCAGATTTGAAAGGGCATGACGATTGAGGCTGACTGATGCTAGTTACTTTCACGTCAACGAGCAGTCCTGGAAAGTCAATTCCACTTGCTGAATTGCCTTCCCAAAACTCATATTTCTCTTTTAGGTAGAGCCTAAACTTTTGCTCTAGATAGGTTCCAATCTTTTTACCATCTGTGACACCATAAAGAGTAGACTCTGGATGCTGAGACTCGGAAACCGAAAAGAGTGCCGCTTCAGAGCATAAAGCTTGTACCGTCAAGTTTGGCATAGGCACTTCTTACAATCGGGTTGAGTATCGTAATCCGTTGAGTTGCAAAACGCAATGGAAAGCGAGTTTATCATCTAGAGTGCAGCCACGATCGCATCTCCGATCGCTTGACATCCCACTAACGTTTTACCCTCAGACAAAATATCTCCAGTACGATATCCCTGATCTAGAACTTTGAGAACGGCTTGTTCGATCTGCGTTGCTGCTTCGGCTTGATTGAAACTGTATCGAAGCATCATTGCCGCGCTCAGAACTTGCGCTAATGGATTCGCTTTGTCTTGTCCTGCAATGTCCGGTGCAGAACCATGAACTGGCTCATACACACCGGGATTTGATGCACCCAAACTGGCGGAAGGAAGCATTCCGATACTGCCTGTTAACATGGCTGCGGCATCGGAAAGGATATCTCCGAAAAGATTGCTGGTGACGATCGTATCAAATTGCTTCGGTGCGCGAACGAGTTGCATCGCTGCGTTATCCACATAGAGATGCGAGAGTTCCACATCGGGATACTCAGCCGATAAAGCAATCATGCGATCGCGCCAAAATTGCGACACTTCCAGCACATTCGCTTTATCCACTGAGCAAAGTCGCTTCGATCGCTTTTGTGCTGTTTCAAATGCCACACGACCGATGCGATCAATTTCTGATTCGGTGTACGCCATTGTATTCACGCCGCGTTTTTCACCCGTTTCTGTTGTGAAAATTCCGCGTGGCTGTCCGAAATAAATTCCGCCTGTTAATTCCCGCACGACCATAATATCGACTCCTTCTACGATTTCGCGCTTGAGGGTTGAAGCATCGATTAACTGCGGCAAAATTGTGGCAGGACGAAGATTGGCAAATAGTTGTAAGCCCGATCTCAGTCCTAATAGTCCGGTTTCAGGACGCAAATGACGCGGGAGAGAATCCCACTTGTAACCACCGATCGCAGCGAGTAAGACGGCATCACTTTGTTTACAGGTTTCGAGCGTTGCAGCGGGGAGCGGTTCGCCTGTCGCATCGATCGCAGATCCGCCAATCAGCGCTTCTTGAAACTCGAATTTCAGATCGAACGTTTCACCGATCGTTTTGAGAACACGAACGGCGATCGCCATAATTTCAGGTCCAATGCCGTCACCGGGAAGAAGTGTGATGCGATACTGCTGGGTCATAGCGAGTTTGTAAATTTGTGGCGTAGAAGACTGCGGGAAGTATCATATCGCAATGCCTTCCCTAAAATGAAAGAATTGTCCTGCTTCTCATCATTCTGTGAAAAAGAAACGCCCGTTTGGATTAATCGCGATCGTTCTCTATAAAGCTTTTGTCGCGACTTTGTTAGTGATTACTGCGATCGCGCTGTTGCTTGCTTTGAACAACTACGAAGCGCTGGCAGATTTTGCGGATTCCTACACGCTCGAAGGTAAGTCCGGACTGATCGATTGGGTTTTAGAAAAACTGTTGAATTTGAGTCCAAAAACACTTCAGTTTAGCGGCTTAGGGGCTTTGGGATATGCGATCGTGGCCGCGATCGAGGCGATCGGGTTATGGTACGAGAAACGCTGGGCGCACATTTTAGTGCTGTTTTTAGTGGGAATTAGTATTCCGCCGGAAATTTACGAACTGGTTCGTGGGATTTCGATCATTAAAGCGATCGTGTTCGTGATTAATGTGGCGGTGTTTGTTTATCTTCTGAAGTCTTTTCCGAAGCATTCTGCTTCCACGGATTCTTAGTTCCCATTTCTGTAAAAGCAGAGAAGATCAAATACAAAATTAGTAGACCTGCACCAATCAGAAATGAAGCAATTTCATCATTCATTGGTTTATTGCTCATTTTTCAACAGTGGATAGTATAACTGTCCCGTTGCATTAATCAGTCCCGCTTCGTTGCCTGCTTGTGTTCCAGTTCCAGTAAAAATGTCCACGCGCCCTGCTCCAATGATTGCACCGCCTGTATCTTGATCCAACATATAGCGACTCACCGATCGCTGTTCATACTGCCGCTGTGCATTCAGAATCGGTAACTGAGTTTGAATCAACGCCAGTGCTCCAGGTGGCATCAATGATTTATCGGTGGCGATTGATCGATCTGCTGTCACCGGAACGCCTAGACTTCCTAATGCAGCCGTCCCGAATGTATTTCTAAAAAATACAAACCGCCGATTTCGAGGGAGATAAATATCTAAGTCTTTTGGGTTTGCTTGAAAGTACTTCAATACATTCGGTAAGTTCAAGTCTTCTAACTTCAACTTGCCGTCTTTGACCAATTCGCGCCCGATTCCGCTGTAAGGCTGATTGGTTAATCCTGCAACCCCTATCGTCATCGTCGTTCCATCGGTTAGATTCAATCGGGCGGAACCTTGAACTTGAATCAAAAAGGCTTCTAAGCGATCGCGCATCCACACCAATTCCGACCCGCGCAATTTCCCTTTACTCGCCTGCAATCCGTCTGCTCCTTCAAGTTCTAATCGAGTCGGATGCGGCTTTTTCCATTGAGAAAATTGAGCAGGAAGCGCATACAGGGGATAGCGGTACTGAGCCGTTTGAGTTCGACTTGCGGTATGAACTGGCTCGAAATAGCCTGTAAAAGCAACAGTGCCTTGATTGTCTTTACCGATCGATTGATAAAACACAAATTCCCGCGCGATCGCATTCGATAATGCAGATTCCGATCGAGCGGTAACTAGCAATTGCCGAAATCGGGTCAAACTGCGAATCACACGATCGCGCGTTACGGTTTTGACGGGATATTTCTGATAAGCCTGGATTGCTTTAGGAGTTTGCAAATACCGCAAACTGTGATCGAGCGCGCTGAGCATGGAGCGACGATCGCGCAGAATCTGATCGTCAATTGCACTAGGAGATTTTGCAATCGGTTTAAGCGGTACTTGAACGGGAACAGCGATCGGTTTCGGTTGTGCAGTTACCGAGATCGTTGGCACACCCAAAAGCATCAGACTGAGAATGAGCGATCGTTTCATGATTCTCTAGAACAGGGCAATCGAAATCGACTTTAGATGACCTGCACAAGTTCCTAATCATCCGCACCACGATGCACCGTCTTCACCCATTTCAGCCGCTTTGGACGAATCGACATTCTTAACGTCGCAGTAGACACGATCGCAAACCAGTGCAGCATATAAATCGTACCGCGCAGCCCTTGAGCGATTAGCCTTGCCCAATTGAGCAGCGATTGTTCTTCTGCGCTCTTGAGCCGTTGAACTCGTCGCAATCCGCCGATCGCGCTAAACAAAAACAAAAATAGAGTCATTGCAGAGATCGGACTGGTGATCATCATGCGGTGACGCAACACTGCCATGAGAAAATCCGGTATCGCTGCGGTCGGCATCACATATTGAAGCATCCAGAACATCGCTAAATCGATCGTTTTGCGCGTTCCCATCCGATTCTGCAAAATCAATCGCCAATAGTCGAGATAACGCTGATATCCGCCTTCTGCCCAGCGATTTCGTTGATGCCAAAGCGCGATCGCGCTCGTCACTCCTTCTTCGTAAACCGCAGGCTCGGTCACAACTTCGACATCCCATTGATTTAGATGCAACCGGAACGTCAGATCCAAATCGTCGGTAATTGTTTCCTCGTTCCATCCGCCGCAATCGATCAAGGCTTCTCGGCGCACCAATTGACCGTTTCCCCGCAGTTCACCCAATCCACCGATCGCAGAACGCTGCTGATGAATAAACGCATCGAGCGCCATTTCTGCCATTTGCCCCTGAATCCAAAAATTATTTGCGTTTTTGGATTGAAGCTCGGGTTCGGCTTGAATCACTGCCTTTCTCACTTGGATCGCGCCAACATCCCCGCGATCGAAGACGGGCAGAACACGCCGCAAGAAATCCGTTTGAACTTGAGCATCCGCATCGAAGACAACTAAAAATTCTCCGCGCGTCAGCGGCAGCACTTGATTCAGTGCGCCAGATTTACCGCCACCTGCATTCGCGGGACGATGAAATACATTGAGTTGCGGGTATCGTGTCACGAGTTGATCCAGAACTTCAGGTGTTCGATCGGTACTGTTATCGTCGATCACCCAAACTTCGTAGCGATCGTCTGGGTAATCCAATTCGCACAACATTTTCACTAATCGCCCGATCACGGCTTCTTCGTTTTTTGCCGCGACCATTAGCGACACCATCGGAAAGCAATCGTCATCTTCGATTGGTCTTGGCAAATCGCAAGGACGCGCCAAAATGAGTCGAACCGCATGAACACTCATCAGGGTGGTTAAACCGAGAATAAACCAGTATCCCCACGTCACCAAATGCAGTGCGATCGTGCTGCTCCAAATCATGGCAAACACGATCGCCGCTTTTTTCCTACGCCCTTGAAATCCGCGAAATGTCTCTGAATCTTCCGGAGCGGGTAACTCTGTCACCAGTGGATCAGGTAACTCCGTTACTAATGCTGCCAACGCCTCAAGTTCATTGAAGGAATCGTTTTCTTGCCAAGAATTCTCCGACATAGGTTGCAGTGTTTAACACTCAGTAATTGTTTCGTTCACTAAAGATTCGGATCGAATCGTAAAGTTTTCTCACACTGACAGCTTACCTTGCGATCGACCTTTTTCACCGCCTTCTTCTGGGAGTTGCTATTGCGCTTTTTCTTCCCACAAGTCTGGCACTGTCTTTCCTTGTCGCCTCAATTCTGAATCTAAAAATAACCAATATAAAATCTCTTCCGCCCGATCGCGCTCTTCCCGAATTTCATCTAACTGTTGCTTTACCGCTTCGTACTCGTTCTCATCAGTACATTGGAACGCTTGCTCAAACTGGACTCGATGCCGATCCTGAATCCAACGAAATTGATAAGCATACTCATCCAAAAGCGGATCTTCAACCATCCAACAATGGTCAATCACATAAAGTACGTCCGATCGCGAAACAGGTTGCACGTTCACTTAGTATCCTTGAATACTGAGGGTATTATGTCAGGCAACGCAGAAAATGATACAGCGATTTTTCGAGCGTAAACAAATTCTATGGCTTTAAAGCGTCAATCAGATTACAGAACATAAAAATTTTTAAGCTAAAACAGAACAGTTTTTAATATAGAGAATTGCAAAAGAACTCAAGTTTTTAACTGAAAATCCGCTAGTTTAAGAGCATTGAAGCCTCTCAACTTTTCGTTTCTACGCCCATTTTTTAACATGAAAATTCAATTAGATCGGAAGTTAGCAACCTGTCCTAAAAAACTTCTTTGTACCGTTCGCAATACTCCATTCGAGGCTGGCAAAATTCGTCTTCTGCTCTATACCGATCGTGGCTTGCTGCTCGGTGATATTTCCCCGGAATGCCTTAAACTTTCTTCATCTGAGATCCGCGCCCACTTGCGCGATCGCGCTTGTCTGATGCTTCAAGACGATGACGAGAGCAATTCATCTTCTAGAGAGTCTGCAATGGAGCTTTTGCAGGCGGCTCAAGAAGACGTTAGATTTCCGACTCTGTTGGATTGGTGGTTTAAGAAGTTTGAAATTTTTTCAGAACAATCACAAGAAGTCGAAGCGACTCGCACCGGATTATCCGATTACTATGTGCTAGAACGATCGCGCTTACAAAAGATCCTTGACGACGATCGCGACTAACCCAAACTAAAAGCGATTTGCGCTAGTGTTGAGGAGTGGTGATGGACAATCGATCGTGATATCGCTTCAGAAATTAACCGCTACTGTTGGGTTGGCAATGCTATGTGTATTGCCGATGTCTAGTTGTTCTAACCTGCCGAGTGCGAGTTCGCTGCGGGATTCATTTGCTGCTGATCCGAGGTTGACAGGAACTTCTGGCACTCCTTCGCCTCAGTCGGGATCGGGTGTGCAGTTGCCGTCGAAGTTTCCCGCAGAAGTGCCAAAATACCCGAATGCGACGCTGCTTGATGCTCAATCGACGGGTGAGTTTCCGACTGAGCAGAGTGCGGATTTGGCAACTCGTTGGACAAGTTCAGACCCGCGCGATCGAGTGTTCAGTTTCTATCGCGATGAACTACAGAAAAATGGCTGGAAACTCGATCAGCAGAACCCTGATCAAGGACAGTTAGTGGCATCGCGGGAGGGATTAAAAGTTGCGATTGGGATTCAACCCAATCAGAATGGGACGACTTTCTCGATCGAAACCAAATCTAGCAACGGTGAAGCAACCCAAACTCCAAACACTGCACCTAAACCGGGCGATCCGAATTTTGTCGGTCCTGTTCCACAAACCAATGCTGCTCCGAGTCCTGCTGCCTCTAACACCCCGTTTTCAGACTTGGACAAAGCTCCTCAAGAACTCCGCTCTTACGTCAAAGGTCTCGCCCAACTCGGTATCTTGACTCCTCAAACTCAAGCAAAATCAAACAACAATCAATCTCTGTTTGAACCGAATAAGAACATTACTCGTCGGGTTTATGCTCGTTGGCTGGTTGCAGCCAACAATCGCATCTATAGCGATCGTCCTGCAAGACAGATTCGTTTAGCGGTTGAGGGTGGACAACCTGCGTTTCGAGATGTCAATGCAAAAGATCCAGATTTCCCATCGATTCAGGGTTTAGCAGAGGCGGGATTGATTCCAAGTTCGCTGTCTGGCGATGGTTCTGCTGCGTTATTTCGTCCCGATGCGCCCTTGAGCCGAGAAGACTTGATTTTGTGGAAGATTCCGGTCGATACGCGCCAAGCGTTACCGAATGCCACGATCGAATCGGTCAAGCAAACTTGGGGATTTCAGGATGCTGGTCGGATTGATCCAAAGGCACTCAGAGCGGTGTATGCGGATTTTCAGAATGGCGATCAGGCAAATATTCGACGTGCGTTTGGGTATACGACTTTGTTTCAGCCAAAACGTCCGGTGACTCGCGCAGAGGCGGCTGCGGTACTTTGGTATTTTGGGTTTCAGGGGGATGGAATTTCGGCTCAAGATGCTTTGAAAGGTGGAACGAAGTCTTGAGGGATGTCTGAGAAGTCTGCATTTGCTGCACAGATCGCCTGAATTCGCCCGATCGTCTAACGTTTTTGCTCGTAGTTCTCACGTTTTCACTCAAAAATGTGGCGTTTCAACCTGAAAAGATAGGGCGATCGAAATTGAATGTGACAACTTGATAAGCGTATTTTATTGTTCAACTCATTTTTGTGGCGTTTCAAGTCGTTTTTGTGGCATTTCAGCGCGTTTTTGTCACCCTTCAAGTCAAACAGGGGACAACTTCAGAGGAAATACGGAGAAATTAAGTGATCTTCGTTCAAAATAAACGCTTCTTTCGTGGATTCTGCGCCTCTCACGATCGCATTCGGTTGATTAGGTTAGGGACAAATCAATCAACATCATCATGAGAAATCAACGGTCATCGACTACCTTGACGAGAGCGAATGCGCGACTACGTGGTTTGAGAGCAATCAATCCGGCGTTGGACTTCGGCAACGATCGCAACATTACAACCTTCAGCTTGCTTGCTGACAAACTTGAATACAAGTTACTGAACATAAGCACAGTTTTACATGATTAACTCCTGCTTTTTTCAAGCTGAGGCGCATCCACCAGTACAGATATCACCAATGCACTGAAGCCCGCTAAACCAAAAATAAAATTAGTAGCGTGGGCATATTCCCACTGGTTTCTCAACTGCACCCAATCGGTTGGTACGGATCTTGCAGTTGCCTGTTCCATCACGACATTGACGGGTTCAATCCGCAGAAAATAAATCAGGGAAACGCGATCGCTATCTTATGCTTTAGAAGCTGCATCGTAAACATCCCCTTTGTAAAATATTTTCTGCTGCATTTTGCAACTTGATCGTAGTCTATCGAATCACAATGAAAATAACAGCAGTAAAAATCTTCACTGATTTGAGTAAAAGCTGAAGCGACCAAACCCTAGAAACTGCCCCATTGGGTTACTTCCTGTTGGATAGGCTGTGACACCAATGAGATAAATATCTTGGCTGGGGTTGCGTGGGACATCGATCGTGATTGTCACCATATTTCCTGGCTGAATCGGCGGATCAAATGCAACTACAGTATCCTTGGCATTTGCAGGTTGATTTCCTCCAACTTTTGCCAGTGGTAGCGCTTGTCCTTTCGCACGATTGGCTCTATCAAGCTCCGAAGGATCGCCTCCATAAGCATGAATGTTGTTGACATCAAACTGCTTAAGATTGATCAGCGTACCAAGTATTGGCACACTGGAGCGCACCGTTATGTCGCAAGCAGACGCGCACAGGCACGTGCCAATTGTTAATCGTTGGGGAAGGCCAATGAGCGGCGTTGGCTGTAACTTTTAACTCGCAGAACTCCCAGCTATGGATTTCGGAGGTGTCCCACCACTTTTTCTTAGTTTTAAGCTTGTCTGGGTCAGTAGCACGGTCAATGGAGACGATATCGCCTATGCTCGGTCGATCTACAAGCGCATAGGATTGGTTAAATCCCTTCCCATTCATCAGGTGAACTGTTTTTCCATGCAGACGAAGCGGATAGTTATGGTCTGGACTCTTCCCCTTGTCATAGAATACTTCACCAGCAATATCAGTGAATACGCGATTACAAGCTTTTGAGTCGGCTTGTGCAGACAGGGTTGTTTCAAATAGCATCAGAGTGAGTGACAGGCACAGCAGAAATCCGTTCCTCCAAGCTTTGAGTCTATTTAATTTAGTTTAATTTAGTGCTAGGAGCCAGTTGATGAGAATTAAACTCAGCCATTGATTTTCTCCTTGTTAAACAGCGAGTCATTTGAATCAAAGCCACCTTTGGTAATCGCTACCGCAGGGATGAGTGTAAACTTGTCGAGCGGCATTGCTATCTAAACAGAGTTTAGTTTGAGCATTTCTGAACACAACTGCCTTAGAGCGCATTTATAAACTAAACATTAAGCGGTTGGTCTGCAAACGCTTTGCGCCCCTCTGCGTTCGCC
>PSLO01000161.1:0-5377 GCA_040289665.1 Leptolyngbya sp. ERB_1_1 | reverse complement strand
GATATTTCATGAGTTCGATTCCCACTTCATCAAAGGTGGGGTTAACCATGTCTCTAGTGGGTGCAGGAATGGTGATTGGTTTCTATTCTATCCGTGCAACCACCTCTCAAGCGCAGCAGAGCCAAGTTGGACCCTCTAAAGCTTCGTATGATTGCGATACGGCGGGCGCAATCACCGTCACTCGACAAGGAAACAGCGATCGCTATACCTATAATGCAGTCAACAGCAGAGGAGAAACGCTCAGAATTCCAAATGGAACTAGCTATACCGACGGTTCCACTAGGGTTTATACCTTTATAACAGGCGATACTCGGTTTTTGGTTGAAGACCAAGGCAATGGTAGAGCAACGCTTTCAACTAGTCAGGGTGGTGGTAATTACACAACTTTTAGCTGTACTGTTGCTTCAAATAATAGCGGAGTACCTGTAGTTCCCGCTCTCTGGTGAATCATAGTGAGCGTTTTAGAGTTCGACGCAATCATCACAGAGCATCGGCAACAAGCCCTAGCGAGTCTTCGTGTATTAGTTTGCATTGCTTCTGACGTTTTCTAAGCCTCAACCAATTGATTCTCCTGCCGCAAGCAAGCCTCAATGAACAGATCAATTTCTCCGTTCATCACGTCTTGTACCGCAGTGGTTTCTACATTGGTTCGCAGGTCTTTCACCATCTGATAGGGATGGAACACATAGTTCCGAATCTGCATTCCCCACGCAGCCTCGACCATATCACCGCGAATTTCTGCAATCTCTTTCGCACGTTGTTCCTCTGCAATGATTAACAACTTCGCTTTGAGAATGGCTAGCGCTTTTTCTTTATTTTGAAGCTGCGATCGCTCCTCGGTACAGCGCACCGCTAACCCAGTCGGTTTATGCGTGATTCGCACCGCAGTTTCGACTTTGTTGACGTTTTGCCCACCTTTACCGCCAGCGCGTGAAGTCGTGATTTCGAGATCTTTTTCGGGAATGTCTAACTGCACCGATAGATCAATCATCGGCATCACTTCCACGCCTGCAAAGCTAGTTTGCCGCTTGTCGTTGGCATTGAAGGGTGAAATTCTCACTAAACGATGCGTGCCTTTCTCAGTTTTGAGATAGCCGTAAGCATAGCGTCCATCAATTTCGAGCGTGGCGGATTTGATTCCAGCTTCGTCGCCTTCGGAGATTTCCATCAGGTGGACTTTGTAGCCGTGCGATTCACCCCAGCGAGTATACATTCGCAACAGCATTTCTGCCCAGTCTTGAGCATCGGTTCCACCTGCACCTGCGTTGATCGTGAGGATTGCGCCTTTGGTGTCGTACGTCCCCGAAAGCATTTGCTGGAGTTCCCACTGATCGAGGTCGCGAGTTAATTGCTCAGTTTTGGCTTCGGCTTCTTCGAGCAGGGATTGATCGAGTTCGAGTTCGAGCAGTTCGATCGTCGCTTCCGCATCGGCAAGATCCGATTTCCAGCGATCGAATTGTTCGAGATGTGATTTGTATTCGTTGAGTTCTTGCAGGATGCTTTGGGCTTGGGTTTGGTTGTCCCAGAAATCGGGCTGAGAAGCCACTTGCTCTAGGTCTTGGATTTTAGCGGTCAGGGCAGGAACGTCAAAGATAGTCCTGGGTTTTACCCAGGCGCGACGTGAGCAATTCGACATCCCGTTTTAGCGAGGCAGTATCCATACAGTTCGGAAAAATTAAGACAGCATACTTGATTGTAGCGAGTGAGATGCAGATTCGACCGTCTTTCTAAGCAAAGTAGAGGCGATCGACAAGAGTTGTGCTGGCTCGATCGGTTTGGCTAAATGTGCCTGAAATCCAGCATTCATGGCACGTTGTTGATCAACTTCACCTGCATAAGCGGTTAGCGCGATTGCCTTCAACGGCGAAGCTCCCGCAGGAACGGAGATCGATTTTGCCCGAACTCGCTGAAGCAGTTCATAGCCGTCTAGCTCTGGCATTCCGATATCACTGATCAAGAGATCAATCTGGTTTTCGCTCAAGGTTTGCAGTGCTTCAAGACCGGAAGATGCTGTGAGAACTGTAGCTCCTGCTTTTTGTAAAATAAAGGCTGCCATTAAATTAGAATCGCGATCGTCATCCACAACAAGAATGGTGTACCCTTGCAGCGATGGCTCGATCTCGTCGGGCGGTTGTTCTGAAGGGTTGATCGCACGCTTCACGACAGGTAGTTTCACCGTAAAGGTTGCGCCTTGTCCTTCACCTGCGCTGTGAACCGTCACCACTCCGCCATGTAATTCGGTGAGATACCGCACGATCGCTAGACCGAGTCCTAATCCGCCGAAGGTGCGCGTTGATGATCCATCTTCTTGCCGGAAATAGTCAAACACATAGGGTAGAAAACTCGGCTGAATCCCTTTTCCAGTGTCGCTGACTTGGAGATAAGCAAAATCATCGGATTCTTTGAGCGAAATGACGATCGAACCGTGTGCAGGCGTAAATTTCACTGCATTCGAGAGCAGGTTCCAAACAATTTGCTGAAGTCGTCCCGCATCTCCGATTACAGGTTTCACAGGTTCGATTTCTGTTCGGATTTGTAGCGATTTGGCATCCGCTGCGAGTTGAACGGTTTCGATCGCGGCTGAAATCGTCTCGCTTAAATTAACGGGTTCTTGTGCAAAGTTCAGTTTTCCTTGCAGAATTCGCGAAACATCGAGCAAATCGCCAATCAGTTGAGTTTGCAGTTTGGCATTGCGCTCGATCGTTTCGAGTGCTTGTTGCGTTTGAGCGGGGTTGCATTTGCCCGTCCGTAAGAGCCGCACCCAGCCCAGAATCGGATTGAGCGGCGTTCGCAACTCGTGAGACAGCACTGCGAGAAACTCATCTTTGAGGCGATTGTTGCGTTCGGCTTCTTGTTGGGCGGTTTCAGCTTGCGATCGCAGCATTCGTTCTCGATCGGTAGCTTCCTGTCGTAAACGCGAAAGTTTCAGGGTCGATTCCACTCGCGCGATCAGTTCCCGCGCAGAGAACGGTTTCACCAGATAATCATCTGCTCCTGCTCCCAAACCTTCAACGCGGGCTTCTTCACCCGCCCGCGCAGACAGCAGAATGATGGGAATTTCTTGCGTTTCAGGCTGCGATCGTAGCGCTTGCAAAAGTCCCAACCCATTCAGATTTGGCATCATGACATCACTCAGCACCAAATCCGGCGGAGAATGATGAATGACATTCAACGCATCGATACCATCGATCGCAGTTTCAACCGAATAAGACTGCTCTAACAATCGCTTGAGATAATCTCTCAAATCGGCATTATCATCCACAATAAGGATACGAGTGGGATTACTGGAAAGATCAGTATTAGGAACCGCAAACATATCACTATCGATGCTTACACCACGCTCGTTTGCGGTGTCAACATTCCAGCGCAATGCTTCTTGCACAAACGCATCTGCACGCACGGTTGACGATAGAACTGTTTCAGTCCGATCGATTTGTTCTTGTGGTAAATGAGCATCCCCTAAAGGAATTCTCACCGTAAACGTCGATCCAACTTCCATTTCGCTTGACACAGAAATCGTTCCGCCGTGTTGCTCGACCAACTCTTTTACCAAAGCCAATCCGATTCCGGAACCTTCGTAACTGCGCGATCGCGTTCCACTCACCCGATGAAATCGTTCAAACAATCGCGGCAATGCTTCCGATGGAATTCCAACACCCGTATCGCGAATACTCAGTTCAACCGATTGATCAACACGACGAAGCGCTACTTCGATCTCACCCTCAAACGTAAACTTAAACGCATTCGAGATCAAATTAAGAACAATCTTTTCCCACATTTCTCGATCGACATAAACCCGATCATCGCCTTCGCAATTCACAATCAACCGCAAGCCAACGCGCTCGACGGTGGTACGAAATACACTCGCTAACTCTGCGGTAAACGTGGACAACTCGATCGGTTGATACACTGCTTGCACTCGTCCCGCTTCAATCCGCGAGAAGTCCAGCAGCGCATTCACAAGCTTCAATAATCTCAACCCGTTTCGATGCACGGTTTCTAATTGCGATCGATGTTCCAACGGCTCGATCGCTAACACTTCTTCGAGCGGATTCAACATCAACGTCAACGGCGTGCGAAACTCATGCGAAACGTTACTGAAGAATTCGGTTTTTACGCGATCGAGTTCGGCTAAGGCTTCTACTCGTTTTCGTTCTGCCTCATACGCATCTGCATTGGCGATCGCGGTTCCGATGTGCCCCGTTGCCATCTCGAAAAAATTGCGATAATCCTCATCCAACGCCCGACCCGGATTTACCCCGACCACTAAAAGTCCGCTGAGTGTTTCCTGTCCCGATGCCCACACGGGTAAAATTAGCGCCTGTTGTAGCGGAGTCGCTAACACTCCCGCCGGAATTTCTCCAAACCGTTCAACGAAGTTTTCTATCCAAATCGGTTGGCGTTGTACGATCGCATCCTCAAGCCGCCAAAACGAGTCGGACTGTGAATCGATCGGTAACGGTAACGATGTCAAAGTTTTCGCTTGCAGCGTTGCATCCTCACCATTCATCGTGTAAATTGCGGCAAATGGGATATCTGCTGAATTGTTTGCTAACGTCTCGATTGCGGTTTGACAAGCTTGCTCGATCGTTTTCGCCTCTCCCACCAGTGCTGCTAAGTCTCGTAATGTTGCCAGTCGTCGTTCTCCGATTACGCGCTCGGTCGTTTCTGTCACCGCTGTAAACGCACCTCCGACCGCGCCGGACTCTAGAAAAATTGGGCTATGTGAGTAAGTGAAGTAAGTTTCTTCGAGATACCCATAGCGATGCAACTGTAACAACAAGTCATCCGACCAAGTGGCTTCTCCGGTATCCAAAACGCCGTGCAGCTGTGCGCCTAATACATTCCAAGCTTCTGCCCACACTTCATGTCCGGGGCGACCGAACGATTCAGGATGCTTGTTTCCGACGATCGGCAACCAAGCATCGTTGTAAAGCAGCGTCAACTCTTTTCCCCACCAAATCACCATCGGAAAGCGGGAGTTTAAGCAAATACTCACTGCTGTGCAAAGATTTGGCGACCAATGCTCGAGCGCGCCAAGTGTTGTCTCTGCCCAGCTGTGCGATCGCATCAACTGCGCCATCTGGCTATTTCCTGAAAAAATTCGGGCTGACAAATCGGAACAAAATTCAGTGGTCATCGTCACTTTAGTCTTTGTCCGTCTAGATCTAGTGAAGCGATCGCAATGTGCAATGATAGCTTCACTAACGTATCAGGCACGAGTTATTATCTACAGACCAAGAGATTAACGTATCCATCCTCAGAACGATTCTACAAGATTGCGTCTCAGTAAGCTCTATCTCTAGAGGGTGTTATGCACTTTTGTTAGAGTGGGAGCATGAGTAGAAAGCCATACCCCACGGACGTGAGCGACGAA
>PSLO01000160.1:0-5381 GCA_040289665.1 Leptolyngbya sp. ERB_1_1 | reverse complement strand
AGCTCATCGAGTCGCACTGGTAGAACCAGTGGCTTACCCCAAAGATTCAGTTACTGTAGCAATGATGCAGCGCATTAACGATTTCTACGATGATTGTGTTAGGAAGATGAGTTCTGCTGAAGCAGTAAAGTGCTGCCAAGAGAGATTTTGTGTTGAAGAGGCGTATGTTGGACAAGCAAGAAAAGTAATGCAAAGGCTTTCGCACCCACAATCTAATTGTCAAACAATTTGCCAACTATTAAACGATCAAAGAATCAGTGCTGACACTTTTCTTACTGTTGCCCAATGCGCTGAAGCAAACGGTAGAAATATTGATCTTGACGGATTTTTAGAAGAAGTTTTAAACGATTTAGATATTCCGGTTTCTTTAAACAGTTTAGATATTCCGATCCCTAAGAAAAAGCGCCGTCTTTCAAAGGGGCAATTTAAGAAATGGAGGGAAGAGAAGGAATCGAGAGGAGAATTGAAAAAGGGGCGTTGACGGTAAACTAGACTCATTCATGAAGGTACACTTTAATGAACAAGTAGATACACTCTGCATTCATTTAGATGAATCAGAAATTGTTGAATCTGAAGAAGTTTATTCGGATGTAATTCTGGATTTTGACAACCACGATCGCGCTCCGGTCAAGCCGTAACCAACGATTGCGCCCTTGACCTAGCTAAACGGATTGTCGATCGTCATACTTTGTATTCGCTAAGTTCGGCTACAGTTAGAGTTGTAGTTGTGCTAAATCTTCAAAGGTGAAACTTGGTATGTCAAGCCTTGAGCAAATTGAAGCCGCCATTCTTACACTTCCGCCTGATGAATTTCAGCGACTCAGACAGTGGTTTTCTGATCTGGATTATCAGCGTTGGGATGAGCAAATTGAGCAAGACATCGCAGAGGACAAGTTAGACGCTTTGGCAGAAGAAGCGATCGCTGAATTCAAAGCGGGTCAGAGCCGGAAGATTTGATGCACTACGCCACTCGAAAATTTTGGAAGTGCTACGATGTCCTACCTGAAACTGTTCAGGATACAGCCGACCAATGTTATGAGCTTCTGAAATCTGATCCATCTCATCCATCGCTGCATCTCAAGAAGATTGGCAAAAATTATTGGTCAGTTAGGGCAGGATTAGATTGTCGCGCTTTAGGTGTTGAGGTAGAAGACGGTATTTCATGGTTTTGGATTGGAACTCACGCAGAATATGACAAGTTAATCGGAAAGCTGTAATCAATGACTCAACTCCTTAGCAAATCTACAGAACAGCGATTGATTCACCACGGGCACACCTGGGAACAGTTCAAACTGATTCAAAAAGGCTTTGAGGGGTTTCCGGGGGTGCGGCTGTTTTATTACGAAGGAACGATCGAGATTCTAATGCCAGGACAAGACCACGAATTTTTCAGCCGAATCATTGCGATGCTGCTGAATGTCTTCTTTGAAGAAATCGGAGTTGAATTTGCACCGACAGGCTCAATGGATCAGGAGCGCGAAGGAATTGTTTCGGCTCAAGCAGACGAATCATACTGCATTGGGGATTTGAAGCCGTTACCGGATTTATCAATTGAAGTAATCTTTACAAGCGGTGGTCCGAGTAAATTAGCGCGATATCAAGCATTAGGAATTCCTGAAGTGTGGTTCTGGCAGGATGGCTTGTTTAGCCTCTATCATCTACGTGAGAATGGCTATGAACGGATTCAACGGAGTGAATTACCGCACCTTGATCGATTAAATCTGGATGTCTTAATGCAATGTGTTCTGATGGCTCAGACTTCTAGAATTGAAGCCATTCGAGCGATGAGAGCCGCAGTAAAAAGTTAGTGTGAATGACAGATTGAAGCGATCGACAATGCTACATTGAATCCTGACGCTCAAAGATTCAAGGTATGAGTTTATCGACGCTGATTTTGGTCGCGATGGGAGTCGGGATCGGTTTTGGGGCAGTGCTGCATGATTTCTTTCCAACGGTGATTGTGCCACTCGATCGCTATTTGCTGACTCCAACAGGGACAGCGTTTTTGCGGCTAATTCAGTTTGTGGTCGTGCCGATCGTCTTTTCTTCGCTGATTTTGGGCTTGACTCGAATTCAGAATGCAGCCCAAGTCGGGCGGTATGCTGTGAAGCTGATTTTGGGCTATTGCCTGACCAGTGGGATTGCTGTCGCACTAGGGTTGGTGATGGCGATCGTAGTGCAGCCTGGGATTGGGGTGTCGAGTTCAAGTGATGTTCAAATTAGTGCGATCGCTCAACAACAATCTCTGATTGATTGGCTAGTGAGCTTGATTCCAACGAATCCGATCGAGGCACTGAGTACAGGTAATTTACTCCAGGTGATTTTCTCGGCTGCATTGATCGGTGTTGCAATTCAACTTATAGGTGAAAAAGCAGCGAGCTTTGTAAGCTTTGTAGAAAGTTGCTATGCAATTAGCGAAAAAATCTTGTCGATCATTCTGTATGTTGCGCCGATCGGTGTTTTTGCGTTGGTGAGTTCGGTGATCGCGACCGAAGGACTTCAACTCATTACAAAGCTATTTACTTATGTATTTTGGTTATGTATCTCGTCAATCATCATGACTTTGCTCTATATATTAATTCTAGCGACGCTCAAAGCAAAACCAATTAAGTTACTTCAATCTCTTGTGCCAGCATTGTCATTGGCATTTGGAACAGCAAGTTCTAATGCTGCACTTCCCATTGTGCTGAAGAATGTTCAGGAAGATTATGGACTTCGAGAGGATATTGCAAGCTTTGCAATTCCGTTGGGGACTGCCTTAAAACGAGATGGATCAGCAATTTTGCAAGGATTTAATGCAGTGTTTATTGCTCAGATGTTTGATATACCCTTGACTCCTTCATTGTTACTCGCGATCGTACTGAGCACTTTTTTAGTGTCGTTCAGTACTCCAGGTGTTCCTGGTGCTGGAATTATCATGATGACGACTGTCCTGACTGCCTCAGGATTGCCTCTGGAGGGAGTGGCGATCGTGGCTGGTATCGATCGCTTAACGGATGGTTTCAAGACGGTTGTTAACATTATCGGTAATGTGTCGAACGCAGTGATCTTAAATGCTTGGGAAAGTGCTTCGGTCACTCAACCCGAAGATGTTACAGAGCTTACCTAAGCTACACTTCAACTTTGTAATTGAGTTGATGTTCGTCTCCGGGTAGTCCTCGAAAGCCCCAGTTGTATTTTAAGGCATCAATCACCCAGGAGTGGATAACATCAGACGACTCTGATTTGATCGGATCGAGATACTGTCTTAAGCTGTAAATCTTTGTCTGTGTCATGGCGATCGATGCCTTCAATCATCAGTCTTTGATTCTACACGAATCCTTGCTATTTCCTTTGTGCTTGAGCATATCGTTGGTTGACTGCTTGCCAATTCACCACATTCCACCAGTTGCTGAGGTACTCTGCACGACGATTTTGATACTTCAAGTAATAAGCGTGTTCCCAAACATCATTTCCTAGAATCGGGTAAGCGTTTGGGTCTTTCATCAGCGGATTGTCTTGGTTCGGAGTTGAAGTGATGGTGAGTTTGCCTTGTCGATCGCTAACCAACCAAACCCATCCGCTGCCAAATCGGTCTGCCCCTGCTTTGTTAAACTGCTGCTTGAAGCTATCGAAGCTACCAAACGTTTGATTGATCGCTTGGGCAACGGCTCCGGTCGGTGCTCCGCCTGCTTTGGGAGCCATGATTTGCCAGAACATTGTATGATTCACATGCCCTCCGCCATTGTTTTGAATCTTTGTCCGAATTGCCTCCGGAACACTGTTCAGGTTGCGAATCATCGCATCAACACTTTGCTTTTGTAGATCAAGGTCACATTCATCGGTCTACCGAGTTCACAGGGGTTAGTGGGGCGGTTCCAACAATACATTGATGAGTTTGTTGCACTACTCGGTTATCCAGGGCTACCAGAACAGCCAGCCAATCTATCTGCTCTGCCTGATTTTTTTGAACAGATGCGATCGAGCCAATTCGATCTGGCGATTCAAATGCACGGAAGCGGCATTGTGACTAATCCGCTAACGCTGGAATTAGGAGCAACTCGAACGATCGGTTTTTTTCAGCCCGATCAAGTTTGTCCTGATCCAGTCTCGTTTCTACCATTTATTGAAACAGAGCATGAAATTTTGCGGTACTTGCGTTTGTTAGAGTTTGTTGGAATTCCAGCTTCAGATGAGCAGATGGAATTTCCGATCTGGGAGCGCGATCGACAAGAGCTACAAACTTTGACTAAGCTACATGGACTGCAAGATTATGTGTGTATTCATGCGGGGGCGAGTGTGCCGTCGCGATGTTGGGCAAGCGATCGATTTGCGGCAATCGGTGAGCAGCTTGCTCAGCTGGGATGGCAAGTGGTGCTGACGGGAACTTGTGCAGAACGGGGATTAACCGAAGCGATCGCGCGATTGATCAAAGCACCAACGATCAATCTAGCAGGGCGAACAAGCTTAGGAGCATTGGCAGCATTGTTAAATGATTGTAGATTGCTTGTATGTAACGATACGGGAATCTCACATCTAGCGGCTGCGCTGAAAGTTCCCAGTGTGGTGATTTTTAGTGGTTCTGATCCGCAGCGATGGTCGCCTTTGGATCAACAGCGACATCGATCAATTGTTCCGCCTGCATCCGTTAGCAGTGTTTTAGAACAAGCTCAGGTATTGTTGCAGCAGGAGTCGCGTTATGTGGCATGAGCAAAAGATATTAGTGATTCAACCGGGAAGCGATGCTGAAGCACTGCGATCGGGAATTGAAATGGTGCGATCGCAATTACCAAGTTCTCGGATTGTCGTATTGTGTGCGACTCGATTGAGTCGAGTTGCAATCTCGATCGCAGCAGTTGATCAAGTGTTGGTGCATTGTGCGATGTCTGAAACAGGTTTATCTGATGTTCCAGAGCGATTGCTCAGTTTAATTGAGCTACTGAAAGCTGAGCAGTTTGACAAGGCGATCGTCTTGCCATATGAGCAGCGATCGCCTTATCCATTTGCGTATGTTTGTTATTTTGCAGAGATTCCAGTGCGAATTGGAATGTCTTGTGAGTTCGGGGGCGGAGCGCTGTCAGCGTGTGGGTCGAGTGTTGAGGAATTGCTAAGTCGTGTTCAGGAGGCAGCGTGACGCGAGAGGGAACTGCGCTAACTCGGTTTAAGCGAGTTGCGAAAGTTGTGGTTCAGCGAATCCAAGAGGTTTTGAATGCACGAGTGTTTGTCGTAGACGATCGCGCGATAGTAGTGATGGGCACAGAAGATGAGACGATCGGGCAATGTTTTGATGCTCCCTCAAATTTACGACTTCCTTTGCAAGTGGAACAGCAGCGCGGTGAAGTGATTTTAAGAGCGCATTTATAAATAAAAGCTTAAGGGAAGGCAAGGGTTGAGAGCACAGG
>PSLO01000028.1:0-46756 GCA_040289665.1 Leptolyngbya sp. ERB_1_1 | reverse complement strand
ACAGATTCGCCTGCAACTAGCAAACGGTTGAAAAGATGTCCTGTTTTTACTTATCCTTTACTAAAAAAGACTACCGAATGAATATCCTCGATCGATCCTTTTGGAGAGTGAGCAGCCGTTTTTGCGAACTTGTCTGGAGTGCGAAACGCAATGCAGACTAAAGATTCTCAGGTTATTGCTGCATCTTTTACTCCAGTACTCGATGTTTTTTCTCAACCATTAGTCCACACACCGCCTGTACCACAATGCGAAGTCTGTGTCATTGTTCCAGTCCGCAATGAAGCGACAACGCTAACTGCAACGCTGAGCGCATTGGCAAACCAAATCGATCTAAATGATCAACCCCTAAAGCGCGATCGCTACGAAATTATTCTTTTAGCCAATAACTGTAGTGATGCTTCGGTGACGATCGCGGAGCAGTTTCGACAACAACATCTAGATTTGAAGCTGCATATCGTTGAAAGAACATTACCGCTTCAAGAAGCTTACATTGGTCGAGTTCGGCAAATGCTGATGAATGAGGCATACCGTCGGCTCAACCAATTAGGACGAAAGCACGGGGTAATTGCTTCAACAGATGGCGATTCACAGGTTAGTCCGACTTGGCTCGCTGCAACGCTGCAAGAGATTGCTTGGGGTGCCGATGCGGTGGGTGGAAGAATTCTGCTGGATCGAGCGGGGCTGGCTCGGTTAGCACCTTATGTGAGATTGTGTCACTTGCGGGAAGTTGGGTATCGATCGCTGATTGCGGAGTTAGAGAGCTATCTTGATCCTGATTCTTACGATCGCGCTCCCCGACACTTTCAGCACTATGGCGCGAGCTTTGCTGTCACTGCTGAAATTTATGCTCGTGCGGGCGGGTTGCCTCTCGTCCGAACACCCGAAGATGTCGCACTCTATCGTGCCTTGATGCGGGTTAATGCACGATTTCGCCATAGTTTAAATGTGCGGGTCATGACTTCAGCGCGGCAGGTCGGACGGACAGAACTGGGACTTGCGAATCAGTTGAGTGTTTGGACAGCAATGGGGCAGAAACAGCAACCGTTTTTGGTCGAATCTGGAGCGGAAATGATTGCTCGGTTGCAGGTGCGCCATCAACTTCGGAATCTATGGGAGCGGATGCTGAGCGGCTATCAACCTAGCAGGATTGATGTTCAGTCGATCGCTGATGAATTAGAGATTGCAACAGATTGGTTGCAGCAAAAACTGATGCAACCGCAAACATTTGGATTGTTGCTTGAACAAGTAGAGCAGCGCCAGCAGCAAGAAGGCAACTGGTCGAAACGGTGGTCACTAGTTCCCGTTGAGCAGGCAATCCAGGAATTACGAGTTCGGTTACATGAGATTAAACGAGATAGCAAATTGTCTTAGAGAACGTTTGAAAAGTCTTTGGTCATTGCCCTCACCCGCCCCGAATTCCATCCTGGGGCGAGGTGGCAACGTAGATGAACTGCTCCTCGAACTAACATTTACGTAATTGCTATGAACAACGTTCAAATAAATCAAGGCGGTATTGTTCTTCACGTTGCCCTAGCAAATGTTTGAAATGAGTAGGTACTAACTCAAAAAACGCCTCATGTACTTCATCGCCGCTCAACGGATAATCTTTTGCATACAGCGTCCAATGCACTAAAAGTAAATGCCCGCCAGGTTCTAGGGATTCTAAAATATGCTGCTGTGTTTTTCTCAAATCCTCCCAATCCCAGTAGTAACCCACCTCGGAGACGAGAATGAGATCAAATGTTCGATCGGGAAATTGCTCCGGAACGCGCATGATTTGGAACTGAACTTGAGGCAAATGCTGACAGCGCCGAATTGCGTTATCTTGAGCCAGCTTAGAGACATCGATCGACAACAACGATTCACAATGCTCGGCAAGCTTCTCTGTCAATACACCGATTGAGCCACCAATTTCAAATGCTGACCGATAGCGAGACTTTGGCAGAGCCGCGATCGTGGCTGCATATTTATTCGCTTCATAGTCGCTTGTTTCAAACTTCCAGGGATCGGGATCAGATTGATAAAGTGCATCAAAGTAGCTTGGTGGTAGCGAATTCGGTTGCAAAGGATTCATCGTATTTCCTCAAAATACAGTTCCCAGGGATGTGAAAAATTTGCCAGCATTTCAGGCGTAAGCCGAAACCCTTCAGGGTCATCGTCAATCAGATCAGTTGTTTGAGAACGATATTGTGCGATCGCGTGTTGTTTTGAGCTTACAACGGCTGTAATGTCTAATCGCCAGCCTGTGATTTTCGCAGCATTTTCGACTGTTCCACGCTGCTCTAGATCCCAATCCCAAATTGGATACTCAATGATTCGAGGAACAGTCGGTAGATTTGAGACAGCGTTATGAATTAGCTGCCAAGTTGCTCGATGATCGGGATGAGGATCATACCGCCAAGGCAGAAACACAGTTTGCGGTAACACTGCTTTTAAGTAGGTATCACAAGTTGTTTCTGAAGTTATAAAATCGGAAATTCCTCCATCAGGAAGCCTTAGAAACGTGACAGCCGTTTCCTCAACATCAAGAATGCTCAAAGCTGCGATCGTTTCCTGTTCGCGCAAGTGTCGTAGTGCAGCAGCAGGATACTTCCGCGATCGAGGATGAGATAAAGTTCCATCACTGATCACTAAAACCTGCACTGGATAATTTAACGCTCTCATTAACGCAATTGCGCCACCACACCCTAACGTTTCATCATCAGGATGCGGTGCAACAATCAAAACACAGCCGGGATCAATCGTAGCAATCGATCGCAATGGCAATCGATTTGCATCCGTGAGCGTCAACATAGACAAAACTGGATTATTCATGCCGCCATAAGCATTCGACAGGATCAGTTTGAATTAATGCATACTGTCCCACATTGGCAAAGGCGGCATCAAAAGCAGGTTGCCGTAAGTACAATGTCAAATCTCGAATGATTCGCTCGATCGGGGTAGGAGGTAATAAGCCGCGTGTTCCGACTGAGCGCTCACATAGTTGCATTACATCCATACAACTTTGCTCGATCGCCGATCGCACCATGTTTGTATAAGCTACAAGCTTCTGTGATTCAGCATGATCGACCATTGGCGAACCAGCAAACATCGGTGCATACTCCACAATCAAATCTGCTGCACCTCGCAGCCAAAGATTACCACTCTCGATCGCGATCGCCATTTTCCCTAAGCGCTCTTCTTGATAAGGATCTTGGGTTCGTCCTAAGCTGTGCAAAAACTGTCGCGTCTCATCAAATAAAGCTTCGGCTCCGCCCAACTGCACCGCCGCAAATCGCACCACACCTGCTGTTAACCACGGTTGTCGATAGTAATCGTCAGGTTGACCAATCAACGCGCTCGCTGCCAACTCAACCCCGCTAAAATCGACTTTATAGCTCGCTGTTGCTCGCATTCCTGACGGTTGCCACCAAGCAGGATCGCTCACTGTTGCAACTTCATCCATTGGTACAATACACATTTGCCAATGACCATTAGGTAATGTGCCATTCACAAAAGGACGATCGACATATCCTGAACCCGATGCAAAGGTCTTGCAGCCTTCTAAACGATACCGTCCATCAGCAAGAGGAATAATTTTAACGCCATCCTTGGCTTCGGCATTCCAAACTCCAAAAATTTTCTGTCGATCGCGCGCATCTGCTGCGTAAGCTTCGATTTGGGCAGGTGTTCCAAAGGTTTGAATCAGTTGAAGCGCATTAACGTGCCCTTCATAAATTCGCCCGATCGCAAGATTGCCTCGTCCGATCGTCTTCAATAATTGCAATAAGTCATGAGTGACACTCGACTCAATACCAAGACCTAATCCACCCAATGCGGCATCAAGTGGTGCTGCTAATAAACCCGCTGCTGCGATTTGATGAAATTCATCAACTGGGAAAGCTCCGGATTGATCAATTTTCGCAGCGTTTTTCGAGGCATAAGCTGAAATGTTCGCTGCACGAGTTAACGCTTCTGGAATGGATAAGTTGAATTGAGTTTTGAAGAGAGGATGAGTCTCTATAAAAGTCTGCTTCACGTTCTATTTAGATTTATATCCCGTGACAACACTAAAATCAAACGGTGTTTCAGCGCCTCTGTCTGAAGAGTGACCATTAAACTGTCAAGACTTACGCAACATCAGTTCCGGCTAATTCTACGTTGCTGATGAATTTGCAGCCCGTATTTTGGGAGAGAGCCGAAATAAAGTATCTAGTAGCATTGATTTGTATGCTCACTGCGAGATGTTGCGCGAGTTGCAAGCCTACCTTATTGACAAAAAGTTTCAATTATGAAATTCTATTTCTTAACCAATAGCTTATTGCCGTAGATCGTCAAGAGGCTGATCTCAAGCAACTCGAAAGACTGGATTGTTCTATGTTTAGGAGCGTATTATGAACCGTGTACCCTGATGTAGTATGGGTTAGTGCAAGTTCTAGTGTGAAGGCGTTCGATCGTCCGCTTGTGCAGTATCTTTCTCAACAAATGACGATCGCGCAGTGGGAATATAAACAAACGCTTGATGAGGCAAGCTCCCTCACGACCGCAGTAGAACTATTACATCAGTATCTAGAAACTCAAACTCGCCCGATTCACCTGGTTGGACACGGAATCAGTGGCGTAGTTGCGCTGCTGTGTGCTCGTTGCCATCCTGAGCGCGTAAAAACGCTCACTTTGCTGAGCGTTGCGGCTCAACCTGCAATTACTTGGCACGCTCATTACTACGTTCAGCGGAAACTATTCTCTTGTAGTCGTGAGCAACTCTTAGCACAGATGGTACGGAACTTGTTTGGTCAAAATCTGCCCTTTCATGCTCAGGCTTTTGTAACTTTGCTCGATCGCGATTTGGAAACCTCGCCAAGCTTACATTCGCTCTATGAGTTAGTACAGTTGCCAAAAGGTGGAGTTTCGATGCCCTTATTTGTTTGTGCTGCAAATGATGACTCAGTGATTGATAGACGATCTCATGCTCAGTGGAGCCGATTGTTAAAATTGCGCGATCGTCTATGGCGCTGTCCGAGTGGAAGGCATTTCTTTCATTTTTTTCATCCAGAACAAGTTGGAAGTGAGCTATTTCAGTTTTGGCAATCTGCACCGTTAGAACCCCGATCGCTTCTGATTGCCTCATAAAAAAGTTACGGCTACGGGAGCCAAGGATATTTGCGAAAATCGGGTTTGCGTTTTTCGAGAAAGGCTTGTTTGCCTTCGGAACCTTCCTCGGTCATGTAATAAAGCATCGTGGCGTTTCCAGCGAGTTCTTGCAATCCGGCTTGTCCATCGCAATCAGCGTTTAGTGCGGCTTTGAGACAGCGAATCGCGATCGGGCTTTTCTCTAAAATCTCTTGTGCCCACTGAATCCCCTCAGCTTCTAGTTGATCAATCGGAACAACAGTGTTTACTAATCCCATGTCTAACGCTTCTTGAGCAGTGTACTGACGACAGAGATACCAAATTTCACGCGCCTTTTTTTGTCCCACAATCCGCGCCATGTAACTTGCACCAAAGCCACCATCAAAGCTACCGACTTTCGGTCCAGTTTGTCCAAAAACAGCGTTATCTGCTGCGATCGTTAAATCACAAAGTAAATGCAACACATGACCGCCCCCGATTGCGTATCCAGCCACCAATGCAATGATTGCTTTTGGCATCGATCGAATTAATCGCTGAAGATCAAGCACATTTAATCGAGGTACACCAGCTTCATCGACGTATCCCGCATGACCACGAACGCTTTGATCTCCACCGGAACAAAAAGCGTATTTGCCGTCGGTGTGAGGTCCTGCACCTGTGAATAGAATGACTCCGATGCGGCTATCTTCGCGAGCATTGGCGAAAGCATCATAGAGTTCGACGATCGTTTTCGGGCGAAAGGCGTTGCGCTTGTGGGGACGGTTGATCGTAATTTTGGCGATGCCGTCGGCTTTGTGATAAAGAATATCTTCGTAAGTTTTTACGCTTGTCCAGTCAACTGTCATAGTGAATTTGCGAAGTGTTTTAGATTTGTTTTGCGCCAATGAACATCATGATGGCGATCGGTTCTCAGTTCAAGTACCCGAATGCCACTCGACGGGAGCGGATTGATGCGATCGCGCAATTGCTCCCAAGTTTCGATGATTTCATGTTTTACGTCGTATGTTTGACAGAGTTTTGAAAAATCAATGCTTTGTGGAGTAGCAAAGAATTCTTCAAAGGGTGGATCAAACGGCGCGATCGGTAACATTCCAAAGATGCCACCACCATTGTTATTGATCAGCACAATGGTTAGATGTCCTTGAAAGTGCGATCGGATTAAAAATCCATTCGTGTCATGAAGCAATGCTAAATCACCTGTTAGCATCACCGCTTGTTGATGATGAGCAATGCCAAGTGCTGTCGAGAGCGTTCCATCAATGCCATTTGCACCTCGATTAAAAAAGGGTTGAATCTTCAGAACCCCAGGTTTCCAGAAAAATTCTACATCGCGCACAGGCATACTACTAGCAATGAACAATGGAGTTTCAGCAGGAAGGGATTGCGACAAAACCCAAGCGGCTTTGCCTTCAAATAAAGCGGTTTCTTGTGCGAGGAAGTGATCGATCGTCTGTCGCATTTTCGATTCTGCTTCTAGCCAATCGTATAGAAAGTCAGAAGGTTCAGTGATCGGAATGGATGCAAGCGATTCGATCGAGCTTTGAAGATGAATCGTTTTTCCGTGAATGGGGTCAAGACTACGATCGCTCGGATCAATCACAATTTGCAGCGGTTGAATGGCATCAAGCCATAGCCGCAATTCCTTACTGGTCGGCATTTCACCGATTCGGATCACAACTTCGGGCGCGAGTTTTTCAGCAAAATTTTTGTTTCTTAAAATCGTGTCGTAAGTTGAAATCAGATAAGGATTGAGGCTTGCATCGTTCCGCAGCGGCGACAGTGCTTCAGCAAGAACGGGCATCGAGAGTGATTTAGCAAGATTGGCGATCGCTTCACAATACTGTTTCGGTGAGTTTGGTTGGGCAACTCCAGTAATGATAATTCCTCTGCGAGTAGCAGGATTGAATTGCCCAAAATTGAGGAGCTTTGATTCTGGTTTCTCAACGGATTGAATGTGATCGAAGAAATCATGGGGAATGTCGATCAACATTCCCGCTTGCTCGATCGGGGCTAATGGCTCTCGAAATGGCAAATTTAAATGAACAACTCCAGCGATCGGATATTGTGTCTGCTGCATTGCATTTAATAGTGTCTGTCGCAAATACCGCAGCATTAATAACTCTGTTGAAGGAATCGCAATTTCGCTATAGAAATTGACGAACGAACCGAATAGTTTTTGTTGATCGATCGCTTGTCCTGCATTGCAATTTCTCAATTCAGGTGGACGATCTGCGGTCAGAATCAACAAGGGTACTCGACCTTCTCGCGCTTCCACAACTGCTGGATAAAAATTTGCTCCCGCCGATCCCGATGTGCAAATTAAAGCTACTGGCTGGTGCGTTCTTCGAGCAATTCCCAACGCGAAAAAAGCAGCCGATCGCTCATCTAAAACCGGAATTGCTTCAATTTCTGGGTGTCGCGCAAATGCGACTGTTAATGGAGTCGATCGCGATCCGGGACACACGATCGCAGTTCTCAAACCTGATCGCGCTAACGTCTCGACTAAAACCGATGCCCAAAGCGTATTAACATTGCGAAAATCTAAAGTCATTGGAGCGATTCAACAAAGGCTTGATGTTCAGGCGATCGTATTCCTGCCTGAACCGTTTCGATTACTGTGATCATATCTCCACTTAACAGAGCATTGACATTCAACCACAGTCCAGGAAAGACCTGCGATCCAACGACACCTGCTTCATCTGGTAGCACCAATTGATACTCACCATCCACTAACTGAAACCAATCCACCCGCTTTTCATAAGACTGCCAGATGATGTATTCTTGTACTCCATTGCGTCGATAAACTCGTTTTTTTGTTCCACTGTCGATCGCGGCACTACTCACTGCAACTTCAACAATTAACTCTGGCGCACCTTCTAAATATCCATCTGCGCTGATCACAACTCCTCCACCCGCTCTTTGTTCAAGAAATAGAACGAGATCGGGTTGAGGCTCATTATCTAGATCGAGTCGTAGTGTTGGAGTATCTCCGAGTCGAATTCCGGGGGTGAATGCTTTGTAGATTGTCAACCAACCATTGAGATTACTATGAGGTTCGGCATGAGGTTCAAATCGTAATGGAGAAGCCACGTAAACAGTCCCTTCGATTAGTTCAGCTTTTTTAATGTGAGGATCGGCACTATATCGGCGCTCGAATTCAGAACGAGACAAGCGATCTCCATTCTCAAGCGGAGGGATTTTGCTCAGAAAAGTGTTCATATCAATGATCTAAACGAGGGCATTCAACAAGGCTTTTAGTTTGAGTTGAACTTCAGCGAATTCCTTCTCTGGATCTGATCCTGCCACAATTCCCGCGCCTGCGAATAGTCGCGCTCGATTCCCTTGCAAAATTGCCGATCGAATCCCAACCGCAAATTCCCCATTGCCTTGATAATCGATCCAGCCAATAGGAGCCGCATACCATGACCGCTCAAAGGCTTCAAACGATCGCAAATGTTCACAAACAATCGATTTTGGCGCGCCTGCCACAGCGGGAGTCGGATGAAGTTCCGAAACCGCATCAAGTAAATGTAGATCGGATTTAATCGCAGCACGGATCGGAGTTTGTAAATGCTGAATATTCGGTAATTGCAGCAATCGGGGCGGTGAAAATTGTGGTGTTAAGTTTAGGTTTCTCAAGTGTTGCGCGATCGAATCAATCACGACTTGGTGTTCACGTTTTTCTTTTTGGCTATTGAGCAACATTGCTGCAAGTCGAGCATCTTCTGCACGAGTTTTACCACGCGGAGCCGAACCTGCTAACGCTTCAGTGAATAAGCGATCGTGCTGAATTTTAACTAGCCGTTCTGGACTTGCACCAATAAAGGCTGCATTCTTCCCGTTACTCGCAGAGAAAATGTAACAGTTGGGGTAACGCGATCGTAAATTATTCAACGATGAAACAAGATTAAATGGCAATGGCGAAGTGACATCTAAAGCATCAGCTAAAACAATCTTATTAAAGTGCTGCGAGTGAATCAGTTTTAATGCTGCGGTGACAGCTTTTTGATAGTGACCAGACTGTGAAACGGATTGCTGTTTGAAAAAAGATTGAGGTGGATCAATCGCTAAACGAATGACATTATGTTTAATCGATCGAATACGCTGGATTGTCTGTAACGTTTCATCTACGGTGATTTTTAGATCGAGAGAATCTGTGATTTTTAGATTTGCCACGATCGTCGATCGACCTTGAACGCGCGAGATTTGCCACGCAGGAAGAAACACGCTAGCAGACGGAAATAATGAATCGGTAGTGCGATCAAAAAAAGAAAAGTTACAAAAAAAATGCGCCCCAGAGAATTCTGCGTCGAGCGCTCCGATTTGATGAGTTTTACTGAGCGTCGATTGAACCGACTGTTTGATGTTGGTGAATCGATCGCTTCCTTCAGCTTGAAATTCTGAAGCGGTATCGAATGCTAAAACTGCTTCATTATTCTCAAAATAGAAATGCTTTTGATCGGGTTTAACCAAGGCTTCTAAGACAGCAAGCAGATCAATTTCTTCAACGCTGATCGAAATGCTGGCAATACAATCATTGACCGTTTGAGAGATGGATTGTTTACACCTGAGAAGAAACTGATAGAGATCTTGAGAATCAAGCTGTGACTGAAGCTGATACTGGATCGCAGGCATAACAATATCGTCCCATTCGGCAATCATTAACCGATTTTAAGGCACTAGGGGATTCACCCTTTGTAATTTGTAATGAAGTGAAGCATTTCTAGCTTTATTGTTAAGGATTATGAATCAGTTCCAGGATCGTGGCTCGATCGCTGACCACTTTCAATCGAAACGTATCCGGTGGAACAAACGTAATTCCGCGACGAGCAGGACGAACCGCATGATCGAGATTCGTTTCAAATTCGTACCAAGAGAGCACCGTCGCTAACACTAACTTCATCTCAAACAATGACAGCGCCATGCCAACACAACTCCGACTGCCACCGCCGAACGGCAAATACTCATAAGCCGAAAACTTCTGCTTCAAAAAGCGATCGGGATCAAATCGATCCGCTTGCTCATAAGTTCTCGCTCGTCGATGCGCCAGATAAATACACGGGATCAAAACAGTGCCCGGTTCATAGGTATAGCCTTCAATTTCGATCGTGCGCTTCACTTTACGCGGTTGTGAAATCAGTGCGATCGGATAAACCCGCAGCGCTTCCTTGCACACTGCGGTCAAATACGGAGCTTGTGAAAGCGCGATCGGATCAGGATTTTCGCCCAATTGATCCAATTCTTGCCGCAAGCGATCGAGCGATTCCGAATAACGATGCAACCAATAAAACGCCCAAGTCAAACCCGATGCGGTCGTTTCGTGTCCCAGTAGCAACAAAGTCATCAACTGATCGCGCAATTCTTGATCGCGCATCGATTCGCCATCTTCATCCCGCGCCATCATTAACACAGAGAGAATATCTGTGCGATTCTGGAGGGACTGCGATCGACGATCAGAAATTTCTGCATAAATCAGCGCATCGATCTGCGCCATTTGCTCTAAAAACTGTCCCCAAGGACTCCAACGCCCCAAATTCTGCTGAAGCATCGGGAAAAAGAATTGCGTGGAATACAGCGGCGAGGTGATTGCTTCCAACAATTGAGCCAGTAATTGTTTCAGTCGCTCGTACCGCACTCCCGGCACTAAGCCAAACACGACTTGGAGAATCACTTGCAGCGAGATCTCCGACATTTCCGATCGAATGGCGATCGCATCTCCCACGCTCCATTCGATCATGCGTTTTTGAGCCAACTGACAAATCAAATGTCCCTGACTATGCAATTGTTCTCGATGCAGAGCAGGCATTAATAACTGTCGCTGTCGCTGATGGCGCTCACCTTCCTGCATGATCAGCGATTCGTTGCCCACTAGCGGACGAAATACGTGCGTGACTTTGCCAAACTCAAACGCATCCGCAAGCGTCGTAAACACTGCCTGAATCGCGTCAGGATTGCTCAGAAACACAACAGGCGGAGAATTCAGCCCTAAGACTCGGGTGGTAAACGTTTCTCCGTACTGAGCAGAAGCACGATCGAAAAACGCGATCGGGTCAGCCACAAGCGACAGAGTTTGGAGTAGAGCAGGAGAACGCAGTCCGGGCGGCGACATCATCAAAGCACTGGTAATACACGCTGTCTTTAGTGTAGAGAATTTGAATTTCCTCGATCTGCGAAGTTTCAAATTCTTCAAACGATCGCCGCTCTTATCCGACGATTACTCCCCTTTCACCTGCGGCAAGCCCAAGCTATAGTTCAAAACACGGCTCTCTAAGTTGTAAGAAATCTCACCCTTGTTGAGCAGCGATCGTACCAAATGCTCCAAATCCGAGCCGATCCGCCGCAAGTTATAGTCAGTCAACGCTTGACCACTGTAAGACTCCACCAGTTCATCAAACTTGCTGTACACCTTTTGCAGCGCGTCTTGATTCCAGACCAACTCATTATCTGGATCAATATCCAGTGTCAAAACATTGTCGCTTTGAACCAATTCATTGTTTTGCACTTCTGCCGAGAAAATATGAATATGGCGAGTCGTAGATTTGAGTAACATAAACTGACCTGGATTCACGTTGCTTGCTTTAGAAATTGTAAATGCACTTCTGGTTAAAATTCTCGATCGCACCTTAATTCATCCATCAATCCTTTCCCATCCTCAAGATTGATTCTCCTATGTCCAAAGTTCTCAAGCTCCTCTTTATCCGTCACGCTCAATCGATCGGCAACATTGAAAGGCGAATGCAAGGTCACGGCGATTACGAACTTTCTCCCCTCGGTCGCCAACAGTCAGAAAAACTTGCCAAACATCTTCGCGCTGAATCATGGCGACCGTCTCACGTTTATTCCAGCCCCCTCAAACGCGCGTCTCAAACGACTGAAATCCTGCTCTCTTATTTTCAAAAGCCACATTTACCCGCAGCCGTAAGCGATCTAATCGACCCAGATTTAGAAACCGCGATCGAAGATGAACTCACACCCAAGAAAATTCCCCTCGTCTATGCCGAAGAATTAAAAGAATTTCAAAACGGAATTTTTCAAGGATTAACCTGGGCAGAAGCACAATCTCGCTACCCTGATCTCTGCCGAAAATTAGAAACTTCTCCCGATTGGATTCCGATCCCCGAAGCGGAAACCTTACACAATGCGCGCGATCGCTCTCGTCGATTTATTGACAAAATTATGCAGCGGCATCGCGATGGGGATCAAGTTTGGATTGTGAGCCACAGTTGGATTTTACAACACTTAATCGCTCAATTACTTGGAAGTGATAGATCGTGGCGATTGCGTGCTCATAATACCGCCCTGTTTGAGTTTTGGATTGATCGATCGCGTTGGGAACTGCAAAATCAGAATCGTTTCAATACCGATTTATGGCAGATTCGTAGATTTAATGATTCCCGCCATTTGCATTAGGAATTCAGAGCAATCTATCGCTAAAAGTCGCAACTTTGGTAGAAAAATTGGTTTTTTGAAAGGTATGCTTGCTCTTAAATCCAAAACAGGAGATATAGTATCCTAGTGGCTTCCTAGTCAGGGTTTTTCGCTAACTACTAATAAATCCCATGATTGTGAATGCGGTCAACGATATCTACAAACAAGCTCACCAAGGAAGCGTTGCGGCAATTATTCAAATTCTGAATGATAAGCTGTCAGATTCCGGGGTGAGAACACGCGCTATTTTTGCCAATGGTGTGCTCCAACTCCTTTGCGAAGCGGCAACTCCGGAGCAGCTCGATCGCGCAATGCTCACCGAGCGCATTCGTAAGATTCTCGAATCAATCTCGCCTCGCAATATCCGCCGAGTAAATATCAACAGTCGAATCGTGCGGGAACAGCAACTGCTCTGGTTCGAGGAGATCAATCGCGATCCCGATGGGCAACTGCTTTGGGCAGAAGAAATCTCGCTCAGGCAACCTAATTTTGTCCGGGGAATGTTTCAAGATTTGCGTGAAGCCTTCAGCGATCGAGATGATTTGCCGAGAACGCTTTCGCCTCAAGCTGTGCGCGAAAAGCGCCAATTTACAAAAGGCATTTTTGGTGGTGTAGTGATCAGTGCAGCGATCCTAGCCGCAGGTTGGGGAGTCTATGCTTGGAATCAAGGCAAACTTTTCGCCAGCCAAAATGACGAGTCTCCCAGCATATCTCAACCCGCATGGAAAGCTACGATCAAGCAAGACGGCGATTCGTTTGCAACTGCGGTACGCGTCGCAGAACGAGCCGCAAAAACGAGCAGAGAGGCAAAAACTCCGGCTCAGTGGCAGCAAGTTGCCGATATGTGGGGTGTTGCATCGCGGTTGATGTCTGAAGTTCCAAACAGTCATCCTCGCGCGGATGTGGCGAGAAATCGGACGGAAGCTTATCGCAAGAATCGTGAGATTGCGCTCAAGAATGCAAAGTAAATTGTGTAATTCAAAGTGAACCGTCGATCGTTTGTGCGATCGACGGTTTTTTCTAATCAATGCTTCTGCCTCGAACGGTTTGCGATCGACGCGGAACCGCAACAGGTGCAAGCTCGATCTGCCGATCCTGAACCCGATGACTTTCAAAATGCTTCTGCCAAAGTGCGGGAGCATCCAACGTTTCTCCACCGTGCTTGGTCAAACGCTGGCGAACTTTACAGAGCACAGGCGTATTCACACACGCCCCAGAAATAATAATTTGTCCTTTGGTCAAAGCGGGTAATTCCTTCAGCAAATCTCTTCCCGCTGCTTCCACACCATACTTCAAACTCTCTTGATCAACAGGATTAACAATTCGCATCAAAAACTGACTCATACATTGAGACAGCACATCCGCATCAAGTTTTCCGGGACGCTGTGTGATCAATCCCATCCCTAACCCGAATTTACGTCCTTCGCTCAGAATCGTTCGCAGCACAGATTTACAGCGCGAAGGCTCATGTGCCGGAGCAAAACGATGCGCTTCTTCGATCAGAATAAACACCGGGTAAGGTAAGTAGTTTTCATCTTGCGGCGAAATCAATTCCTTTTGAGTACTCATTCGAGCGTGATTCGCCTGCCGTAGCACTGCGGCACAAATCACCTGTTGTTCTTCCTGATTGATCTCGTTCATTTGAAGAACGGTAACTTGTCCGGGTTCAAATAGCTCCTTCGGACTAACCGTATGCTCTAGCGTGTGGAAATAGTTCGATCGCTCAATTTTCTCCAGCTTCCACTCTAAAGCCGGAGCCGACGATCCCGCTTTCTCATTTCCATCTTCATCGACTTGCACATCTGCTTCGCGCACTGCTGCAATCAGATCCTGAATTCCCCAGCGATAGTCCCCTTTTCTGTGACTTTGTAAAATCCGAAACGCTTTACTCAACATCGCTTGTTGTCGATCGCTCATTTCCGGCAGTAGCGCCAAAATATCGTAATAGTCCAGTGAAGATACGCGAATTCTCACTTGCTCCGGAGTCATCACTTTTACTTTCGGCGCATACCCATCTGCTGCTGCAAATGCCGGATGTCCCCGCATTTCTGTCAGAGTTCCGTATTCTCCGTGTGGGTCAAAAATCAAAACAGCGGCTCGATTCTGCGGCAACAGCAATTCCTCGATTAAAACGCCCGCAGTATAAGACTTTCCTGATCCCGTCCCTGCCAAAATCGCCATGTGTGTACTGACAAGCTCTTTGACATCGAGCGCGATCGGAACTGCATTCGCCTCCCGCAGTAACAGCGATCCGATATGAGCCGATCCCACCTCATACGGTTGTCGGCGATTGAGAATCTGCTGCAACATCGCATCGTCCGCCAAAACCACTTTCGCACCGGGGTCAGGACTTTTTCTTGGATTCATAAAACCAAGCACCGGATCGAAATAGCCGATCACATCGACACTCACTTCATAGATTTCTGGATTGTCGTAGGTGAAGCCGACTAATGCTGCGATCGCTTCTGGACTAATCTCCGTGTCCGCAAAAATACGGTCGGGTAAGTGATCGATCAGCCGTCGATCCGAAATTTTACCCAAGATCTTGCGGACAGCTCCCGCTTCACGCACTCCGTAATAGACATATTCACCAATGCGGACATACCGATTATCAGACGTGATGAAAACGTATTGATTGCCGTTTTCACCGGGTCCTTTCACCGTACCCACAATGCTCATCAGGTCGCTTATCCGGTTTGAAGCAGGCTTTAGGCTCATAGTTGAGGAAGAAATTCAGCGCGAATTTCGTTCAAGTGTACTATCAAAAGCGCAAAGTCAATCGTCAATCTGCAATTTATCGGCTACAATACTGCTTTCTCTTCATCTCTACTTGATTTCCTTGCCCATAGGTTTTTCAGAACTTGATGATTTGAGCACAGCAATCGAGGGAATTTACGGATACCGTCAAAGTCTCCGGATTGTAATCTGAAAACGATGGTGTAATAAATCGCAGTACATTAATTGCAGTATTGGTAGAAAACTACCAATACTCTTTTTGATACTGCGCTGCTCCCCTTCGCTAAGTGACTGTAGCTTTGTAAAGGGAACTTCTCTGAAGTGACGCAAACGGGCATATCGCAGGATGCAAGTAAAAGTTTCGCGATCGAGATCGACAGAATCGCAGCAAGTTGTGGGGCGGGTCATGGATGTTGTCAACACTACAAGAGATCAGGTGATTCGCATTGAGTCGGATCGGCTTGCCTCAGCGTCTACTCATCCCCTCGAAACCGTGCCGCATCCTAGCGCCTTTCAATCTACCTTAGCCAGCGTCGAAACCGCGATCGGGCGTAAGATTACCCAAGCACTCAGCCGCGCGACTCAACCCGATACCGTTTTATCTGAAGTTGCAACTTTGTTAGGCGAAGCGTATGGCGTGCAGGCTTGTTTAATTTCAATTCAGTCTGAATTACCTACACGATCGATTACCGCTTGGTTTGCCCACTCGCATTTCACCGCCAGCGAGCAGCAGGAGATTTTGTCGAATTGCGCGATCGTTGAAGCTGCAACGCTAGAGCATTCAGCATTGTTCGTTTCTGATCCAACGCTCAACGAAATGGTTCATTCGTTAAAAGCGCTCCCGATTCAGGCAGTGATGAGTTTGCCGACTCAGTTCCAAGGTCAGATCAATGGAGTAGTCAGTTTAATCCGTACTCAACCGCATCACTGGACAGATTTAGAGATTGACACCTTGATTCACATCGCGGATCAAGTCGCGATCGCGATTTCTCAGATTTTGCTACAACAAAAAGTTGCGAAGCAAGCCCAATCTCAAGCCCTGCTGCGAGAAGTGACAATGGCGATTCAAAACTCTTTGGATGTGCCGCAGGTTCAGCAAATGGTGCTAGAAGGGTTAGCACAAACGCTTGAAATCGATCAAGCGTTTGTGCTGAGAGCAAAGTTTTGGGATCCGCGACAGAGTGTGCGATCGAACGGCGATCGAGTGCCGAAAGTGCGCGTCATGATTGACAGCGAATGGCGAAAGCATCGTGTAGATTCAGAATCCGAGCCTGCACTAAGCCAATCGTTCTGGGTGACGGATTGTGCTGTTTGTCAAGTTGCACTCCGGAGCACTGCAAAATCGTTTGTATTTGCCGACCTAACAGGGTTTCCGATTTCAGACGGACAAACGGCTATCATTGCGCCAATTTTTGATCCGGAGAAAATGCCTGCTCTGATGCTTGTTCCGCTGGAGAGCAAAAATCGCTTACTTGGCTTTATCGCAGTTCAGCAGAGTCGATCGCGCAATTGGCAACTAGAAGAAATTGAGCTAGTTGAATTATTGAGCGCTCAAATTAGTGCAGCGATTATTCAAACAGAAACGCTGCGTCAAGTAGAGTCGCTCGTCGAAGAACGAACCGCGCAGCTTCAACAGAGTTTAGAACTGCAAGCAAGATTGTATGAAATCACCCGCAAGCAAATCGAGAAACTGCGGGAAATGAATCAGCGCATGGATGAGTTTCTCAGCACGCTCAGCCATGAACTACGGACACCGCTCACCAGTATGATGCTGGCAATTCGGATGTTGCGGCAAGCAAATCTTCCTCCGGAGCGCCGTCAGCAATATCTCAACATTTTAGAAGAGCAGTGTGCCCAAGAAACCAGCCTGATCAACGATTTGCTCGCGCTTCAGGAGTTAGAAACAAAACAAGTTGCCTTCCAGCTTGAGCGCGTTGATTTGCAACACGCGATCGAGGATTTATCCCAATCATTTACCCAACGCTGGGCAGTAAAAGGATTGACGCTCGATTTGCAATTGCCAAACCGATCTCCCGTCTTCAACACCGATCTCGCCAGTTTCAACCGAATCTTGCTCGAACTGCTGACGAATGCAGGCAAATATGCCGACCCAAACAGCACCGTTTGTTTAGAAGTGACCATGCAATCTGGGCAACACATCAAGCTTGCCCTGTCCAACATCGGCGCGGCGATTTCTGAAGAAGAGATGCCGCACATTTTTGACAAATTTCGTCGCTGTCAAGGCATGACTCAGAATGCCGTTCCGGGAACTGGATTAGGGCTAGCACTGGTCAAGAGTTTAGTTCAACATTTGAATGGTACGATCGAGGCGACAAGTGTTGCGATCGCAGGTTCTCAGTCTTACGACACTTGCTTCACGGTGACGCTGCCTCAAAATGTGGAAATCACAGGCACTTAGCTTTTCTGCACTTTCGCCTAGAATCTGAAAGAACTGAATTGAATGGTTGCGAGTTTGCGATCGTCTTTCTTTGTGTGGGAACCCTGGGTATAATGGTTTGAAGTTATGTTACAAACTGCTGTCCCTCCCCCATCTCTACGCTGGCAACGGCAAATTTCTTCTCCACTAGCGCGACAAGTGGACATTTCCTTGTCGGCTGCAAAATTGACGTTTTATCTCTGGTGGGATCGCCAGATTGCGAGAAAGTCTGCCCATCACCGAAATCGCCGTGCTCAATGGTTGGTTGGGACGCTGTTAGATTTAGGTCCGACCTTTATCAAGATTGGGCAATCGCTTTCGACACGAGCGGATTTATTGCCGCTAGAGTATGTTAAGGCACTGGGACAGCTTCAAGATCGAGTTCCCGAATTTGACTCAAATCAAGCAATCGCAATTGTTGAGTCTGAACTCGGTTATCCACTGCATATGCTGTATCAGGAATTCGATCGAACTCCGATTGCGGCTGCGAGTTTGGGACAGGTTCATCGGGCACGATTGCACACAGGCGAAGAGGTTGTCGTCAAGGTGCAGCGTCCGGGACTGGATCAGTTATTTGCAATGGATTTTCAGATTATTGGTCGCTTAGTACGCTGGGTCGATCGTCTTGTTCCCCGTGCGCGACATTATGATCTTCAAGCAATCCACGAAGAATTTTCGGAGATTTTGAATCGAGAGATCGATTACGTCCAAGAAGCGATGAACGCCGATCGCTTTCGGCATAATTTTGCGGGTCACGATCGCATTGTCGTTCCAAAGATTTATCCGAAGTACACGACTCAGCGCGTGTTAACGATGGAATACGTACCAGGAATCAAAGTGAACGATCGTCAAAGTTTACTCGCGATCGGTATTGATCCGCGTGAGATCAATCATTTGGGGATTTGTGCTTATCTAAAACAATTGCTACAAGATGGCTTTTTTCAAGCTGATCCGCATCCCGGTAATATGGCAGTCAGTCACGATGGCAAGCTGATCTTTTACGATTTCGGCATGATGGCAGAAGTCCAGCCGATTAATCGTAATCAGATGGTGCAAACCTTTTTCGCGGTGTTGAAGAAAGATACGGATCAGGTCGTGAGTACCTTAGTGGATATGGGCTTGATTGAGCCGATGTCTGATATGACTCCGGTAAAGCGGATTGTGAATGTGTTAGTCGAGCGCTTTGCTGATAAGCCAATTGAGATGCAAGCCTTCAAGAGTTTGCGAAATGAGCTTTATGTGGTGTTTGAACAACAGCCGTTTCGACTGCCTGCGAAGATGACCTTTATCGTCAAGGCATTAACGACGTTGGACGGGGTGGCGCGTGACCTTGATCCTCAATATAACTTGCTGTCTGCGGCGAAACCGTTTGTTAAAAGTTTAGCGACGATGCCAGCGCGACAAGGGGGAGGCGTAAGTGAGTTAGCGCGGCAGGCGAAGAGCTATTTAGCGTATCGATTGACGAAGCCGAATGCGACGCAGCAAGCGATCGAACGATTAGAAACGCGGCTAGAGCAGGGAGAATTACAGATTCAGGTGAACTCGATCGAGCGCGATCGGGCATTAAAAACTTTGAATCTTTCAGTCAGAGCTTTGCTTTACGCTTGCATTTCTGGATTTGCGGCATTGACCGGAGCGATTTTGCTGGTGGGTCAGATCAGCGGTGGCGCAATTTTTGCGTTTGCGATCGCGGCGTTTGCGGGTGTGTTTTTGCTGAAAGCTTTGATTCGATTAATGGGGCGTGCTCGTGTCGAATGAGTGGATCCAACCTGCTACTGAAGAAGTCGAAACATTAGAGTATCTTGCCCCGTAGAGATGGCGTTTGCCAGTTTTCTAGATAGTGAAGCGCTAAGCTTTGCCGATTGCAAGCCTCGATATTCGCGATCGCGCTACAGGAATAAGCTGGCTTAACTCGATACGGAGCGGGAGATCGCATTTACCCATCTGGCAAATTTGCCCCTCTCAAGTTCGCCCCTCTCAAATTCGCCCCTGTTAAATTGGCTCCCTTAAAATTCGCCTTGCCAAGATTTGACCAAGACAAATCCGCCCCAGATAAATCGGCTCCGCTAAAATCCGCTCCAAACAAATAAGCCCCACTAAAATGAGCCGATTTCAAATTCGCCTTGTGGAAAATCGATCGATAAAAATGCGTCCCGCTCAATTCCGCCTCGACTAAATTCGCATCTGCTAAATTCGCATCTGCTAGATTGGCTTGAAGCAAAATCGCATTGCTGAGATCCGATCGACGTAAATCTGCTCTGGTGAGATCCGATCGCTTAAATTTTGCGCCTCGTAACTCTGTACCAATCAAATTCGCGCCGATCAAATCTGCATCGGTAAAATTTGCTCCTTTGAGATCCGCCCCGATAAAATTCGCATCATTCAGATTTGCGTGACGAAAATCCGCTTCGACCGAATGGGCATCAATAAACTGCGCTTGTTGTAGCGTTGCATGGATAAATTCAGCTTTGTGCAGGATCGCTTTATTAAATTTCGCCGCGCTTAAATCTGCCTCATTCAACACTGCCCAACACAAACTTGATCGATTAAAATTCGCTCCCTGCAAATTCGCCCCGCGCAACTCTATTTCATCGAGATCCGCATCACTCAGATCTGGCTCGATCGTCGGATAATGCGATCGCCACTCTGACCAGACAACCGCGCCCTTGTGCAACGTCATCAAATGCGCCATCACCGCCACGATCGCATCACTCCTTACGATCGTTGTAGTGTTCACGTCCCGGCAGATTTTCCATCGTTTCGATTACTGCCTTGGATGCCGCAATAATGTCACGTTCTTCGCCTCCCAAATACAAGCGCCCAAAACTTCCGACCGCTGAGATTTGCAGAATATTAATCAACGCCGCTTTTTCTGCCTCGTTTGCTGCGAGGGCGGCATATGCCGCTGGTTCTACTTCAAAGACATACAGCGTTTGTCCTGACAGAATCATATTGCCGCGTCGAGTACGGTTAATCAGTTGAGTATGATGAGCATCAATATTGCGAATAATCTGGCTAGAAATCACACGCGGGCGAAGACAATCTTGTTTCCGCACATCCAACGCCGCTAGAATTGCCCCTCCCGCTGCATTCACCTCACCTTGATTACTGGCATGAATCTCGAGCAATCCGTACAATCGTTCGACCACTTGCACGCCCGGACGTACAACCGCTGCTTTAAGGGCAATATCCATGATGCGATTAATCTCGATCCCCGGAGAAATTTCAATCCACAGCGAAGCATCACCGGGAAGTGGCAGAAACCCCAGTGACTCTGTTCCCAAGTAAGCAGCGTGTTGCGACTGTAATCGATCGATGTATACGTAACTGCGAAGATCGATGCCCAAGAGTAAACGATTGTAAATTGCCTTCCTAGTATACGAGGTCGAGGAGTGCGCGATCGTATCTTTCAATCGATGCAATCGGGATTTAGTTTAATCGAAGCGAAATATCCTATCTTTAGAAAGATGACAAATTCGGTTCAGGAATTCAAATTTTAATGTGATGACGCGATCGTAAGATGATGAATTCTACATCTCCAACGCTTTCAGTGTGTATTGCAACCCGCAATCGACCTGACGATCTCATTCGATGTCTTAATTCACTGACCTTACTCCAGCAAATCGACTTTGAGATCATTGTGATTGATGATGCGTCTGACGTGCCGATCGTCGATCGTGTGTTTCAAGATATTGATCCGACGCTTGCCGATAAGCTGCAAGTCTTTCGGCATGAGCAAAATAAAGGCGTGCCTGCAACCCGAAATGAATTAGCAGAGCGCGCTAAAGCCCCTTATTTACTCTGTATCGATGATGATGCTCAACTGCTCAGTGCAGATAGTGTCTACACTGCCGTGAATGTGCTTGAAACCAGTTCTGAAGTTGGAGCAGTGGCACTTTCTCAGAGCGATGAGACTGGCAAATTATTGCCGGGACAGCCTACTCCGGTCGAATATCGTTGTTACATTCCTACGTTTATTGGTTACGGTAGCGTATTGCGGCGAGAACTATTCGTCGAATTGGGTGGATATCGCGAGATGTTTGCTGCCTATTATGAGGAGCCAGAATTTTGTAAGCGAATGCTCGATCGCGGTTTTTATGTAGTTTATCTACCCGATGCGCGGGTGATTCACTATCACTCTCCGATCGGGCGAAATAACTTAGTCGCGCTCAGAAATGGTTGCCGCAATAAGTGTTTTGCTGCAATTTACAATGAACCATTACCGATGATGGTTTTTAGCATTCCGTTAAGAATTGTGCTGTATGCTTACAAACATCGATCGTATTGTCAGCAACATAGCATCGAAAGTGAATTCGGAGCAGATTGGATTATTCGTGAGATTCGGCAAAACTTTTCAGCCCTCTGGCGGGATCGTCGCGCTCTAAAATGGAGTACATACTACAAATGGCACAAAATTAAGCAAGCACCCGCTTACCAACTGGCAGATTAATGCTCCAATATTCATCGGTGTGACCTATGAAGCTCTTGATCGTGAACCACTCTTGTACAATTTCTGTTGCTCAGCAGTTTTATGCAGAAATTGAGCAGCAGACGGGATGGGAAATTACGATCGTCATGCCTGAAAACTGGAAAGACGAATACGGCAATCAACGCACGATCGAGCGCTGGAAGGATTTTTGTGGAGAGATAATCAGCATTCCGGTTTGGCAATCGGGAAGTATTCCGCTGCATACTTATCGAGCCTTATTTCTGAATCTCCTTCGCAAGCTGGAGCCAGATTTTATCTATTTGCATCAAGAGCCTTATGCATTAGTTACACTGCAAATGTATCTTGCAAACTATCTCACCATTCGCAAACCGATTAGTTTTTTTACTTGGCAAAACATTCTGAAGCGCTATCCAATCCCGTTTCGGCAGATGGAGCGCTGGGTTTTGAAGCATACCGATGTGATGTTTCCAGGGTCTTACAGTGCTGAAGCGGTGATGCGAGAAAAAGGATACAGCGGACGTAGTGTATTGATGCCATCTGGAATTGATCCATCAATTTACTATCCGCGATCGAACAATCTAAAAACCGAACTCGGTATACAAGAGAATGAAGTCTTGATCGGATACGTCGGGCGCGTGGTTGAACAAAAAGGACTCAAAACATTACTGCTTGCCTTAAATGAAATTCGATCGCTCCCGTGGCGATTGGTCATAATTGGAAGCGGGGAGTTTGAACCAGAATTTGATGCGATCGCTCAACAGTTGAATTTAAGCGATCGAATTCAAAAGCTTGGCTTTGTTCCATTCACAGAAACCCCAAACTATCTTTCTGCATTAGACATCTTAGTGTTGCCATCCGAAACCCGCGCAAATTGGAAAGAACAGTTTGGACGAGTGATCATTGAAGCAATGGCGTGTGGAACGCCTGTAGTTGGCTCAGATTCAGGTGAAATTCCTCATTTGATTCATGCCACAAAGGGCGGTTTAGTCTTTCCTGAAGGCGACGCGATCGCGCTCTCGCAACGATTGAGCGAATTGATGGTCAACTCAGAACTGCGATCACACTATGCAGAAACTGGACGACAATCTGTTCTGAGCAATTACACAAATTCATTACTGGCTCAACGCTTTGCCGAAACTGTTAAGAACACCGTGCAGTTTGATCCGCAATCGCAGCGTTCAGGAGTACAATCGTTTCCGACTCCATAGTTTGCCTTGCCATGATTGAGCGATCGAGCCTCCCGGATCAACGTTGGTACATTCATCCCGCCCAGCCCGATCAAGCAATCCAGCTTGCCGCAGAGACTCATCGATCGCCCCTTTTGACGCAAATTCTGATCAATCGCGGATTCACCTCGCTTGAAACTATTCAAGACTTTCTCGATCCAGAGCGACAATCGCTTCCGTCACCGTTAGAAGACTTTCCCGATTTAGCGATGAGTTTGGAACTATTGATCAATGCAATCAACGATAAAACTCGAATCGCGATTTGCGGCGATTATGATGCAGATGGAATGACTAGCACTGCATTGCTACTTCGAGCATTACGCTATTTGGGTGCAAGAGTTGACTATGCGATTCCGAGCCGCATGAGCGAAGGATACGGAATCAATCGCCGCATTATCGAAGAATTTCATGAAGAAGGGGTTGGGCTAATTCTCACGGTCGATAATGGTATCGCGGCTCATGATCCGATTGATCGCGCCAGAGAACTGGGTTTAACTGTGATCATTACCGATCACCACGATTTACCTCCGACGCTTCCCAATGCAAACGCCATTCTCAATCCGAAGTTAATTGCAGAAACATCGCCTTATCGTGGCATGGCGGGAGTCGGGGTTGCGTATATTCTCGCGGTTTGTTTAGCACAGAGTTTTGGACAAACTAGAGACTTACAAACATCTTTGTTAGAGCTTTTTACTCTGGGTACGATCGCAGATTTAGCCCCGCTCACAGGTGTCAATCGTCGCTGGGTCAAACGCGGCTTACATCTGCTTCCAAAGTCCAAACTGGCAGGAATTCAGGCGCTCATTCAAATCGCAGGTTTGAGCAATGAGAAGAACCTTAAACCCGAAGCGATCGGGTTTCGATTAGGTCCGAGAATTAACGCGATCGGGCGATTAGATGACCCACAAATTGTGATTGAACTCTTAATCACCGACGATGATGGTGTTGCATTGGAACGAGCAATGCAGTGTGAACAAGTCAATAAACGCCGTCAGCAACTCTGTGAGCAGATCGAAAAAGAAGCGATCGAAGCTTATGAAAACAGTTCGATGAATGCAAAAGACGATCGTGTTTTATTGTTAGTTCAACCAAATTGGCATCATGGTGTGATTGGAATTGTTGCTTCTCGATTGGTTGAGCGCTATGGTGTTCCGGTATTTATTGGAACCTACGAAGACGAAGCGCAAACTCACATTCGTGGTTCTGCCCGTAGCATTCCAGAATTTAATGTGTTTGATGCGCTAGAGTTCTGCAAGGATCTGATGCTGAAACATGGCGGACACAAAGCAGCAGGCGGATTTTCTTTTGAAGCCGATCGCTTAGATGAGATTCGAGCAAGATTGAGAACCTTTGCTCATCGATCGCTCAAACCCGAACATCTCAAACCTTTAGTAACGATCGATGCTCAAGCCGAACTGTCTCAACTCGATCTCGCACTTCATGCCCAACTCGATGCCCTTCATCCCTGTGGAATGGACAATCCTGATCCGATCTTCTGGACACCGAATGTCTGCATTGAAGAGCAACGGCGGATTGGAAAAGGTCACATCAAATTCGTGCTGCGTTCTGGAACTGAGAAAATTAACGCGATCGCATGGCGATGGGGCGAGTATTTTCCATTACCGAGCACCTTAGATATTGCTTATCGGCTGAAATCGAATGAGTGGAATAACGAAGTTTCTGTTCAGCTTGAAGTGATTGGTGTGCGGTTGCCGCAAGCTGAAAAAACCGAATTTATGTTTAGCGATCGAGCTTACACCTGTATGCTACTGGAACAAAGTGGAATGAAAGAGTTAAGAATTCAGAACACTAAAGGCGAAACTTTAATTATTCAAAAAGGACAAAGAACTGGAACGCTTGGGAAATTAAATCAAGCAATGCAAGAAGTCGATGTATCGCAAGCTCCATTCTATGAGTTGGTGAAAGCTGCGGTTAATGCTTTGAAAGTCTAGAGTGTGTTGATTCTTCTAAAATTAAAGATTTCGTTCAGATTTGCCAAAGAACTACCGCGCTACCCTGGATGTACCCCGATCGATGTTTGACTCTGCCGAAATCTACCCCTTCTCCCTGCCGTGAGATTGAGGCACAGGCTGCACATACGTTCTACTGTTGAAGGATATTTTTTAGTGACCCATCTCGATCACAGTCAATCTATGGCATCTGAACAGCAAGTTAGACAATATCTCGCCTACTGGTTTCAGCTTGGAAAGCGACTGATCACTCACAATGGACAGCAATCACTAAAGCTGTCATCGGTGATTGCAGGCGATCGTTATAGCGATGAGTTTGAAGCCTGCTGGAATTTAGTCCGCTCTCCAGAGTCAGGCGATTGTCACATTGAAGGCACGACCCAAACGATTCGAGAACTTCTCTCGTCAGCCTGGGAGATTAGCTCTTGTGCGCGCTGTGCGATGCCTGTTCCGACTCGATCTCTGGGGATGCCTTCCTACAATTGTCCTTGCTCTGACATACCGTATTGGCCCGATACCGAAACGCCACGGCCTCGATCGCCCGTTCGCACCTCCGACTCACTTCAGAAGATCCGCGATCGTTTGTCTCGCCCGAATCATTAACATCGGCATCTTCTAAAATTCGTGCCACGCTGAGAAATCATGGGTATTCTTCATACAAGAGCCATTCTCATCGTCACTTTTTCATGAAAGCGCCCTCTATTTCTGAATCTTCAGTCGCACAAAGTCCGCCGCGTTGGTTGCAGCCCGTTTTGATGCTGGCTCCGGCGGGTCTCTGGCTGATTGTGCCAACGCTGATCATTTTTCAACTCAGTTTAGTTCCAAACATCAAGCCCGGTGATGTTGTCAATCCATCAGGGCTTGATAACTACTGGCGAATCTTTCAGCCCGAAAGCTTTCCCGTGATTCGGCGATCGCTGCTCTTCGCTTCGGGCACGACCCTAGCTTGTTTAGTGTTGGGATTTCCGGTTGCTTACTGGATTGCGCTTTTTTCTCCTAAACGCTGGCGTAATTTACTTTTGATCGGATTCACGTTGCCGCTATGGACATCTTCGTTATTGCGATCGTATGCCTGGATTAGTATTTTACGTAGAACGGGCGTTCTTAATAGTGTTCTCGCAAGCGTTGGTTTACCTACAATAGAGTTATTGTATCAACCGTTTGCAGTGTTGATCGGAATGACTTACAGTTTATTGCCCTACATGGTGTTAATTCTGTATGCGTCATTGGAAAAGCTCGATCGACAACTGCTCGAAGCGGCGGCGGATTTGGGCGCAACTCCAAGCCAAGCGTTCTGGAAAGTTACCGTTCCACAATGTCTACCGGGAATCACAGCCGGAAGTTTGCTGGTTTTTATCATAGGATTAGGTGATTTTGTGAATCCAGAATTGTTAGGTGGGACATCTAGCCGAACCGCAGCGCGATTAGTCTACGATCAGTTTCTCGGTGCCACACAGAACTGGGGATATGGCTCAGCGTTGAGTATGATGCTGATTTTGGTAGTCAGTTTCGCGATCGCGCTTTTAATCAAATACGGGGATAAAAATGCAAAGTCAATCTAAAATTCACTACTCAGCCTTGTTTACGGTGCTGATGTTTGGCTTTATGTATTTACCGATCGCAGTGCTGACGTTTTATAGCTTTAATGAAGCCCCAAATAGCGCTCAGTGGAGCGGCTTTACTTTGTCCTGGTATATCAAATTTTTTCAAGATAGCCGAATTTTGTCTGCGCTCTGGGATAGTCTGCTCATTGCAAGTTTGGCGACCGGGATTGCAGCGGTGATTGGAACCTTGATGGCGATCGCGCTCTTTCGGTATCAATTTTTCGGTAAGAAGCTGTTCCAGGGCGCAGCGTATTTGCCTTTGATCATTCCTGATATTGCGATCGCGGTTGCAACGTTAGTGTTCCTTGCAGTGATCGCAGTTCCATTAAGTTTATGGACGATCGTTGCGGCTCATGTCGTGTTTTGCTTAGCGTATGTCGCGCTGGTCGTTTCTACAAGATTAACGAATCTCGATCCGCATTTAGAAGAAGCAGCTTTAGATTTAGGCGCGACACCCTTTCAATCATTGGTGTTCGTATTGTTGCCACAATTAGCGCCTGCGATCGTTTCAGGATGTCTTTTAGCGTTCGTTTTGAGTATGGATGATTTTCTGATTTCGAGTTTTACAGCGGGTGGCGGTGTAACCACTTTACCGATGGAAATCTTTAGTCGAATTCGTACCAGCGTGAGACCGGATATGAATGCGCTTAGTGTTGTATTAATGATTGCATCTGGTGGTTTCGCCCTGATTGCCGAAATGATTCGCTATCGGAGTGAGAAAAAACGGTTTCAGCCCTAGCGGTTATGTAGAAGAGACTTCCAGCGAGGTGAGTCGTCCATCTTCCATATTGATAATACGATCGGCAATATCCAAGATCCGATTGTCGTGCGTTACTAGCAAAATCGCGGCTCCTTGCTTTTTCGCTAGATTTTGCATAATTTCCACCACATCGCGACCTGATTTTTTATCCAGCGCCGCTGTCGGTTCGTCTGCCAGCACGATCTTTGGATTACATACCAAAGCTCGCGCGATCGCAACCCGCTGTTTTTGACCGCCCGATAATTCACTTGGATATTGATTCACCCATTCTCCAAGTCCGACTGCTGCTAACATCGACTCTGCCAAATCGCGCGATTTGGCTTGCGGAATATCAGAATGAAGCTCGATCGACATTTGCACATTCTGTCTTGCTGTCAGTGAATTCAACAAGTTATGCGCCTGGAAAATATAACCAATATTGCGCCGCAGTTCGACTAATTCGCGTTCTGGGGCATTGTGCAATTGTTGTCCAAGGACTCTCATGCTACCTTCTTGCGTCGATCGCAATGCACCAATCAACGTGAGCAGCGTCGTTTTTCCAGAACCAGAAGGACCTGTCATAATCACAACTTCGCCAGGTTCGATCGCGGTAGTGACTTCAAATAAGATCTGTTTTCGCAATCGTCCAGAACCATAGTAATGATTCACGTTCTGAATATCGATGATTGAATCGTTTGCCATCGTTAGAATTATCAGTTAGAAGATGTCAGCCGGATCAGCTTGTTGAACTTTGCGAACAGCGATCGCGCCAGAGATCGCACACATTAAAATGGTCAGACATAAAACAGTAATGCCTCTCGCTAAAGTCATCGCTAACGGAAGAGAAGTTGCATTGCGAGTGAGATTGTAAAGCCCAACACAAAGAATATAACCGGGAATATACCCCATCACCGATAGAATGAGTGCTTCTTGAAACACAACGGCTAATAAATAGCGATTCTTGTAGCCCATCGCTTTCAATGTTGCGTACTCCGCTAAGTGATCTGCAACATCCGTGTAGAGAATTTGGTAAACGATCACCGTTCCAACCACAAACCCAATCGCAGTCCCTAATGTGAAAATAAACCCGATCGCGGTACTTTCTTTCCAGTAGTTTTGCTCAAACGCCACGAACGCCGCTTTCGACATCACGCGCACATCCCCAACGACAAAATCTTCTTTCGTTTCTTCAGGCTTTTTCTTCGGATCGACTCTGCGTTCACCGGGAAGATTCTTGAACCGTTCTAACGTCGCATCTAAGTTCGCGCCTGGTTCGAGCTTGATCACACCGATGTCAATCATTGCCGGATCGCGACGGGGAAAAATGCGACGATAATTCAAATCGCTGGTGATTAAGTTGCCATCCGCTCCAAATGAAGCCCCCATGCGAAACAATCCACCGATTTCAACCCGACGAGACTCAACCTCTGTGCGAATCGCAGAATCAGAAGGACTAAGCGCCTTAAATTTCTCTGGAATCGGACCAAACTCAGGACGAGACGCACTATCAAACAGCACCACATCACTCAGTTGAATCTTCGATCGATTCTCCGACACGCCCGGAACCGCAAAGATATCATCTCCGGGATTCATACCAATAACCAAAATACTGCGCGTTTGTGGTGCTGGCGGACCTTGCCAAAACGGATTTTTCCAAATTCCAAACCCGATATGAATCGGACTAATTGATTTCACGCCCGCAAATCCCAACGACTGATACAAGCGCCGTTCTGGAAAACTCTTCATCGAAATCAATGAAGTCGATTGCGGACTGATTAGAAAAATATCACCGTTGATACTGCGATGCATCGTAATGGCACTATCAAACAGTGCATCTTGGAATCCCAATTGCAGAAACATCAAAATCACTGCAAATCCAATTCCAGCTAGTGCTACCAACAGTCGGACTTTCTCGCGCTTCAGTTGTAACCAAGCGAGGGGAATCGAAAACATAAAAACGCCCTCCTTATGGTGCTATCGCGACTTTGACTTGCAAGTTAGTCAAGCCTGCAACAGGTTCGCTATTATCCAGACGAATCTTCACTTCAACGACGCGCGTATCGGTTTTATCGACCGGATCGGTATTGAGAACGGCATTTTTACGAATTTGTAAACCGACTCGATCGACCGTTCCCATCATTTCCCCCGGAAACGCAAATCCGGTAATTTTGGCACGCTGTCCAGGTTTGACTCGGTTGATCGAATTCTCATCAACCTCTGCCACCACGTACATTTGATTCGTGCGCCCCAAATCCATCACGCCATCATTACCAACCACTTCTCCCGGATCAGTGTGAATTTTCAGCACTTGACCGTCCGACGGAGCACGCACGATCGCTTTATCCAAATCGGCTTTCGAGCGCTGAAAATTCGCCATTGCCACCTGTACACTTGCTTGTGCTTGCTGTACATCGGTCGGGCGCACTTCTGCCACACTGCTCAAAGTTTGTCTTGCACCTTCGAGTTCTAGTTTTGCTTGCTCTACAGCTTGTGCAGCTTGCTGGCGTTGCTTCTCGGTGGTATCCAAGGTGAGCTTACGGTTACTCACTTCTAATTCGTTAACTGCGCCCTGTTTGTAGAGAGCAGCAAATCGATCGTAGTCGCGCTTCGCTTTCTGAAATTCAGCATCAACTTTGAAAAATTCGGCTTCTGCTTTTGGCAGTTCGGCTTGTGCCCGTAATACCGTTGCTCGTTGAGCATTGATATCGCCCTGTTTGGCTCCCGCTTGCACCTGTGCTAAACGCGATTCGGCTTCTTTCACCTGTGCTTCTGCCTGCATTGCAGACGCAAGTAGGGATGGATAGGTATCTAAGACGGCTAGAGGTTGAGCTGCTTTGACTTTCGCGCCTTCTTTGACTAAGACTCGTTCCACCCGCGATCCGCCAAATCCACCTGCCGCTGAGGCCGTTGGAGCCGACACTTTGATTACCCCACCTTCTGGCTCCAATCGTCCGAGAGCGCTGACTGCATCGACTGATTGAGGCTGAGGAGTCTCAGTTTGGGCAGAAGAAGATTGCGGACTAGCGCGAAAGATCGAATACGAGAAAATGCCAAACCCAGTTAAAGCGAGGGCGATTGCAGATCCAAGCAACACAGCCCGCGCACCCGCAGGTTTCATCAATGGTTTGAATTTCACACAGAACTCCTAATCAGCGATCGTGGCGATTTAAAGAGGAACGAGAGCGAAATTAAATAATTATGAATCTATTATTACTGAATGTGAAGAGTTCGATCGGGAAAAGTTGTTGAATAACTTCAAGATATTGTTCAACGAAAACGGAAATCTGCGTCGTTTTCTAGGAGCGATCGTGCTTGAGGTAGGAGTGATCGTTCTGAGTAGCGGAATTTTCACGCTTTTTCTAGGAGCGATCGTGGAATTTGTGGGAATGATTGCGCTTCCATCTCTGAATCTGCCTATTGTTAAGGCAAGCTTGATAAAATTTTCGCTGTACTGCTGATCAGTCCACGAAATTCCAGGACGAATCAACAATACAGCGAGAGAAGTCGAACTGATGTGACACGAGTTAGCTCAGATGCTTCTCCGTTGTCAAATGCTGCTGCACCGTCGAAACTAACCGCTCTGTCCAGTAAGTTGCCAAGTCCGAACTCTCCGCTTCAACCATCACCCGAATCACAGGCTCGGTTCCGGATGCGCGTACCAAAATTCGTCCTTGGCTGCCCATTGCAGATTCGGCTTGCGCGATCGCGCTCTGTACCGCCTGATTCTTGTGCCAATTCATTCGCAATGTTCGATCCTCAACTCGAACATTCCGCAACAGTTGAGGATAAGTTTTGAAACTACGATCGACCAATTTTGAGAGCGAAACGCCCGATCGCTGAATCAAACTCGCCAAATGCAACGCCGTTAGCAATCCATCTCCACTCACACTATGTTGCGGGCAGAGAATATGACCTGATTGTTCACCGCCTAACGCCGCGCCATGCTTCACCATTTCCGCATGAACATATTGATCGCCCACTGCCGCCCGAATCAATCGACCGCCCAATTTTTCCCAAGCTCTCTCAAAACCGAGATTTGACATCACCGTTGCCACGATCGTCGCGCCCGGAAGCTGACCCGATGCTAAAAGCTGTTGTCCCCACAGGTACAAAATGTAATCGCCATCAACGGTTCGCCCTTGAGCATCAACCGCCAAAACGCGATCGGCATCTCCATCAAAACCAAATCCTACATCCGCACCTTGTTCTTTCACCGCAGCTTTCAACAAGTTCAAATGCGTTGAGCCGCAATTGACATTAATGCGATCACCATCCGGAATTTCGTGTAACGCGATTACTTCTGCACCCAAGGAGCGAAAGACTTCGGTTGCCGATCGAGTCGCTGCACCCCAAGCTAGATCTAATACCACTCGCAATCCTGCTAAAGGTTGCTCAGACTCAGCTAGTAGCGGTTCTCGAATCGCTTGGATGTATTCATTCACTAACTCTGGGCGGTAGAAGTGCTGTCCCCATTGATGTGAAATGGTTGCGATCTTTCCTTCGCCGCGCAAACCCGCTTCAATCTGCTGCTGAAGTTCCAGTGCTAGCTTCGAGCCATCTGCATTAAAGAATTTGATACCGTTATCTTCGGGCGGGTTGTGACTGGCAGAAACCATCACACCGCCGATCGCTTCACTGTGATGCGTCAAATGTGCCACCACCGGAGTCGGACACAAGCCCAAATCCCACACCTCGATCCCGGCTGCTGTCAGTCCTGCTGAAAGCGCCATCGCCAGCATATTACTCGAATTGCGCGAATCTTGACCGATGATGACAGGCGCACGGTGTCCGGCTCCTAAGACCTGCCCTGCCCAATAGCCGATCTGCATTGCCAAGGGTGCAGTTAACAGTTCTCCAGCTTTTCCCCGAATTCCATCGGTGCCAAATAGTGCGGAATCCGGCAGGGGTAGCGCATTCCAGTGATGGATCTGCGGACGAGACGAAAAACGGCTGAGCGATTCAGCCTTGGTTGGTAATGACACCATAAGTTGTTCACATCCTCACACAATTGACAGATTCTGACAGACTCGATCGCACCCTTGCAGTCTAACTTGACGACTCGATTTGCTCTAGCCGCTTTGGTTACACTCCCGCTGCATCCAGCAATCGCTGAAATGCTTCCCAACTCAACCCCTTCTCCACATACCGCGGCGCATTCGGGTTATACGGGCTTTCCAGTCGATCAACCGATTGCACGATCGCGCCATCCGGTAACACCGGGACATCTGGATCAAATGAAGTTGGATTCATTAGTGAACTGGAAAATCCCTTAAAAATCGCAACTTGATCCGGCTGTCCATCGATGTCGATCGACAACAGCAAAACCTCATTCGGACACTTAATCGTGTATTGCTCTAAGCGATGACCAATTGACTTACTCATGAAACTCTGGAATAACAGGTGAACTTAATTTTCCATTGCAGAACGCTTGCGTTTTCCCAATCGAAAGAAGACAAAGTAGCCCAAGTAAAGGATGTAGATCACAAGTCCGAGAATGCCAAAGAATCCGAGTACAAAGGGTCTAACGCCAGCGTGAAAATATTCACGAAAGAGGAAAGGAGGATCAAGCCAAACTCGACAAGAAGCATCATTGAGAATTTGCTGACTGGTCAGCGTGGCACAGCGTAACACGGGAATTTGTCCGATCGCGCCGAGAATGCAGTAGAGCGAAACTGCCCATCGCCAAGAAACGATCGATAACTTCAACGAACTCGGCGGCGAATCCCGAATTTCTTCATTTAAGTCCACCCAGTACCACAGCCCGATCGGAATTAGAATCCGCGCCAACCAACCCGACACAAAGCCGATCGGTAAAACCCCAATCAACAAGTACACCGTAATTGCCAACAAACTCGCAACGCGCCAGTATATCAGCAACAATTTTTGTATCGCTTCTGCGCGTTGAACTGTTGCCCAAATCAGCAACCCTAGCGGCAAGATGACAGTAAACAAGACTGCCAATCGGTAATCTGTCCAGACCATTGAAGATAACCAGGCGGGAACGTCTTGCATAGTTCAAAAAGTAAAACGGGTGTTTAGCTTCATCAGTATATAAAGTAAATCTGAAGTTTCAGCGTTTTTGACAGTACTTTGCGACAGTTTGTGCCAGCGCAATCAAGTCGATCGGTTTAGAAACATAATCGGTTGCACCCGCAGCAAAGCATTTTTCTCGATCGCCTTTCATTGCCATTGCCGTTTGCACAATCACGGGAATTGATCGATAGCGTTTTCTCGATCGTAATTGCTGAGTCAGAATTAAGCCGCTGACATCAGGCAAATGAATGTCCATCAAGATCGCGGCGGGAATCGATTGTTTTAGCGATTGCCACAGTTCTTTGCTGTTTTTTGCCAAAGTCACTTCGTAGCCGAGCTTGCAAAGGTAGGTAATGATTAATCGGGCGTTGGGGGCGTTGTCTTCGACGAGAAGAAGATGGTTCGAGCGGGTGGGGTTGGAGGGGGAAGTGAGCGAGTGGGGCGGAGAAAGGTAGGATTCGATCGGGGCGGGGTCGAGAGGGATAGGGACGCAAGGAAGCGCGATCGTAAAGCGTGAGCCGTGCTCCGGTTCGGATTCGAGCCGTATCCAGCCGCCGTGTAATTCAGCGAGTTTTTGAGTGAGTGCGAGTCCGAGTCCGGTTCCTTCACCGGGAGCCGCGTTGTTGAGTTGAGCGTAGGGGCGAAATAGGAGTTGTTGCTGTTCTGGAGAAATGCCTGTTCCGGTGTCCCAAACAGTAAATTCGATAAAGTCTTCGATCGCATTGACTTCGAGACCGACAGAACCTTGATCGGTAAATTTCAGCGCATTAGACAGCAAATTGAATAGCATTTGCTTTAATCGCAGCGGATCGGCAACCACGATCGAGACATCGGGTGCAATCATGAGTTTAAGTGGCAATCTTTTATCGTTGGCTTTTTCCTGAACAAGTTTGAGCACGAAATTACAGACCTCGATCACCTCGATCGATTCTTGCTGCAAGGTCAATTGATTCGCTTCAATTTTGGACAGATCGAGGAGGTCATTGATCAAAGCAAGCAGGTGCTGACCGCTGCTAAGAATGATTTTGAGATATTCTTGATGGCGCAAATTTGAAGGGGTATAGGCTTGCTCTCGAAGCAAATGCGTAAAACCGAGAATCGAAGTTAACGGAGTGCGGATCTCGTGGCTCGTATTGGCTAGAAATTCAGTTTTGAGCTTGCTGGCTTGGCTGAGTTCGTGATTGTTCGCTTCTAATGTTTTACATTTCTGTATCAGTTCTTCGATTTTTTTAGTATGGGAAATGACCTGAAGGGTTTGAGCGATCGCACGACTAACACAGTGATCACGCAGTTGAATCAATGGCGACTCGATCACACTTCTAGAAGAAGCAGTAATCAGCCAACCGTGAGTGCCAGTACGATCGCACAATTCCCAAGCGCTTCGCCATTCCGATTGGTGCAACTGCTGTAATTCTGAGTGTGTCAACGTGTGACCAAGTTCGATCGCATCGCGGGCAATGCAACCTGATATCGTTGAACCTGCGAGATGCTGAATCTTAAACTGATCAGCATTCAGAGAAAGCGCGGTAGCTTCGCTGTTGCTGAGCGCAATCGCAATGACTTCGCCTAACGCTTGCCCCAATTCATCCGCTAACGTTTGCCACAGGTACGCTTCCGTGGGCGCGCAATTGAGGCAATCTAAAAGGCGAGCATTCAAATCATTGAGAAAGCGTTCGATCGCAAGTTTGGCAGCGAGGGGATTCGCCGTGCAGAAGTCCGATTGCGAAAATACTTGACGCAAAGAAGCACTGCTCGATTTTTCTGGAATCGAATTCTCTTGAATTGTCTGATGCAGTTGCACAGTCATGCAGCCTTCTCGATCAAATGAGACAGAACGGAATCGTGCGGTAGAGCCTCCCTAGGCTTGCTCAACATCCTACCGAGATCTACGGAGAACTCAGAACAGCAAGACCGTGAGCTTAACCAAAGTCTTAATAAACCCGAACAAGTATGAAGCTCAGAATTCCCGCTGCGAGAAAATAAGCGACGCGATCGCTAAAGTGAATGTAATATAAAGCGCTGCATACAACGCACTCCCCAGTAAAACTGACGGTGCTGGAATCAAGTTATAAACCGCTTGGTTTTTCAAATCCAACCGCGCGAGATCCGGTAGAACAAGATATAGCCCTTGGGTAAAAGCTTCGATCGAGGAATTTTTCGTTAGCCTACCGAATTTCACCAGGTCTTGGCTCAATTGCCCCATGAGGAAAACACCGAACGTCAACAACATCGCCAGCAAAGCACTCGTAAAAACACTGAACAGAATCGCGATCGCACTGACTAACGACAGTTGCAAAAATAGAAATCCAGATGAAATCAAAAGATTCTGTAATGAAAACGGAACTTTGAGCGCAAACAAAATCGCGATCGCAATTACCATCATCGCTGCGATCAGAACTGCCAACACTGCCGACAATCCCAGATGTTTACCAAGGATGAATTCTGCGCGACTCACAGGCTTTGCAATCAAAACAAAAACGGTGCGCTTTTCAATCTCTTTATTCACCAATCCTGTGCCAATAAAAATTGCAGCGATCAGCCCTAATACGGGCATTGCTGCAAACGCCAGATCAAGCAGAATTTTTTTCTCAGTCGCTGCTGCAACTTCGGGTAAAAGACGACCCGCCAACATCAACGCGCCTGCATAAAGCCCAATTAGATAGAGAATTCGATCGCGAATCACTTCTCGAAACACGTTCGACGCGATCGCACCAATCCGTAGAACTGTACCAACGGTATAAACCGCTTCACTCATCGCCGTTTCTCCTTTGGGAAATCATATTCTAGATGACCCATTGTGCCCGAAGAATTACGATCTGGTTGGTTCGATTTGTTTCGGTGGATCGATCGCTCCACATTGCACCGTGCCGACAAATCGCGGACTAGCGGGAGCCGCCGCAGGTGGAGCCGGAGAATCAAAATTAAACTGTGGAGCCGATCCTTCTTTGCGAACTTGAGTAATGCGACAGGTGCGAGTGAGTTCGTAGCCGCCCCGACGTGAGTTACGGGTGTCCCAGACGGATTGAAGCTGCAAATCATAAGCAGCGGAAGTGACTTGAGCATTGAGCACCCAGTAGTCAGCTTCCGTCGATTTCGGGAGTTGATCTCGAACTTGCTGTCTTAAGCGCGGAACTTGCTGATCGAGTTGTTGGAGCCAGCGTTCGACCTGTCCCCAAGGTTTTCCTTCGAGTTCGTTGCGGACATTTTGCGCGGCAATATTGAGAATATCCGCTCCACGCGATAATGTAGCGGCTCGATCGTAACGTCGGGGTTGCCAAACGAACGCACTACGCGAGAAATCTTCTGCCTGTAGCGCCGGATTTCTCGCCATCCAGTCTTGAATTTGAAAATAGAACTGAAACCAGCAGCTAATCAGCAAGTTCGCCAATAGCACCAAGATAATGTCTTGGCGACGAGGCTTGGTGGGATTGGTATAAATTGGGCTTCTGGTGTTAGGGTCAGACTTTACAAATTTAGGCGATGCCCAGATCAGGGATGAGATTGGAGGCCAACTAATAAAAGCGGTTTGAGTGGGAACGGTTCTGCCTTCGATCGTGCCAAACAGATAAATACACACCAGCGCCCCAACGATCCAAGGTCCGATAAAGAGATCGTAAAAGGTCAACTTCTTTTTCACTTCCGGTTCATAGACAAACCACCAAACGCCCAAGATCAAAAACACCCAGCCAAACGAAGAAATAATTCGTTGAGCAATCTGTGGAGCGGGTGATGTCGTGAGCGCAGCGACAAACGCACTAAAAATACTTAAAAATATTAAGGTTTGCCAAGATGCCCATTGCGGCGGCTTGACTCGATCGCGAATTTGCTTAAAAACTTGATTCATCCACAGCATAATTCATGCCCCTAGAGAGTAACGGGCGGCTCCGAAAATGTCCGAATTGCAATCAGGATTGCGATCACACTAAAGCTGGCTGCGTTTGCCCACAACACTGCCAATGCTCGATTGGGCACATCTGTAAACGCTTGTCGCTGCGCTGCTCTTCCCTGAAATTTTGTCCGATCGCGCACCTCGATCTCGATCGGTTGTTTGCCTTCTAAAATAAAATCCAACCAATTGAGACTCTGAAGCTTAATAAAAAACGTTCCTAAAAACGTGAGAAACGCAACTCCGACTAACAGCGCCGGATTGTTGGTGTAATCGAAAAAGATATAGTTGAAGACCTGCTGCCGCCAGTCTTGAGGCAGCCGAGGTTCGCTGACAAAAAACACTAGCCAACCTACAACCGTTGAAAGTAAATTCGCTGTTGCAGCATATTGAATGCTGGATTTTTTACCAATGCCTAAATAGCTTTGCAGCACGATCGCTTCGACTGCGATCGCCAAAACAATAAAGATAAGCTGATATAAGATCGCACGCAGAGGCAACACATCCCACATAATTTGACCTGCACAAATTCACACCCAAGATTGTAAGTGCAGTTGTTCGGGTTTGCATTAAAAAATTGCAGAACTTAGAGGCATTCGGAGGTTTCACATTTGAGATTTTTACAGTTGAGAGATTCAGTTTTGCCGTGATGCGTAAATTGCATCGGAGCCACTGAAGCATAAATATGATATTTAAGCTTTGCTACTCCAGTCGCTTTGTCTCCCACGACTTCTAGCGTCAGTTCTCCTTGATGTCCCGAACTTCCTGGATCGTAGTAGACGTAGTTTCGTCCGTCTGTGGGTGCGACAAATGTGACTTGACCGACTCGATCGACGATTTCACGACACTGGCGAATCGATTTTGCAACAAAATTAAAGTCCTGAAATTCTCTCCTCGCCCATTCTTGCCGCACCGCAGCCGAAGCAGACACACCAGGAAATGGATGGTGACCGAACAAAAAAGCGCACAAAATTAAAGTCGGAATCAGCAGTCGGAAGAGCCACCATTCTGGGCTTAGACTGCGCCGCTCTGCCCAAAATCGATGAATCAGAGCGATCGCTTGAATGATCGCCAGCAAAAGCATGAAGCCCAGGATCAGAAGAGACCTCAACGAATCATCAATCCCCGTCTCGCGATAGTTCACCAGCGGATTGGTCAGATTGTGGAGTTCAGTCAGAACCACGATCAGAATCATGCCGCTCAACAATAATCCGCAGAGATCGATCAAACGCTCAATCTGGCTTCTCATACAACCGTTAAACCTCGATAAATTAGAGCTTCCAGAGTGAGTAGCCTGAATCCGGAGAATGAATTAAGCCAGAATTTTTCGCGGTTGAAGCACCTTAAAATGAGGCAGTCCAAATTCCACTCGATTTATGTCTGAAATCAAAATTGGCATCATTGGCGGCAGCGGTCTTTATAAAATGGAAGCGCTGAAAGAGGTGGAGGAAATGTCGATCGAAACTCCTTTCGGTTCTCCGTCAGATGCTTTGATCGTGGGAACCTTGGATCAAACTCGCGTCGCTTTTCTCGCCCGTCACGGTCGCAATCATCATCTCTTGCCGTCAGAACTGCCGTTTCGCGCCAATATTTACGCGATGAAAAGCTTAGGAGTTGAGTATTTGATCTCTGCTTCTGCGGTCGGATCACTGAAAGCTGAGGCAAAACCGCTTGATATGGTGATTCCGGATCAGTTTATCGATCGAACCATTCACCGAGTTGGCACTTTTTTTGGGGATGGCGTGGTTGCCCATGTTGCCTTTGGTGATCCGGTCTGTCTGGAATTGGCGAAAGTGTTAGGAGATGCGGTTGAGAGTTTGAATCTGGCGGATGTTAACTTGCATCGAGGCGGAACATACGTCTGTATGGAAGGACCTGCATTTTCTACCAAAGCTGAATCGAATTTGCATCGCAGTTGGGGCGCATCGGTGATCGGCATGACGAACCTTCCCGAAGCGAAATTAGCACGTGAAGCGGAAATTGCTTATGCAACATTGGCACTGGTGACAGATTACGACTGTTGGCATCCGGATCACGATAGCGTCACGGTTGACATGGTGATCGCGAATCTTCAGCGCAATGCTGTGAATGCACAGAAAGTGATTTTAGAAACGGTGAGACGATTAACAGAAAATCCACCTGCTTCCGAAGCGCATTCTGCATTGAGATACGCGATTTTGACCCCCAAAGATAGAATTTCGGCGGCTGCAAAAGAAAAGCTCGGATTGTTGCTCAATAAGTATCTCTATAAGTATCTCTAAAAGAATGTTTGAGGATTTTCGTTTGCTTCAATAGCCTGTCCTGAAATATATTTCAGGACAGGCTATTGAAGCAAAGCAACTTTCTATACTTTTCAAACATCTTCTAAAGCAATCCTTCTAGCTGGCGACGAATGCGATCGAGATCTCGATTTGACATTTCAGATTCTTCTTGCGGTTGGGCTTTCTCGTCCGGGTTCCAGTCCGTTTCATCGATGTTGCGTTCTGGTGGAGCCAGCAGCAATCGCTCAAACTCATTTTGCGGCATGAAATTCTCCGGAATCAGAAACGCTTCGTATCCTGCATCCTGACAAAATTCCTCAATTTCTTCCTGTTCAATCTTCTCGACGCTTGGAACCGCAAAATCTTGCGCTTCCAACATCAAGGCGTAGCGCGTTGCATCGTCCTCTTGAGCAAACATCAACACGAGATTCTGATCGCCCACACTAATCGTGTGAATTCCTGGATTATCGGTGTCAGAGTTGAAGAGTAAGACGAAAACTTGCATAGATCTAGAGAAATGGATGGGCTAGATCCAAGGGTACTTCACTAAGTTCGCTTACAGATGAAACTATTTCGGAAATGTTGAGTTCATCTGTGTATCAGTACAAATTGATACTAAGACAAATTGCCGGAGCGGAAAGATGCCAGGAATGCGAAGATCGGATCGAAGAAGCAATTCTGATGATAATGCCATCAATAGTCCTCGATCTCGTAGAGAAGAACCCCTTTCTCCTCAAGCACTGAGGCAACAATTATTAACAGTACGATCGCAGCGAGATGAATGGCAAGAGCTTGCGAGAGCGAAAGAGAAAGAAGTTGAGCAAACTCATCATTTGTACCTAGAAGAGCAGCAGAAACATCAAACATCGCTAACGCTGTATCAAGAGGTGCAACAGAGGTATCAAACAACGGTGACACAATACGAGGAAGTGCGAACTCAAGCCCGTTCTTATCTATTGCAGTACGAGGAAGCTCAAGTTCAAGCAAAATCCTACTTTACCCAATATCAAGAAGCTCAAACTCAGTTTCAATCCTATTTAGCGCTATATGAATCTGAGAAAACGAAAAACGATGAATTGTTTATTAGGTTTGAGGAGGTTCAAACAGAGCGCGATCGCTATTTAACGCTCTACAACGAATCTCAGGATGAGCTTAAGTTTGAACGTCGATCAAAGGCAGGAATTAAGGGTTGGGAAACTCGTCGTAAGCGAGAAAATCAGCGGTTAAAACAAGAGATCGGGGAAATGACCATTCTGCTGCGAGATTCCCTAGAGCGCAAAGATGAAGCGGTCAATAGTTTGTATGTCGTCGCTGAGCGGATGGATCGCATCCAGCGCTTAGTCGATTCAGTTGATGAAGATGCAGCAACAAATCCTGTGGGAATGATTCAAAAGCTGCAACGAATTTGGCAAGCAGTAAAAGAAATTCTGGCAGAGTGAAACGAATGAATGAGAGTTCTAGTGCGATTGACAAAACGGTAAGCCAGGGAACAATGGGCGATCGTATTCGTGCGATCTCCGATCAATTAAGACAAGAAACGAGTTTACAAATTAAGGCGACTTCCCGGATTTTGGGGGCAGCGGCTCAAATCTCAGAGAACCACGATCGCTTGATTGATCAAGTCGTTGAAATGGTCGAAGAAGATCTAGAGCAGCACACTCAGTCATCAAAGTTGGAAGTGTTTACGATCGAGCAACTCCAGCAGCAATTTAACACTCTAAAGCAGGCAAAAGCACACTTTGAAATCAAGGCAAACTCTTGGGTAACGCTGGTTGATAAGCTCAATCAACAAATACTCAAGCAACAAACAACAGATCCACGTTCTAACGCGAATCCAGTCTCCGTCTTCCAACGATTGGATGCGATCGAGAATGAGTTACAAGCTGTACGAACTGACCTGAACCAAACTTTGAGGATATTAGAGGAAATCTTAAAGAAGCTTTCGTAGCGTGTGATCTGTGATCGATGGGCAAGCATTTGAAAGATGTTTAACCCATCGCAGAGCGCTAATTTTGTCATGAAGAGCTTGGTTTGTGATGTTCGTGCCAATGACGGGCGATATCAATTCGACGACACAACCATACGCGATCGTGTCCCTGAATGTAATCCAAAAATCGCGCGAGTGCTGCTGCTCTTCCGGGTCTGCCGACTAAGCGACAATGTAGCCCGACGCTCATCATTTTCGGTGCAGTTTCGCCTTCTTCGTACAGCACACCAAACGCATCTTGTAGATATGCAAAAAATTGATCGCCGGAATTAAATCCTTGATTTGTGGCGAATCGCATATCGTTGTTGTCGAGCGTGTAAGGAATCACCAAATGAGGCTTACCGTTCCCTTTCACCCAGTAAGGCAAATCGTCCGCATAGCTATCTGAATCGTAGAGAAATCCGCCTTCTTCGATCACGAGCTTCTGAGTATGGGGGCTATTGCGTCCAGTATACCAACCGAGCGGACGGCTCCCAGTCACGCCGGTATGGATGTCGATCGCAGTTTTCATATGTTCCCGCTCTGCCGCTTCAGAGAAATCTTTGTACTCGATCCAGCGATACCCATGACTGGCGATTTCCCAATCTGCGGCTTTCATCGCGGCAACGACTTCAGGATTTCGCTCTAATGCCATTGCAACTCCGTAAACGGTCACCGGAATTTCGCGCGAAGTAAACATCCGATGTAAGCGCCAAAATCCCGCCCGACTGCCGTACTCGTAGCACGATTCCATGTTCATGTGGCGCAATCCGACAAACGGAGCGGCTCCGACGATTTCGGATAAAAACGCTTCCGAGGCTGGATCACCATGCAAAATACAATTTTCGCCGCCTTCTTCGTAGTTGATTACAAACTGAACAGCGATGCGGGCTTGATCTTTCCATTGGGGATGGGGCGGGTGTTGTCCATAGCCCACCATGTCTCTCGGATAGGGATTTGTCGTGGCAGTCATCAGCAATTGACCGATTAAAGTTGCTGATTGAGAAATATAACAAGATCTCGAACCGTATGCAGCATACCAATGTCGAAACGATCGCAAATTTCAACCCCAAAGCGATCGCGAAAATCATCACGTAGGTCACATTCCCAATCGAACCAGCACACCAAGGGAAGCTGCAAATCTTCGGTAAGGCGGTCTCCGGGCATGACTTTAGCGAATGGCAAGCCAGAGTAAGATTCCATTTGCTGATAGATAAAAGCAGAGAGGTCTTGAGAAATCGCGATCGGCTGCCAGAATGAGCGATACCAATCTTCGGAACTGCGCTCGAGACGTGCGCTCCAGGCTTGATGAATGCGGCGACGAACGCCAAGATCAGGACTGAGATCCGCGTATGTTCTTACATTTAGCACTGCGTTGTTAAGTTCGCGCCACATCCTTTCTGCTGCCCGGTTGCATCGGTTTGTCTCAGTATTCCCACTCAGGAATAGACTCCCACATCGATCGTGTTCGCTCTCTAGAAATTCGGGCGATCGTGGTTCATGACTTTACTGTCTCAAACTCCCGCTTCGTGTTGATCGAGGATTTGCAACCGAAATGTTACGCTTGTGTGAGAATTTCGTAGCCTGTGCTAGTGACCGCGATCGTATGTTCACATTGCGCTGAGAGCTTGCGATCTTTAGTCAAGGCTGTCCATTTATCGGGCATCACTTCGACTTCCCAAGTGCCCTCATTGATCATGGGTTCGATCGTAAAGACCATTCCAGGACGCAACTTTTTGCCAGTGCCACGTTTACCATAGTGCGGAATTTGGGGAGCCGTGTGGAAAATGTGACTAATTCCATGTCCTACGAAGTCTTGTACAACCGAAAAGCCTTGGGACTCGGCGTATTCTTGAATCGCTGCCCCAATGTCGCCAATTCTTGCACCGGGTTTTACCGCATCCATTCCTAACTGACGGCATTTCTCAGTCACTTCAACTAATCGTTTTGCGATCGGCGATGGCTCTCCAACGAAATACATTTTAGAAGTGTCGCCATGATAGCCATCCACAATCAGCGTGACATCGATATTAATAATGTCCCCGTCTTTGAGAACTTGTTTCGCGTTGGGAATGCCGTGACAGACGACTTCGTTAACACTCGTACAAATCGACTTAGGAAAGCCATTGTAGCCGAGTGGTGCACTCTTCGCGCCGTGTGCTTGCGTCCAGCGTTCGGCTTCGTCATTCAGTTGTAGCGTGGTGACACCTGGTTTAACGAATGCCTCTAGATGCTGTAATAATTGCGCTGCAAGCTTTCCGGCTCGGCGCATCTTCTCGATTTCGCGACTCGAAAGGAGGGTGATGACTTCTTGTTCCATGTCTATTATCTTAGCCAGAATTGTTCTGACTGTTGAGGCAGAGCGCCTTGATTGTAGACGGTTTTTTGCCCAGAATTGAATGGACGACGATCGCGTTACTGAGTGTGATTCAACCAATGCAATAAAGCGGATGACAAGTCTTGCCGCGATCGCGTTTCAGGATTGATGCAAACGTGACGAGTCAAAGCTTTCGCGATCGACTGACTTGAGTTGAACAACTGATACGAAATCTCAAATTCACTCGATCTCAACAAGCTCGGAACCAGTGAAATCATTATGTGATTGCCGCAAAACATCGGCTTGAAATAATCCACCTCGGCATGAACAATCGGGACAGCAATTTCTTGCCCAGAGAAGAACGATCGCACATCAATACCGCTCTCAGTTAAAGAGGCTTCATAAGCTTCGTGACAGAAGGTGAGAACGTTGGCAAAATAAACGACTCCTGCCGCATCGGTTTCGGAAAAACGAATCGATCGAGAATAGGTGAATGCCATTCAAACCCTGAATCAAAAGTGGCTAATGGATGATAACCCATTAGCCACTTCACCGATTGGTTTAAAGACTGCGATCGACTTAATAGACTTCCTGTACGACTCTTAAACGCCTAGCCAATAGAATTCGCTAGGGCAGTCATGCAGGAGACAACATGAAACCGCGATCGCGATTTCACACGCCTAAATAGTGTTTTCATAGGAGGTCTAATCTGTCACCGCTTTCATCGCTTCTTTCACTTTCATTTCTGCCGCTTTCATCGCTTCTTCTGCTTTCGCTTTACCATTCGCCATAAAGAAATCTTTCTTCTGCATAAACAAGTCGCGCTTCTGTTCTGGAGTCAAAGACGTAAACACATCTTTCGGAACAGATTTCATCATCATGCCCACCTTGCCTTTTTGCTCAGGAGTCAGTGCCACGGATTTAAACGCCTTTTTCAGACTCGTTCCGTTGGCGATCGCGTCTTCAAGCTGAGTCCGCTGCTCCGGAGTCAAAATTTTCTCCAATTCGGGCACAATCTTCGCTTTCAATTCCGCAAAGGGGTCAACCGTTGCTGCGGGTGCTTCCACTGCTGCAAATAGCGGCACAGCTTGAGCAACAGGCATTACGGCAAAACTCATCACCATAATCAAGCCAGCAAACACGCTCACTAAAGTCCGTTTCATTGTTGAGACCTCACTACTTGTTAAACACTTTCAGTTTTCACGCCAGCCTGAATGTAAGCTGCGACTGCCAACGTACTCACAATCAACAGCGGCATCGACAAACACCAAAATTCAGCCGATGGCACAAAATATGCCGCACCCGTTCCACCCAAAAAGAACCCAATCAATAACGGTGCAGTTCGCTTAATTTTCACGACTGCCTCCGCTGCTTCCGCCTTTGTTGCTTCGGTCTGCTTCGAGAATTTTGCGCTGAAATAGTGAACCAGATCGATCGTGAACTGCGTAAAGTTTCCAGTCATCACCGTGGTGGGGAAATAGCCCGTAAATGAAGAAGCTGCTTCTTTCATCAAGGCGTTTTGAATCCCCATCGCAATTACGCCTGTTACCGCGATCGGGAAAATCAAGTCGTCTTGACCATCGACAATTAGCGTGGCTGAATATTGCAAGCCCACCACCATAAAGATGCCTAATGCGATCGCTTCTGCACTCAAAAGGACAGGCAGCACTGCCCAACCTTTCTGCCGAGAAAACCGCGCCAGCAAAGATGTGCCAATCACTGACAGCATAAAGGTTGGCAACATCGAAAGCCGTAAAGCAGTCGTCTGCGGATCGGAACTCGCAAAGGCTGAACCTGCCAGCGCAATATTTCCGGTGACATGAGCTGTAAAGATGCCAAACAGAATGATAAACGCAGCCGTATCGACAAATCCAGCTACCCAACTGAGTAAAAATCGGGCAGGCGCATCACGAATCAAAAACGCACTCAGACTGAACGATTCTTTTTCGGGCACACTGACAGTCATAAGATCTCTCTGGGATGCAAGGGCAAAATGAAATTTGGGTACGGGCACAATTAGCGATCGGATAGCGATCGGACAATCGCCGTAAACATCAGAACCTTATGATTCTTCTGATTCTTTGCTTGGTTTTTTCACTTCTGCGGGTAGGATGCTGACTACATTGTAAAGATGCTGCTCGACATCAACTAATCCAGCAACTTCCGCATCAAGTGCATCAAACTCAGCAGGCCTTTCTCCTTCTGCAAAGTCAGCGGTACAGTTCCAGTTTGCCATTAGCGCCACATCGCCACTTTCAGCGCTATTTAACAGAATCACAGACTGAGGAGCGGGCTGTTTGAGCAGCGTTGCTGGAATCAACTTTTCAGCGTTTGCCACTACTTTTGCTTGATCATCTGGCGTTTTTAACTTGAACTCGCTGAACTCGACGACCGCTTCTTTCCCTTTCACCGTGGGGACAAGACCGTCACGCTTCGTCTGTGTCTTGCCAATCTCATAGATGACTGTGCGTAAAGGTGCGATCGCTGGCGTTTCCGATTTTTTGCTTTCTTTGGTCGTTTCTGCGGTTGCAGGCGGAGTGATATATAGCGATCCTAAATCAGTTATGAGAAGCAGCCATAGGTAAATAGCTTTG
>PSLO01000159.1:0-5472 GCA_040289665.1 Leptolyngbya sp. ERB_1_1 | reverse complement strand
AGATTCGCCTGCAACTAGCAAACGGTTGAAAAGATGTCCTATTTTTACTTATCCTTTACTAAAAAAGACTACCTGCTATGTGAACTACTGTGATCGAGAGCTTAAAAACTGGCAAACTGCATACTATGGCAACAATTGGCAAAAGCTTAAACAAGTGAAACAGCAGTTTGATCCCGGTAACTTTTTTCGGTTTGAACAGAGCGTCACACCGCAAACATAGACTTAGCTCAATCTCCCTTGCTAAAATCCTCGATGTAACGAAGTACCCGATTCGCTTTACTCCGATCGCATGACTCGGTATGCTCACAGCAGTAGAGATGGTAGGTATTTATGCGACGTTCTCTGTGGAAATCATTGCGTGAAGGGATGAAAGACGATAACTTCCTTGGTTTCCTGGGGCGGATCGAGGTCTGGGTGTCAAAAATTCTGTCGATTATGATGCTGCTGGTCATCTTTTTATCAGTGTTTCAACTCGGCAGAGTGTTGATTTTGGAACTCACCTCAGTTTCACCGAATGACTACTCTACAAAGGTATTGTTTACGATTTTTGGTTTGTTTTTGAATGTTCTGATCGCGTTTGAGATTTTAGAGAACATTACCGCCTACTTGAAAAAGCACGTAATTCAATTAGAGTTAGTGATTGTGACATCATTGATTGCCGTTGCTCGAAAGATCATCATTCTTGACTTAGAAAAAACGGCTGGAATTGATCTCATTGCGCTGGCGACCGCAATTTTTGCGCTTTCTGTCAGCTATTGGATTGTTCGCAACGCTGCTCCTACAAATCATCACTAAGGAATCGATCGATGAGTCCGTTTTTTCAATTTGAATCCGATTTTGTCGATTCACTGCGCTGCATTCCAATGATCGTGCGGTTTAAGTTAGATAGCTGCGGTGTTAAGTTGAAGTTACACCAATGGAATAAGTTTAGTGAATCAGATCGACAGCAGACGGTTGACGTACCTTGTGACACTGAAGATGAAATTCGCGAATATCGAAAATTACTGCATCAGTTAGTAGAACAGCGTACGGGAGAGACAGCAACTGATTTAGCGATCGACGAGAAGCCCGCGTGGAATGATGGCGAGAACATTCCTGAAAGCGTGATGTCACAAGCTGAGAAAGTTGGAGTGACAATTTCGCCAACGCAATGGAAAACGCTCACACCCCTTCAGCGGTTTGTGTTGATCAAGCTGAGTCGATCGTCGCATGAGAACGCGAACTTCCTACCTGCTGTGAAAGAATTTCAGTTGGTTTCCGTATAATCTAGAATTGATACCGGATTCGTGCTTGAACAGCATGATCACTCACATCCCGTTTACCCAAAATTGTCTCGTATCCCACTCCTACCGATAAGTTGTTCGCAAATTGAGTTTGTACGCCAGCGCCCAAGCGGACAAAATCTCGATCGGGTTCGCCCGTTCTGGTGCGATTGGGAATTCCCGGTTGAGTGACAAGCTCTGTGGTGATTTCACGACTGCCGTTTGCGAATTCATGCTCATAGTTCGCATTGATAAAGGGCGTTATGGTTGCACTGGGAGAACGAAAATCATACAACAACTGCGCTCCAACATTGAGAATTAAAGAATCTGCCTGTTGATCGCCCACATTCAAGTTCAAAGTGCTACCATTTCGCTCTGTGTAACCATCGATTTTAACTTTCGTGTACCGAACACCAATCATCGGTCCAACAGCAAGCTGATTCTCTCCAAAGTTGTATCCAGTGTTCAGCCGAATTGCAAACTGATTACCGCTAGTATTCGCAGTAGGGGAGCGAAATCCAGTCACTTTAATGTTTCGCTGAATATCAAAGTCATTCCAACCATAGTTAATTACCGCATCTGCATACAATCTATCTTTGCTGTAGCTCCCATAGGCGGATAGAGAATAGCTATCGATCGAGACATTGCCACGATCGTTATTCAAGTCACTGCTGTTATGCCCATAGCTAAAGGCTAATCCTAGCGCCAAATCATTCGTGACTTTGTAATCTGCTCCAACCGTGACCCCTTTTGTATCGAAGTCGAACCCAGCACTACGATCGCTTGCATCCTGACTGCCAAAGTTGAAATCACCATTCACAAATACACCCAGCTTTTGATTCGGATTTTGTGCCGGATTTCGCAGTGTCACTAATCGACCGTTCAAATCCAGCGTGGGACGACGAGCCACACCGAGCGCGATATCTCCTTGAGGCACGATCGTTTGCGGAGCCGTCAAAATATCCAGCGCATACTGTGAAATAATGCTGTGCGCTCTTGCGGTTGGATGCAGTTGATCCCAAAATAGAAACTGATCGCAATTTGCGCCCGATGAGATACAAGGCTGGGTGACATTGGTAAAGCCGAATCGAGCCGGATCAGCAATGACTTCGTTGAGCAATTCATTAATATCGATCGGGATAATATTCACGTTTGGCTGACTTTGCGCCAACGTTTGTAATGAAGCTCTTAAGGCTTGGTTATGTGCCGTTGAGAGTTGCGTGAGTCCTGCACTTTGATTTGGGTTCGCAGCACCACCAGGAGTTTTGCCTAAATCTGGTAGGTTTACAACAATCAGTTTTTCTGCACCTGCGGCAGTGAGCCGTTGCAAAATGCTTGAAATATTACCCACTGGAACAGAATCGCTAGAACTTTGCGTTTCATAGTTTTAATGCTGCATCACACCTGCTTAAAATTTAGAGCAGGTCACTCGTAAATCTTGCTAATAGAAATTATTTTTTATATTGTGAAAATCGCGTCAGAATGAAGAGAGCGATCGAGGTCAATCTCATGACTCAATCAAAGATCAAGTTTTCGAGCTTTGAAGAATATTTGTCCTACGATGATGGGACAGACCAGCTTTATGAATTGTTGAACGGGGAGTTAGTCGAGTTGCCACCTGAATCAGGACAAAACTTTGAGATTGCCACTTTTCTACTTTTGCAGCTTGTTCCACTCATTGGGCATCGTAGGCTTAGAGGACATGGATTAGAACTGCAAGTTCGTGGACAGCCTCAGAATCGGTTTCCTGATTTAACAGTGCTTCGAGAAGAACACGTCGAGCAGTTAAAGCGCCGAAATACGATTCTTTTGTCGATGGCTCCTCCGATGCTGGTGGTTGAGATTGTGAGTCCGGGGGAAACGAGTCGATCGAGAGATTACATCAGCAAGCGAGAGCAGTATGAAAATCGAGGCATTCCTGAATATTGGATTATTGATCCTCAGACGCAAAGGGTAACGGTGCTGGAATTACAAGCAGAAGCGTATCGAGAAACTGGAGTCTTTCAAGCAAGCGAGATCATTCGCTCTTCGACTTTTCCAATGCTAGATTTAACGCCAGCGCAACTCTTTGCAGATTAGGAACGCTGTCGCAAGATGAATTCTGCGATCGCTAAATCCACAGGCGTTGTCACTTTCAAATTCGTTTCTTCCCCTTCTACAATCTGCACAGACAGTCCACATTGCTCAAACAGTGCTGCATCATCTGTAACTTCCCAACCGTTCTGCCGTCCTTCTGCGTGACATTTTTTCAGCAATGGAACGGAGAATCCTTGAGGCGTTTGGGCAGCCCAGAGTTGCGATCGATCCGGTGTACTTTCAATGATGCCTGTGGTGTTGATAAGCTTGATGGTGTCTTTCACCGGAACTGCTGCGATAAATCCATCACAAGATGTGAAAGCTTTGGTACAGCGATCGAACAATTCTGGAGTTGCCAAACAGCGTGCCCCGTCGTGAATTAACACATAATCAGCCTCGATCGGAAGTGCCTGAAGCCCGTTGTAGACCGATTCTTGACGAGTTGTGCCGCCTTGGATGAACTGAACAGGCTTCGTGAGATTGAGTGAGTGAACGATCGCTTTGAAATCTTCCCAATCGATCGATTGCCCAATGATGCCGATCCATTCAATGGTTTGTGAAGCTTCTGCGGCGAGGAGTGTCCAAGCGATTAAAGGCTTTCCAAGGAGATCGAGCAGGAGTTTATTACGCTCACTGCCCATTCGTCGCCCGGAACCCGCCGCAGGAATTAGTAAATACACAGTCTGTCTCAATAACGCTCTGAGTTTAAAGTTTATCAGCGACAGCCGAGACTTTGACGAGTTGAGACATTTGTAAGCGTGTTCGTTCCATTCGCAATCTGGCAAAGTTGAGGCACGATCGCCGCATCTAACTGTGCACCAGTAAAATCTACGTTGTCGATCCCAGTTCGAGTAAACGTTACTCCCCGTAGATTTGCATTCTTGAACACTGCATTGGTCAGATCCGAAGAATCGAACTGTGCGCCCGTGAGCTGAGCATTGTCAAGTCTGGCATTTCTGAGATATACCCCGATCAGCCGTTGATTGCTCAAATTTGCACCGCTCAAATCTGCTCCGCCAAAAAACGCCGTTCCCAGTGTTGACCCTTGGAAATTGACCCCGGTGAGTCGAGCCGAGCCAAAATCGGTGTTTAACAGATAAGCGTTGGTGAAATTGGCACGATCGAGAATTGCCCGACTCAGCGAAGCTCGACTGACATCCGCATTGCTGAAGTTCGCTCCCGAAAAGTTGCTAATTCGCCGATCGCTCGATCGTGCATCAACCACTAATTCGCCTGCCTGAACACCGCTCAGGTTCGCTCCCGTCAGATTCGCGCCGCTAAAATCACTGCCAAATAGCGAAGAATTGATCAGCTTTGCATTGCTTAGATCAGTGTTTGCCAAGTTGATATTGGTCAAGTTGCAGCCGCGACATTCTTTGGTCGATTGCAATTGTTGAAGTTGCTGATTGTTCTGTGCTTGGGCTGAGAGTGAGGAGAGCAAAGCTCCGGTGAGTGATGCGATCGCGATCCATGTCTTCATAAGATTCAACTGTGTTAGCCTTTTCCTTCTGATTTTAGTTTAAGGCCACGATGATTCTTGCATCGGAATGACCATGACTTCTGGAATTACCGTTTCCGGTGGCTGAGTCAGAATGTAGCGAATGGTATCGGCAACATTTTTAGGGTCTTGTAGCTTGTCGAGCGGGGTATCAGGAAAGCGATCGAGAATAAACGGGGTCTGCATTCCGCCTGCAATTACAGCGGTCACTTTAACGCGATCGGGACGAGCTTCAACGTGCAATGCGTGGCTAAAACCGACTAATCCCCACTTACTTGCATGGTACGCCGTTGCATTTGCCCAAGTGCGCTTTGAGGCGGTGGAAGCAATGTTAACAATGTGTCCGGACTGCCGTTGCTTCATGTGTGTGATCACAGCTTTCGACAAGATGAACGGTGCGCGTAGATTCACCGCAAGAACGCGATCCCAGTCTTTGATGTCGAGTTCTTCGATCGAGACGGTGACATCAATTCCCGCATTGTTAATTAGAATATCTAAGTGATCATATTGTTCAATCACTTTGGCAATGCTAGAAAGAATCTGAGCCTCATCAGTGACATCTAAGAGCGCATTTATAAACTAAACATTAAGCGGTTGGTCTGCAAACGCTTTGCGCCCCTCTGCGTTCGCCCAAGC
>PSLO01000027.1:0-47718 GCA_040289665.1 Leptolyngbya sp. ERB_1_1 | reverse complement strand
GACGATCTTGTCTATCACAGGACGAGCATCTATTCTGGAAGCACTATCTGTAGCGGGAATTTAGAGAATTGGTATTAACCCTGTAATCTTGATTGCTCAGTTGAGCAACTTTCGAGGCAGAAGCAAATAAAGCGTTGAATTTTGCTTGACTGACTCGTGGTAATGTGATCTGACCTCCGGCGAGATCTATCGGATTGCGATCGCTCTCAAGCTTCAAATCGCTCATTAAGCGGTATAAGTTGCACCCAATCCAAGACCGCTCAATGCTTTACGATACGCGATCGAGGTTTGATCCGCTCAAATATGTGATGCTGTGCTACTAGTCCGACGAGTCAGAGGTGCTTTGCTTTGGGGCATTTTGATTACCGCCGGACTTGCTTGGATCTTTCGAGTCACAGCACCACCGACCGCAATTTTTGCCGTTCCTGAACTTCCCCGTGATATCTTTGGTCGAGCCATTACCGGACTAACACAACTCAACGCGAGTAACTTTGTCGATTCGACATGCGTGGCTAATGGTGATCGCGACGAGGATGCTCAATATCGCTAAAGCCACGCAATCCTTTGCCTTTAGAAGAACCCGTGTAAACATCTGCTTGACGGACTTGATCAGAGAACTTTAGACCCGTTCTCGTTTCAAGCTCAGCAACGGGCACCTGAAAGTTATTGAATTCTCCAACAGGTTGCCGTTCAAAGGGAATGTTATCGACAAACTTCTCTTGACTCACTACATAAGCACTAGAGTAAAGCTTGCCAGCCCCATCGACGACCAAAACAACTTTCCAGAAAAATTTGGGAACCTGGATGCCACGGTGAACCACATCATCTTGCTGAAAAATCGGTCCAGTCAACACCGTTGCTAACAGATCTTCTTGATCTGTATTCGTAAGAATAAAGTTTTCCAATCCCTGCCAGAGTTCTGCTGATTGATTGAACTGGAAGTACTGAGGAGAGCAATTCGTAAAGTGAAATGTATCACTGTTGGCAAGTCTTGCTTCACTTTCTTCTCCCCAAATCGGATCTTGCCGACGCACCAGATGCCCTCGATCGAAGAAGTTACCGCCCGGTTCATTTCCGTAGAAGCGATTTCCAACTTGCAAAGCTTCTGGCAAACGTGGATCAAAGAACCATTCATCGTTTCCGCGTTCTAACCCAATCCACTGCTTGCCGTCAATATTCACTGCTGTCACAAATGCTAGACGGCGAGTTTCACACATGACGATCGAGAAGTGCGTATAGCGCAAGACATTATCTTGCGTTCCTTCAATTATGGCGACTGGACCAAATGCAAGCGCTGCTGGAGTCACTTCTGGCAAAGGAATGGTCATTCCTAAGAAATTTGGATCATACCCTTTACGTCCCTGATAATAGCTCACTGGACGAACGCTACCATCGGACTTAGAGCGGTCGCTCGGCTGAGGGCGACGCTGCTTTCTTTTCTCAAAGCTAGAGATTGTTTCACTTTCAGCCGCCGCCGGACTAACGACGCTTTCACGAGGGGTCGTACCCGGAAAGACTCGAATGCCTTTAGCATCTTGCAGAAAAGCTTGAACCAGGCTAGATGCAGAGCCATTCCGATCGGATTGTGCTTTACTAATACGATCGAGAATCCTGCTAGTACGAATTCCCTCATTTGCGACCCATTTAATCTTATCTTCGCTCAGCTTTTCTGCCTCCTCTCTAGAGACCCACTCACCGCTGCTGAGTTGGACTTCTTCGACACCATTCTGAGTGCGGCTCTCTACGACGCTTTTATGATGTAGCGCGACAACTTGCCAGTTGTCGTTGAGAACCGGAGACCCAGAAGATCCAGGAGCCGTATCGCTGGCGTACCAGAGAAAATTGTCTTGCAGCGCATCTTGATCATCTCCGATTTTAAGAACTTTGTTCTCTCGAATCGCAATCTGTTTCGGCTGCCCGCCAGGGTGTTGAATAACGGTGACAAATTCCTCTGGTTCTACTTTATGCAAAGTGGGATCGAGTCGTAAAAACCCGTAATCGCTCAGAGCAACTTGCTGGTCTTCTGACTGTTCAGCCACGGCAACGAGGGTAAAATCAAGCTCAGGATCAGTGATAAATGCTTCTTGAGGAGTGAGTTGAAAGGTTTTTCCATCGCGAATTCTGCCGTTGATATCCATCTCGTAGCCAAATTGAATCGATGCGCGACTGGCTTCATCGATCGACTGAATTACATGATGGTTCGTGAGGAATAACCGAGGAGAGACCAGAAAGCCAGTGCCCCAACTGCCATTAGAGCCAAAGACATCTCCGACCCAAATGCGACAAACCGCACGAGTCGCGAGGCTGCCTTTTTGCAGATAGTTCACGGGCAGCAGGTCATTGCGTCCCAGCACGCGCTCTAAATCAAACGAAGAGACACCGGAGCCGCTTGCTGCAATGTTGTCGATTCGCCTTGCTAAAGCAATGATCGGATCTGTAGTGCGATCGCGATTCTCAATGAAGGCTAAGGGATGTTCTGGAACTGGAGTCTCCTGGCTCCGCAGAGCTTTGAGCTGATTGAGAAACTCATCGTCGTAAGTCACAGTTTTAAGAGACATCGAGAATTTAACTCCATTGTTCGTATGGATTCAGACTGATTTGTGGAGATTAGACTTTGAAAACATTTCTCTAATATCTAAACATTACTGTTCTGTTACAGTATTACCCTCATAGGTAGTTTAAGCGTAGTTTAAGCAGTGCTACCATACATCAAATAATCTGTGAGTAGGAAGTATCGCAGCATACATAGGTATACGGATTTTCAGGAGCTTGATAAAGGCTGAAAAACGCATTGGCAAGGCACTTGTTTACTGATGGTCTACCTCTTAGCGTGTGGTCCAAACGCTCTGTAAATTTTGAATTCTTAAAAAAATTGCGATTCAAATCGAAGTTTGAATACAACCAATCCAGCGGCGATTTGCAGCTTATTGGGGACGCTTAGACTAGATAAAAGCTGCACTGATTGGGTAGTGATTGACGTGAATATTGATCGTCAATCTGCCAGAATTCATCTACCTCTTATGTAAGGTGCGAACGTTCCGTAGCGTGCTTATGCTGAATTTGACAACTCACAAGTATAGGTGCGCCATGAGCGATAAAATGCCTGAAAAACAAGATACTCCCTTTCAAACGCCCAGTCCAACTGAACTAAAACAGGCTGCAAAAGATAACGCATTGCAAAAAGAATACTTGAGTTCCCAAGAAGCAACTGTAGCTGATGTTCCGCCGCAAGGGGAGGATGTCGATCAACCCAATTCTTCAATGGATAACAAGGATTCTGAGCGCCTCGGGGAGAATCAAACGATTCGCGCCAACGTATCAGGACACTAATCGGATATAGATAATTAATTCGCGTAGTAAAGCCTGTAGAAGCTACTGTCCTTCTACAGGCTCTGAACGGGGTACTGGCTTAGCTCATCTGTGTGATTTGATCAGGGAGAGCGAACTGACTAAATGAACGATCGGAATAACTAGCGAGTTCTGGTACAAGTGATGAACGGCTAACGCTTAAACCTGCTGACCCCGGAACTACTTCAGAAGGCATAGCACGGTTCTGAGCCGAAGTACTTACCGCAGCTAAACCCACACGCGAATCTAGATTGAGTGGTTGTTCAAGTTGCAACAAGATGATTTCATTGTTGTCGATGTTAGGCGGACGACCTACCGAGAAGGGATAGTTGTTGTCGTTCGCAACTAAAAGTGTTTTTGGATCGATGACCAGAACATCTTCGATCGTTTCAAACGGGAACCTAAAAGTTGTGCTGCCATCCCCATTGAAATCATCCGGATCTTGAATGTTCAATAAATCAGCAACTTCTTGTTTTGCAACAAAGCCGTTGGCATCTTTCTGAGAGAAGTCAACCTTGAAGATCTTCTTGAATTGAGCCGCATCTCCTTGATTGGGGTCGCGCTCGATGACTAGATATTCATGGTCATTCACAACTGTCAAATCTCCGATCGCATTGTTCGGATTCGACAAAGGATAATAGCCGACAAGACCCGTGTATTGCTTTGAGGCAACATCAAACTCGTAGATTCTTAAAGCATTACTCGGATCGCCTACAACAAAACCTTCCAGTAACGGATACAGCTTGGAGCGATCTGGACTAATTGCCATACCTTCAAATCCTTTCGATCGACCCAAGTTTGCGGCAATTAGATTGCCGTAGTAGGGTTGATTTGGATCGGTAACATAGGGTTGGGATGAACTCGGATTGAAGTTTGGGCTGGAGTAGCCTGTTCCCGCAAAATAATCATCGACTAGAACTGATCGACCTGTTCCCGGAAAATCTGTGAAGAAGCCATCTACTCCTAAATCGATGAACTGTTTGAACTCAGCTCTCGGATTGTTCTGATAGTCCGAAGCGAGAAAGAATGGATCATTTCGCAGTGTGTACAGATGCACAAGCAACCCTGCACCGTGAGCATCTTGAATTAACGTCGTAGGAGTGCCGAGAACGCGATCGACATCACTAATCGGTCCGTCTCCATTCAAATCATCTGGTCTGCCATCACTGTTACGATCGACCGTATTTGCCGGAACAATCAATCGCTTATCAGGACCAATTCCTGTCGCATAAGTCGCAATCTCTGCAAGTCCTTCTGGTTTTACTAAATCTGCATAGGTGCGATTGTTTCCTGATGCTACAAAATCGAAGGGACTGCCTGATCCCCCAATCAGTTGAATGAGTGGCAGATCGATTCCCGCATTCGGCATGATGCGGCTGTTGAGATCTTTTAAATTGCTCACTTCAAAGGATTGGAGATAGACCCGTGATGGATCAGTGAAGCCGCTTTTAACAAGTGTATCGACCAAGAGTTGACTTGTGTTGTAGCCTTGATTTGCGAAAAAGGTCGGATGCTTTGTTTCTGGATAGATACCAATCTTACGTCCGGTTTCTCTCTCGGTCTGCTTCACTAAGTCAATCACTTCTTGCAGAGTTGGAACTTTTAGCCCATCGTTGTTAAACCGAGTTCCACGCAATGCAGGCAAGCGCTCGATCGCGTTCAGTGTTTTGACTTCTTCTAAAGTGAAATCTTCAGCAAACCAACCTGTCACAGCTCGACCATCGAGAGTTTTCGTTGTTTTACGATCGGCAAACTCCGGACGTTGATAAACATCGGTACTCGTATCTGTTGTATTGAGTGAACCATCTGCATTGAGAACTGCCAGCATCGGTTCATGACGAGCAATGAGAACACCATCTTTAGTAACAACTAAATCTGGTTCAATAAAATCGGCTCCACCTGCGATCGCAACTTTGTAAGATGCCAGGGTGTGCTCAGGTCGTTCGCCTGATGCGCCTCGGTGTCCAATTACGATCGGCGCATTCCCAGATAGCGTCTCGAATTCCGGCTTGCTGAGAACATCGGGGTTTTGGGGCGATCGTACAAAGGGTGCTGTGCTTTGATCGCGAACTAAGTCGCCTGTGCCTGGAAAGTCATCGAAAAAGCCATCAACGCCGAGTTCGATAAACTGACGGAGTTCGAGTTCTGGATTGCCTTCATAGTCTGATGCGAGGTAGCGACTTTCGTTACGGAACGTATAGGGGTGTACCAGCAAGCCAGCAGTGTGAGCATCACCAACGAGTGATGTCGGCGGCAGGGTTACTTTATCTGCATCATTGATGGTTCCATCATTATTGAGGTCGTCGGGTTGTCCGTTGTTGTCGCGATCGACCGTTTGCACTGACACAATCATCCGTTTCCAGGGACCAATGCCATTTGCATAAGTTGCAATTTCTTTTAAGCCTTCTGGAGTCCGCAAATCACCATAAGTGCGAGTATCACCACTCACGACAAAATCGTAAGGTTGAATTTCGATCAATGAGCCATCGTTCCGCACATCACTAGCATCAAGCAACTGAACGAGGGGAATATCTACTCCAGCGTTCGGCATCAAGTTGAACTTGAGGTCTTTAAGGTTTCCAACCTCAAATGATTGAATGAAGATGCGATCGGGATCAGTGAAATTGTTCTTCACCAGCGTATCAATCAGTTGATTGCTGGTGTTATAGCCTTGAGTTTGGAAAAATGTCGGATGCTTTGTTTCGGGATAGATCCCGATCTTGCGCCCCGTATCTTGTTCAACTTGCTTGACTAGATTAATGATCTCATCAAGTGTTGGGATCTCGAAGACGCTGTTATAAATGCTAGAACGAAATGACAAGCGCTCGATCGCTCGAATTTGCTTGATTTCAGCTAACGTAAAATCTTCGGCAAACCAACCCGTGGTAGGCGTACCATCGAGAATTTTTGTGGTTTTACGATCGGCAAATTCTGGACGTTGGTAAACATCGGTTGTTGTGTTGCTGAAATCAACCGTACCGTCATCTTTCAGCACGGCTAACATTGGCTCATGCCGTGCAATCAGAACCCCATCTTTTGTAGTGACAAGATCCGGTTCAATAAAATCAGCTCCGCGCTGAATCGCTAACTGATAAGAGGCGATCGTATGTTCAGGGCGTTCTCCAGAAGCTCCTCGATGTCCAATAACAATTGGAACTTCACCGTTTAGCGTCTTGAGATTAAAGAAATTTGGAGTTGCGATCGGAGCCTCTAGTACTTTCCCGGTCGCACCTGTATGTAGCAAAAACGGACCAAATTCATCTCCAAACCATAGTGTTTTATCTGCTCCAATCACGAAAGATTCGATGTCAAAATCTGCGCCAGTTAGCAGGCGTTCGCTTTGGGTTTGATTGACGATCGAGAATGGAATTTTTTGATCAGGATCGCTCAATTGTAAAGTGTTGAGAATTTGAACTGCTCCATCTCCTGTTCCACCACTTCGGAAGTTTGGTTGAAGTTCATAAACTCTGAGTAGAAAATCTGAACTATTTTCTTTACGTCCAAAGCCATTGTCTGGCATAAACCAAAAAGAGTTCGGGCTTGCAAACTGAACCGCACTAAATCCTTGCACAGGTTGCCCAGAAAACGGACCCGTTCGCCCATTCCCCGAAATGTCCTTGCCCGAATCAGGACCTTCTGCAAACGTATCTGCGGGTAATGATGCAAACCCCTTCAATGTAACACTCGCCATAATTTCTATACCTAAAAGAACAGGTGAATGAAAAATGCGTTCATAGCATTGCACGTGAAGATTAAGAACGATTTATGCGAGGTAAAGGAATTCGGTTAACAGATACATTGCTACAATTAACCATAAATACATCACTATAAGTTGCTCGGTGGATTACCAGAAAAGTGAATGTTGATGTTACTTGGAACACATTAGAAAACGCTTCAGTTTTTGTTCTAAATCATCGCAAATGAGAAGATTTAGCGTTCGATGAATCAATCATCTAAATTGTTAACGCAGAACGATCGCTCTAGACGGATTGCTAGAGCGATCGAAAAGCCGGAAATTTGAGAGTTACTAAGCTAGCGGCAATTGATCAAGCACAATACCTTTCACAGTTGCCAACAGGTCATCGCCCTTGAAAATCAAAGTGCTAAAGTCTTCGATTCTCAGTGTGAATTGATCCGTTTTGGCTAAGCCAGTTCCAACCTTGAAGGTATCATCACTACTAAAGCCGTAAATTGTAGACGATCCTGCTCCAGCATTAAGAATGAATTGATTCACGCCATTCGCAACATAAACCGTATCGTTTCCAGTACCGCTATTGATCACGTTATCGCCAGCATCAGCGTAAATTAAATCATCGCCTGCACCTGCGAAAATCTCATCATTGCCAATACCTGTATAAATGCGATTTTTACCGCCGCCCGCGCGAATGATATTGTTGCCGCCATCGTCCACGATAAAATCGTCTCCAGACCCTGCATAAACAAGATCATCCCCAAAACCAGGAAAGATTTCATTATTTCCGGCTCCAGCAAAGATCGTGTCGTCGCCGTTTCCACCATATAAGCGATCGTTACCATCGCCTGCATAAATCAGGTTATTTCCAGAACCCGTGTAGACTGTATTGTTTCCACGGTTAGAGAAGACGTAATTATTCCCCTCTCCTGCGTAGATCACATCATTGCCTATGCCAGTATAAATGACATCACCAGCGGGTGTTCCAAAGATAGTTTGATTACCTTCGCGATTGGGTCGTTTTGTCTCTCCTGTGACGGCACTCAGCATCGTTTGATAGATCTGCGATTGATCAACATGACCTGGAAATCCTGAGATTTGGTTGCCATAGCTTTCATAGCCCTGACCGACAAAGCTATCGAGCACTTCCGAGCCTGCTCCTTGATAATAAACTGGGACAGGACGATTACTATGATTTCCCCAGCCATATTTCACGCTAGGATCTGATCCCCAGAATTGCCCTGCTTCTTGTGGTGTATCGGCTGCGGTCAGCTGTGCTGCTCCAAACTGGCGTAATAATTGTGGATAGTTTGGATTCAGAGTCAGATAGTGATCATGATCGGCAGTCACAACCAATAAATTTTCTTCCCAGCCTCCGTTTTGTCCAATCCATTCAATGACCGACGCAACAGATTTATCAAAGTCGCGCATTGTTCCGATCAAGTTGTCGATGTTGTTATCATGGGCAGACCAATCAATGTCGCCGCCTTCAATCATCAACCAGAAGCCGTCTTGATCTTTGCTCAGCACATTCAATGCCGCGAGAGAGAGGTCTTTGAGCGTTGGGTTTTCATTTACTTCTCGCGCAATAAAAGACTCGTCTGTTTCTCCAGGCGCGAGGGGACGGGTAAAGTCTTGTTTCTGCCCTTGAGAAGTGAACACGCTGAACATATCAAGTCCGGTTGTGCTGTAATCTCCATCCGCAGAACTTACGGGTAAGTTTCCATTTTGCCCACGCGCGCCATAAATACCCAGCAAGCGATCGCCCCGATTTGGATCAATCCCTGAGGCTGTCTCTGCCAATGTTTGCGCTGCATTTGCCCCCCGCTCTAGGAATTTATAGCCATAGCGATTCTCATTTGGATTGGCGTGGAGATACTCATAAGTATCTTGGCTGACAAACTCATAGTCTCTAGGAGGTTCTACACCATCTGGTAGCGGATCTTTGATATTTGATAAAGGATGACCGCCACCGAGCAGAACTGTGGGTTGGTAGATGCGAAGCTCTTGTTGCAAAATGTTATCAAGATCAGGAAACGGAGTGTCATACTTCGCTCGACGATTCACTGAAGCAGCGGCAGCTCCGGGGGTAGCATGATCGATCGGTACTGAGGAAACGAGTCCGGTCGATTTTCCAACTAAGTTTGATGTGGTTAGAATCGTTTCTAGCGGTTGCTCATAGATGTCAACCCCGATCGCGTTGTTATAACTCTTCACTCCGGTGTAAAGAGTCGTTGCCGTATTCGCAGAATCAGGATAGCTCCACTTGATATATTCCTTGTCCGTTCCGGGTGTCCAAGGATTGATACCCCCTCTCACGGGATCATAACCTACGAGATTTCCCACAGCGCCGTTGTTCGCATTTGCGCCACCTGTTGCGGTGCTGCCCGGATTGAAACTCGGATTAAACTGAAATCCAGCTCGAACGGGACTGGCTGCCGTTGCGGATTCTGATGCGTCTAAAGCAGAGTTTCCGGTGCTGTAAACTCCCTTGCTATCTGCGATCGTTGTTCCGTAGGTCGTAACAAGCGAAGAGCCTTTTAGCCCCTGAAAGCTCAATCCCGATCCAAAGCCCGATGCATAAAAATCGTCTAAAGTATTGCCCGAATTGCCTGCTTGAATTTGATTGTAAATTGCGGCAGCACGAGCCATTTCCCAGCCCATACCATCGCCGATCATGAGAATGACGTTCTTAGCCATATTTAACCTGACAGTCTAAGGGTGAATGAATTAGAGAAGCCAATAGATTAACTTTGTTTTTACCTGCCCTTAATGCAGCTTTAGCTACCTATAAGCCTCGCGATAAGACTATCACTGGCAGTGTGGGAAAGCCGTGTAATGCAAAGCACAGAGACGTTAAGATAATTCGCAAGTCTGAGACAGTCTCTCGAACTTGGCTTGCTCGAAAGGCGAGAGAAAATTCTGCAAGCGATCGAGGAACGCTCTTTGGAGTGAGAGCCTAAGGGAATACGCTGGTGTCGATCGTATGCCTCTAAAAGAATTTGTAACACAACCCACAAATAAGTTGAGGCTTTTGAAGAGTATAAAAGGTAGCAACTTGAAATAGCACTGTCGAATTAGCCCTGCTCTTTGCTCTTCATTTTTGTCTTCAATGTATCTTAGCTAACATGGTTTCTAACCGATACTTTAGTATCGTTATGAACAAGTGCATCTTGAAGTTTAAAGTCTTTTTGTTGAGAGAATTAAATGATAGAGACGTAAAGTGAACTCTGTCTTGACACGGCTAATTTAGCTGCTATTGAGAACGTTTGGAGGTTGTATGGTAGGAGGACGTGAGCGAGTGACCAGTCATCAACTGGTTCAGGAAATCACTCATGACGGGCAGCTATTCGCAATTATTGTTTCTGCTAACTTTCAGAAGCCAGGAATTCACTTTTTCACACCTGATAATCTGTCGCAGCAGCTTGCTTATATGCAGCATTCTGCTGGAAAAATAATCCAACCCCATGTGCATAATCCAGTGCCTCGTGAAGTTCATCTCACACAAGAAGTGCTAGTAGTCAAGCGAGGCAGGGTGCGCGTAGATTTCTACACCAAAGAGCAGGAGTACTTAGAAAGTCATCTACTGCAAACTGGTGATGTAATTCTGTTGATTCAAGGAGGGCACGGATTTGAAGTGCTAGAAGAAGTTGAGATGATCGAAGTCAAACAGGGTCCTTATGTAGGCGAACACGACAAAACTCGCTTTGTACCGCAAGTTTTGGGTACTGTATAACCCAAGGATATAGCTGAAGGTGTTTCTCACTCTATCTATAGCTAGCTTTCTACAGTAGCTTAACTTGTTGGGGCTATTGCCTGTCGTTGCTTAAATTTGCTATATCGGAGCTGCTCGTGAACTTTATTCCGGTTAATGAACCTCTGTTAGATGGTCGAGAGAAAGAGTTTTTGCTGGAGTGCCTAGACACAGGCTGGATTTCTTCTGAAGGTCCGTTTGTTGAGCGGTTTGAAACTGAGTTTGCGGCTCGTGTAGGACGCAAGCATGGCGTAGCCGTGTGCAATGGTTCTATGGCGCTAGAAGCCGCGATCGCTGGGCTAGAAATCTCCCCTGGTGATGAAGTCATTTTGCCAACCTTTACCATTATTTCTTGTGCGGCTGCGATCGTGCGGGCGGGAGCAACGCCAGTCTTAGTAGACTCAGATCCTAGAACCTGGAACATGGACGTAGCTGCGATCGCTGCCAAAATTACTTGTCGCACAAAAGCGATTCTAGTTGTTCACATCTACGGGCTGCCCGTGGATCTCAACCCGATTTTGGCATTAGCGCAAACCCGCAAATTGCATGTCATTGAAGATGCAGCCGAAATGCATGGACAAACATACAACGGCAAACCCTGCGGAAGCTTTGGGGATCTCAGCACCTTTAGTTTTTATCCAAATAAACATATCACAACTGGCGAAGGTGGAATGATTGTTACCGATGACGATCGCTTAGCCCAACGCTGTCGATCGCTGAGAAATCTATGTTTCCAACCAAAGAAGCGCTTTGTTCATGAAGAGCTTGGTTGGAACCTACGAATGACGAATTTGCAAGCCGCACTGGGACTCGCTCAGCTAGAGCGATTAGATGAGTTTGTTGCGCGTAAACGTCACATGGGACAGCGCTACACTGAACTGCTATCGGAAATTTCTGCCTTAGAACTGCCACTTCCGGCAACTTCCTATGCAGATAATATCTATTGGGTATACGGCTTAGTGCTGCGCGACGAAGTGAAGTTTGATGCAGCAGAAGTAATGCATCGGTTAGCTGAAAAAGGAATTGGGACACGCCCATTTTTCTGGGGAATGCATGAACAGCCAATATTTTGCAGGTGGGGATTGTTTCAGGGAGAGTCTTATCCTGTGGCAGAACGCCTCGCTCGCCGTGGATTTTATATTCCTAGTGGGATGGCACTATCACCAACACAGGCAGAACGAGTTGCCGTAGCGCTCAAGGCAGTGTTGGTTTGAGCTTTCAATAGTTTTGCTGTAATCCCGAAATTTCAATAGATTGTTTGTCAAGAAGTAAAGTATTTGTGAATCACAGTGTTGAGTTGTTTGCTAAGTACTATATCGCCATTATAAGCATCACGGCAAAGGATAAACCAGCATGAGCGTTTTTGGTAACTACGCCCGCTACTATGATTTGTTATACCGCGACAAGGATTACATTGTCGAAACAGAATTCATTCATCAACTGATAAATGCTTATGCGCCTGATGCCAAAACCATTTTAGAGTTAGGGTGCGGCACCGGAATTCACGCAAGCTTGCTAACAAAAAGAGGCTATAAGGTTTGTGCTGTAGACCTTAGCGAAACGATGCTAGAACAAGCACGCTATCGCGCACAGCAACTTTATCATTCAAGCGCGATCGAGTTTGTTCAAGGAGATATTCGGACGGTGCGAGTAGAGCGATCGTTCGACGTGGTGATCTCACTCTTTCACGTTTTTAGTTATCAAATTACCAATGCAGATCTGCAGGCAGCTTTTGCCACTGCAAAAGATCATCTCAACCCTGGTGGATTGCTTATCTTTGATTGCTGGTACGGTCCGGCAGTGTTGAGCGATCGACCTACTGTGAGGGTCAAGCGGCTTGAAGACGACGCAATCTCGGTCACTCGGATTGCAGAACCTAAGATGCATTTCAACCAAAACCGTGTCGATGTGAATTACCAAATCCTCATTCGCGATCGCGCTACAGGAGCCGTTGAAGAACTATACGAGGTTCACCCGATGCGCTACCTCTTTACTCCAGAAGTGGAGCTACTCTTAGATCAGTTTCAGTTTGACAGTGTTACATCTGGTGAATGGTGGACTCAAAGCGAACCCGGGGCGGAAAGCTGGGGAGTTTATTTTGTTGGGAGCCGTGCCGGATGAACTACCATATTGCAATGAGTCGGGCAGTTGCACTTGATCAGATGGAAAAAGAAGCGATGCTCGGTGAATCTCCTCGACATATCATGAACGCTTTAAGTCAGCGTCTGAATGCCCGCATTCACGCTCCGGGTAGCGACCCAATTTTGCCAATTGATTACCTTCGCGCAAAACTCATGGGAAAGCCAGAGCATTGGGCACTTGCTCGCACTCTGTCAACTCAACTTACGAGCAACGATATTATCTATTGTACTGGCGAAGATGTTGGTATTCCGATCGCAGCAGTATGCGGTAGTTTAAGCAATCCACCTCAAGTCGTTGTGCAAATCCACAACGCGTACAGACCACGCAGTAGATTTTCTCTTAAGCTATTTCAAACTGCTAAGAGAACCACACTGTTGCTGACAAACACTCAGCACCAAGTTCAGTTCTTAAAAACCCACTTAAACTTGTCCAGCGATCGTGTGTCTTTGTTACTCGAACAAACCGATTTACAGTTTTTCACACCGGGACCTGCTTCACCAAATAAACGCCGCGCGATCGTGGCTAGTGTAGGGCTAGAAAAACGTGATTACCGACTTTTGGCATCGGCTACGGCTGATTTGAATGTGGATGTAAAAATTAGTGGATTTTCAGCCGATGTCAAGCCAGAGTTAGAGTCTTTTCCAAGAGTGATGCCTGCAAACATGACACAACAGTTCTATAAGTGGCGTGATTTGGCTCAGCTTTACCGTGATGCAGATGTGGTCGTGGTGAGTCTACTAAAAAGCCAGGTGACCTCTGGTGTAACGACACTGCTAGAAGCAATGGCGTGCTGCCGTCCTGTGATTGTAACGGCTACACCGGGGTTAGTAGATTATGTCGCATCTGACGCGATGATTGTGGTGCCTCCAAGCGATCGAGCGAGTTTGCGGAGCGCGATCGAGCAAGCGATTTACAATCCTAGGATGGCTGAAGCAATAGCAAAACGAGGATATGCTTTAGCTCAAAAGCGTTACAACAGCGATCGGTATGTTGTGACGTTAGCCAGCCATCTACAAGAGTTAGATCGCAAGAGTCTATCGTCTGAGTTATGCTGATGGTTGAGAACCTGTATCGAGCTATCTATGTAACCCCTTCTATTGAGCCTTTGTGGAATGGAGGTACTCTATGCACACGAGACAGAGTGCAATACATCAGTAAAAAATTGCGAGGGGATGTGAGCGGAAAATAAGCTGATGCGATCGCGCATCAATCTATCTTTCCAAATTTGGAAAAGGAGTTGCGCGATCAGGAATCAATCACTGAAGGAATTCCCCTAAGCTCAAACTAAATATCGAGATCCGTCAAGTTCAGCTTCGAGCCATAGGTCTCGATGAACTCTCGCCGAGGAGCTACTCGATCGCCCATCAGTACCGTGAAGATACGATCGGCTTCAGCAGCATCTTCGATTTCAACTCGTTTAAGTGTCCGAGTTTCAGGATTCATTGTCGTATCCCAAAGCTGCTGCGGCATCATTTCACCCAACCCTTTAAAGCGTTGAATGTTGTAGCTGGCGTTATCTGGGAAGGTCGCTAACCGTTCTTGTAAATCTCGCTCACTATAGCAATAGTAGTGGTTGCGTCCGCGCTCAACTTTGTACAAAGGCGGGCAAGCAATGTAGACATACCCTTGATCGACCATCATGCGCTGATAGCGATAGAAGAAGGTCAGTAATAGGGTTCTAATATGCGCTCCATCTACATCCGCGTCTGTCATGATGATGATGCGGTGATAGCGCAATTGAGACATATCGAACTCTTCGCCTTTAATACCTAAGCCCAAGGCGGTGATCAATGCTTGAATTTCAGTATTTTTGTAGATCTTGGCATCGTCGGTCTTTTCAATGTTGAGAATCTTACCGCGCAACGGTAGGATTGCTTGGAAACGTCGATCGCGTCCTTGTTTTGCACTTCCACCCGCAGAATCTCCTTCTACGATGTAGATTTCCGATTCACTTGGATCGCGCGTCGCGCAATCTGCCAGCTTTCCAGGAAGGGTGGAAGACTCTAACACCGATTTGCGACGTACCATTTCTCGCGCATGACGAGCCGCTTCTGCTGCTTTGAAGGCTTGAACTGCTTTCTCGATAATGGCATCTGAAACGTTCGGACGAAATTCGAGATACTCAGTCAGCACTTCACCGACCAGAGAATCAACAATTCCGCGAACTTCAGTGTTACCTAACTTCGTTTTGGTTTGACCCTCGAATTCTGGATCAGGAACTTTCACGGAGATCACTGCCGTTAAGCCTTCCCGAATGTTTTCCCCAGCAAGGTTAGATTCGTTCTCTTTGATCTTGTTGCGTTTACGAGCGATCGTATTCAGGGTTCGAGTCAGAACCGCTTTCAATCCCTCTAAGTGCGTTCCACCATCGACGGTGCGAATGTTGTTGGCAAATCCAATAATGTTATCGGTGTAGGCATCTACACACCATTGCAGCGCGACTTCGACCTGAATGTTGTTGCGTTCGCCGTGAACGAAAATCACTTCTTCGTGTAGGGGCTGCTTTTCGCGGTTCATATATGCGACGTACTCGCGGATACCGCCTTCGTAGAAGTAGACTTCTTCTCGTTCAGAGTCGGGACGACGATCGCTAAATGTAATTTTGACTCCACCATTCAGGTACGCTAACTCTCGCAAGCGTCCAGACAGCGTAGTGTAGTCGAACTTTGTCGTCTCAGTGAAGATCGTGGCATCGGGGAGAAACGTGACCGAGGTGCCTGTTCTCGATTGAGGATAGGGATTCACTTGCATCTCACCGATCGGGACACCGCGTTCAAATCGCTGAGTGTGGGCTTTCTTATCGCGCCAGACAGTGACTTCGACCCATTCTGAAAGCGCGTTGACCACTGAAACGCCGACCCCGTGTAGACCGCCAGAGACTTTGTAACCACCACCGCCAAACTTACCACCAGCGTGTAGAATTGTCAGCACGGTTTCGATACCGGATTTTCCAGTCTTGTCAACGATTCCGGTCGGAATGCCGCGTCCGTCGTCGATCACGGTAACGGAGCTGTCGGCGTTGATTGAGACATCGATCGCTTTGCAGTAGCCCGCGAGTGCTTCATCAACTGAGTTATCGACGACCTCGTATACCAGGTGATGCAGTCCGCGAGGCCCGGTGCTACCAATATACATACCAGGGCGTTTCCGTACGGCTTCAAGACCTTCGAGGACTTGGATCTGTTGAGCGTCGTAGTTTGTCGTCATAGGAGAAGCGTTCTTTAGGGCAACGTGTAGCAGAAATTTGGAAAAAAATCAAACGGAGGAGCGAAATTGAACTTAGAAAGCAAATTCTATCAAAATTATAGCACAAATGGCTTATGAGCGGTTTTAGAGCAATCTCCGGTGAATTTTGAAAGTAGGATGGATCGGTCTATTTTGACTCAAAATTTCCAAGTTGAACCAAAAATATTAAACAATACACCCGTACTTATTATAATCGGTGGTGCGACTGCGACGGGAAAATCTGGATTAGCGATCGAACTTGCTGAACGCTTAACGTCAATCATTCTCAGCGCGGATTCGCGGCAAGTGTATCGAGAGTTTACCATTGGAACGGCAAAACCAACGCGACAAGAGCAAGATCGAGTGCCGCATTATTTGATCGATATTTGTGAGCCAACCGAAACGCTCACGCTGGCAGATTATCAAATGCAGGCAAAACGGATTATTGATCGCGGTGGCATTCAATTTCTAGTCGGTGGAACGGGGCTGTATCTTAAAGCGATCGCGCGTGGAATGAAAATTCCGCGAGTTGCGCCGCAAGAAGAATTGCGATCGCAGCTTGAGCAGTTGGGACAAAAGACGCTGCATGAGATGTTGCAGCAAGTTGATGCGATCGCCGCAGGGCGAATTCATCCAAACGATCAGGTGCGGACGTTGAGAGCGCTGGAAGTGTTTTATGTAACGGGTCGCCCAATTTCTGAACAGCAGGGAGAGGAGCCACCAACCTTTCCGATTTTGCAGATTGCGTTGGATAGCGATCGCTTAGAGCAACGGATCGCGAAACGAACGGCGCAAATGATTGAAATGGGATTTGTAGCGGAAGTGGAAACGCTCTATAAGAAGTATGGTGAGTTGCCGCTATTGAATACGTTGGGATATGCAGAAATGCGACAGTATTTACGCGGTGAGATTTCGCTGAGTGAGGCGGGGCGATTAACGGTGTTGCACACGCGACAGTTTGCTAAACGACAGCGGACTTGGTTCCGGGCAGATCGAGCGATCGAGTGGTTCGATTCGGATGCGGGGGATTTGGTCGATCAAGTTTGGAAGCGGATCGAGGAGTTTTGTGCAGTGGCTCGGGGTTAATGCGATCGCACAACTATCGAACTGCCTCCAGCATTCGCGAAAAATAGAACTTCGTGCTAGTCATTGCAGTTCGTTGCACTTTGAAACCACATCCTTCTAACACTTTCACAATATCGGCTTCGCGATGTTGATAAGCCCGTGTCGTCTTACTCGGACCTGGGAAAAACTCCCCGATTCGCTTCAAAATCGTCAGCAAAAAGGTCTTCGGCGCAAAACTTAGAATTAAGCGATTCTCCGCCAAACTCGCCAAATGTTTGATCATATCGATCGCTTGTTCAGCAGGATAGTGAATCAACACATCCAGACAAACAACCGTGTGATATCGACCGCTCAATGCTTCTAAATCCTGCACCGAAAAACTAGGATTATCGTTGAGTCCAAGCACGATCGCTCTTTCTTTCGCTTCCCCGACCATCTTCTCGGAAATATCGCTAGAAAACACGTTTGCACCCTCTTGCGCCAGTGGAATGCTCAAGCTTCCAACGCCGCAACCCGCATCACAAATCGTTAAATCGGCTAAATTTCCGTCATTCTTAAACCAGTCAAGCAGCGTATCTACCGTTTGTTGATGCCCGGTACGGATGTCAAGCTGGACTTTATTGACCTCACCATCGCCATAGATCCTTCGCCAGCGATCGAAACCTGTTGCATTAAAGTACTCGCGCACTTCGGTCTTATCATCGATTCCGTTCATATATCCGTGTTTTATGTTTGTAAGTTCGCTCCAACTATCGTATTACTTGATCGCACCCCACCAAACAAAAAGTTCAATCCCTTGAATTTTAGTAATCTACGTAAAACCATGAGGTTCTCATGAAATTTTCATGTAGCTGTCACTACGAAAGGATTTCTCAGGTATTCTTACGGATAGGCAAAACCCCGAATACCTCAACAGTTACCCGTGATTCTACAGGTTTGTTTGAGGCTGTGAGGGAACTTTTGCTTTGACAAGTCAATCTGAGTATCTTGGGGGCGCTGTATAAGTGCCCCGTTTTTTCTGGTGCTTGTCTTTAACAAAGCTGATGACACAGTTCGGCAAAGCCTAATATCAATCAGATGAAGCCTTTTCGGAAATTACGGAGCTTTATGAATTTAAGATGTAGCTGTCACACAAGCTTTTTATGAATCAATTTGAAATCGCTGCATTGAAATTGTGTCATTTTTCTGCTGCCAGCGAAGAAGTTGCGCGGGTTGATAAAGCATTGAATCAGGCAAGCCGATCGCAGCGCGTGGAGCCATCGTTGCAAGCGCGATCGCAGTTCCCAAGTCGCAAATTTTCCAATTCACGAGATTCTTCACACCCGAAAGGAGCGATCGAGTTGTGCCTGCTAATGTGCCATCAAGTAATTTTGCCGTACCGTCAATCACTTCAATCTGACGAGAATCCCAAGGATAGCGTCCGTCAGGTAAGCCTAGTGGAGAAAGCGCATCGCTGACGAGGAAGATTCCTCGATCGTATTGACTAGCGCGCAGCAAAATTTCAATCATTATCGGTGAAACGTGCTGTCCGTCAGCAATTAAGCCACAGTGAACGGCGGGGGTAGCGATCGCGGCTCCGAGCAGCCCAGGTTCTCGATGATGCAAACTCGGCATTGCGTTAAAAGCGTGCGTCACCATCGAAGCGCCTTGCTGAAACGCTCGTTGAGCTTGGGCGGCAGTCGCTTGCGAATGTCCTAAACTGACCGTGATACCCAGAGATTTGAGATAAGCGATCGCTTCACCACTCGGATCAAGTTCGGGTGCGATCGTGATCAGTTTCACGATCGCAGCATAATCGCCCAACACTCGTTTCACCGTTTCAACTGTGAGTGGCAGCAGAAATTCTTCGGGATGTGCGCCACGTTTTTCGGGATTCAAAAACGGTCCTTCAAGATGAACACCCAGAATTTGAGGCAACTTGGAATCTGCGAGAACGGCAAGCGATCGCTGAATATTTTTGACCGATGTCGTCACGATCGTAGGCAAAAATCCATCAACACCCTGATCCCAAAGAAACTGACAAATATCATCAAGTTGATCACGATTTTCTGTGCTGAGATCGGGAAATGCTAAACCCAACGCCCCATTAATTTGTAGATCAATACCACCGAGAGAAATCCAATCGCCCGCAACATCTAGAACCATTGCAGTCGTTTCGATCTGAGGTGCAATCTCAACAATCACCTCATCGATCAAAATTTGCTGCAATCCTTGGAAACCCGGCACTTGAGCATTGATAATCAGAAAACGCATTTCACACACTTGATTGCATTCATTTTGGATTTTCGCATATGACTCAACCATTGATTGGGATTATTATGGGCAGCGACTCAGATCTGCCGACGATGCAAGCCGCCATCGCAGTTTGCGAAGAATTTGACGTGCCGTGTGAGGTGGAAATTGTCTCAGCCCATCGCACCCCCGAGCGCATGATGGAATACGCAAAACAAGCACATACGAGAGGCTTAAAAGTGATCATTGCCGGAGCGGGAGGCGCAGCACATTTGCCGGGAATGGTAGCATCGATGACGGCTTTACCTGTGATCGGAGTTCCGGTGCAAACAAAAACGCTTCAGGGAGTGGACTCGCTGTATTCGATCGTGCAGATGCCTGCTGGAATTCCAGTTGCGACGGTTGCGATCGGCAATGCGAAGAATGCGGGACTTCTAGCAGTGCAAATTTTAGCAAGTCACAATGCCGCGCTGTTTGCGAAAGTGCAAGCTTATCGTCAAAGTCTTGCTGAAATGGTACGTGATAAGCAAGCGAGATTGAACGACTTGGGATATCAGCAGTATTTGAACGAGTAGCCTGATCGAGCAATAACGTGACTACAATCTCATAAATCCAATATTGTTTTCCAGAGCTTGTCTCGAAGCCGAGTTGTGAGCCAGCATCATTAAGTCAGATTTTCTGCGCCAGATTCCAATCTGACTCAGAATGATTCCCAATAAGATAATGCTGCCTCCGATCCATTGTGCCGAAGTCGGACGTTCACCCAAAACTAGAAATGCTGCGAGAATGCCAGCAATTGGAGTAAACGCATTCGCTAAAGTTACCTTAGCGATCGAAGTTGCTCTCAATCCACGCAGCCAAAATGTTTGTCCTAATACAACAATCACCCCTGCATAAAGCAACATCCATTTCCACACAAATGGAGAAAACGCATCAGTAAAATGATCGCTTCCATAAACGATCAAGGCAATGCAGTAGAAAGTGATTGTCCCGATCAGTGTGCGATAGAGATTGTGAGTGCCAACAGAAACGTGAGACAGTTTCGCTTTGCTAATCAGAGTCGAGATTGCTAAAAGCAACGCGGCGATCGCGACAAACAATTTGCCTAAGTTTGCCTGTGGAGCCGCTGCATTCAACAGATGAGGTTGCAAGACAACAGTAAGCGTTACACCCAGAAATGTAACCATCGCGCCTAGAATTTCCCAAGCTGTAACCCGTTCCTTTAGCCACGCGATCGACAATAACAATACCAGCAGTGGTTCTAGTCGTCCGATTAAAATAACGTCGTTAACACTGGAAAATGCGAGTGCTTGAAATATCAATCCTGGTGCAATCGCGCCAGAAAAAACAGCAACGATCGTTAATACAATCCATGTTCGTCGAGGAATAGCTCGAAGTTGCCTGATGCGCCATTGACGGTGGTAGATCAGACTAAACAGGAGCAAAGCGCAGAGATTGCCAACAAACAAAATATTGCAAAAAGAAATCGGGTTATGACCGTTGATCGAATGTCGATCGCCAATTAGGGTTAGCTTGCGTGTGACCGAGCTGGATGCTCCAAAAATTAGAATTGCTATCCACAAATAAAGCTGAGGTGAAATGCGGCGAACAGACATGATAAGGAGTGAATTCTAGATTAGCGTGGATTCGGAGCAGGAATCGCTTCTTCTTTTACCGCTTCTACTTTGCAAGGTTTTGTCTCGCACTGTTGCTCATAAAGTTGCTGAACATAAGGTTCTTGCCAACTGAGCGGAACCTCCAGCAAAGCTCTTGATCCGGTGATTCCCTGTCCCACAAATAACAGTAATGCAACACTGTTAAGAACAATGTGAACAGTGCGCCAGCGATTACTTCGGTCTTTATAGATGCTTTGCACGATCGTAATCGAAATGATCATTAGCAATGCTGCGGTCATACCATAGTAGTAATGTGAAATGTACCATTGATCTGTTTTGCGATAGACCCCTTCTTGACAGCCTAAAATCACCAGTCCCATGCCCGTTAAGGTTGCAAAAATTCCCCGCCAACGTGGTTGCTGCGCTTTGCGTAGGAAAAAGAGTGATGCGATCGTCGCAATCAACAATGCTGCAATCCATAGAACTTGAAATGGGGCTTTGCTCCAAAGTTGTTTGTCTACAATATTGCCAAAGATATCATTTGCTAATGCCAACAACGTTACACCAACCACACTAATCGCGAGCCAATCGCCAACCTTGACGTGTTCCTGTCCAACCACAGGCTGAATCTTACTCTTTCCCTCAGCAGCAACTTGCAATCGACGCTGCCGAACCTGAAGGGCGCGATTTGTGACAATACCAATTAAGGGAAAAACAACCACAACCACCAGAATCGGATGCAGCAGTAGAATCACATCTTTGAGTGCCATCGTTAAACTCTTCCGCTGTAAATAATAGATGAAATGTGCAGTTTGAGTTTGATGTATCGCCAGGTTGAGCAGCGGCGATACATCTTTAGAAATGACGTAAGCTTTACTTCACCTCATTTGGTGCAAATGCGGTGACTCTACCTTGCTTGATGGCAACGACCACATCATAAGTCGCACAATAAGAAAACGTGGTGTTATTCGCTTTGTTGTAGAGGTTGACCACCATTCCGGCTCCACCAGGCTGTACAGAAATGGGTTCCAAATCACCGAAGAAATAGCGCCGCAGTTCGTCTCCACTGCCAAATTGTCCTTTGTGCTTGGTGAGCATTTCGACTTTCTGCATAAACGTGAGTCCAGTCGCGTCCTTCATCGGCTGCATCATTGTTTGTGCTTGCGCGGATTGGAGTTCTACTGAAGAACGAAGGGACGGAAGGGAAGCACTTCCAACTGTGACAAGTCCGACGAGTGCAACCGTTGTGAATAAGGAATTGAGTCTCATGGCGTAGCTCCTAGTGAATTGATTCTTTTGGATGAGATTAGTTTCTTGCAGATTTCTGAGCTTCTGCTGAGAAGTCTCTGAAAAATCAATAAGATTTGGGGCAGTTCACCTATTGCGGTTCTCAGCAAAAACTCAGGAACGCATCACAGAACTTTCAGAATGGCTCTGCATGATTGGAACTAGAGGATCAAAACGGAGTTTCTCAAAATTAAATTTATCAGGAACTTCCAGACGCGGTTTCTGATAAGCAAGTAGTCTAAGTAATATGTAGCATCGTAATATGTAGCATCTTTCGATTGAAGTACCTCGAATGCAGTGGCTAAACCATCGTCTACGATCGATTTCATTCCTGTGGCGCAGAGTTGATTTTGCTTCGCTCCAAGTTCAACTCATTGGCAAAATCGTAGCCCTTTTACTGATAGGCTCGATCGCGCTTGCCGTATTTACATATTGGGAACTGCAATCGCTATCAATGATGGTGGTGATGTCTAACCCTGATCCAATGGTGATGAACCGTCTATCGCTGACGACGGAACGAATCATGATGCTCAGTGCAGTTTTTATGCTTGTCATGATCACGATCGCGGTTTGGCTCATTTGGCGATCGCTCAAACCGCTAAATGATCTAAGTCATTGGGTGACCTCTACTCCTCAAACTCCTTATGCTCTGCATCGTCTTCCCCTCGAAATTAAACGGCTCGGACGATCTTGGAACGAACGATTGGCACAATCTAGTACCCTGAAACAACAACAGCGGCAGTTCATCAACAATGTTTCTCACGAACTCCGATCGCCGCTGAGTTTGGTGTATGGGTATTTACAACGGACACTAAAACGCAGCCAGAATTTAACTGAAACGCAGCGAGAAGCTTTGACAATGGCAACCTCCGAAGCGGAACGAATGCGCTTAATTTTGCAGAACTTACTGGATCTTGCTCGGTCTGAGCCTTCCGATTCGATTACATTTCAAGAACCAATTCTACTCAACGAAACGGTGCGTGATGTGGTGGAAATGATCGCGAAATTTGAGCGTCGATCGATCAATCTCGACATTTCTCCAAATCCAATTCATGTTCAATCGAATCGAGATTATTGGATGCAAGTCCTAAATCATCTCATTCACAACGCGATTCATTATTCCGATTCTGATGATCCAATCCTCGTTAGGGTTAGTGCAGTCCGCGATACTGCGGTAATTCAGGTAATCGATCGTGGCTGTGGAATTGCTCCATCTCAACAAGCAGCCGTTTTCGAGCCATTTTATCGGGTTGACCCTTCGCGTACCCGTGCGACCGGAGGGACAGGATTAGGACTTGCGATCGTCAAATCTCTAGTCGAACAGATGGGCGGTACGATTACGCTGGATTCTGCGCTCGGACGCGGCAGCACTTTTAGTTTGGCATTTCCAATTTCTGGAGGAGACCATGACTCACATTCTACTCGTTGAAGATGAAGTCAAATTGGCGCGGTTTGTGCAACTAGAACTCGATAGCGAAGGCTATCAAGTCACGCTCGCGCATGACGGCATGACCGGACTTTCGATCGCGCGCGAATCCATGCCGAATTTGGCGATTCTCGATTGGATGTTGCCGGGTTTATCGGGTTTAGAACTCTGTCGCCGCCTGCGATCGACCGGAAGCAAGATTCCGGTGATTTTGCTGACTGCGAAAGATGAAGTGGGAGATCGAATTGCGGGACTGGATGCGGGAGCAGATGATTACGTGGTTAAACCCTTTAGCATTGAGGAGTTGCTGGCGCGAGTCCGGGCGCATTTGCGGCGAACCCAAGAAACGCATGATGACCTCCTGCAATTCGAGGATTTAACGCTCGATCGCGGCACTCGTGAAGTTTACCGGGGCGATCGCTTACTTGAATTAACCGCAAAAGAATTTGAACTGCTAGAGTATTTGCTCTCTCGTCCTCGGCAGGTATTCACCCGCGATCAGATTCTGGAGCAGATTTGGGGGTATGACTTTGGTGGAGACTCTAACATCATTGAAGTGTATGTGCGATATCTCAGATTGAAACTTGAAGAAAACCAAGAGAAACGCTTGATTCACACGGTTCGCGGCGTAGGATATACGCTACGAGCAAATTAATCATTTTCAAAGCAAGTTCTATAAAGTATGGATTTGCAAAAAATTGTTCCACGAGAACGCACGCAGCTCTTAGAGATTCTCACGATGCTGAGCTATCGATCGAGCGATCTGAATCATTACCTGAATGAGATTGCGCTCGGAGTCAGTCAACTGATTGACTCAGATTGGTCGATCGTGACTATCTGCCAAGGCGAGACGGGAAAAGTTCTTGCCAGCAGTCAGCCATTGCCGCAAGACATCACTTATCAAATGCACGGCACATTGACTGATATAGTGGTTCGGACACAGCATCAGATCATTCTCGAAGATGTGCGGCTCTATCCGGATCATCCCCAGCCCCCACAAGATTACCTGAGTTATTTTGGAATGCCGCTTCGTACCCTGCAAGGAAAGATCATTGGTACGATCTGTTCGTTTAATCATCATCCGCGCCACTACACGGCTGAAGAGATTTACACGGTGTCGCTGTTTGCAGAATGGGCGGCAGTCGCGATCGATAACTATCGGCTTTATCAAGAGCAACATCACTTCAATCAGCGTTTAGCCGAAGAAATTGCCAGTCGGACGGCTGAGCTTCAATCGGCTCAGGCTCAACTGGTCAAGCAAGAGCAACTCGCTGCGATCGGTGAATTTGCCGCCATGATTGTGCATGAGCTAAAGAATCCGATGACTACGGTGATGTTGGGGTTAGAGCGCTTTCACAAAATCGCCGCAACGCCAAACGATCGGCTTCGAGCAGAATTGGCACTCAGCGAAGTTCAACGCCTGAAGCGATTGCTAACGGAAATTCTACTGTACGCAAAACCACAAATTCTACATAAAACAGAATTAGATCTAAATCAGTTCATTCCGATGGTGATTCAGGCGATGCGATCGCTACCAGAAATTGCATCGTGCCAAATTCAATTTGAGCCGCTGCCTACTCCTGTGAGCGTTTGGGGCGATCGCGATAAGCTTCAACAAGCGTTGATTAATGTGATTCAGAATGCGTGTGAGGCAGTTTCGTCTCACAGGGTCGTTCGAGTTCAGCTAACCGATTTGAGCGTTGATTCTTGCAATCACACCTGCATTCAAATTCACAATCACGGTAATCCTGTCCCACCAGACTATTTAGTGCATCTGATGGAGCCATTTTATTCAACAAAGCCCGGTGGAACAGGTTTGGGACTCGCGATCGTTAAACGCATCGTCGAGGCGCATGAAGGTCAGATTTCGATTCAATCCGACCCAAAGTCGGGCACAACCGTGAGCATTGAGCTTCCGATCTAATCTCGATGGGTCTGACCCCGCTCCCAATCCGAGCGACTTGCCAAAATCGCGCTAAAATAGTACTAATGTATCTAATAATCCCCTAGTGAATGCCATGCCTCTACGCTTTTGGCAGCAACGCCATGATCTGTTCAACAAAGGCTTGATGATCGATCACAGGCTTCGAGATATACCCATCTGCACCACTTTGCTGAAGGAAGTTTTCTCGATCGCCTTCCATGGCGTGAGCCGTCACAAGAATGACGGGCAAGTTAGCAGTTTTGGCATCGGCTTTCAGCAGTTGAGTCAACTGGATGCCGTTCATCGCTTTGCCTTGGTACATACTGCGCGAGAGAGACACATCCATTAAAATAATGTCTGCCTCACCGGACTGGGCAATTTGAATCACTTCATCTACATTTTCAGTATGCTTGACTTCCAAGCCTCCGCGTTTTGTCAGGATCTTGGAGAAGACTCTAGCGTTAATCAGATCATCCTCCACAATTAGGACGGTTTGCATTACAAATTCCTCTTACGAAATGCATTGGATACGGCAAAATAGAACGATTGTAAGGTAGCTCAACTGTATTAGTATTTTCAGGAAGGGCGATCGAAGCACCGGAAACTTTGAGATTCCGACTATTGTAAAGTTCAGCAGGATAACAGGCTCATGGCGACGCGACCTCAATCAGAACAGTTAAACATTCTCCCAACAGGACAGGTTATCACGACTGCACTACATACGGAGATGCAGCAGTCCTATTTGGAATATGCCATGAGCGTGATCGTGGGGCGTGCCCTCCCCGATGTCCGCGATGGCTTGAAGCCTGTCCATCGTCGTATTTTATACGCAATGCACGAGTTAGGGTTAACGCCCGATCGCCCTTATCGTAAATGCGCCCGTGTGGTGGGGGATGTATTAGGGAAGTATCACCCGCATGGCGATCAGGCGGTTTACGATGCGCTGGTGCGAATGGTGCAGGATTTTTCCAGTCGCTATCCCTTACTCGGTGGTCACGGCAATTTCGGATCAGTTGATAACGATCCTCCGGCAGCAATGCGATACACCGAAACGCGATTGTCATCGATTGGTAACGAAGCCCTGCTAACTGAGATTGGAGAAGCGACAGTCGATTTTGTTGGTAACTTCGATAATTCGCAACAAGAACCGACGGTATTACCCGCACAGTTACCGATTCTATTGCTGAATGGTAGTTCAGGAATTGCGGTTGGAATGGCAACAAATATTCCACCGCATAATCTAAACGAAGTAATTGAAGGCTTGATTGCCTTAATCGATCGACCGAACTTATCGGATGATGAATTACTCGCGTTGATTCCAGGTCCTGACTTTCCCACAGGCGGCGAAATTCTAGATACAACTGGCATTCGAGAAGCGTATCTCACGGGCAGAGGTAGTATCCCAGTGCGCGGAATCGCCAATGTCGAGGAGATTAGTACTGGACGTGGTAAGCATCGGAAAAGCGCGATCATCATTACAGAACTGCCTTATCAAGTGAACAAAGCTGGGCTAATTGAAAAAATTGCCGAACTTGTAAACGCAGGCAAGATCGATGGAATTGGAGATTTGCGGGATGAGAGCGATCGAGAAGGAATCCGAGTCGTAATCGAACTGCGCCGCGATGCTAATCCTCAAAAAATTCTCAACCTGCTTTATCGCCAAACGCCGCTTCAAACCAATTTTGGTGTAATTCTGCTGGCATTAGATGACGCTCAGCCGCGACAAATGACGCTGAGACAGTTACTCAATTCATTCCTAACGTTTCGTGAGACTACATTAACCCGTCAATACCGGAATGAATACGATCAAGCCGAAAGTCAACTCCATGTGGTTGAAGGTCGGTTAAAAGCTTTAGCGAACTTAGATGATGTGATTCAAATTTTGCGAAATTCACCGGACGGTGGAACGGCAAAAATTCAGTTACAGGAACGACTGGATTTAAGCGATCGACAAGCCGATGCTATCCTCTCAATGCCGCTACGCCGCCTTACCGGAATGGAGCGTCAAAGCCTGCAAACCGAGCATGATGAACTCGTTGCCAAAATGCGGGAATTGAATAAGCTTTTGAGCGATCGACGTGAATTATTAAAAGCGCTGAAGAAAGATCTGCGATCGCTCAAGAAAAAATACGGCGACGCTCGACGCACAAAAATCGTTACCGCAACTGAAGTTACAGCCGAAGTCAGCGAAAAAGAAGAGACTTCGATCGCTGCAAAATCAACGACAAATTTATCATTCGAGTTTGAGGAAGAAGAACAGAAAGCAGTCGTCGAGGTGACACAACGGGGATATGTACGACGCATGGCTCCGAAAGCCTACGAGCGACTCAGCAAGAACCGCAACGATGATACTCCAACCAAGGAACTCGAAGACGGTGACGATTTTGCAACGCAAACAGATTTTACAACGACAGGTAAAACGCTCGTTGTCTTTACCCGAAATGGAAAAGCGTTTTCGGTAAAAGTGCGTGATATTCCACAGGCGAACAATGGTCGATCGAGAGGAACGCCGCTGATTACCCTTTTGCCGCCTGCCGCTCAAGCAGAACCGGACTCGATCGCCGGAACCTTCATCCTGCCCGATGACATTGAGGATCAATTTGTCCTACTCCTGACAGAACAGGGGCGAATCAAACGATTACCGCTGTCTGAATTCACCGATTTAACCGGGAGAGGACTGACAGCGCTGAAACTGAAAGAAGGCGATCAGCTTTTGTGTGTCAGTCCGGTGCAAGTGGGAGAACAGGTGTTGTTATCGACTTCAAGCGGTCGGGTTCTGAGATTTGAGGTGAACGATTTACAGATCCCGATCGCTAGTCGCACCTCGCAAGGACAGACCGGAATGCGCGTGAGCAAAAAAGAACGACTGGTTGGATGGGCGATCGCGAATGAAGACGATACGTTTTTGATGATTTCTGAACAAGGTTACGCGAAACACATGGAAGTGGGAGCGTTACGGCGTGCGAGTGCCGGAGAACTTGGAACGCAAGCCTTCCACTTCAGCAATAAAACCGATGTGGTTGCGGGGATCGTTGCGGTGCTGCCTCAAGCGCTCGTGTTCTTATTGACGAATGAAAATCATCTAGCACGAATTGATGTCGATGAGATTGATCTCAGTCTGAAAGACGATCGCGGTAGTCGAATCGTCAAACTGAGCAAAACAGAGCGCGTAACTCATGTGAGCTTGCCTGTGTTGTATGGGGATGAAGACGCGATCGAATAGATTGATGTGGTAAAGCAGCGATCGTACAGATATCGATTTGGCGATCGCTACTTTTTCGATTCTCATTTTCTCCCTCTCGGTTCTTTTAGAAGTGCTTGGCTACCGAGCAAGAAAATCTGATTGGTGGTTCGCCCCAAGTCTTTTTGAGGTTGAGTGGGATTTGGAAGGGTCGCAATGTAGATCGAGGCGGTTCCAGCAAGGGTGGTGAGAGCGATCGCGATTGTCTGACGAAGGTCGGAACGGTTCATGGTTGGCTTCTTGAAACTGCTCCTTTAGTTTCGCAAAAGCCTTGTAGGGCAAGGTGTTCAACCCTGTTCAGGCAGTGTTCAGGATTGTTCGGAAATGTCCAAGATTGTTCATAAGATTGTTCATGTGCATAAAATACTGAGTAAGCTGCAACAAATACATGGCGGGATGAATGGAGCGATCGCGCAAGCTGATATTAACGAATTGGTCAAAAGCGAACACTGCCTTACAGAAGCACTTCGATGGCAATAAGTCGAAACTGGCTGAAGATCGCAAGGTGTCACGAACAACGGTGACAGCCTTTTTTAAGTGCGAACCTGTGCGAGAAGCTGAGTTTTGCAAGATTGGTTTTGCCTTGTATTTGGATGAGAAAGATTGGCAGGTTTCTTCGGATTCTGCGATCTCGCCCCAGCAGGAGGATTGGATTGAAGAAGTGAGATCGCGCTGTTGTGAAAAGATTCTCTACCAACACGGCACAATTCAACTCTTAAATCAGGCTGAGATTGAAGTTGATCAGCTTTATGTTGATGTGTGGTTGCTCGATCGATCTCCCCGCACGTTTCAGGTTTCAGAGTCTACGATGCTGAGGTCGTTTGATTTGCGTAACGATCGATTGGGATTGGGCGATCGGATCAAACGGAATGAAGGAATGGAGATTGCGAACAAAAATTCTAAATTGCTAATTCTGGGAAAACCAGGGGCGGGAAAAACGACATTTCTCAAGCATTTAGCTGTTGATTGCAGCAAGGGTAGATTTCAAGCTGACTTGATTCCAGTGCTAATCGAGTTGCGAAGAATTCGGTCTGAGAAATGGAAGTTATTAGATGCAATTTCAGAAGAATTGAAACTGGACAATCAGCAAACGCAAACGCTGTTAGAGCAAGGCAAATTGCTGATTTTGATGGACGGATTAGACGAAGTTTCGACCAGTAATTTTCGGCACATTGTGCAAGCTCAGGTTCGCAACCTTGCCCAAGAACCAAAACATTCAGACAATCGATTTATTCTGACTTGTCGCACTCAGATTATTGAGGTCATTCCGCAAGGCTTTACTCCGGTCGAGGTCGCAGAATTTAACCCAGAGCAGGTTAAGAAGTTTGTCGAGAATTGGCTTCTTGCTAGTGGACAGGCTGAAGCAGATATTACTCGACAGTGGCAAGCATTTTCGGATGCAACAGAAACGACTCCAGCACTCAAAGAACTTACGGTTACGCCTGTGTTGTTGAGCTTGATGTGTTGGGTATTTCAGGATTCAGGAGATCTGCCCACTCAGACTAGTTCGCTTTATCGAAAGGGGATTAGGCTTCTGTTGGAGAAGTGGAACGATCGTAAAGAGATTCCTGGATGGGAAGTTGGAAAGGAATTTTATCGAAAACTAGAACCTGAGCAAAAAGAAGCACTCCTGACCGAAATTGCAGCGCGGAAGTTTGAGGATCCAGAAAATTTTGTGCTATTCGAGCAGAAAGATTTGGCAGAACAGATTACTAAGTTTCTCCAGCTTTCCAACACACGAGACGGAGAAGCCGTGTTGCGAGCCATTGAAGCCCAGCATGGACTGCTAGTAGAAAGAGCAGATGAATTGTGGTCATTTTCCCATCTCACCTTTCAGGAACACTTCACGGTTCAATGGCTAGCTCAACTTCCTCCTGAGCAATTAGCTGAAAAGATTGCAAATCCCCAATGGCAAAAGCTTGTTAAGCAACTTGTCAAACCCCAACCAATGGATAGATTATGGATAGCTTGGTGAAGCTGATTAAGCACACGATCGATTACTCGGTCTCACAAGATCTGACACGGTGAAATGTAACAATTTGTCAAGACAAATGAGAAGATCCCCTTTCGCATCGTCCCCGAAACTCGGTACACTACAAAGTGAATTCTGAGATACCGCAATATAAACATGAGCGTAGTTAGCCAAGTTATCCTACAAGCCGACGACGAGCTTCGTTACCCAACGAGCGGCGAACTCAACGGAATAAGAGAATTTTTTCTAACCGGAGAACAGCGGACTCGTATCGCTGGAGTTCTGTCTGACAGCGAAAAGAAAATTGTGGAACAAGCCAGCAGGCTGCTGTGGAAAAAGCGCCCCGATTTTATTTCCCCAGGTGGTAACGCTTACGGAAATCGGGAACGGGCGCTGTGTCTACGCGATTACGGCTGGTATTTGCGCCTGGTCACGTATGGGGTGCTGTGCGGCAGCACTGACCCGATCGAGAAGATTGGCGTAATCGGAGCGCGGGAAATGTACAACGCGCTGGGTGTTCCGGTTCCAGGTATGGCAGAGGCAATTCGTTGTCTCAAAGAGGCTTCGCTGGGTCTGTTAAGTGAATCAGATGCAGTCGAAGCGGCTCCTTATTTCGATTTCATTATCCAAGCAATGTCATAAGGCATTTGATCGAATTGATTCCCCGTAGTCTACGGTGGACGATCGTGAAACTTTCGCGGCGTTTCTGGAGACGACGGGGAATTTGTGTTTAAAATTCCGAAATTTCCGGGGATCGATTGGAGAAAAAACATGAACGCTGCTGAAGTTTTGTCATTCTGGTTTGAGGAACCGTTGAAGATGCGAAAAGAATGGTTTGTGAAAAATCCAGACTTTGATGCGGAAGTACGATCGCGCTTTCTCAACACGTATGAGCAAGCCGCCTCAAATCAACTTGATGCTTGGAGCAATTCACCCGAAAGCTGTTTAGCCTTGGTGATTGTCTTGGATCAGTTTCCACGCAATATCTTTCGGGGCACGCCTCGATCGTTTGCCACTGATCCGAAAGCATTGAAGATTGCGAAAGATGCGATCGCTCAACAATTCGATCAGCAAGTTCCCCCGGTTCAGCGATTCTTTTTCTATTTACCGCTCGAACACAGTGAAAACCTGGATGACCAAAACGAATCGGTGCGCTTATATGAGCAATTTAGGGACAATCCTGAATTACAAGACACTTACGAGTACGCTGTCCGACATCGAACCGTAATCGAGCAATTCGGACGGTTTCCTCATCGCAATCAAATTCTCGATCGTCCCTCCACCCCGGAGGAAGTTGAGTTTCTGAAACAGCCTGGATCGTCGTTCTAAGTCCTTTCTAATCGAGAACCCCCATGAATATCGCCGCTGAAACGATCCCTACACTTGAACAAATTAATCAAGCGAAAGCCGCGATCGATGCTCACATTCAATCTTTGAATCAAAACCTCGATCGTCGAGACGGTGCATTGCCCTATTACTTATTTCACGAAGCGGGTCGTCCCATTCGCGGCACAGGGATCATCTTTCACGGATTCAGCGCTAAGCCTCATCAAATGTGGCGACTCGCAGACTATCTATTTCAAAATGGCTTCAATGTCTATCAGCCTTCGATCGCAGGACATCCGCTGATCAATCCCACGAAAAATTGGTGTCAAGTCGATCTCAAACCCGAATATGCAGAACCGATCAAAGCAAAGGTGCAAAAAGATCCGGTGCTGCGAACTTTTATCCAGAATTTTATGAACAATCCGGGAGCCGCACGTCCTGGATTTATGCAGCAAGCGGGATTGATGGCGCGATTGGTCTTGATCGAGCCAAGATTGCTCGACATTGTGAAATCGATCGAAACCGCAGATGACCCAGACTTCGATCGCTATTTCACGTCTTCGCATTTACGCTATCTCACCGAAGCTCAAGCGCGATTAACCGAACTCGATGCCATGCCGGGAGATGTCTTCACGGTTGGATTGTCGGTTGGGGGTGCGGTGGCGTTGAGCTTAGCGGCATCTCGTCCCGATCGCGTTCGGGGTGTGGTGGCTTATGCGCCGTTGCTGAAGATTTTTGGAGAAGAACGACGGCAGTATGTGAATCTGGCAGGACCGTTAGATATTAGCGAATCAGGATGGGACCCGAATTTGAGATTTCCAGTCGGATGTCTGACGGCTGCCGATCGCTTTGGCAATAGTGTGGTCTTGAGTGAAGCATCGGTACGATCGCTCTCAAACGTTCCCACTTTTCTAGTACTGATCTAGTACTGACTGAAAATGAAGATGCTGCTGATATCGAAACGAATCAGGACTTTTACGAGCGGATCGGCGGAGAAGCAGAAGGGCATCGATTCTTTCTGTATCCAAAAGAAGATCTCGTGCCGCATCCGATGGTTGACCCAACAGAAGTGAGCCAAAATATGAGTAATCGATTTTGGCAAAGTTTGTATCAGGAGACGTTTCGCTTCTTGAGTGCTAAACGGGTGAACACGAGCAATCTTGGTAGTCTTGAGCAAGATCCGGATTTACCGATCGTGCCTCCGGTTTAACTTATCTTCCAGCCCGCAAAATTTGTTCGGCGGTGAGTTGCAGGGCTGGAAACGTGGGAGAAATAACGCGATCGCTCTCTTGAAAGCGCTTGACTTGGTAGACTCCATTCACCAATGAATAAATACTAACCGTCGGACGCTTCGGAGAGCCAATGTATTTTGCTGCTCCAAACGGATCGGAATCCGCAATCCAATATTCTCGAATTCCTTTGTTTTGGTACTCTGTCACCTTTTCCCGATAGTCTTGCAGCGCAGTGCTATCACTCACAACTTCTACAACGAGAAGGGCAGGAATCGTCAAAATAGCAGGTCGATCGAGGTGATCTTCAATGGCTTCCATTGGCACGATTACCACATCGGGAAGACGAGAAGTGTTTTCTTCTGTCTGCTGTCCAGGTTCGCGATAGGTTTCCCAAGGAAGGTTTAACTTAGCGATTTCGTCGTCGAATGCACGCTCCAAAAATTTGGCAATTCGATAGTGCAACCAGGCAGGTGGAGTCATGAGCTGCAATTCTCCCCGAACTAATTCGTAGCGCTCTTGACTCGTTTCACAGAAGTCTAAATACTCTTGGAAGGTTAGTTTCTTCGTTTTTGCGATGTTCATGCGATGCTGCCTCACTTCGCTACGATAAGCTCATCATAACGAACGTCGTAGCTCTTGAATACTCTGGCGAATTAGGGGAATTGTCGAAACCAGGATTAATGCTGCGATCGCTAAACTAATCGCGCCATCTGCCCACATCCAATGAAATACTGCAACCGCGATCGCCGCCACAATCACTCCAATTGCACCCAACGCATCCGCAACCACGTGCAGAAATGCCGCGCGTAAGTTCAAATCGAGATCACTGCCTTGATGCAGAATTGCGATATTAATGCCGTTAACTGCTAAACCCACGATCGCAGTAATCAACATCGGCAAGCTGGAGATTTCAGGAGTCGCCATTTGCAATCGGGCGATCGCTTCCCAAACAATCCACAGCGACACGGCAACTAATCCGAATCCGTTGAGCAATGCAGCCCAGGTTTCCGGCGATCGACTCGGTCTAATCGAAACCGTATTCTCACCAATCCAACCCCATTGCATTGGAGCCTGAGCCATTCGCGTGGCGAGTAATGCCAACACCAGCGCAAAACAGTCGGATACTAAATGTCCTGCCTCTGCAACCAGCGCTAAACTGTGACTCGATAAACCGATCGCGCCTTCAACTCCGGCAAAGCTTCCAACTACGATTAATGCGGATAAAAGCTGACGTTGTTTCGTTTGTGGATCATGAACGGGACAGGAACAACTTGCAGAGTGAGGAGCGTACATCGGCATATCAACGACACAACGGGATCAATGACTCTGACCAGTGTAGATGAGTTTCCGACGAACGCTCCAGAAATCTACCATTTTTTGTATGGAAGAAATTTACCGTTCATCGTGACTTGCACTCGATCGCCTTTCGGATCTTCGATTTTCTCGATGTCGAGAGTGAAATCGATCGCGCTCATGATGCCATCACCAAATTTTTCATGAATGATTTCTTTCATCGGCATTCCGTAGACCTGCATAATTTCGTAAAAGCGGTAGATCAGTGGGTCAGTGGGCACGATCGGACCTAATCCTTTCACCGAAAATTGCGTGAGTTCTGGGGTAAGATCAGCGCTTAATCCGAGAGCAGTCAACAGCTTTGAGGCTTCATCCTCGGAGGCAGTCGCTTGGCGATAAAACAGTGACGCGATCCACACTTCATCACGTCCCAGTACCACTTCAAGATCGGCAAAGCTCAGCCCCCTTGCTTGTTTTGCGGCCAAGAGTTTCTGTGTAATTTCAGGAATAGTCATTACGTTAATCAAATTCTCGTCGTTTTACTTTTAAGCGAATTTGATCACTTCAAGTTGTTACGATCGATACGATTCAAGGGGGAACGCGGAATCGTTCCCCACTCGATTATGATTCCGAAGTTGCCCCATCTTTCGAGGCTTCTTGAGCCGCTTGTGCTTGAGCGCGTTCTTCACGTTTTTTACGATCGGCTGCTAGCGCATCCGCGATCACGGCTTGAACTTGTACCATCTTCTCTAAATTGCTCCGGTACAATTCTAAATCTTTCTGCACTTTGTCTTCTGAGATGTTCAAGCCTTGACACACTTGCTTGAGTGCGTCAGTCAATTTAGCGGCATCTTTGACTAAATCCGGGCTAGAAGTTTCCAGCACCGTGTAAAGACCGATCGCAAACAGACGGCTGTATTTGAACTTTGGATTCGATGCGATCGCACTCAACGCCTCGCGAAACTCACCCGCTTTCTCAGGAATTAAAACGGTATCCCAAGGATTTTGCGATGCGACTGAAAGCAAGTGTTGAGCATCATTGCGATATTGCTGTGGATCAGATTCGAGTGCTTTACACAGCGAATTGAAAATCGATTCTTTATCGGCTTCAGGGCGATATCCTTGCATGAAGCGATCGAACGTCGTCACCACCCCTAACGCATAGAACGGGTCGTAGCGAAAGTCCGTGTTCACGGCAAGCAAGTGCATTTCGACCATTAATTCTTCGACGACCCGACGGAAAATCGAATTTACCGGACGGGTGTGGAGGCTGTAAAACGATCGCTTGGTATCAGAAACGGTACGGACACTATTCACGGGTTTATTTGGGGATCTACGTTAACCCATTGTAAAGGGTAAGAGGGGATCGATATTTTTTTTGCAGTGATTTGCTGTAATTCGGGAACTCCGATCTGGCAGAATCATTCAAGCCGATCGTTCTTTCGCCTGAGAAATCTGTATGAAAACTGTTACAACGGTAGCGCTTTCTCTTTCAATTCTGGGTCAGGGAGCAGCAATAGCGGCTCTGCCCGATATTGAGACTTATAATCTTGTAACTCGGAAATATAATTTGTTGATGCGTCAAAGCCGCGATGGTTGTGCTTTCTATGCTGATCCAGAATTTATTGTGGCGCGAAGCGAGAAACCGAATCGCTCAGATAAAAATATTCGTCAGATCATTGTTTTACAAACCGCTGATAAAAATAGCGCATCGGGTTGTAGTGGCGTATTTCAATTCCAGTACGCAGATGTGAATTGTAGAACGAATGAAATCGCTTACACGAATGCGATCGGCTCTCCCGCCACTTGGAAAACCGATCGCTATTCTGATTCAGCAATGGTGAAGAAAATTTGTGCGCTGCCGACCGTTGAATTCGGCACTCCTACTCAGAATCTGCCTCCTGCAAAATAGTTTTAGACACAAGGCGAGTTTTTTTACGATCGGCTTCTGACAGTTCTTCTCCGGCATCTAGTTGCGTGGCGTTGTTTTGTAGCACCGTTGCCGCATTGCGATCGCCCATTTGTAGCGCCGTCTTCGCCGCAGTTTGCAGCATCGTCACCGCACCTTGACGATCGCCTTGATTTAATTTCGTTTCAGCGATCTGAGTTTGACGATATTTTGCCAATGCCAAAATGCTTTGCTGAACTTCTGGATCAGGATTTGGTTGATATTGCGTTTGTGAAGCAATCTCGATCGGAAATGTTTCAGACACTAATTCAGATCGCCCCAAGGCTGGATCGTCGTATTTGATCTGAACTTGCGCGATCGTGCTTTTTCCTTCTGGTAGTTGATTGACATAGAGATTTGCCAAAATCACACGAGGCGCATCAACCATCAAATCGCCCAATCGTACCATCGCTAAATCGCCTTCTTGTTGAACGAGCAGTTCGATCGTTTCGGGAGCCACTTGTGCAATCGGTTTGAGCTCCGCCAGTCGAGTTCCAGGCGCGAGCACCAATCGTAGAAACGCATTCGTTAGCCCGATCGATTGAACGCGATCGAACAATCGCCCAAATTCCGTTACTGCTTGTTCGGGTTCTTGAATGTACGACAGCGCTCCACCACCCGCATCCGCAATCTTTTCTAAAACGTCTTGGTTCCAAAAATCGCCGAATCCGAGTGAGTTAATTGATAAACCGTAGCCAGTCGCCACTTGAGCGAGTTTGAGACAGCGATCGTTATCTCCATGCTCGTTTTCGCCATCCGTCAGCACAAACATTTGAGATACCGCATCTTTCTTGCCTTTTGCAGTTTCTTCGATTCCGAGTCGAATGCCTTCATCGATCGCGGTTCCGCCCGCTGCTTCGAGCAGATCTAATGAAGCTTTCAAACGATTTGGATCATCGACAATTTGATTCGGCAGTAATACTTTCGCTTTGTGATTGAAGGTGACGATTGATAATCGATCTCCAGGAGACAATCGATCAATTAATCGCCCTGCGGCTTGCTTAACGGTGCGAAGGGATTGACCTTCCATTGAGCCGCTTTGATCGAGTACCAAACAAAGATTTAGGGGAATATCGCGACTCGATGGATTGGGAATCGCTTCGATTGCGATCGAAATTTGACGCTGACTACTCAGTTGAGCAGCATCAAGATGGGCATCACTCAGCGCACATTTCAAACCGACTTGCATAGCAAACACTCCATTCGTGGAGAATTCAAACTTGCTGAACAACTACAGCTTATCTCAGTCCTCCTCCGTATTCGGGTTCCCGATCTGGGTTGAGATTGACTAAATTTGCCCTAAATCAATTAGTATCTTCTAAGTCTGGGCCACTCAAAGTATTGACTTATGACCGTCGATTCTTCTCCAATTCACGTCTCGATTAGGGTTGCGGATTTTGAGCGCGATCGCGACCTCATTTTCGCTATTCGGACATGCGTTTTTCAAGACGAACAAGGAGTCGATGCGGCATTAGAATTTGATGGGCTTGATCAAATCGCAACGCATTTTTTGGCGTATGACGGAGAAAAGGCAATTGGAACAGCGCGAATTCGATTTTTAAACGCACATACCGCAAAATTAGAACGACTCGCGGTTTTAGCAGATTTAAGAAAACATGGAGTCGGTAGAAGAATTGTGGAAACGGTTTTAGAATTTCTATCTGATAAAAATATTTCTGATTTACGCATTCATGCTCAGATATCTGTAGTAGCGTTTTATCAAAAATTGGGGTTCGTTACGGAGGGTGAAGAGTTTGAAGAAGCGGGGATTCCGCATATCAAAATGAACTACAAATTTCCGTCATTTTAGTCAATTGGGATTGGTGTGAGTGGTTGCAAAGCAGCAAGAACGAGGGTGGATAAAAGGAATTGCGATCGTTGCGGGGGCTTGGGCGATCGGGGCAGTGATCGATCGCATTTGGTTTTCTGCTGATCAATCTGTTCCCGCGTGGGATCAAGCTGAGTATTTAACGGGTGCAATGAATTTCTGGCGGGCATTTCAACAGCCAGAGTGGTTTTCTCAAGACTGGTGGACTAGCGTTTGGCTGCTTTCTTCTAAAATACCACCGTTGGTATATTTAACAACTGCTCCTTTTATTCACTTATTCGGTTCTGGAGCAGATCGAGCAGCGTTAGTAAATTTACTATACAGCGCAATTCTGTTAGCATCGGTTTACGGATTAGCGGTTCGATTGTTTAGTGTTCAAGTTGCTATCTGGTCGCTAGCATTGTGTTTAATATTACCTGGATTATACGTAATTCGATTAGACTACTTGATCGATTTTCCGTTAGTCGCGATCGTCACATTAACTTTCTTTTGCCTCACACTTTGGGCAACTGAAACCATATTATCTACATCGAATGATCAGTCTCAAACCGTTAGTCAATCCACAACTAAACCGATCACACAATCGCTTGCAATCGCAAAATCTTTCACATTGCCGCAAATCCGAATAATGCGATCGTGGCTATATGCCATTGTATTTGGAATTTCATTAGGGCTTTCATTCCTGACAAAACAGCCTGCACTCTTTTTTCTCTTTACTCCGATCATTTGGATTAGCGTTGTTGCAATTAGAAAGAAATCCTGGCAACAACTAATTCAATTGCTGTTGGGAATTGCGATCGCGGTTTTCATCTGCTTGCCTTGGTATCGAACAAATTGGTTGATTATTCTTACAGCAGGAAAACGAGCGACCGTGGATAGCGCGATCGCAGAAGGTGATCCACCCCTAACAAGCCTTGCTGCTTGGACATACTACTTCAAAGAATTACCCGCTTTGGTGTCTGTTCCGTTGTTTGTTGTGGGCTTAGTAGGATTGCTGCTGTACTGGAAGCGATCGGTGATTCAGGAGCAATGGTCTTGGGTCGAGGGGCGATGGCTGAAAACGGCAGACTATGGTGGATTAGGGCGAAGAGGATATCGACGCGAAATCTATCATTCTTGGTTGCAGTCGGTTCGCTGGTTGTTGATCTTTTTGATTGGCGCGTATATTCTTTGTTCTGCAAACGTAAATAAAGATGATCGCTATATCGCTCCGTTACTTCCTGTATTAGCGATTCTATTGGCGCAAGGATTGCTGCTATTTCCCGATCGCTTACGCATTTTTCGGTGGGGCGCGATCGCACTTTCCACAATTTTAATGACCGCGAATCTATTACCGATTGAATCCAGTCCTCGATTTCTGCAAACTGCTCACGCTCGTCACCTCGTTCTTTCAAGCGATTGGCATCAAGCCGATGTGATCAGCGAAGTGATTAATGCAGAACCGTACATGAAAAGTACGATCGGCGTTCTGCCGTCGCTTCCAGAATTCAATCAGCACAATCTCAATTACGCTGGCGTTCTGAGAAACTTTCAAGTGTACGGGCGACAAGTAGGAACGGATAAAAAGCAAGTTGAACCCGATATCCGATCGCTCTCTTGGTATGTGACAAAAGAAGGTAATGCAGGCGCGATTCGTCGTCCAGAAGCTTACAAGGCGGTGAACAATGCGATTACAAATAGCCCAGACTTTCGGCTTCACACATCCTGGAAACTTCCCGACAATACACGATTAGGCTTATATCGTCGCTCGATCGCACCTGTGCAAGTGGCTCCAAATTCTCAACCTGCGGCACAAGTCAAACTCGAACAAATCCGCATTCCCAACCAGACCGCACCCGGAAAACCGATGCCCATTACCTACCGCTGGTCAGGGTCTTGGAAACAGTTGCGCTCTGGCTCTCTTCTCCTCACTTGGACTCGGATTGCAGACGATGCTACTGCAACTAAAAACCCTGCTGTTCGCTGGCTCCACGACCACGCGGTCGCGCTTGGAACCCTACATCCTCCTGCAAATGCCGATACTGCCCCTTTTCAAGTCACCGAACGCCTTGCCGCTCTACCGCCTGCTAATGCTGAAGGCGTTTATACCTTGACCGCCGCCTATCTCAACCGCGAAACGAATGCTACTTACGCGATCGATAGTCCCGATGTTCGCTTAACCATTGCCCCAACTGCCGCAACCGAAGCACCAGAGCTAGATGCAGTGACACAACTACGCACCCTCGCGACTACTCTGCCACAAGGATTTAAGGCACTCGATCGTATTTTTGCCAAAGTCGGACAACTCAATCAATACGATCCAACTCAAGATTACGTTACACAAGCAAGACAAATTTTTGAGTACCGATTGCAACAAGAACCGAATAATCTTGAATTCGCTTATGGATTAGCTTTAGCGAATGTTTTGAAACGCAGAGTTCAACCTGCGATCGATACTTTAGAGCGAGTGACGCAACTCGATGCAAAGAATCCAGCCGCTCATGCTTATCTCGCTTTTGTGAATTTGTACGATTTTCGACCGAGAGCGGCACAGAAAGCGATTAATTCCGCGCTTGCATTGAATCCCAACTTGAAAGAAGTTCATACCTTGAATGCGGTTGCAGGATTGATGCAGGGAAATTTGGTGCAGGCTTGGCGGGAATATCAGCGATCGAGATAAATGACCGAGGAAATAGGATACAAGCCCTGTTCTTCTATAGCAATCCTAAGCTCGACTTTATCCATTTAAAGTTCAGTGAATTCCTACTGCCGTTTGAGTCCGGCGCAGAGCCTCAAACTTTCTTCCAAGTCTAGAGAAGCAGCGACATTCAAAAAGTTAAAGTTGACTGAACGCTCGATTTTTGAGTAAAAGCTAGCGAAATCGGGTTGATTAGTTGATGCGACATCAAAGATACAGCCTTCTAGTAGTCTTGTCTTTTAAGAGAATGCTTGCTTTAAGAGAGTGCCCCAACTTACTTTCTATCTGACTGACAGCCTACTCTAATTCAGGTTTATATATGACAGCAGTTGCATCATAAGTTCTTTTAGGCAATGCAGCATATGAGTTTAGGAGTAAGCAGGTTCCTCAAATGATGAAGGTGAGAACGACGAACCGAATCCACTCGATTTTGAGAAACACTGCAATTACTCCTTTCACTTCACAACCAAAGTAGCTTTTGAATTTACGGCGGTAAACCGCTTAGGTGCAATTATCTGATGGTGCTAACGGACAACTTCATATCTCGCTTCAGCTCTAGATCACTAGCAAAGGAAAAAGGATTGCTCCAACTGCCGATCGGATCGCCACTGATTCCGTAGCTGCTGGGTGGTTTACCCCAAAGTGCGTCATACTTAGCACTCGCACCTAAGAAATATTTTCTACTCCCAGGCGCGGTTAAAGTCAGCGTGTAGTCGCAGTAGCCGCGTTTAATGTCACCCGAAGCATTGACTGATGCAACCTGCTTGTAGATGTACTGAGGCTCCAAGCCGCCGCTGGAAGATCCCACACTAGGATTTTTGACTAATGCTTGAAGCGATACTCCGATATTAGTACAACTTGCAGAGCTAACTAATGCAGGCGAGGCGGGTAGATAAACTTTCCCAGAGATAGTCGCTTGCGCCAATTGCGGCGAGTTGCGTCCAGAAAGTGGCACTCGGGTAGGAATTGGGCGAAGATCGGCGAGTGCGAAAGGACTTACCAGTACTGATGCAGAAACGAAACTCAAAAGAGAAATTGCAGCGACACGATGCTTTTGCAGCATTTTTTCTACCTTTTCAATGAGCAAATGACACTTGATTGCTTCCAGCACTTTCGCAGTTTTCAGTGCTATCGCAATATTTCTTTAACTTACAGAACAAAGTTCGGCGATCGTAGTACCCTCAAGGGTACTTCTACCAAGAATGGCACGGTGAATGGAAGCCGCCAATTTCCAAATGGGTCTCAAATCAAGAAGTGCGAATGCTTACAAGAATCGGTAATGTTCTAGATACTGTATTGAAACCCATTGAAAAAGGTGGCGTTTTTGAAGCTCTTACGCGAAAATGAATGGTACTTAAAATCTAACCAAATCTCCTGATTCTACATTGCTTGCCTGAACTCTAGAGATAGCCTCTTCGACAATAATGAGCAAGTAGAAGAGCTTGTCCAAATACACAGCACTTTCAACTGAAATGCTCTTTAGATCAGCAATTAAGCTGTCTAGCGAGGTGATACCGAAGAAATTTTCTGTAACCTGTTGCTTGATCATCCCTAAATTGGTATCAATCAAATCATTGAAGCCTGTTTGCTCTTGCAATTTCACGCTAGGTTCTCCAAGCGTTTTGTAGAGCAGCGTCCTATCAACATTCACGTTGTTTAAGATAGTGTGAACACGAAGAGACATTTTCTGCTCATAATCATTGAATTTCAGGTAATCTGTAATGTTTTTAGCGGGCAATGGTTGAGCTTTGAATATGCCCGTATAGAGATTTTTGCGCGAAATCTCAGCATCAATCTGATTAAGCAAATTCTCTGACCTGGTATAGCATTGCTTCAATAGGTCAATCAGATTCAAAATTTCGTTGACCATCCGCACGAAACCCGCTTTATCAGTGTAGGAACCAGGAACTAGTGCATTGTTCAAACTAGAATGCCGAACTGGTTCAGCCGTAACATTCCAATTCATATCCCCAAAGATAGTTTGCCAAGGTCGCGGAAATGAACGCGCATAGACATCAGCAGCGCGATCGACCCAAGTGGGATTGTTGAGGATATTTTTCAAATTCGCAATTGAGGGTGCATAGGCATTAAAGTCTGCCCTCATGGAAGCCAAAAAGTTACTGGTCGTCTCTGTCATGACATCCTGGTCTGATTTTGGCAAATTATTGAAATCAGTGGGATAGATATAGCGATACAAGTAACAATGCCTTACCATCAAATCCCATCCGCTACCTAATGCGGTGTAGAATGCGATCGCTGGCTTGTAGAACAGCGACTGCACATTGATCTCAGTATTGTCGTTACGGTAAATCTTTTGATAAAACCGATGTGGGGTTTTAGAGGTTAGCAAACTAGCAGTATAGTAAGGCGACCACCATAAGCCAAACATGCTTGGCTTACCAAACATCTGCATAATTTCTGATGGATTGGGTGTATTGGTAAGACCAGGTGCGTAAACGGTCGTCGTGGACATTGCTAAGTAACGTTCTCCGATGGCGTTCAGCACTGCCTCGCCACCATCACAGCTTCCGTCAAATACCGACAAATCAACGCCTTTATTGCCCATTAATTGAAAGGATGGCGCAAATTGGTCATAGCCTACCTGAACACGGTCTTCAAATTCAAAGATATGGGTCAGGGATTTATCCTTTGCGGTATCGCCCAATGCTCTGCGACTACCGCCATGTCCTGCTAAATAGACAAAAAGCCTGTCACTTACTTTGAGATAGAGGGCTAAGTTTTTCAACATCGCAATCCCGGTGGCAGCGTTAGGAGTGACGAACGTTGTGTAGCCCCTGCTTCTCAAAAAGGTAGCCGTACTATCGACTGCTCCTTTCCACTGCGAGTGATAAATAATCAGCCCATAAGCTTGTCCGAGACCTGCTTCCAGGTCATTATCGGCAGTATTCAGTAGCCAACCGCCAAATCGGGTGCCATTCGGAAACATCGTGACTGCGTTGAAAGTATTCCCCGATTGTTTCAATATCCCCATGCCCCATGGTGAAGTGATTTGGATTTCAGCTTTACCGTCGGCATCAAAATCGGCAGCATAGTTGAGGCGATTATCTCGCGTATTCAGCAGCCAATCGCCAAATCGGGTGCCATTGGCGATCGCGACAGTAGATTGTAGCGCGTTTCCATTCAGTTGTAGTACGCCTAACCCCCAGTCGCTGGTGACTAAGATTTCGGTTTTGCCGTCCCCGTCGAAATCTCCGACGGTGTTCATCTTGTTGGTCTTGCTGTCAAGTACCCAACTGCCCAAGCGATCGCCCGTGTTAGTGACGCATAGACTAGTGAGACTGCTACCTTGTAGTTTGAGAATGCCGATTTTGCTGTTGTTGCTGACAAGTATTTCGGCTCTGCCATCTCCGTCGAAATCGCCAACGACCTCGAATTTATCAGTAGCGGTGTTTAACACCCAACCGCCTAAGTTACTGGCGTTAGGTGCCATCACAATGGAAGTAAGGATTGTGCCGTCGAATTTGAGAATACCTAAACCCCAGGGCGAAGTCACCACAATTTCTGTTTGCTTGTCGCCGTCAAAATCGCCAACGAGCGTGAAGAAATTGTCGCTTGTGTTCAATAACCAACCGCCAAATCGTGTTCCATTGGCTGCAAGCATAAGGGAGGTGATGTCATTATTGGCGTATTTCAAAATGCCAATTCCCCATGGGCTAGTCACTAATACCTCTTCTTTACCATCGCGGTCAAAATCAGCAGCGTGCAAAAACTGATTGTCAGCAGTGTTGATTATCCACCCTCCGTTTCGAGTACCATTTTGTGCCATCGCGATCGAGGTGAATCCACCGTTGAGGAGCTTGAGAACCCCGATTCCCCACGGACTGGACATCAACAATTCAGCTTTGCCATCGCCGTCAAAATCAGCTTTTAGTTCTGTATTGTTATCTTTGGTATTCAATAACCAATTCCCAAACCGTGTGCCATTCGGTGCCATCGTGTCAACAGTCATGGTGTTTTGCGCTAGGGCTAGCAGTCCTAAACCCCAAGGGCTGGTCACCAATGTATGCGCTTTGCCGTCACTGTTAAAATTGTTCCTCATACAAAATCTCCGATTGTTAGATGAAGTGGAAGGTTTGCTCTTGCTAAGCCAGCCTCTTTGGGCGTGATTGTTTTACTAAGGCAAAGACTGCACTTGTGGAGAAGAGGTGTAGAACAATCTGCTGCCCCATCCTTAAGTGCGGAATCGTGAGCAAGGTGATTGGCTTTAATAGAACTCGCTCAAATGTAAATTGGCGATCGCGCTTCAACCAGTCCCCTTATGGGTAATTTTTATTGACAGAGGTAAAGTTGTTGATCCGTTCAAAAATCCTCAAAACCTTCTCATAGCAAGCCATGAATTACTTCCAGAATAGGAAATGCTGCCCCTGTCTATCTTCTACATTTTTGCGATTTTTTTATCGATTCTTGCGCTGTTCTAGGAGCATCTTAGGAATGGCTCCCAACAGGCGCTTGAGATGCTGATTCAAATGGGCTTGATTTGCAAATCCCACCTATCGAGCAATCTCTACGATCGAGTGTTTCCTAGCTAACAGTCATGGTTTAGCTCGTTCGACTCGTACAGAAATTACAAATGGGTGGGGCGTAACTCCAGAATATTGCCTTGAACGGGAACAATAGCAAAAAAACCGTGGTTAAATCTGAAAAGGAATTGTAGGGTTTCAGGGTTAGGCAGCACCCAAAAAGACCTCTCATTGCACGCTACTCATCAGTTGGGAGCGTTTGCCACTGCTCCCAACTGATCTCACGGCACGGAAAGGCTACCATCTTGAACGGCCACTCTCTTGCAATCCACGTCCTGACAGCATGATGTAGGCGCGACTCCATGCCGTTCGCTAACTCGCTCTGCCTAGCCCACAGAAAGACCTCTGCATCAAAGCCTCGCTTCCGGGATGGGTTGATGTAGACGCACCCAATCACCTGAGACTCTGACGGATTCAACACGGTGTAGGCAAACGATCGACGCGTCTGAAACTCCTTCTGATGCCAACCGAGATCGATCAGGTTTTGCTCTAAGGACAGTCCATCTGGCCAGCTTCCACCAGGGAACACGGTTTTCAGATGCGTTGCACTGCTCATGACTGCCTCGTAATCTTTCACGACATCATGCACAGTCAGCATTCGCAACCGAAACTCTTGAGTCTCGAGCGTCGTTGGAACCTTGAATTCTACTGGGACGAACGGCATAGATGATTGTGTTTCGGGTTTAACATTGGGTGATATGAAGATGAGGGCTTCTGACCGCAAGAAGCCCTGCGACAGACTGCAACATTTAACAATTGCAGTCAACGTTTGCCAACAATTTTAGCTCTCTCGTAGATTCATCGCCTCAAGATAACACTGATAAGCCGCATCCCCGAAACAGACAAATCTAACCTGCTCGATCAAGGCATTTTGAGTGAGAAAGTTCTGAACTTCCGTGACCGCAATTTGAGTCGCACGATCGAGGGGAAATGCATAAACTCCTGTGCTGATAGCAGGAAACGCGATCGTGCGAACAGAGTGTTGCACTGCCAAAGCCAAACTATTGCGGTAACACTTTGCCAACAACTCATCCTCGTGATGCTGTCCGCCCTGCCAAACTGGACCAACGGTATGAATGACCCACTTTGCTGAGAGGTTGTACCCCTTTGTGATCTTCGCCTGTCCGGTCTGACAACCGCCCAGCTTCCGGCACTCTTCCAACAGTTGAGGTCCGGCAGCGCGGTGAATTGCGCCATCCACTCCGCCTCCGCCCAACAATGACTCATTCGCAGCGTTGACGATCGCATCCACATTCTGCCGAGTAATGTCGCCTTGCACGACCTGAACGCGCTGCTTCCAGTTGGTTGCTAATACTTCTGTTGCCATACGAGAGGGGATTTCTGCTAAACGTGAAGAATTGTCAGAACATGACCTGTCTCGATCATACTCGGGGACATGATCAAATTGAACCGAAGACTGCAAACCGAATCTATCAGATCTACGTTGATTGTGAGGCTGCTCTGCCAGAGGCTTTTTACTGATCGATTTGCTTCAATAGTTAGATGTTTTTTAACCGCATCTCTACCTATAGTCATAGCAGAGCGCATATTCAGGGTTGAGGAAAATCAATCATGCCGATCATTCCCCACAATGAACAAATTGCAAAGCTGCGAGATTTGGTCAAAGACATTGACTATTGTATGCTAACGACGATCGCTGAACATGACGACTCGCCCAGTCGTCCGATGTTCACCAACGGCGAATTGAAGTAAAAACTCTCTTGGAACTCCGATGAAAGCCGCTATCATTTATCGCTATGGAGCACCTGATGTTTTGCAGGTAGCAGAGGTCAATCAACCTCAAATTAAATCCGATCAACTGCTTGTCAAAGTTCATGCCAGGGTAGTCTTTTTTAGTAAAGGATAAGTAAAAACAGGACATCTTTTCAACCGTTTGCTAGTTGCAGGCGAATCTGTTCGTTGTAGTAGTGGATGAAATGCCAAATTGCA